>CAIOHR010000073.1 GCA_903858115.1 uncultured Pirellula sp. | reverse complement strand
GAATGGAAAAATCACGGCAGACCATGCACCGATTTTGGCGAAGCTGGGGATTGCTGAGGGGATGTGGTGCGATTTGGTATGGAACTTTAAGCGATACTTTGGCAGGAGTCGCGGGCCGGGATCACCGGATCGGATGCGAGAAGAGGCTGTCTTGGGCGTAAGAAAGTTCCAGCCGGGGCAGAAGAAAGTCCGCAAATGTTTGGTTTGATCATGTTCGATTCAATATAGTATTGAATCGTTTACGCTTTAGAGCACGCTTGCAACCGAAGACAATTCACTTGAAGGCGTCTCTTCAATGAGTCTCGGAACCGAAGGCGAATCTATCGTTTTTGCACAACCTCGTTTCTAATCAGCGATTCAGATGCTTCAAAGGCTGTCTAGAGACGTCGGTTCTGAAGGTCGTTAGGTCTAAATTGTAGGCTAGGATATTGGTCCAGAGATCGTGAAAGTTCTTTGGGCGGTTGGGCGTACGTAGCTCGAATACGGCGTTATCTGCGTAGAGATCACAATGTGACTTCGCTTGTCAGCATGGTGTTGACATCAACAAACAATCAAATCGCTTCGCGAAAGGTGCACGGCGCCGGCAATGACTAAAAGTGCACGGCACCGGCATTGGCACCGCACGGCACCGGCATTGGCACCGCGGCACCGGCTTTGGCACCGCTTGATTGCCCCCCTATCCTTGATTGATTCGATTGATCAACTGACGCAATCGACCGAGGTTTCGGCGATTGAAGTGGAATATGCAGCGAGGCATCTCGGCCAATTCTGGTTCGGACGACTCCTCGGGGAGTGGGCCTCGCTGTTCGATCACTCCCGAAACAACAATGTCTTTGAATTCGCTATTGAGTTCAGCAATCGTTTCCGGAGTTAGGCTCTTCGTCATTCGCAGGATCAACGTATCGTTCACGTACCGCATACTGTGGTACACGCGATAGAACGAAGATATTTCTTCCATGACTTCGTTCACCGAATGTACGATCCGATAAAGATGAACATCGTCAGGGCTAATCAGTCGACTCTTCATCAGTTCTTCGAGGAAGAACTTCTCCATGCCACGCCAAAACGTACCGTTGGCTTCATCCAAAAGAACCAAAGGAAACATCGTTTGCTTGCCCGTTTGAAGCAACGTCAGCACTTCGAGCGTTTCATCTAACGTTCCGAATCCTCCGGGACAGCAGACGACAGCGCTACATTCTTTCACGAACATCAACTTCCGAGTGAAGAAGTATTTGAGCGTGACCAGCTTGGGGTCCCCTTGGATGTACGGGTTCGCCGATTGTTCGAAGGGCAGCATGATGTTGAGACCCATCGACATTTCGCGGCCAGCCCCTTTGTGGCCTGCTTCCATGATGCCGCCCCCCGCGCCGGTGATGACCATCCAGCCATGCTCGGCCATCCGTTTTCCGAGTTCGACAGCGATCATATACGTAGGATGATCCGGTTGCGTGCGTGCAGATCCGAAGATGGTTACCTTTCTTCGACGTCGGTAAGGCTGGAAGACTTTGAATGCATACCTCAACTCTCGAAGCGACCGACTCAAAATTTTCAAATCGCCACGAGTTGTGCCGTCCAGGTGAAGTCGATCGACGGTCCGCCTCATCATGTCGATGAGATCATCACTTTCCAACGAATACGGTGGTTCGTCTGCGGGTTGCGGCCTTGCCTTTTCGTCCTCGCCAAACGCTTCGGATGGTAGTTCCCGGGAAGAAATAGGAATTTTGTCGTCGTTCATGAGTACTCCGGTAGTCGCAATCGGCCTCGCAGGCCTCGTTAGACTCGATAAGATACCACATTCTAGAGTTCGGCAAATCGCGGAACAGTTGAATGGTGGGTCTGACTTTTTCGAGATGTCGAATGTTTATTTCGTTGGATGGTGTGGATGGTGCAGGAAAATCGACTCAGATCAAACTGTTGTGCGATGCGATGATCGTTCGTGGACATACGGTGTCGCAATTCCGTGATCCCGGAAGTACCAAGTTGGGGGAAGCAGTCCGAGAAATTTTGCTGCATCGAGAAGACATTCCACTCGCCAATACGGCTGAAATGCTGCTCTATATGGCTTGCCGTGCACAATTGGTGAACGAGCAATTGAGCCCCGCATTGCAGTCGGGACAAACCGTAGTCTGCGATCGTTTCTTGTTGGCAAATGTTGTCTACCAAGGGTCCGCGGGCGGGCTCGACGTCGATGCGTTGTGGAGCGTTGGGAATTGTGCGACGGGCGGTCTTTCTCCAGACAAAACGATCGTCCTCGATTTGGATCCCGACGTCGCGTTTACTCGGATCCAACGTGGCCAAGATCGATTGGAAAAGCGTGGACTCGATTACTTCCGCAAAGTGCGCAACGGATTCCTTACCGAAGTCAAGAAACTTGGTCCGCCGAGTTGCTATCGCGTTGTCGATGCGTCGCAGTCCATTGAGTCGGTACATCAACAAATCCTAGAGTACATATTCGCATGAACCATGTAGTGCGATTAACGTCCACAGCCCCAGCAGCGATCGCCGTATTGCAAGTCGTCGGCCCGGGAGCCGAATCGTGGATCCGCAACCATTGGGTTCCTAACGCGGCCTCCAATGCCCCGCTCGGGATCAATCACATTCGCTACGGCACGATCAAGAACGCCAGCGCCGAAGCGGCAGGTGAGTCGATCGTGGTTTGCAAGACAGGAACGGACACATTCGAGCTTCATTGCCACGGTGGATCGACCGCTTCGCAACGCATTCTCAATCAACTGACTCGCGATGGCTTCGAGCTTGTTTCCTGGTCCGATGTATTGGCATCCTCATCGACAGATACGATTGTCAACGAAGCAATCGAAGATGTTCTTCAAGCCACATCGATGCGCACGACTGCGATCTTATTGGATCAAAAGCGAGGAGCGCTTCGGCTAGAGTTAGAATCTGCGATCGCGAATCTTCGGCAACAAAAAATAGACATAGCCACGAAGATTCTTCAGGAGTTGCATACGCGTTCCGAGGTAGGACTGCATCTTGTAGTTCCCTGGAAAGTCGTTTTGGCTGGGCCACCGAATGTTGGTAAGAGCAGTCTTTTGAATGCGATCCTCGGTTACCAACGAGCGATCGTACATGAATCAGCAGGTACGACACGGGATCTACTGCATGAGCAAACCAGTATCGATGGTTGGCCAATTCAGATCACTGATAGCGCTGGAGTTCACTCGACAGACGACGAGATCGAATTACAAGGGATTCAGTCAAGCCTCACGGCCGTGGAGGATGCTGATTGCGTCCTACTGTTGGTGGCTCCTGAGCAAGGGTGGACGGAGCCTCATCATCAAATCTTAACAAAGTTAACAACACAGCGAGTTATCTTGGTCGCAACCAAAGCGGACGTCGCGGAATTCCATGAATACCCCAAAAACATCTGCTATCCGCGAATATCGACGAGTTTGAAAGACTCGAACTCCATCGCGAAACTGCTTGCATGTAATTCCCACGTTCTCGTGCCGAATCCACCGTCCGCCGGTTCAGGAGTCCCTTTCCGAATCGAACATGAGGCTCGCATTCGCGAGTGCATTTCCCTTTTGAAGCAACGAGAGTTCGATCGAGGTATCGATGCATTGGAATCCTGGCTCCAATAGTACCGGTCGCAGTCGAATTGCATCCGAAGAATTAGTCATTACTCAGAAGACGATGGAAGCCTATCCAGCATCATTGCAGTCGACAGGATAGCCTACCCACCGTCGCTGCAGTCGACAGGCTGGAAGCCTATCCCACTTGTCGCAGGTGACGTAAAGTAGGATAATCGGAAGCGACACGAATATTTCTCGAACTTTCATTTCCAAGGTAAAACCTATGATCAAGATATCTATGTTCGCTCTTTCGTTAGCACTTGCTGCTCTCGTCGGTTCATCGGCTCAAGCGGAGTTGCCAAAGGTAGGTGACAAAGCTCCGGAATTCGAGATGCAAGGTAGCGACGGGAAAACGTACTCCAGTAAAGACTTTGTTGGGAAGAAGGCGGTCATTATCGCATGGTTCCCTAGGGCCTTTACAGGTGGATGCACCAAAGAATGCAAATCGATGAAAGAACACGGCGATCTTCTAAAGAAGTTTGATGTCGCTTATTTCACTGCGAGTACTGATCCCGTCGAGAAGAACAGGGACTTTGCGAAGAGTCTCGATTTGGACTACCCGATCTTGTGCGATCCTAAAGGTACGAATGCAGAACTCTTTGGCGTTTTGAGTGCCGACCGAAGCAAAGCCAGCCGAACAACATTTATCATCGGCAAAGATGGCAAATTACTAGCCGTCGAGTCCAAAGTGAACACCGAGAATCACGGCAAAGATCTCGCAGAAATTCTGGAGAAAGTCGGCGTCGTGAAAAAGTAGCTCTGGAATCACCCTCCTTCTTGGAGGGTCGAGAGAAGCAATGGGAGGCTGGTTTTATTAGTGATCCCTCCCAACTTCTGCGTCTAAGAAAAGATCTGCCACAATCGATAGGCCATGAGTACCACGGGTGCGATCATGACGAAAACCATCACCCACGCGACTGTTCGCCACGTGAAAATCGTTTTCTTTCTTGGGGCTCCAAATTCGTCTGAAAGGTATTCTTCGTAATCAAAGTCATCCTGTTTGGAGTCGTAACCATCAAACTTGGCTGCATACTCTTCCCCTTCGTTCTGTCCATCTTTCTCTTCCTTGGACACCTGGATGTTGACTTTCGCTAGCCCTAGTGGTTTATGGCAGCGATGGCAAATCACGGCATTGGTGCGAACAGACTTTCCGCAATACGGGCAAGGTTTAAATTCAAGCTGGTTTGACATTCGTTAACTCCCTTCCACGATCATAAAGCTGCACAAGCCGATCGGATAACAACTTTAGCAACTGCTGGTCATCCAACGGTCCATAGTCCGGGAACCGAATCGGTTCTCCAAAAACAACGGAAATCGGCTTCCTCGTCGGCAGTTTGGTACCACGCGGCAAGCAATCGTATGCACCGACGATGGCTATGGGAACGATCGGCACTTCAGAACGGCGAGCAATTGGGATGAATCCGGGCTTGATCTGCTGTACAGATCCGTCCACGGTCCGTGTTCCTTCTGGAAACATGAGCACCCACTCGCCTCGTTGCAGACGCTTTAGCATTTCCTTGAGGCCACTGAGTCCACCACGTTCCCGATCGATCTCAATCGCATCGAGCACGCGGATCAAAAAAGCGAATGCAGGATTTGTAAAGAGTGTTTTGCGGGCAAGGTAATTCAAACGTTGATTGGCAGCTAACCCGATCAACACAGGATCCAGCAACGATTGATGCGTTGAAAGCAGCATTGCCCCGCCGTCGAAATTCAAATGATGCCTGCCCTCTGTTCGAAATGAAAACAGGAGTACGGACACCATCCGCGAGGACAATTGCAAGAACCTGTAGAACAGTCTGCGTCCAACGGTCCATAGTTGATCGCCAACAGAACCGCTCATAGGCTGAAGCAGTCGGCTTGTGATTCATGGAGCCACATCGCGGACCTCGCATCCTTCTCCATTTCGTTTCTGTTTTGCAAAATGTGGTCCTTTTTGCTTTTGCTTTTTGCTTTTTACGATGCGAATCAACTCGGCGAGAACCTGATCTTCTGAAAGTTGATCGGTATCCAAATGAATGGAATCGGGGGCGGCAATCAGCGCTCCGACCGGTCGTGTTCGATCATGTTCATCTCGCTCTAACTGCGATGCCAGGATCGATTCAAAATCTGCAGGAATCTGTTTGCTTTGCAACTGGGCAACCCGGCGTCGGGCTCGTTCTTCGGCGGACGCGGTTAAAAAGATTTTGCAAGCAGCGTCTGGAAAAGCGACCGTCCCTTGGTCGCGACCTTCGGTGACGGCATCTTTTCCCTGGCCCCATTTCTTTTGCGCTTCGACCATGCATTCGCGTACGGCCAGATTGTCAGCTACTTCCTTGATGGCTTGGCTGATGTTCGGTTCCCGAATGGCATCGGTGACGTTCACTCCGTCGAGTAGCACGATTCCGTTGGAAAATTGAATTGAAACATTGCGGGCAACATCGGCAACACGTTCGGTGTCACTCAGAGATACACTTTGGTTCATGCAGGCCAAAGTCACGCAACGGTACATCGCCCCGGTATCCAAAAACTCGTACCCGAGGGCGCCGGCAAGTTTTCTTGCGACTGAACTTTTCCCGGCACCAGCGGGGCCATCTATCGTTACGATCATCAGCGAGCCTAAAGGAACAGACGGAATACCATTCGATCAATTGTTATTGAGTTTGAGCGATTGGCAAACGGCAATTTTTCCAATCCCGCCAAGAACCCCCAGATTCAGCTTCCTGGCAAGCTATAATCTGAACACGGTGCGGCGGGCGGGCTCAGCTCAATCTCCGGAGACTTCGGAATTGGATTTACGGGCAAGATTCCTTCCTGCCGCACCCCTTGGCCTCTCAAACTGTCACTTACCCGCGAAATTTAATTTATAGGTCACTGCCATCGTGAGAATGAAACTAACCAGAGTCGGTTTGTTTGGGTTATTAGGATTGTTTTCGTTAGTGAGCGTCGCGAACGGCACGGCCGCTGGACAAGAAGCTGCCCCGGCCACAACCGCGACCGCGACTACTGCTCAAGAGTCAAAACCTCCTGCTCAAGAGTCAAAACCCGCGTCAGAGACGAAACCGGCTGAACCAGCTTCTGAAGCCAAACCCGAAACCAAAGCTGAGGAAGAAATAGAAGAAAAGTCCGCAGAGAAAACGTCGCGTCCCGAACGAAAGGTAACGGCCAAGGAAAAAGTTCCTGCGAAGAAGCAACTTCGATGGATCGCGATGAATGGCAACTACGAAGATTTGAGCGAACCCGCGGCCTTGGACCCGACCGCAATCCTCTTGGGTGGCGGGATAGGCAAGACGAAGTCCTTCTTCAAACTCTGCGATTATCTCGATGAGATGGCCGCTGAGGAAAACTTATCCTATGTTTTGTTCGATCTTTCCGATCCCGAACTGAGCATGAACTCGGCGCAGCTTGATGAATTGACACGACGCCTCGCCGCTTTCAAAGCAAAAGGAAAGAAGACGATCGCTTGGTTGGAGAATGCGAGCAATGTCCATAT
The DNA here is from genome assembly GCA_903858115.1 of uncultured Pirellula sp. Classification (GTDB taxonomy): domain Bacteria; phylum Planctomycetota; class Planctomycetia; order Pirellulales; family Pirellulaceae; genus JBKCUI01. The sequence continues at coordinate 179,296 of CAIOHR010000073.1, read as the reverse complement.
GGCCATCTCTTCGCAATGCGATGAAGTGTTGATGGCAGATTTTGGCGGCGTCGATATGCCGTCAGCATCCATGGAAACGATGTTCTACAAAGAAGCGATGGATCTCGTCGGAGTGAAAGCATCCGTCGTCAGGGCCGGTGACTTCAAAGGTGCGGTCGAGCCTTACCTTAATCCGATGATGAGCGAACATCTTCGCGGTCACTATCTGAAAATGCTTGAGTCGATCAATGCGGCCCAAGTTTCTCGTATTGCCAAAGGTCGAGGTCTGACGACCGCAGCGGTTCGAGATCTTCAGAAGAAAAGAATGCTGTTACCCTCGGAAGCACTCGCGGCAGGTCTTGTAAGCAAGCTAGCGCCGTATGGTTCGATGAAGAAGACGATTCAAGGAATGATCGGTTCCGACATTGAATGGACCAAACCAAAGACAAAGCCCAAACGAGAAGTATCGATTTTCGAACTGATGGGGAAAGCAATGGCCGGCCCAAAAGAAGTTTCGAACAAACTCAAGGATGAATCTGTTGTAGTACTGCATTTGCAAGGGACGATCGTCGATGGTAAGACGAGCGAGCCAGGTTCCATCGTCGCCGGCCCAATGGTAAAGGCGATCGAAGAATTGACGCAAGATGATAAAGTCAAAGGTGTAGTAGTACGCGTCAACTCGCCGGGCGGTAGTGCCACCGCTAGCGAAGCTATACGCCAAGCGCTCGCGGAGTTAGCCAAGAAGAAACCACTAGTCTTCTCGATGGGAAACATGGCAGCTTCCGGCGGATATTGGGTTACATGCATCGGACAACCCATCTATGCTGAACAAGGGACGGTTACAGGTTCGATTGGCGTGTTTTCTTTGAAGCTGAGTGTTGGTTCGCTTCTTCGACGTGTGGGTGTACATGTTGAATCGATCTCGCTGGATGCGTCTGCTTCCTCCGATGCGATCGATCGAGCTTGGTCCGATGAAGAGATCGGAAACATGCAGCGATTCATCGACGATGTCTACGGAAAATTTATCGCATATGCGAGCGAGTCTCGAAAGTTACCAGCGGATAAAGTCAAAGCCCTTGCAGGTGGTCGCGTCTGGTCTGGTGAACAAGCCAAGCAAGTTGGGTTGATCGACGAGATCGGTGGTGTTGATGACTGCATCAGCATTGTGGCCAAAAAGGCTGGAGGTGGAAAGTACAAGACGGTTCACCGACCAGAACCTGCCGAAGGAAACGGTTTGCTTAGTATGCTCGGCGGGGACAGCGATGGAGAAGTCTCCCTCAATAAACCATTCGCCGAGATCGAAAACAAGTGGATTCAGACCTTTGGAGCCTTGGGCTTTCGATTGGATGGCATCAAAACGATGCTTCGCTATTCGCAAAACCAGCATCGATCGATGCCGACGGTTTGGGCGTTGATGCCCGAAGAGATCAAGGTCAAGTAACTCTTGAGCAAATCGGTTCCCATCAGGAACTACTCGTTATTGAGGCAGTTCCTCGGCCCTATTCTGGTTTGTGTTCTTGCAACAGGAATTCTCGTTGCAAGTGTTTCGAAATGGGCTGCCGATCGTGCTTCTCTGCGAGCATCCCGCGAGCGGCTTCTCGCCACGGGCAAGCTCTTGTCGGCAGCTCCGTTCCCTCTTACACCGAGCGTATTGCAGCAGTTGCATGCATTGACAGGCCTCGACTTAGTCATTCTTCCTTGGGCAATGGATGGACAGGCTACAGAACAGGTGACATCCACTGCGATGCGATCTACATTAGCATTGAACCCTAGTGAAATAGAAACGCTGGGACGGATCGGGTATGACGAAGACAGCACGGAGCCTCGAACGCTCAAACTCTCCGAACAATCGATGCGACTGTTAGCATTCCGTCAAGAAGAACAGATACTCTTATTGCTGGAGAAAGAGTCGATTCGCAACGATGGTTGGCTAGCCTTCATGTTGCCTATTGTGACAGGAATGCTCTCCTCAATAGCGATTGGGATTGTTGCGACTTGGATTGCGGCGAAGTTTGCTCGCAGAATCGATCATTTGAAAATGGAAGTCGGCGCGATTGCCAAGGGGGACTTTTCCAAGCGACCGTTGATCGGCCCAGCGGACGATATTCAGTCGCTTCAAGGAGCGATCCACGAGATGAGTTTACAACTCGATGCGTCGCAAAAGCAAATTGCACACAATGAACGGGCTCGACTTATCCACTTGCTCGCGAGTGGATTGGCTCACGAGCTGAGAAACCACCTTACGGGAGCTAGGCTTGCTTTGCAAACGTGCGATGGCGGGACATCCGATACCGAAGCGATCAGTGTTGCGATGCGGCAGCTCGATCTGGCTGAAGGACAAATTCGCAGACTGTTAGCGGTCCGCTCGAATCAAGCTAACACTGCGGCTACCCCCATGAGTGCGCAACAGATTACCGAGTCGGTAGTCGATTTGGTCCGACCGATGGCAACCCATCGACAAATTCAGTTGGATGTTTTTTCATCACCTATCGGCGAATCTTCCCCAACAACTACATTGGAACCCTCGATCTTGCCGGATGGCGAAGCGATCGTCGGTGTACTTGTCAATTTGGTGATGAACTCAATGGAAGCAGTTAATGTTCGTGGTACGGTCGAAATTGTTTGTTCCGTACGAAAATCAGAAGATGCAACGAATACTCGTCGCGCTTGGGTTTGGTCCGTTCGCGATAACGGTCCTGGTCCGGATGAACAAATCCGTGATTCCATGTTCGAACCATTTGTGACCACGAAACCTGAAGGAGTTGGACTGGGACTGTCTATGTGCAAACGAGTCGCCGTCGCATTGGGTGGCGAATTGAATTGGGACCGACGCGAGGGCTGGACCGTTTTCGAGTTCAGCGTTTACGAGTCGGAGTCTTCATCTTGAAAACCCCGGTCGCATGGATCGTTGACGATGAACCGGCAATTTGCTGGTCGCTCCGCAAAGCGTTAGAGAATCGCGGCGTGAGAGTCAGCGTTTTCTCTGACGCGGAGAGCGCTATCCAAGCACTTCGTTCTGTGGAGCAGCCATGTGATACGATCATAACGGATGTTCGGCTCCCGCACGCCGATGGCTTTTGCGTTGTCGATGCTGTCGCCAAGTTTCGACCAGGAGTTCCTGTCGTCTTGATGACCGCATTCGGCGATCTATCGACTGCAGTCAAAGCGATGAAGGCAAGTGTTTTCGAATACTTGGTGAAACCTTTCGACCTGCAAGATGCCATTCGAACGATTGAGAAAGCGATTGACTCGGTGGCTGTGGGGTCACTCATTCCTCAGCAGAATACAATTGACTTTACCGTTCCGATCAACGAGGTGTTGCTTCTCGGAAATTCGGCAGCCATTCAGCAAACGTACCGTCAGATCGCCATCGCAAGTCGCTCGACCCAACCTGTGTTGATCACGGGACCGGACGGAGCGCCGATCGAATCGGTAGCCGCCTCGATCCATCGGCACAGCGAACGATCGCAACGACCATTCCTTTCGGTGAAGCCTGCGTCGATACCGATCGAGAACTTGGAACTGGAGTTTGTTGGCAATGTTCAAGATGACCCAGGCGGCGGGACTCTCAAGACTGGCTTGTTCGGCCTAGCAGGCGAGGGCAGTCTATTTATCTGCGAAGCATTCGATTTGCCAGGCAGCGTGCAATCGCAACTCCTGCGAGTGCTTGAAGATTCCTTTTATACGCCACATGGTTCAGGAACAACATTACATTGTTCGGCCCGAATGTTGATAGGGACGCATCACGAGCTGGAAAAACATGAAGAGTTCGACCCGAGTCTGCTTCAGAAATTGCGTGTGATGCAGATTGATGTCCCTCCGCTCAGTTTTCGAAAAGAGGACGCAGTGCTTATAGCGCAGGCGATCGCGAATCGATTGAATAAGAAATGTGCAAACGGCACATTCACTCCGAGTGCGCTGTATTGGATGTCGACTCAAGAATGGCCGGGCGATGTGCGGCAGCTACGAAATGTTGTCGAGAAAGCGATCGCGCTTTACCCGAACCAACCTTTGGACTTATCGAACGTTCGCGAAGCCTTTGAGCATATCGAGGTTCGCAAGCTGGGGCAGCCTGCAGACGAAGCGAGGAATCGATCGATCGCTGTGATCGTCAAAGAATGGCTGAACGGAAAGCTCTCCGAGGAAACCGCAGAAGCGGGTAGTTCAACCGAGTTTGGAATGCTCTATGACGAGTTCCTCGCTTTGGTTGAACCCCCCTTACTGGAAGAAATGCTCAAGAGGTCGGCGCATAATCGAGCCGCGACGGCAGCCAGATTAGGGTTGCATCGATCCACCCTCCGTCAAAAGATGCGTCGTTACGGCATTGACTGACGAGAGGTTTCCATTACGAAACAACACGTCAGCTTTGTGGAAGAAACCGGTATCGATTAGGGCCTCCGTTGACAAAGCCGACAAAAGTCAAAGCCAATGCCATTGCTCATTTAGCTTCGGAGTTCGCTTAGATCGCCGGTGCTATCTGCAAAGGACTCTCGCTTCGTCCCCATGCAATCAAGAAGGGTCACAAAGAGATTCGATAGTGGAACCTTGTCATCGATCTTTAAATAGCGTCCATGTTTCAACCCTAGGTTCTTGCCCCCCGCAAGGATCAACGGGTAGTTATTGTTATTGTGCGTGTTGCTATTACTGCTTCCATAAAGCACCAACGTATTGTCGAGGATCGCACCATTCTGATCTTGTGCCGAAGCCAACCGCTCAAGGAAATGCGAAAACTGCTCGATCATCAACCGATCCCATTTGCCGAGAATTTCAGCACCTTCAGGCTTATCCCATGCATGAGCGAGCGTATGGAGCGAATCCTTGAATCCCTCTAGTTGAGGAAACTTCCCTGCCTTGGAAGATCCATCGGCCATGTTCGTGATTTGATAGGTCGCAACTCGGACAGAGTCCGTTCGAAAGGCGAGGTAGAGCAAGTCGTACATCGTGCGAATGAAAGCGAACGGTGCATTTTCATCGGAGTCTAACTGGAGCATCTGAAGCTCTTCATCCCGAAGTTCGCGGCGTGGGATCTCTAGCCATCTTTGCGAAGTTTCGACCCTCTCTTCAATTTCGCGAACCGAGGAGAGGTACTCGTCGAACTTATCTTGATCTTGCTTTCCAAGCTGTCGTCGCAAAGAACGTGCATTGTCGAGAACGCGATCCAACATCACAGATTGGCTCTTCAGACGACGTCGCTCCGCTATCGAATCCGCGTCACCCACTCCAAAAAATCGTTCAAAGATGCGGCGAGGTTGATTGAGGGCAGGAACCGGTCGGCCCTTGGCATCGTACGATAGAGTGCTCGAACGAGTCGGCTCCCCAACACCACCATCGGTTGACATAACCAAGGACGAAAATCGCGTTTGGTCACCGTTTGCTTTTGCTAGAACCTGATCCAGCGAGACTGTGTTGTTGAGCGATTTTTCATTCATTAGGGCGCCAGTTAAGAAAGTATCGGCGGTATCGTGCGCCCCCATTTTCCGCCCGTGCGGATGAGAGAGTCCACCGAGCACCGTCAGTCGATCGCGATACGCTTCAAGCGGGGCAAGACTTTCATTGAATTGATACTCTTTTCCCTCCCCCTTGGGAAACCATCGCCACTTGGCTTGCTCGCTCTTTTCGTCGGGCAAACTGACTCCGAACCCGAAGTACATCGCGCAGAATCGTTTCGCTTGCGAATCCTTGGGGACACTTGCGGCCATACAATCAAGCCATGGAAGCCCAAGCGATACTCCGGTCCCCATCAAGAATGTTCGTCGATCAAGGTGCCATGATTTGTTTTTCATCGTCGATCAACCACCTGTTCCAGAGTTTTGAAATGCGGATGTCTTTACCACGTTTTGTATCAGAGACTTGAGTCGATAGCCATCCGCCGCAAACTCGGTTGTCAATCTATTGACGGTGGGCTGATCCGACAACTCCAGTTTTCTGCCCAAGGCGTAAGTCAAAAGCCGCGAAACGAGCGAACCTGCGAATTGACTAGCATGTTCAGCGACGAGATACTCACGAAGTTGCTCAAATCCCTGGACTTTTCGATCACCGGGGAAGATTGCGGTGGCATCGATCGACTCGCTCCGCCACCGACCAACCGCATCGAAGTTTTCGAGGGCAATACCCCAGGGATCCAGTCCACGATGACATCGAGCACACGAATCAGTGCTCCGATGTATTTCTAACTGCTCGCGAACCGACAGTTGTCCGAAATTTGGGTCGGCCTCCTTCAGTGGCGGAACATCGGCTGGTGGGGGTGAGGGTGGATCGTTGAGAAGCCGGTCCCGAATCCATACCGCGCGCCTTACAGGATGCGAGTCGCGACCTGTTGAGTTGCTAAGAAGGAGACTCGCTTGTCCGAGCAGCCCACCTCGATGAAGAGTTGGCTCCACTTCAACTCTGCGATAACTCGCTCCCCAAACTCCACCGATTCCGTAATGCTTGGCCATCTTTTCGTTGATTACCACGAAATCCGAACGTAGGAGATTCATCGCACTCAAGTCATGATCCAGAAGATACTTGAAGTACTGTTGTGTCTCGCGACGCATCTCCTTTTTGATTCGATCATCAAACCCTTTGAACCGTTCTTGGCTTACGGAAACATTCTCGAGCTTGTCAATATTCAACCATTGATCTATAAATTGCTCGACAAATCGGGTTGATTGGTCGTCCTTTAGCATCCGTTCTACCTGCTGCGCCATACGATCCGAATCGTGAAGTCGACCGTGCGTCGCAAGCTCATTCAGTTCGGTGTCTGGTATTGTGCTCCAAAGAAAATAGGAGAGTCTTGCCGCCAGCGCCGAATCGTCGATTCCTGATTCTTTGTCACTCGGTACCATCAAGTACAAGAAGCGTGGGCTGATCAGTACCATGGAAAGAGTTTCACGTATCGCCTCCTCGAAGGTAGGGAATTCCTTTCGAATGGCCAAGAAGAACTCAAGGAGACGATCCACTTCCGAAGGCTCGACGGGGTGACGGTAGGCTCTCGTCATGAAGCGATGAAGGACTTCCGCAACATAGGTTTTTTCATCAGTGTTGCGTTGCTCTGAATCAAAGAGGATTTGGCGATGCATCTGAGGTGGCCATTGATCGAAGATTGGCCCCTCAAACTCCACCGAGTGAATCTGCATGGTAGGAAGGTTGAGTTCCTCTGGGTAAATCCACTTATTTCCATTTTCTTTCTCCTTCTTCCCTTTCGGAAGAGGCGAACCGTCGTCGTAGGCGTTTCGAATCTTGATCACGAGCCCCGGGAATTTGCCTTGCCCGCGAACAGGCAATGGAAAATTCTCAACACGCCCTCGCAGCTCGAAGACTTGTTCAAGCGGCTCGTGATGGCCTTCTCCTTCCTCATTATTTTTGTCAGGAGTTGCGTCGGCATCTCGAATGGCAGGCTCTGCAATTTCAATGAGAGCAACTTCACCGAACAAGATCTCCGTATCAGGACGGTAGCCAAGGGAGACTTCGAGAAGTGGGAAACCGATATCTTGCTTCAAGTTAGCGGACAACTTGACTCGAATCAAAAACTCTCCTTCTTCAGGATATTCACCAACCATCTTCGCAATAAACTCTTGTCGTCGTCCCAATCGATTGGAAAGCTCAACATCCCCTTTCCAGCCTCCGACGTTACTACTTTTGAACTCGTGCTGGAAGACTTTGGGAGCTGGACCACTAACGATCACTTTATCCATAGCTCGACGAGCAGTATCCAAATAGCACTGGAGCTGTTCGGCCGACATCGGAAGCGATTGGCCATTGTTGTAAAAACCGTCTTGTGAGGGTGGATCGCTGGGCAGGTCGCGTCCGTAGTCCATGTCGAGCCCGAGAAGGTCGCGCATCGTATTCTCATATTCAACTCGATTCAATCGACGAGGGACGCTATGCGTGCCGTTCGTGTCGAGTTTTTGAATTGCATCTTCGACTTCGCGAGCGATGGCATCTATCAACTTCTTCCGTTTGGCCGATCGCAAGGGCTTTGCTCCCTCAGGAGGCATCTCCCCCTTTTCCAAAACCTTTAACACACGGTGCCACTGTTCGGCAACTTTGGGGTCGGCTTTGAGATCGGATGCGAGCGTATCGAATCGAAAATCACCCTCCTGCTTTTGAGGGCCATGACATGCTGAGCAATGGGATCGAACAATAGGCAGAACGGTTTCGCCGAAGCTTCGTACGGTTCGCGCAACTTCTTGTGCAACGAGCGAAAAGCTCATCCCACTGAGACTCATCGCACCAAGAATGGCCAGACGCAGGAGCTTAGGAATCATTGACCATACGACATCAAGGGAGGGAACCAATTCTATTAGGCAGGAACCTGATGATAGTGTGTCCAACTCGTCAATGCAACGCGGAAGAGGACATCGCGACCGAACTCGTTGCCGCTGCGTTCGGGGTAACTCTGGGCGGAGGGCCGTTCGTTGCGCTGACGGCGACCGAGCCGACAGGGGTGCGAGCAGCCAGCTTAGTTCGCTACGAGATCGATGCATTCGTGCTAAACAAGCTCGAGCTTGCCAGGTCGTCAAGGCTTTTCGGCTATATTGGAACATTAGATCAAACCCAGTTCATAGAATTTCGCGTTGGGCCTGATGAACGACTTCACGCAGATTCTGAAGCAAGCGGAGAATCAACCAGGGGCTAATCGGATTGGCAGGGACCGTGATCGTTGCGTTTTGGTGGATGGCAGCTGTGTGCGACGTTGACTGCGAGCGAACTCAATCGATTCGTGGGAACGAGCGTGGCTGCGTTTCATTTTGGTCTTCTCCTAAACCGGATTCTCGATCGCCGGGCAGACTGCTAACGCTTCGGTCGATTTGTCATCCAATGAGTTGGCGACAACTTGGCAGCAGCCCATGCTTCGTCGCTCCGAGCCCCAGTTGGCTGAGGCGTATAGGCCTCAACAAAGTCGACGTTCGTTCTCTCAGGTATCTCATGATCATGACCGGTTAGCGAAAGCATGGCGTTGACCATTAATCGTCGCAAGTCTTCGCTTTGCCAATCTAGTGAAGCGCCGGCAGTGGTCGTAAAGGATCGTCCCTGTTTTCCCGATGGAGCTGCGTACGTCTTGAACCAGGCCAAGGGCATGCGCATATCCCTGCGACTATCGGTTACCGGCGGATCGTCGGCGCTGAGACCGGATAGAACTTGCCCATGGAACAGCACTACATCTTGCGCTGTCAAACGCTCGACAGAATTGACATCGGTATGACAGAAAATCTTATCTCCGACACCTCGTAAAACAGGATGCTTACTTTGCGTTGAATTCTTGATTGCGAGTGTGGCTTCCTTTTGGAATTTGCCATAGTGAGCAATCCACGTGTCGCCCAAAATCTGCTGCCCGAATCCTCCTTGCCATTCGCGGTTCTGAAAATCCCATTTTTTGTAAGGACTAGAGCTACCGGGAGAATAACGGAACGCATGTGTCGCGTTGCGAATTCCTAAGACTGGCTTGCCGGCATTCACGTAATCCACGATATGCTTCATGTCTTCGTCGGGCAGTTCGCGAAAGCGCGCGAAGATCACCATGAGGTCAGCACTTTCAAGCGCTGCAAGACCAGGGATATTGTTGTTGCGATTGGGATTGATGGTGCCAGTTACCGGATCGATGGCGAAGAGCACGGTGCATTTGAATCCATGATGTCTAGACAACAGTTGGGCGAACATACACATACCTTCTTCGGACCGATAGTATTCTTCGCCCGTGACAAAGACGATGTGTTGCCCTTTTCCGATTCCTTGTGAGCTGCCTTCCATTGTAAGCCACTGCTCCACAGCTCGCGTGGACTGCAAAGGGTAGAGAACTGCAAGTATGTACAGAGCCGTGCGCAAAATTTTCATAGTTTCGTTCCCCCGTAGCGGCGGCTTTCAGCCAACGAACGCCAAGCCATCCGTAAAAATCTTCTTGAGTGGCAAATTAGTATCGATCATTATACTTTAATGAATGTTGGTTGATCATTGGGTCCCTGGAATGTCGAACTTGCCGATCTGTGATGGACAATCCATACCTTCCCGACGCAGCCAGGCTTGTAATTCGACATCTCGTGTAAAACGTAGAATTCGGGAAGGCTAACGTCGAAAAGCGATTCGTCGATTGGCAAATCGTATACCTACTTAGACTCCGGAACTGAACTTGTGGGCACACTCCGGTTGAAACACAATACGATACTCTAGGTTGAACTGCTTTTTCATAGGGATGAACGATGAAAATCATTGTGCACTGTATGTTTATTTTTGCCGCGTTTGCGTGCTTCGTTACCACCCATGGAAACGCACAAGAAGTGTCCTATTTCCGGCACGACCATGGTGTTACCAATGAAAAGCTGGCGCTACCGGACGACTTCAAAGAGGATGCTAAGCAATTATGGCGAACGCCGCTTGACAAGGGGCATTCCAGTCCATGCGTTTGTGGCGACTCGATCTTCGTAACCACGTTTCGGGCCGAGGAAAAGGAACTTGCCACGGTCGCTATCGATAGAGAAACGGGGCGTATCAAATGGAAACAAGTTGTACCCACGAAAACATTCGAGGCTTTTCATGCGACGGGAAGTCCAGCGTCTTCCACGCCGGCATGCAATGGAAAGCAAGTCTTCTCGTTTTTCGGTAGCTATGGAATGATGTGCTACGATCTAGATGGAAAGCTCCTTTGGGAACGTCGGATGGGACCATTCCAGGATGAGTTTGGCGCATGTAGCTCTCCGATCTTGGTGGACCAAATGATCCTCTTGAACGAGGACCATGACCTAGACAGCTTTCTTATTGCCATGGATCAGAAAACAGGCGAGACGCTCTGGAAAGTTGCTCGCGAAGATGCCACACGTAGCTACTCGACACCAGTTCTTTTGGTGCGAAATGGCATGAAGGAAATCTTGGTAGCCGGTTCACTTCAGCTCGCGGCCTATGACGCGGCGACCGGAAAGAAGCGTTGGTGGTACAACGGCATCTCGAGAATTTTGGACTCAACTCCTGTGATTCAAGATGGAATCGTCTACGTTGCGTCATGGACTCCGGGCGGAGATCCTGGAGAACGAATAGCGATGGAGAAGTTTCCCGATGCGATTGAGAAGTATGACAAGAATAACGACAAGAAGATCTCGCGAGAAGAACTTCCGAGCGCAAGCCCTGTAATGGATCGTTTTTTTCGAATCGACTTGAACCAAAATGAACAACTTGAAGAAGAGGAATGGAATCGGCATGCAGTGGTCTTTGAAAGAGCCCAAAACGTCGCCATCGCCATTGATCCTGGCACAAGTGTGACGGGCGGTGAGTTGACGAGCCGATTTGTGAAATGGACCGTGACACGTGGTTTGCCAACCGTTCCGAGTTCGGTCGTTTATGACGGCGTCATGACCATGGTGAAGGACAGCGGCATTGTTTCACTAGTCGATATTGCAACTGGACAGATTCTCCACCAGGGGCGAGCCGAGGGGCGTGGGAATTACTATTCTTCATTGGTCGCTGGAGATGGAAAGGTTTTCTTGGCTAGCGAGAGTGGTGTGATGACGATATTGAAGGCAGGTAGAGAATGGACAGTCCTTTCCTCGTACGACTTCGGCGAACGCATGATGGCAACTCCCGTCATTTCGCACGGTACGATCATTATCCGGACCGACGAAGCGTTGTATAGCTTTGAAAAGTCTAGATGATGGCAGCACATTTATCTTAGCAAGAAGTTTGAGAACAAACATGTCATTGCAAATCATCAACACCGAGTTGGCACCCGCTGCGATCGGTCCCTACAGTCAAGGCGTCGTGGCAGGGGGACTTCTTTTTGTTTCAGGTCAGATTCCGTTGAATCCGCAGACCGGCGAGATCGTGGGGGGTGGGATCGCAGTACAAACCACGCAGGTCCTTGAGAACATGAAGGCTATCGTAGAAGCCGCTGGCGCTCCATGGAGCAATGTCGTCAAGGTTACGATCTATATTGTGGATATGCAGCAGTTCGCCGTGGTGAACCAAATCTACGGAACGTACTTTTCCTCGCCGTTTCCCGCTCGAGCTTGTGTCGAAGTTTCCAAATTGCCCAAGGGTGTTGAAGTCGAAATGGATGCGATTGCGTCGTTGGGCTAAACCTCAGTAACTGTCGCGGTCAATTCGTTCAACGAAAGTCATCATGTTTGTTAGTCATTTAGAGTGTCCGAAATGTTCTGCCAAGTACGAACCCGAGCAACGAAATCAGCTCTGTCGCTGCGGTAGTCCACTGCTCGTGAAGTACAACATGAAGAAGGTCGCGGCGAATATGACCAAGGAGCTCGTTGCCAGCCGTCCACCGGACTTATGGCGTTACCGCGAGTTGCTGCCGGTCGTGAAAGCTGAGAACATCGTCACGATGGGCGAGGGGATGACTCCGTTGCTGCGATTGGATCGACTCGGTCAACGAGTCGGCATGAAGAACTTGTATATGAAAGATGAAGGGATCCTTCCATCGGGAAGTTTCAAAGCGAGAGGCGCTGCCGTTGGTGTGTCGCGTGCGAAAGAGTTAGGGGTGAAAACGCTCGCCATGCCAACCAATGGCAACGCGGGCGGAGCTTGGTCGCTGTACTGTGCCAAAGCCGGCATCAAGGCTGTCGTTGTCATGCCCAAGGACGCACCGGTGATCCCGCGAAGCGAGTGCGCGATCGCTGGCGCATCGCTCTTTCTCGTCAATGGACTGATTAGTGATGCCGGCAAGATCGTGGCCAAGGCCATCGCCGAGAACAAGTGGTACGACGCCAGCACGTTAAAGGAACCGTATCGTATCGAGGGCAAGAAGACGATGGGGCTCGAGATCGCTGAGCAACTCGGTTGGGCGATGCCGGACGTCTTGCTCTACCCGGCTGGCGGCGGAGTCGGATTGATCGGCATCTATAAAGCGTTCAACGAGTTAAAAGAACTAGGATGGATCACTGGAAACCTGCCGCGAATGGTCGCGGTTCAAGCGACCGGCTGCGCCCCGATTGTTCGCGCCTGGCGATCTGGAGCCACAGAATCCGTGTTCTGGCAAGACGCCCACACTTGCGCTTTCGGCATTACTGTCCCCAAAGCCATTGGCGACTTCCTGGTCCTCGAGGCAGTTTACAAAACAAATGGCTGCGCCGTAGCCATCTCTGACGAAGACACGCTAAAAGCCGAAGCGTTGATGGCCACAGTCGAAGGTGCTTTCGTGTGCCCGGAAGGAGCAGCATGCATGGCCGCTGCTCAACGATTGTTGAGCGAAGGATGGATCAAGCCTGACGAGAGAGTCGTATTGCTCAACACGGGATGCGGGATCAAGTATCCGGAAACCGTGCACTGCGATCCTCCGTTACTTCAGCCAGGCGATACGCTGACGGTTTGTTAGGATAGAGGCTGAATGGTAGGCGAGAATAGTTTTAAAACGTAGCGAAAGTCATTAAGGAATCACCTGGGAAATGATTGACTCGGTGTCGGGAAATCCAAAGCGACGGTTGCAAGCCACGATTCCAGGAACCGGCAAGGATGGCGGGCCAAGCTGCGCTACAATGAGGCCGATTGCGGGTTGGGAGATCGCATGATTCCGTGGCTTACTCCCAATCGCATTCACTTTGTTGTTGCTGACACCCTACGTGAGATAGATATGTTGGCTGGTTCCAGCTTCGCGCCGCCAATCGAAGGCGTGTCACTTGGTCATCACGACCTCTCCCACCACGGCAAGGATCCGAGCAAACTCGAGCAACTGAAGATCGTCGAACTGGAAACGATGAAGACCGTGCGCGACCTGCTCGCAAAGCTCAAACAATCGCAAGAAGACGATAGCAGTCTGCTCGAGCGCACCACGGTCTTCCTCGGCAGTAACCTTGGCGATGGCAGCAGTCACTCGACGAAGAATCTCCCGGTCCTGGTTGCTGGCGGTGGCTTCAAGCACGGTCAGCACTTGGCTTTCGATGCGAACAATCCACCCCCATTGTGCAACCTCTATGTCAACATGCTTCAACGGCTAGGCATCGAAACCGATGCGTTCGGCACGAGCACTGGGACGTTGACTGGACTGGGTTGGAGTTAAGGAGGATTTTGATCGTCATCAAGATCTTGGGATGCAGATAACGTCACCCGGACACTCGATGTCATTATCTAGGGAAAGGGAATCGTCAGGCCTGAATGATTTCGGGAATCAACTTTCCTTCGACATTGGTTAAACGACGCTGGATTCCGTTGTGTTCGTAGCTAAGCCTTTCATAGTCGAGACCGAGCAGATGCAGAATCGTCGCATTAAAATGATAGAGCGGATGAAGGTTTTCTACGGCTCTTTGGCCTAGCTCATCCGTTGCTCCATGACTGACGCCTGGCTTTACGCCTGCGCCCGTCATCCAACAAGTGAACCCGTCAGGGTTATGATCGCGTCCTTTGGCACCCTTTTGGAAGAAAGGCATACGACCAAACTCCGTACACCACACGACAAGCGTGTCTTTAAGTAACCCTCGCTGTTTGAGATCGCGTATCAGGGCTGCTGCAGGTTGATCAAGTATTTCGGCATGCACGTCGTATTGTTCTTTCAACGCATTATGGCCATCCCAGTTCAGTTTCCCGCCACTCGCATAGGCCCCGTTGAACAGTTGGACAAACCGCACTCCGCTTTCGATCAGCCGACGGGCAAGGATGCAATTTCTCGCGAAAGCCGCTTTGTCTGGATTCTTCATGTCGTCAGCGCCGTACATCTTCAGAATGTATTCAGGTTCAGTACTGAAATCGGCGATTTCAGGAACACTCAGCTGCATTCGAGCCGCTAATTCGTAACTCGCGATTCTCGCTGCGAGTTGGCTATCGTCTGGATTGGACTCAAGATGCCTCGCATTAAGTTGTTGAAGCAAAGTGCGTGCGGCTCGATCTGCTTCTCCCGATACGCCAGGCGCAACCAGATGTCGAATCGGATTCTTGGAGCTCATTGTGGTCCCCTGGAATGCCGCCGGTAGAAAGCCTGGTCCCCAGTTGTTCGATCCGTTCTGCGGAACGCCACGCGGATCGGGGATCGCAACGTAAGAAGGCAAGTTTTGATTTTCACTCCCCAACGCATATGTCACCCACGATCCAAGACTTGGAAACCCGTCGAGCACAAACCCCGTCGACAGGAAATTCTCAGCGGGACCGTGCGTATTCGACTTGCTGGTTAATGAGTGAACGAATGCAATGTCATCGGTAAGTTCGGCGAGATGCGGGATCATATCGCTAACCCATTTTCCCGATTGACCACGCTGACGAAACTCGTACTGCGGTCGGGCGAGATTGCCGGCAGGACCTTGAAAAGTAACCTCAGGGCCACCGGGTAATGGTTTGTCATCCCATCGGATCAGCTCTGGTTTGTAATCCCATGTTTCCAGTTGGCTTACCGCACCGGCGCAAAAGATGACGACAACGTTCTTAGCTTTCGCCGGAAAATGCGGTTGTCTTGGAGCGTACGGACGTGCGGGATCGATGATCGGCCCCGAGTCGGACGAGGCCAACAAGCGATCCTGGCCAAGTAAACTGGCTAAAGCGATCGCACCTAACGAAGTGGTGTTATCGTTTAGAAAGTTTCGACGATCCAAAAGGCGTCGTCCCGTGTGCGAAATGTTGGATGGGTTCATGGAACAAATAAGAACTCATTGCTATTGAAAAGAGCTCGGCAGAGTACGGCCAGACCATGCTCGCGGAGAAACGGTTCGATATCATGGAGTTCATCGGGCGTTGCGTTGCGACTTAGGGTTAATTGAAAAGCCCGTTGAATCTGCTTGTCAATCTCATCCCCAACCTCTTCCAATACGCGTCGCGAGAGTGCCGCAGCAGCGTCCAATGTGAATCGGCTGTTGAAGAGATTCAATGCTTGAATAGGCGTCGTCGACATTCTTCGCAAGGCTGCGCTTTGGCCAGCGTCGGGACAATCAAAAGCACCAAATACCGCTTCTGTTTCTCGACGAACTTTGTGAGCGTAGATCATGCGCCTTTGGTTCTCGGCGGTCAGCTTCTCAATCGGCTCGAACCCGGATAGACCTCCTCGCTTATCAAACAAATCATAGCCACGTCCGTACATTTTCTGATTCAACAACCCGCTCACTGCAAGCATCGAATCACGAATCGTTTCTGCCTCAAGCCGTCGCGATGGATACCGCCAAAGGAGCCGAACATTGGCATCTAAAGTAGCCGCCGTTTTTGCCGTGTCCGAACTATGAGAGACGACACCCTGTTGCCGATATGCTTTACTAAGCACAATCAATCGATGCATATGCTTTATCGACCAACCGGATCGAATAAACTCAGTCGCAAGCCAATCCAGCAGTTCTGGATGGGTCGGCTTCATTCCGTTGTTACCAAAATCGCTTGGCGTGAGAACGAGTCCGGAGCCAAAATGTCCTTGCCAAATTCGATTGACCATCACTCGAGCCGTTAGCGGATTCGTTGGACTTGCAATCCAATTGGCCAGTATACGACGTCGTTCTTCCTCGGGAGTATCTTTGCTTAGGCAAGTATCACCGAGAGCGGCGATTACAGCGGGCAAGACTTCTTCCTTCGGTTGTTCCGGATCGCCGCGACTCAATAGATGAATAGTGTCGGGGGCACGGAACTTCCCTGCAAATACAAGTTGCCCCGCCTCGATCTGCTTGAGGTTTTTTTCCAACTTCCCTTTCTCTGCTAGTAGTTTTCTGGCCTCAGCGGCGTCCGCTTCGGCAAGTCCTATCGTCGTGAAAATCGGGCTTGGGCTTGTCCCTGCGACCGCCGGGATTCGATCGCTAGAATCCGCAACCAGCTTCCAACTCTCGCCTGCGGCAACTTCGATTTGGTAACTCGTGGTATTGCGATCGACAAGCTTACCCTCTCGATCCCGACTCCAAACGACCCGCTCGATTTCTTCTTCTCTAGGAAACTCAAATTCGATCCAGCCCTTGTTAAGTTCGTTGGACATCCAACTGCGAGAGTTTCCGTATTGCCCATCGTTGATGAAACCGGGTTCATGTCGATCGGCGACGATCGTATCACCTGATGTTTTTGCTCGCGTGCCGTAACTGGCCAAAGCAACATTCTCGCCCGCTGTATTGAAAACTTCGATTTCATCGAGACAAGGCTCCAGGCCATTCGTCGAAAGAATCGTGAACCTCAATCGCTCTGTCTTCGTCGGTTCCAATCGGTCCGTATTCAAACTCGGGCGTACGGTCGGTCGAAGCGGCAATGCTTGCGTCATTGTTTTAAGTGCGTCAGCCGTCAGTCCAACTTCCAAGGAGAATGCCGTTGCAAGTCGGTCTGAGTAACGATCGTTGCGATCTCGGCTCCATACGACTTTCGCAACGCGGGTCGCCTTGGAAAGTTCAAACTGGATCCAGCCACTTCCCTTAGTGTTGGACATCCAGCTGCGCTCGTTGCCGAACTGACCATCGTTGACATGTTCGAGTTTGTGAATCTCGGACTGTTTAGTTCCGGAAGCGGTCACCTTGGTGCCTTGAGTAGCCAGAGCCACATTCTGCGGTTCCGGCTCATCGGTGAAAATCTCGAATTCATCGATACATGGCTCGATGATTCCTAATTCTGGATGAACACTCGAATCATGAATCGTGAATCGGATGAATCGTGCTTCGATCGGAGGGAAGCTTTCCATGTTGCCTGACGGTTTGGTGACGCGTGGGATCGTTGCGGGGCGCGCCAGCGGGGCAAACATTGCAAGGCGGTGGTCGATCGAAGCAATATGACTGCGCAGCGTCTGGGCTTCTTCGTCTTGCTTCTGTGAATCGACAGTTTTCATTTTGCGGTCCGCGTACTCCACACCTGCGACAAACGCCTGCATTGCATAGTAGTTTTTAGCCGTTATTGGATCGAACTTATGATCGTGACAACGCGCACAACCAACGCTGAGCCCAAGAAAGGTCTGCCCGATGTTGTTGACGATCTCGTCAAGCGAATCTTGTCGAGCAAGCCGAATCGAGGGTGCATCTTTACCAATCTGTCCCGACAACAGTACCGAAGCTGTTACAAGAAAACCTGTGGCCGCATCTTCTCCAAACAGATCGCCGGCGATTTGCTCACGTATAAAACGATCGTAGGGCGTATCCTTGTTAAACGCGCGGATCACATAATCGCGATAAGGCCAAGCGTTGGGGCGCTCGGTGTTGACTTCGAATCCATGCGTGTCAGCATAGCGAACCACATCGAGCCAATGCTGAGCCCAGCGTTCGCCATAGCGTTCAGAGTCAAGCATTTCGTCGACAACGCGGTCGAATGCATCATGGCGATCGTCTTGCAGAAATCGGCTCGTTAGTTCAGGCGTCGGAGGAAGTCCAACCAAGTCAAACGACACGCGGCGAATCCAACTTGCTCGATCCGCATCGGGCGACATAACAAGCCCGTTTTCAGCGAGTTTAGCGACGATAAAGGTATCAATTGAACTTGAACCTTGGTGCTCAGGATCTGAGTTTGACGAAGCGAGTGGCTTGAAACTCCAGTGATCGCGAGTGTCTCTCAATTGAACTTGATCAACGCCGTCGGGCCAAACGGCCCCTTCAGTTACCCATCGCGTAAGTGTCTCGATGTCTTCCTTTGAAAGCTTGCCATACGGTGGCATGACATCATCTTTTTTGTCGGATCTGATGAATCGAACGAGTGGGCTATCCTTGGCCTTGCCTGGGACAATATCGGGACCATGGTTATCGCCCCCCTTAAAAGCAGCTTCCTTGACATCTAACCGAAAGCCAGATTCCTTCTCTTTTTCACTATGACACTCGTAACAATGTTTCACAAAAATCGGTCTAACATCGCGAACGAAATCTATCGGATCGGCAGCGTGAAGCGAAGCTAAAAGTGACAAAATGAGAAATGCAGCTACGTTTGCCAGAACTCTTAAGCGCCCGTGGTGCACTATAGAGCAATTCATCAACACGTCCACTAGAGACTTTGTTGCCTCGCGCGCCAGCGGCTCCAACATTGCAAGTCGGTGGTCGTTCATTTCAGTTGTTCCGGAGTGAATACTTCGAACTCATCGGACGGATCGAACGGCGGCATGGGTACATTGATAATGCGGAGTTTGCCGACGGCACGGTGGACACAACCG
Organism: uncultured Pirellula sp.; assembly: GCA_903858115.1. Classification (GTDB taxonomy): domain Bacteria; phylum Planctomycetota; class Planctomycetia; order Pirellulales; family Pirellulaceae; genus JBKCUI01. Next base: position 160,338 of record CAIOHR010000073.1, on the reverse strand, counting down.
GGTCGGATCATGACGGTGGTCATGGGTTTGAGTGGAATGATTTCGCCGTCAGCCTCAAGATAGCCTTCCCCTTCTAGGACGATGTAGATTTCCGTCATCTTCTGGTGGTAGTGTGCACGGCTGTCTGTGTGGATGTCCGTCAGATGCACCGTGGCCAGGGTGTTCCAATCTTCCTTAAAGGCCCGGCGTGCCTGACCGCAGGGACAAGGAGTTGGAGGGATTTCATCGAGTTGAGCGACAGTGAAGCGTGGATTCAACATATAAAATTATAATGGGCTTTGAGAGCTAGATACGAGGCTACCCTGGAGGTCACAATCATTTTGAAGCCGTTCGCAAAGGTCAACGATGCGAGCGTCCACGTTTCGCCACCGACACCTAAGTCATTCACGGCCACAAGCGAGTCTGGTGACAGTTCAGATATGCGGGTGTCGATGACGTAAACGGTTCCAGTTACAACCGGAAGAAAAAGATAGCGTCCCACAACCGTTGGCCTGGCTGCCGAAATATGTCCCCAGCCTGTACCGTTGTGCCCCTTTTCACCCACTGCAAAACCCGAAGCATTAAGCGGCTTGTTGTTGGGGTTTCCTTTACCCCATAGCCGGATGTCTTGCTCTCGTGCCAATGAACTAGCAATGAGCTGGGCCGGTAGTTCAAGATATTCCACGACTCCTGTATTAACGTTGACGGAACGGATAGGAACATGAGTTGTGACGAACGCTAGTTCACTCCAAATTGTCACGTTGCTCATTCCTGCTTCTGGCATCGGCGTTCGCCACCGAATATTTTCGTTTCTTGTCGCGCTCCACAGCAGCGGTGGCTGTCCCTCGGTTTGCCAGTTCCCGTTGGGACCTACAGCTTGATGCCAATTCTTTTCCGCGCGACTCAACGGATTCACCGAAACAAATAGGAAAAGAAGAAACAGAAACGATTTCGTATTGAATTGCATGAAAAACCATAGTACGGAAAACGGACAATCAATTACTTGGCTGGTGCATTTTTGATTGTCCATTTACCGAGAGCAAATTGTCCCGAAAACCCATTAAGGTGTGTCGATTTTTCTGGGAATGGCCAGCAAACACCCGCAGTTCATCAATTCTGTTGCATTATGTCGCTCTAGTATTGTATACTAAGTTTCCCACCATTGATCGATCTAGGTCCCCTGAGCATTTGTTTTCCCATTTAAAACGTGTTTGTCCCAATAAGGAACAGCCCATGATTCATCGAAGACAGGTTCTCCAAGGAATGGCGGCTACTGTCGGATGCGCGGTAAGTCCCCATCTTTCGATGGACATCGCACGTGCAGCGAGTGCATCGGTTGGTGCACCGCGAAGGGTGATATTCTTTTTGCAAAACCAAGGCTTTGATCCTGCCACGTGTGTCACCCAAGGTCTTGACCACAATTGCTCTCTTGCCGGAGTGACGCTTCCTGAACCGATTAGTCCGCTCGAACCCTACAAAGACAAAATCCACATAATCAATGGGCTCCATGGACTGCACACCAGTCCATCGCACAGCGCTTTCTTCGGTGCATTGGGTGGTTATCGCGGAGGTATCGGAATACCACCTTTCGCGGAAACGATTGATCACGTTCTCAGTCGACTACTGCCACAGACAATCTTGCCGCATCTGTGCATTGGGATGGATGCACTTCCCAACATGATATCGCGTCCGACTCTTGCAACCCTATCCGCGGCCGGAGCGGGCAAGCCGCTCTTCATGTATTCGAATCCGAACGATCTTTATCAGATGCTGTTTGGCACAATCGCTAGCGGTGACGTCAAGAAACGATTCGAGGCTCGATCCAAAGTCCTTAACCAAGTGGAGCAGCTTGCGGAACAAGGGAGCGGACCTCTCCCCAGTTCTGACCGTGAACTCTATCAAACCTACGTCGATGGCTTCCGTAATGGCAATGGCTTGTGCGAGCGACTTGCGTCGGTGTCGGATCATCTAAAGCTCTTTGCTCCTAAGTATGACGAGAAATTTCTGAAGCCAAAATTTGAAACCGATTGGCACGATGCTTTGCTTGACGTGGGGATTGCAACCTTGAAAGCTGGGCTTACCAATGTTCTAACGATCGGCTCTGGGCGAGGCGAGATCTTCGGAGCATGGAAAGGACTGGGGGTCGTTGAGGCTGGCCATAATCTCGGACACATGGACCAACCGGACAACCCGATTTGGATCAAGATTCGACAATACAATTGTCGGATGCTTGTAAAGATGATGCAGGAACTGGAATCGGTTCCTGAAGGCAATGGAACCATGATGGACCATACGCTCATCGTCTATTCCAGCAACAATGCTGACAAACAACACACCAATGGTGCCAACTGGCCGTTTATCTTGTTGGGTAACTGCGGTGGTCGCATTAAGACAGGCCAATTCACGCAGATGGATGGAAAACGTCCAGTCAATGCTCTTTACACGACGTTGCTTCATGCCATCGGCGCACCCCGCGATCGATTTAATATGGACAAGAGTACGGCTGCCAAACATGACTCTAAGATTGGCCCTATCGAAGAGCTCATGGCGTAAGGCGAATGCTCCAATATGATTCGATCCATAGCATTGTATGCGTTGAGCAGCATCGGAATCTTCTGCTCAGCAGCAACTCTTCCGGCGGGGGAACTTGCCTCCTTTGAGTCGGTCGTAAAGCCATTTTTGCTGAAGAATTGTATCCATTGCCACGGAGCAGACACGCAAGAAGGGGATGTTGCGTTTCACACGTTAGCAGGCGTCGATGTCAACAATGCCGAGCTGTGGAAACGAGTTTGGGAGCAAGTTGCTCTCAAGGAAATGCCTCCACGTGAAGAACGTAACCAACCCTTGGCGGCGGAAAGACTGCAGCTTGCGACTTGGATTACGTGCGAGCTACAACGGAGCATGAAAGACAATGGTGGTTTCAATGCACACCTGCTTCCTGCGAAAGGGAACCATCTCCCCCATGAACTTTTGTTTGGCGAAATTCCGGAGGGGCTAGAACCACCATCAACCGCAGCTCGGATATGGCGAATTCATCCGCAAGAGCATCTGACCAGATTGAATGAGTTGATTGCAAAGGAACCGGCATACGATCCAGCGCGGCCAGGAGTGCGAGCACGCGGCGATCACATTCCTCCCAACGAGGATGGTGAGGTCAAGGTTTACTACGGTCTCGATCGACTTATCGGCTGGGTCGGTGGAACCGCAGCTTACGCCGCAGCTATCACCGGGTTTCCACCTGTCTTGTCAACAGACGACCATCGGGGGTTGCGAAACTACCCCATTTTGCATTCCGTGAACGGTTCTGAGGCCACGCAGATCGCGAGTATCGCTGAAGACATTCTTCGATTCATGGCTTATGGACCCAAGGCTGAGCCCTATCAATTTGCCGACGATGTCAAAGATATCGACCCGAAGTACAAGCATGGTGACTTACGTGGATTAAATGAAAGTCTATTCTACGCCAAGCAGCCAACACACCCGATGACGCCGGTCCACGATCTCATGCACGAAAGTGGTGTCTCAAGCGAATCACTTCGAGCGGCGGTGAATTTTTTGTTCGAGTCGCTGACAGGCCGTCCTCCGTTAGAGGCAGAATCAGACTCGTACGTTCGTATCGCTACCGAAGCGATTAACGACCTCGGCAAACAGGAGGGTGCTTTCCTTGGTTTGGCTCCAATCTTCCTCGATCGCGACGCTTTATTCCGGCCCGAATTGGTGAACTATGGTGTTCCCGATCAGTACGGTCGTGTTATGCTGCAAGGCCAAGAGTTGGCTCTGGCCATCAACGCCGCGTTCAGCTATATCCCTCCCGATACAGCGTTGAAACAGGCTGTCCAACAGGGAAAGATGAATTCGGCTGAGGATGCAAAACGTGAGGTGCATCGGATCCTCAACGACGACAGTTTTCGCAAGCCTCGTGTGCTGCAATTCTTCAGAGAGTATTTTGACTACGATCGTGCTGGCGGTGTGTGCAAAGACGCGAAAGCACTTGTAAGTGCTGGTGGCGATCCCAAAGCAGAATTGCATTTCCGTGCGATGGTCGGAATGATTGCCAATACCGATCGACTCATCGAAATAATCTTAGAACAAGACAAAGACGTGTTGTACGAGATGTTGACGACGGACAAAGTGGTCTACAACGAGTCTCGTGACGCTCGCTATTTCGGTGAGTTTGTGGGAGTGAACAAGACCGCTCTGAAGGAAGAATCGCCCGAAAAAAAAGCTGAAAAGAAAGCCGAAAAGAAGAAGGGACCTAGTATTCCTAATACGGTCCGCGCGGCGTCATTGCCTGTCGGGCAACCGGAGCACGTGCGAATCGCTCAAGTGGTGAAACCGCTTCAAACTGAGCGTTCGCTCACCTCTCTACCGACCGATCAACGCGTTGGCATTCTGACGCATCCGGCATGGCTAGTATCGCATTCGGATGCCATGGACAACCATGCTATATTGCGCGGCCGATGGATTCGCGAACGACTGCTCGGTGATTCGGTTCCAGATGTACCTATCACGGTTGATGCAATGCTGCCAGACGAACCGAAAACGACTCTTCGACATCGCATGCGAGTTACGAGGGAAGAGTATTGCTGGAAGTGCCATCAGAAAATGGATCCGTTGGGTTTGCCGTTCGAGAGTTACAACCACCTTGGTCTCTATCGCATTAAGGAACAAGAAGAGCCCGTCGACACCTCCGGCGCCATTATCCATAGCGGTGACGCCGCACTGGATGGCCCCGTCGCAAACGCAATCGAAATGATCCACAAATTAGCGAAGAGTGATCGTGTCAAACAAGTCTTCGTGCGCCATGCTTTTCGATACTGGATGGGGCGCAATGAAACGGTCAACGACGCACCCGTTTTGCAAGCTGCCTATCGTGCTTACGAAGAAAATGGGGGTAGCATGAACGCACTTTTGGAGTCGCTACTTACGAGTGATGCGTTTCTATATCGAAAGAGATGATAGAGTGCGCTGCGTTCCTAGTCCTAGTGCTTTGTCCTCCTTAGTTTTTAGGTAGCGAAACTCGTCAAGAGTTTCGGCAAGTCCGTTCATCACCGAAAGCCACGCACGACTTTCGCTACATTCCAACGCATAGTGAGTTCGATCGAATGAACAACTGTTTCTCTCAATGTAGCATAGGTATCCTACCTGTATTTGTGGCACTCGCGGTCCGGATACCAATGATATTGGCTGTCATGTTGTTGGCAGCCAAGGCGAACGGTTTCGATTCCGCTGCTTTAGCGAAGCCCAACATTGTTTTCATTCTAATCGACGACTTCGGGTATGCCGATTCTGAGCCCTACGGTGCAAAGGATATTCGTACACCGCATATGGATCGACTCGCACGCGAGGGAGTTCGATTCACCGATTTTTATTCGAATGGTCCCGTTTGCAGCCCAACTCGCTGTGGCTTCATCACGGGACGTTGGCAGCAACGTACGGGATTCGAGTGGGCTCTTGGCATGTCGGCAGAAGGGTTTTGGCGGCGTGGCAATTCCTTAGTAAGGGAGCCCGACATTCATGCGATCGGAATGCCGACCTCAATCCGTACCTTACCCAAATTGCTCAAGGATGTTGGCTATAGAACGGGAGCATTCGGAAAATGGCACCTCGGCTACAAGGATGAATACAATCCGACCAAGCACGGTTTCGACGAATATTTTGGCGAACTGCTCGGTCACAGCGACTATTACAATCACGCCTATTACGATGGGACCTATGCGCTTCGCGAGGGTACAGAGGTTGTTCACGTGGAGGGTTATCTGACCGATCTTATCAACCAGAGAGCAGCCGATTTCATTCGAAAGAACGCTCAACAACCTTTCTTTCTCTATGTTCCTCATTTGGCTGTTCACTGTCCGTATCAACCCCCAGGACGCCCACAACCCAGCGTAACGAAAGCCAATATGTACGACGGTGATCGATCGACCTACGCTGCGATGGTCGAACGAGTTGATGACGGTGTAGGCATGATTCTCGCCGAGCTCGAGAAGCAAGGTGTCGCTGAAAACACACTGGTCGTGTTGAGCAGCGACAACGGCGGAGAACGGTATTCCGACAACTCACCCTTGTTTCATCACAAGTCGACGCTTTGGGAAGGGGGCATCCGCGTTCCCTGTCTCATGCGTTGGCCAGCTAAATTGCCGAAGGGGCTAGTGACGCATCAAGTAGGGATCACGATGGATCTGAGTGCAACTTTTGCGGCGATTGCGGGTGCAACGGTACCTTCGGCAACACCATTCGATGGAACCGACCTAATCCCAATGTTGCTTAATCAGCGACCTGCCATGCCCCGAACATTTTGTTGGCGCATCGATCGGACAGGTCGACAACAGAAAGCCATTCGGCATGGCGACTGGAAATACATTCAAGACGGCAATGTGGAAATGCTTTTCGATCTGAGTACGGACATTTCCGAACGAATGGATCGTTCTTTTCAAAATCCCTCAATCTTCTCTGACCTCAAAAGACGCTTAGCAATTTGGGAAGCTGAAATGGCTGAAGAGAAAACGAGTTTCCTAGTGAAGTAGTAGTTTTGGTTGTGTTTTGCAAGTCAGTCGTCGCAAATGATCTTTGCTGCATCTCAGACAGGCGAAGACGTTGCCCACCAAAATCCATTTCTCAAAGAATTATCGGAGTAAGTCAGCGGTTCTAGAAATCGAGTTGGCATGTAAGGCCGTAGGCATCTATTTGAGAGTTGATCAAGTTGTTAGCTTGAATGACGCCGTTGCGTGTAGGTCGAGAATCGGCCCAAGAATGAACGTAGTTGAACACGCATTTGCAGTAGGGATTCACATACCAATTAAGGCCCGCGGTCATGTTCTGCATCGTACCACCTTGAATTTGTCGATCGGTAACATCCAAATAGGACCAGCGGCACGCGATTTCCCATGCTCCCCAACCGCCACCGCATCTAGACACACTATGAAAGGGCATTACTCGATCGATTGCACCGGCTTTGCGATCATTGGGGGCGATGCTCACCAGTCAAAAACCAACCCACTTGCGAGTAAGCACCATTTAGAAAAGCGTTCCCCGTACTGGAAGTGTCGACGAAGCATCCCATGGCTTCGCTTTGCCACGATAAAGGACCGCGAACCCATAGAGCCTCCAATCCAAGGGTTTGAGTCAAACTTGTTCCAGCGATCGTACCTGTATCTACAAAGAAGGGAGTTCCGTTTGCGACATCGGGAACTGGTTGCCCGCTTGTTCCAAGGGGAACGCCCGTCGGAATAACAAATTCGCCAACGGACATTTCTGGGATGCTTCGAAATCGAACTCGCTCATTGGGTGGAGCATTAAGAAAGTATCCGGCACCGACATGCAAATAGTCTTCAACTTTTGCACCTTCGTGCCAAAGTAAGTGCGTTAAGCGTCCCGCCGCTCCATTGCCCCCGTAAGTACTGAGCGAGCCACCGAATTGATCTTGCCCCGTACGAAAATAGGATGCAGCCCATGTCCAATCTAGATCATCGGAATGGTTGTAAAACCCGACTCCTATGTGACGGAATGGTGTAAATGCTTGGAACAACGAAGACCGTTCCATAAAGGTTGTGTATCTAAAGCTGCTGACCGTTTCCAAGCCAAAGGGCTGTTTCCATTGACCGACTCGAACCGTTCCAAGAGGGCCAACATCGGTGAAGTCAGTCCAGACGTCGGTGAAGGTTGGCCGTAGCCCCTTAGCGCCCCTTAGCCCCTGCACGTCGACTAGCAATACTAAAGCTAGCGTTCGGATATTTCGGCGGAAAAACAGGCTACTTGGAGATCTTCTCCCACGAATCCGGGGATTGATTGGCCATCCTTGTTGAGATACTATCCGGGCTACTATAAGCCTCGCAACGAAGCATTTGCCAAAGCCAACTTGCAAGGCAAAGATTTGATTCGTTGGAAGTACAATCGTTATATGCACGACTACTTGGCTTGCACGAAGAGCGTTGACGAAAGCGTGGGGCGCATTGCCGATTTCTTGCGAGAAAACGGCTTGGAGGAGAACACTTTGGTCGTCTACTCCTCTGATCAAGGTTTCTATCTAGGTGAGCATGGCTGGTTCGACAAGCGATGGATCTTTGAAGAATCGCTGAGAACTCCGCTCATCTGCAAGTGGCCAGGGATGATTAAGCCAGGCGCTACCAATGCGAATATCGTTTCCAATCTGGACTTTGCTGAGACATTTCTGGATGCAGCTGGTGTTGCCGTGCCCGCCGAGATGCAAGGGCGCAGCTTGCTTCCCCTTTTCAAAGGCGAATCGCCAACCGATTGGCGAAAGAATTTTTACTACCACTATTACGAATTCCCAGGGGCGCATAGCGTAAAGAAGCACTATGGCGTCGTTACCGACCGATACAAATTGGTGCGTTTCTACGGAACCGATTCTGACTATAGCGAACTGTTCGATCTGAAAGCCGATCCGCAAGAAATGCGCGATGTGATATCGGACCCTGGTTATGCTGAGACTCGCAAGATGCTGGAAGAAGAACTTGCCAGACTGCGTCGTTCGTTAGAAGTTCCCGACCAAGATCCACCGGAAGGCAAACGAAGTTAATGATGGTCATTCGCATTTGGTTCCTATGCGTCACGATCTTCGCGACAGTGGTTGCGCAATCTGTCGCCTTGGCAAACGCCCCTTCGCGTCCCAATGTCATTTTGATTATGGCCGACGATCAAGGATGGGGGGAAACTGGCTATCACAGTCATCCTCACCTGAAGACTCCCGTTCTAGACGAAATGGCCAGCCGGGGTTTGCGCATGGACCGCTTCTATGCTGCTCATGTGATGCTCGCCAACGCGGACGAGTGTCCTTACGGGCCGTCACCCCATTCGGTCTGGCGTATTTGGTCCCAATTGGTCCACGCGACCTGAAGAAATCACCATTGGCCACGTACTGCGTCAAGCTGGCTACCGCACTGGGCATTTTGGCAAGTGGCGTGTTGGTGCTGTAAAAGCCGCTTCACCCACGAATCCTGCCAAGATGGGATGGCCTGGGACACGATCCCAAAGATTCGTTCAACGGTCCGTGGAGAGAAAAGAAAGGTTCCATCTTCGAAGGTGGTGTGCGCGTGCCAGGAATCATTGAATGGCCGGCTTCTCTTAGAACAATAATCCTTGTGTCTTCGGGAGCTTTGGCCGATCGAGTCGACTCAGAATCCTGCCTGCCGATGCGCAGCCACTCAGGAACGCGCCTTCGACTCGTGAGCCACCGGCCCAGTCGCCACAGGCGATGATCGAAGAGTCTGCATTGAAACAACACGACTTTTCTAAAGAAGAAACTGGTATCGAATAACGCCAACGATGCGCCATGGCAATCGTCGGTGTTTGCGGTTTTTGTCCAGTAACAAGAAGGTACTCCTGAAGCAGCGTTGACATCACGAACTCTCGATCGTGCTCATAATGTTTCGAGGACCAATCGGAGGCGGCATGGATCACCAATGTTTCGCCCTTTGAAGTTCTGCCAGGCTTCGTATGGCTTCGACCGATCCAACGAATTGGGCCTCCGTTGACGAATGCTCCAGTCCAATCGCTATGCAATGATGCGTCAAACTGAAACATTGCGCACCAACAAGGATCATACTGGATCGATGCAAGCTGCGATGCAAGATCCGGATCAAACGGAACCAACATCGAAGCTTGCGGTGCCGGAATCGCCAGGATTACTCGATCGAATACTCCTAGCTCTACATTCTCGGCTGCGAAGAGTCGAAAGCTATTTCCTGCTGGTTCGATGGCGTAAATTTGTTGATTTAGACGCACATCAGCATCCTGAAGTAAATGCTTCGCAATCGAAGTCATGCTTGGAGTACCAACAAATCGCTCGATGGATGGCCGCACATTGCAATGCCAAGTGGGTTCCGCATGATTTTCGTCGCCGTCATAAGCGACCACCGTCCCATCCCAACGTGCAGCTACACCTTGCTCGACCCATGAGTCGACGTATCTTCGAAACACAGGATGCCGAGTCGTAAAGTACTGGGCTCCATGATCAAACGCATGATTGTCCAGTTGACGTGTCGACATGCGTCCACCCATACCTCGGCTTTTGTCAAACACCGTTACATGCAGTCCATGGTCTGCAAGTGTTCGAGCAGCCATCGCACCAGAAATACCTGCTCCCACGACCGCAATCTTTGGCGGGCTTGATGTTCGGTTGCGATCGATAAGTTGGCCATACTTCTCGACATCCAAGCGTTGCGCATGTTCATTCGTTGGGCGTGGCCGGACCGTCCCTAAAATAGGGATCTCTGGCTCAAAGGGACGGTCAAACTGACCAAGACACCAAAGTATGCCTCCATACGAAGCGGGGTCTCTTCCGTCGAGCGCATAGCGGTGGTTCAAATCGAGCATGTATTTCAGTGCAACACTCGGGCTTTGCGTCCAATTCAATATGGCTTTTCCCCACGTCATCCTGACGTTGTTATGCAATTCTCCATGCTTCAGCAGTGACTTTTGTGAATGGTTCCACAAAGCATCATCGGTCTCTCCTCTGGCAAGCTGCTCCCAAGAGTAAAGCATCACTCGTCGATCCTTCGCGTGCAACTCCAAGGTTCGTCGCGCCCAATCGGGGATAGCGGACCAATGATCATGATCGCTGCGGTAATGGCAAAAGGCGTACGCTAACTCCCTCCAGATCAGCAACTCGTCGAGATATTTCTCGGGTCCTTCTCCCTTCTGCTGAGCAGTTTCGCGAGCGATACGCAATGGCGAAACCATCCCGTAATGGAGATAGGCCGACATCCGACTGACGCCATCTATCAGGGGACTGTTCCGTGACTTTGCATACTTGATAAGCCCTGCCTCGCGAAAGCGTTTCCAACGCTGGTAACCTGCGGTCGATCCTCCTTCGGTATCCACAACTGGCCCGATAGTATGATCGATATCACATTCGGCGACACATTCAGGAATACTTGTGTGCGCAAGATCGATGGTCTCGAATGGTAACGAAGCCATATCGATGGCGCGAACACTCCCTTCCACCACGGGCCATTCTTTGTGGATACGATCTCTGTAGAGTCGCTGTGTCGCTTGGCGAAACTCGAATGCCCTCGTGTAGGCCTTGCCAACCAATCCCATGGGAACCACACAAGCAGTGTCGACTGCCACAATCGGTGCTTTGGAGTTTTGACATAGGGCTCGAAGAAATGTTGATGAAGGTCTCGTCGGCATATCTTCCGTCACAACAACTGCCGATGCGTCCGCCAACTGCCGAAGATAGTTCTGCTCGAAGCCTGGTCGTTCCAAGTAGAACGTATAGGAAAGCCCGAGTTCCGACATTCGCTTCTGCACATCTCGAGCACCTTCTAGGATGAACGTATGATGCCGGTCCGAAGCGAACGGATAACGTTGCGAGAGACCGTGGTACACGAGCAGCGACAAATTAGACTTGATCGCCAAGTGTCTGGCTACATCGAGAGCCGGATTTTCATCGACTCGAACTGCTGTTCGCATCCAATACAAGACATAGCCAGCTCGCTGGTTAGCATGAATCAATGAATTTTCAACTTGGTGCGTAGCTCCAATTCCTGTAGCAACGATACGTGCACGTTCCAACAAATGAACTGGTAGATGCGAGGAAAGTATTTCGGTTATGGCCATGGTTTTGGATCAGTGAACCTTCGGGTTGTGATCGGAAGTTTGCGGCATCACGATCATCATGCTGGCAAATTGCATCATTTTATTTCTTTCAAGAATTTCTCCGCGACAGCTAGGTGTTTGTCCAGTTTGCTTCCCATCTTGTCGAGTTGGCTTACCATAACACCCATGCGTGCATTCCCTTCGAAGAACGTACGATGCTTGTACATGAAACGCCAGTAGAGTGCATCCCAGATCTCGCACCAAGGCCCCTTTTTGAAGCCACTCATCCGAAGCACATAACTTGATCCGCTGATGTAAGGTTTCGTCGTCATCAGTCCACCGTCAGCATGTTGGCTCATTCCATAGACGTTCGGAACCATGACCCAATCGTACGCGTCGATAAACAATTCCATAAACCAACGGTGAACGGCGTCTGGGTCGAAATCGCATAAAAGCATGAAGTTCCCCAAGATCATCAGTCGTTCGATATGATGACAGTAACCCAATTCGAGTACTCGTCGAATCACTACATCGACGGGTTCAATCCCCGTTGAGCCATCATAAAAGGAGTCAGGAATCTTGACATGATGATCCCAGTAGTTGGTCGTTCGCTGTTGTACGCCGAACGTTCTGTATACGGCCCGTACAAACTCTCGCCAACCAATCACTTGCCGAACGAAACCTTCGAGCGAATTCATGGGTACTCGATCCGAATAAGCCATCGTTCGATCGATGATTTCCTGCGGCGTGAGGAGCCCAATGTTGAGCATCGGAGTCAAGCATGAATGGAACAAAAAAGCTTCGTTGGGATCGATCGCATCCTCATAATCTCCAAACAGCGCCAATCGCTTTTCGAGAAAAGCTTCCAGCCAGCGAATGGCATCGCTGCGACTCGTTGGAAAGATCAGATCGCGATCAACTCCCAAACTATGCGGGAAGTTGACTTGGACATAGCATCGAGCTTCTTTAGCAAACGAATCTACTTGGGCGAAGTTCGTCTTTGGGATCGCGATGTCTTTTGGTAGCTTTTTCCGATTGTCGGTATCAAAACTCCATTTGCCGCCAACTGGGGTCCCGTCTGCCTCTAAAAGGCATCTGAGTCTTTTCCGTTGTTCGATATAGAACTGCGTGAAGAATAGTTTCTTCTTTGTTCCAACGAACGCATCGATCGAATGGGTCGGCGTTACAAAGTTGAGGCTAGGAAGCACTCCTAGTTGAATCGACTGTTCGTGGCAAGCTTCTGTCAAACGTCGTCGCAACCAGTCATCTTCGGGATCGTAGACTTGGATCGCCTTCACTCGATCCTTCTTCCATCGCTTGGCAATATCACCCGACTTCTGCAACTCTGCAGCTTCGACATAGCGAACGGTCTTCTTTTGTTTGGTGACAAGCTCCATTGCAAACCGCTTCATGCTCGAGCGATGGAGCATGAGCTTTTGTCGATGAAAAGCATACTGCTTAAAGAACAACGGATCCTCGACCATATAGATGATACCGTTATTCTCGATCAACTCCGATCCATGGAATAACTGGTGAGGATAGACAACGGCGGCTGAGCTTTTCGCGGGGCCCGGGTCTTTGTCCAAAATAGGCTTTGCGGTCGTGCCCACCGATCTTTTTTCCACCGCTCTCGCCGTTTTTATCTTAGGGCTTGTCATCGGCACGCTTGGCTATTTTTGGGAAGGGTAAAACTGCGGAAAAGCATTCCCATCGTAGGCAAGTGGCAAGGGATCGTTCCAAGTCAGGAACCGAACGATTAACCAGAGATCTCAAAACAAGGACTATCTAAAAATCCGGATTTTCGCCGTCTTCAGGTTCGATTGTGACCTAATCTTCTTAATGACCCCTAGTTTATCAGTTTCAGGAGCGATCATGCAAAGACATTTTGGTTTAGTAATTGCTAGTTTTCTTTCGGTTCTTCCCTACACTGCACGGGCTCATGAATTCTTAACAGCGGACCAAGATGCTTGGCCGGCGAGTGTTTTACTCGTTCGCAGCCCTGATCCTAATACCTCGGTTCTTTGGCAAAGAACTCTCCCAACCACAGATCGTTTCGTTCCGAAAATTCAGAGTTTAACGCGGCTAAATGACGGTACGACCGTGTTTTGCAGCGGGCTCGACAGAAGTGTATTCGCGATGAGACCTGGGGGAGAGGTTGAATTGCACTACGGCGGCTCGCTAGTCCGGCAAGTTCGGACAGACACCAACGGAGATTTGTACTGGAGTGGTCTCGAAACACCCATCGACAACAATCCACTTCCCTCTGGATTTATTCATCGAAAGCGGATGGGGACGGGTGATGCAGAAACGGTCTTGACCTTCTCCCAAGGAGACGTTGGAAACGATTGGTGGGGAGCGTTCGATGTGCGATTGGGTGAAATCTACGTCGCGACGTTGAAAGCTCCGAGTAAGATCTATCGCATTGAGCGATCCATCCCCCAACTCGTTGCTACATTGCCGATCTCGATTCGATCATTCCGATTTGATTCTGACCAATCGATCATAGCTACGAGTAGTGAAGGCCAAATCTGTCGCTTCGACGACTTGCGTGGTAATCCCAATCGCTACGAAGTCATCGCGCGACGTCCATTCAAAATGGTGGATTTCGTATCAATTCCCTAGAAAACCAAGATGGGGTGGGTGAGAATGAAATCATCTCGCCCCGACGCGAGTCGGCTTGTGGTTTGCGTCAACTGTAACGCCTCAACGTCCGATTCTTCATTACGAAGCTTGAGCCATGGCCCTGCGGATGATCAATGCATCAAGGGCTTGTTGTTGCCGCATCAGTAAAGTTCGTTGCAATGCTGTAAAACATCAGCACGTACCTCAAAGAGCCGACCGTACATAGATGAGATCGTTTGTGCTATAATTCTTCCTGCTGGCGTCGGTTCCTTTTCGAAGCGAAGACGACAGTTTGGGACCGCATTCGACTCTGGATGTGGCGGCAGATTTCTCTATCAATTCCATCAGAATGCAGCGATTCATAAATTCTACTTTAGTGCGAATGGCCACGTTTGCCGTCTGTTTTGCCTCTGCCTCTGCGGCTTGGGGACACCCTGGCCATGACGCGCACGCCCCCCAACAAGGCCTCTCTCACTGGTTGTTGAGCCCCATCCATTGCATTACGATTGTATGTGGGATTGCAATTACTGCGAACTTTGTGCTTCGCTACAGAATGATGGCTAGATCTGTCAAAGTACGATAAAACCTGCGACTCGCCACGCCACCTTCTCTCCCAGCTACCTTCCTATCCTCTCCTACCTACATTCCCATCCCGTTCTACCTACATTCCTATCCCCTTCTACTTTCTTTCACTTAACTTTTCGAGCGATTGACCATGCGGCTCTCCCTACGATCTTTGTCTGCAACCATAGCTTTGTCGATTTTTAGCACTTCTGTGTATGCCGACAACTGGCCGCAATGGCGAGGGCCGAGCAACGATGGCATCTCCAAGGAAAAGAATATTGCTACCAAATGGAGCAATGCGGAGAACGTCCTTTGGCGAACGCCATTGCCAGGTCCTGCGGGCGCGACGCCATGCATTTGGAACAATGTGATTTATCTTACCAGTTCGGAGAATGACGACCTCGTCGCGATGGCAGTGTCGACAGTGGATGGAAAAGTCATTTGGAAGACCAAAATCGGCACCGGGAACCAGAACGCTCGCGTGAGCGAGGGAAACTCTGCGTCGCCATCCCCCGTCACCGATGGTAAGAACATTTGGGTGTTCTTTGGTACCGGCATTCTTGCATGTTTGGATACGAGTGGCAAAGAAGTCTGGAAGTTCGATGTAGGTGAACGCTTTGGCAAAATCGACATCCAGTTCGGTATGACTTCCACTCCGGTGTTGGATGGTGATGCGATCTATTTGCAACTCATTCACGGCCGTATGAAAATGGATGATAAGACGCGAACAGGGCAAGTCATCAAACTCAATAAAGACACGGGTGCAACCGTTTGGTTACAGGATCGAGTCACCGATGCATTGTTTGAGTGCAAACACTCCTACGCATCTCCTGTGCTCTACCGCGATGGCAAGAATGAGTTCTTGGTCTGTCACGGTGCCGACTGCGTCACGGGGCATAGCTTGGCAGATGGCAAAGAACTCTGGCGATTCGCTGATTTGAATGGACCGACCAAATGGAATTCAAAGAAGAACGATCCTACCTTTCGATTTGTTGCTTCCCCACTTGTGACCCGAGGAAAGGTTATTGTTCCCACGGCCAAGGAAGGTCCTCTCGTGTCCTTAACGATTGACGCTTTGTCCGGAAACAGTTCGGCCAAAGAGTCAGCTGTTTCTTGGGTCTTGCCTCGAACGCCAGACGTTTCGATCCCGCTAGCCGTCGATGATTTGCTCTACATTTTGCACAAGGATGGCAAACTGCAGTGCCTCGAGTGGAGTACGGGCAAAGAGATCTACATGGAACGAACGCATACAGCTCAACACCGAAGCAGCCCCGTCTATGCTGACGGGCATATATACTTTACGTCGAACGACGGGATGGGAACGGTTGTCAAGGCCGGACGCAACTTTGAAGTCGTTTCGTTCAATAACCTAGGAGAGGCAACCACCGCTTCGCCCGTCATCTCCAACGGCGTGCTATATTTGCGATCCTACGAAGCACTCTACGCGATTGCACCGAAGCGAAATTGAGCGAACCGCAATTCCTGTCATCACGATGAAACGCCCCAAGACAAACGCAGTCCATGGGAGTGAATAATACAATGCTTGTCATTGCTGGAATCGTTGATGGCGGGCGGATTCATTTTCGGTATTGCTTGGTTGATCCTCATGGGTGTCGCGAAAAAGGATCAAAGAGTCGGGCGCGAGGCGTCCCGATTTGCTTTTGGGTCGCTTTCGTAACGGGTACGGAGCCCGTATTGAATCCCTCAACCGTCGAATGGACAACCAAGGCTGAGGATGCTCCCGCCATCGATCCGAATCCTTACGCACCTTCACGGCGAGGAAACTTCTTATCGTAGAGGCTCGGAGTATGATACAATCCAGCATCGGATTGTTTGCTAGTCGTTTTCCTCTCTCTTCGATGTAGAAACCCATGAAAAGAAATCTGATCGCCTACGGGGCCATTTGCTTTTTGACATTACTGGCGGTTTGTCCAACGTACGCGAACGCTCAGCAGAATGCCAAGGCCGCTGCAGCCACGGTTGGGCAAACGAACCAGAAGCTTGAAGATGGATTTCAGTGGTTGTTTGACGGCAAGACTTTTGACGACTGGGAAGGAAACCTTCAATGGTTCCGGATCGAAGATGGAGCCATTGTTGCCGGTTCGCTGAAGGAAAAGGTGCCTCACAACGAGTTTCTTTGCACGAAAAAGAACTACTCCGATTTCGAATTGAAACTCGAAGTCCGATTGCGAGGACAAGGCGACAATGCGGGGGTTCAATTCCGCACAATCCGTATCCCGAACAAAACCGAAGTCAGTGGATATCAATGCGACGTTGGGCGAGCTTGGAATCGCAATGTTTGGGGCTGCCTCTACGACGAATCGCGACGAAACAAGATGTTAGCTGAAATCGCGGATGACAAGCTGAAGGATTGGGTCAAGCCCAACGACTGGAATGAGCTTACGATTAAAGCCGTCGGAAGCAAAATCCAACTATCGCTCAATGGCCACGAAACAGTCTCGTTCGAAGAAAAGGATGACAAAATCGCCGAGACAGGCGTTATTGGGCTCCAGATTCATTCGGGGCCACCCACCGAAGCGCTCTATCGCAACATTCGAATCAAATCGCTCGAAAACAAGTGAACGTTTGCCCCCTCCCTTCCTAGATAAAGAATAGAAGCTCCATGGATCGAAGAACCTTTCTTGCATCTTCCGCGGCGACAAGCATGCTTCTAGCCAGCTACCAGTCGACGCTCGCAGCCCTTCAGGATGGACCTGCCAAACGCGTAGGCCTTATCGGTACAGGTTGGTATGGCAAATGCGATCTCTACCGATTGATGCAAGTGGCCCCTGTCGAGGTGGTCTCCCTGTGCGACGTTGACAGCAAAATGCTCAACGACTGTGCGGACACCGTTCAGTCGAAACAAAAATCAGGCAAACGTCCGAAAGTTTATGCGGACTATCGAAAGATGCTTGCGGAGAAGGATCTGGATATCGTTCTGATTGCCACGCCCGACCATTGGCACGCGTTGCCGATGATCGCTGCCATGCAAGCAGGTGCGGATGTCTACGTTCAGAAGCCGATCAGTGTGGATATTATCGAGGGGCAAGCGATGCTCGCGGCGGCTCGAAAGTACAATCGCGTCGTCCAGGTCGGAACGCAGCGACGAAGCACTCCACACCTGATGGAAGCCAAAAAAGAGATTATTGATTCGGGATTGCTTGGCAAAGTCTCACACGCGGAAGTCTACTGCTATTACCACATGCGTGCCAAAGAGAATCCGCCAGACGAGACACCGCCATCGAATTTGGATTACGAAATGTGGACTGGGCCAGCACCGATGCGGCCATACAACAATCTATGCCATCCGCGTCGCTGGCGAGCATTCAAGGAATACGGAAATGGTATTGTGGGCGACATGTGTATTCACATGCTCGATACCGTACGATGGATGATGGATTTGGGGTGGCCAACCAAAGTCTCGTCGCATGGCGGAATTTTGGTCGACAAAAATTCAAAGGCTAATATTCCGGACACTCAGACAGCCACCTTCGAGTTTCCTCAACTCAACGTGGTTTGGACTCATCGAACTTGGGGAGATGCCCAAGATCCAGATTATCCATGGGGTTTGACTCTTTACGGAGACAAAGGGACGTTCAAAGCAAGCGTTCAACGTTGCGACTTTATTCCACGCGGGAACAAATCGAAGGCGGTCCATCGTGATGTTGTGATGGAGTTGGATAAGTATCCGGAGGACAAAACCGAGAAAGATCTTGAGCAACACGTTGCACCTGCGATTCGCGTGCACATGTTGGATTTCCTCAAGGCGATCGCGCAGCGTTCCAAACCAATCGCGGATATTGAACAAGGGCACATTTCTACCGCTTCGTGCATATTGGCCAATATATCCATGGAATTGGGTAGAACGCTGACTTGGGATGCGGAAAAGCACATCGTTGTCGGTGATGAACAAGCGACCAAGATGTTGCGCCGTCCGTATCGGGAGCCTTGGGTTCACCCCGAAGTCGCTAATGTTTAGGCGAGAAGGAAGACTTATCATCCCAACCCGAAGCGTGAGCGAGGGATTCCGTGTGATTCAGTGTCCCTCGCTTACGCTTCGGGTTGCGATAGGTTCTTTGCCTTGCGGCAAATCCGTTCAATCAACAAGCGGATATGTAGCGGGTCGGTATGGAAAGATCTCATCCTTTGCAGAAAGCGTTTTCAGGCATGGGTGCTGAGGATAGTCAACGGTCTGTTCCTCGTAGGCAGATAGCGAGATTGATCGGTAGTTCGGTATTGCCGATGGTCGTCCTGAGCGAGGAAGACATTGTTGTCTTTGTCAACGAAGCGTTCGAGAAGCTCGTTGGATTCGATGGCGATCGGTTGATCGGCCTGGACTGTTCGTTTCTAGGTCGATCGTCTTCCCAAAAGAACCCGGTGGAGAGCTTGAGCGATACGGACGCGATCGATTTGGTGTCGATTCGCATTGCTACACCAACGACCTGGAGCAAACAGAATCTTTGCGTAGCATCGGATACTGTTCCCGATTCACTCCGTCTCTTTGTACCGTTGGATTCGGTTGCCAGCGATTCGCTTTCGTCGGACAAGGGATGCGTTTTGGTGTTCTTCGTTCCAGAGTCCAAATCGAGTCTTCTTCGGCGGCATAGCGAGACTCCGAGCTTTGTGGATCCACTTCTCCAACGTTGGTTTGGCACCAAGGGAGAGGAGCCGTGGTATTTGGCAGGCGGATCGTTGAACTCGAAATTGCTACGGGCTCAGATTGCGATTGCAAAACAGACGAGTGGATCGGTTGCAATACTCGGGATTGCAGGGCGTTGCAGGGATGAATTGGCGGTTTCAATTCATCGAGCGAGGTTAGGACCTGTTGCAACCTATCAACCGAGTTCGATGGTGACGATAGATTGTCGCCTGATGGACAATTCGTTGCTCGATAGCATGTTCGAAGTGATCGAAGAGACCGTGAAGTCGCACGACAATAAGGCGGCATTGTTGCTGAGCGGACTGGATTTGTTGCCGAAAGAACTGTCGACTTCGCTCGATCGTTTTTTGGCGGAGCAGCCCAAACTGCAGTTGTACGCAACACTCGCAGACAATTCGTTTCCAGCAAAGAATCCGATGGGTGCGCGGTTGTGGCTTCGAATCTCGAGTTTGACAATTCCGCTTCCATCCGTCCGCGAACGATTGGAAGATCTAGAGGCACTGATGGTCGCGTGGTTCCAAGATTGGCAATGGCGGCAATCGACGGGATTGCGCGATTCGAGCAAGCGGCAGGTAACGCAAATGCCGATGACGCAAGAGTTCAAAGATGCCATGTTCGCCTTTCCGTGGTACGGTGATTTAGACGAGTTGTCAGCGACTTTGCAGCATGCAATAAGAGCGGCCGATGGACAGGAGTTGAGCTTCGACCAATTGCCCGTTTCCGTGCGCACTGCCGCATCTTATATTGAGAAAAACCAAACGATTGAACCAATAGATTTGGATGCGGTATTGGAGAGCATCGAGCGCAAGCTCATTTTGGAAGCAATCGAACATTGTAAAGGAAATCGTAGTGCGGCCTCGAAATTGCTGAATATTTCGAGAGCGAGAATGATCCGAAGACTTCAGCAATGGGGTATTGCTCCCGCAGTCCAGGACAGCACCGAAGATCCCGATTTACCGATGTTTGAAGAAATCGATTGAATCGGCTTCCCGACTGCGAAGACACAGACTGCAAAAGTTGCAGGCACGCACCACAGTGCCATCCGCTCATGGGTATTTGCTACCACTCTAGGTGGACGGCACATGGAATATGCTTACTACTTTGACTTTTGTCTGTAACGTCTGCGGTACAAAAGCGTCAGTCGTAGGATATAATTGGGTGAGTTCTAGACAACCACCCGAGTCCTAGACAACCACCCACTGGGTTGAAATGTAGATTGGATCCATCCATGAACAATGATGACACACTCGTTCCCTTGGAACCAGAGAGTGATAACCCTCCGATGGTAGGTTCTCCGCCCGTGGAGTTGCTATCGGAAAGAAGTTCTAGTTCGACAGGTGCAACTTCGACAGTTGATGTACAGCGCAGTTCAGTGACTTCGTCATCCACTGCAATATTGTCTCCCACTGCAACATTGTCTCCCACTGCAGCATCATTGTTCGCCTCGACCTTGCTCAGTCTTTCGGTAGTGTTGGCGTTGCTGGGTGCATTGAGGTTGCTGCTCCCTATCACGCTCGAACAATCGAGATACTCTTGGTATCGCGGGCAATTAAGAGCGGAATACGAGGCGTCTGGCGAGCAATTAAAACAGGTGTCCATCGAAGGTCTCTCGACAGTTTCGCAAATCGTCTCGCGGCGAGTCTTGCCCAGTGTTGTGCACATCACAACAAGCGATCAGTTTCAGGGCTTAGGTTTTCAAGGAAAGAAGATGACCACCGGGCATGGTAGTGGAGTCATCGTCGATTCCTCTGGCTTGATACTAACGAATAGTCACGTGCTCGAAGAAGGGCAGATCATCAACGTCTACCTCGCAGACGAACGATCCTGTGTCGCTGAGTTGCTTGGTAGCGATCCACTTACGGACCTTGCTGTTCTCAAGGTTAATGCGGAGGAGTTATTGCCTATCAGTTGGGGGGACAGCGATTTTGCCGAAGTCGGTTCGCCTGTCTGGGCGGTGGGAAGTCCGTTTGGTTTGACGGGTTCAATCACGTTCGGCATTGTCAGTAGCAAGCATAGACTCGATTTGACGGGCACTCAATACGATAGCGCCAACCCACTGAACAATAGAGGAAAATCTCGCAAACCCGGTCCCGTCGCCCGTTACAGCGACTTGATGCAAACCGATGTTGCGGTGAATCCAGGAAATAGTGGCGGGCCCTTGGTCAATGGCAAGGGGGAGTTGATCGGTATCAACACGGCTATTGTTGGAGAGTCTTATCGTGGTGTCAGTTTTGCCATACCGAGCAAGCTCGCGAAACAAGTTTTTGACGAGATCGTACAGTCGGGCAAAATGCGACGTGGTTGGTTAGGCGTCGAGTTTGTTTCAGCCAATCGATGGAACATGCTGTCTCAAGGGGAGTTTGAATTAGAGATTGGCAATCAAGAGATAATGACCGAACGGAAAGGTGCAGTTATCAACCGCGTTCTTCCCGAATCACCTGCCGCAGAAGCGGGCCTCGAGGTTGGCGATCGCGTCATTGCACTAAACGGATCCATAGTCAAAGGGGTCGACGATACCATCTTCCGAATCGGGAGTAGCCTGCCAGGTTCATCAATAGAAATTGAGCTGGAACGGAGTGGAGAAATTCAAACGATCAAAGTAAAGATCGGCCAACGTCCAGAATAGACGGATCACGATTCTTCCGCAGCGTCGAGCATCCAGTCGACTCGGTACGTCGCGTATCGGACGAAACCTGGCCGTCTGAGAGACTCGGCGATATGCGTTTCTAGAGCACAAGGCTCACGCCGGTACCCTGCGCGTTCGGCCACCCGGATCGAAGCCTTATTGTCTTCCATGATCCATGCGTAGATTACATCAATCGAGTGTCGACGGAAGCTACGGTAAGTGAATTCGGGCAAAACCCGGCTCATCCAACCTTGGCCCCAGTGCTCCTCTCCCAGCCAGTACGCGACTTCGGATGCGCGTACCCCAGCCAAGGGACGGTCAAAACGTAAAAGGCATTGCCCGATCGGTCGGCGTACCCCGTCCGAGGGACCGTCGAAACGCAAAAGATTTTGCCCAATATTTCGGCGTTCGACGTCGATCGCTACTGCTTCATGATGAAAGCTGAAAGCTCCCACCTCGATTAATGTCCGCGCGGTTTCAGTCGTAAACTCGGACGGAAAAGGCTCCGGCAAGTACTGCCAGACTCTCTCGTTGCCGAGTAGTTCCGTATAAATCTCGGCATCGTCTGGGGCCCAGGGCCGGAACTCGAACGCCTTTGAATCCGATCCATTAGGCCGAAGTTGAAGCGGTCCTCGTACTGCACCCAAAAATTCGGCAATTGCCGACTTAAGCCCCCAATGGCATAAATCGCAGTCGGCCAGACTGAACGCTTTTGCAAGCTGCTTCATTGCCGTTGCAGCAACAAATTCAAGGCGTTCCAGGGCAAGGTCTAATGACAAACGATGTTGGCTCACTTCGATCTGGAGCTTTCCTGCCTCCTTAGCCAACTGATGGCGCAGTTCGATAGCTCGACTCTCTAAATCCATCGTCATCGATGCAGCAGCACGGTTCGTGGGCACTGGATAGCTCGGTAATTCAATCGACTCGTCCCTGAAGGTCTGAGTGACCCATCCTATCTGCGCGCAATCGTATGCGATCGGGATGCCATGTTGACGACAGTACTCGAACTCTTCGTGGTCGAGTACTCCATCCCAACGCGATCGGTACAAATCAAAAGTGCGGCCGCTTGGCAGCGTAACCGGTTCTTGAGCTAGTATTGGTGTCACTTGGCAATGATACCCAGCAATTTGTAGGCTAATGCCCAAACCGTTACCAATTTGCCTCGCTATGGCTGGGTAACAGTATTTTGGACAGAAACCTCAGGACGTTAAAGGTTGGTAATCAGTCCCAAGCCAGACAGGATTGGAACCACTGCAGCGACGAAAATCGAAGCCACTACTCTACAGCGGCTCGTATTTTCTGTAGACGGATTGAATTTTACAACCCACCTAGAGGAAAATTTGGCAGGTTTCTGGATACTCGAAACATTTGGCTACTTTTTCGATTTCTCGTCGCAGACTGCCAAACGATAAAGGATTTAGTTTTCTAGCGACGTGAAAGAATCGATCCGCTTAGAAAACGGGGACGACTAGATTGCATAGTTGAGGCGCTCGAACTCACTTGTTGCTTCGTCGGCATCGAGCATCTCTATGACCAGCAAGTGTTCCGCGGGGCCAGCACCTGCAGTATCGAACTTTAAAGTGGCCATTTTCCAATTGCGATCGAATGGGGATTGGATTAGACCGACCGACTGGATTCGATCGAGGAAGCCTATCGATGTTTTCTGCATCAAGATTCCACTGCGAAACAAAATTTGCGTTTCGCTCGTTGCATATTTGCGACTCTTCGATTTTTTCGTACAAACCCAAAGACTCAGAGCCATCCATACGATCGATGCACCCGCAGTGATGCCTGCCCAATTTCGAAAAGGGGTAAAGAACTGTACAAGACTAGCAAAGAGAAACGCAATTCCTAGGAACATGGGAAGCCTCAACAATCGCTTTCTTGCTCGTGGCGAAAGAGCTTTCCAGGATAACTTACTCGACTCCCATTCGATATTTGGCTGCATCGCATGTAAGACCTGTTCTAGCTCGCTCATGGCCAAGATAGGTACGAACCAATGTCTTCCCATCGAAGTCGCTGCGTTCTCGGATTGCTGACCAGTTCCGCCACCAGTCGTCTCTACGCGGATGGATGCTAAACCGAAAAAACGCGCCAACCAACTGCGGTGAATGCTTATCACTTGAATGCGTTGTCGAGGAACGGTCGCTGAGATCTTCGTGAACAGACCGCAGCGAATATGCAACTCTTCGTCACGTAACGTCAATCGATACCCATGAAACTTGATCACATACCAAGCCGCACTGAACAAACGCAGCACTAAGACGAGAAGCAGAACCATCAGCACGATGAGCAAGATTCCGCTTACCGATTTCGCTTGTCCGGTCATGGATTCTGTGATGCTATCGAATACGGATTTGAAGCTTAGAATCGTGCCTCGAATTGCCCCTCGCACGTTCTCTTTGGTCGGCTCTTCGACTTTTCCGCTGAAGGGATCGAATCCAGAGAACTGGGCCTGCCAAAAGTAACCGAAAGCGATACCTGCAAGAATTAATCCGCGATTGCTCAGCAAACCAGCCAAGATAAGACGGTGCGTTGGGATCTCCAATATCGATCGGGCAGACTCTATCGAGGATGTGGTCGATGGCGCGGTTGCTTCACTGGATGTTTCAACATTTGCGACCGGAATCTTGCTCGACGTCGCAATCCCGAGGATGCGGTCGCGAAGTCGATCGACTTCTGCAATGCTCAATACTCGCATCGTCGCCTCGGGTTCGTTTCCGGAAGCGGTCTCGATTCGAACTTCTGCAACCTGAAAGAACCGATGAAAAATGTTCTGAATGGAATCGATGTTTTGGATATTGCTCAGCGGTACCGAGCGATGCGTGCGAAAGATCAACCCTTGATCGATCAGCAACTCGGAGTCCGTCAGCCGATAACGGAATGTCAAGAAGCGAATAATAGAGAATGCAATCGCAAAACCAAAAATCGCAATGCCGATGTAGAGACCGATGATGCCACCGGTGACAACCGAAAAGCTTGCGAAAATCGCTGGAATCAAATTCGCATGTATACGATTGGAAACTTCGAAAACCAGGGACAGTGCATGCAAGCCCCGTTGATCTTTCAAGCTGCCTGACTCATTCAACTTCGGTTGTGGAGCTCTCGGTGTTTCTGGTTCCGCTGTATCCTGAAGCGATTGCATTGTTCCTATCCTGCACCATCCTTTGTCACTAAATCGACAACGGACTCCTTGAGTACCTGGGGTGGCACCGGAATGGATGGATTTAGGTTCTTTATCAGTAGAGACGCTCGCAATTGCTCGGCGCGTTGAAAGTCGAGGCCTTCGATGGATATCGAGTGCTCATGAGTCCCAGCGGTATTGATAACCAGCGTCGCAAGGTTGAAACTTCGCATCAAAGGTCCTTGGACAACGTCTGTATGCTGAATGCGTTCACGCGGCACAAAGATTCGATGCCACCAAACGTAACCCCTTTGAAGTTCTAGACCTCCTGGCAATTCCCGAAATCGGGTGTTTCGAAACTTCCAAACAGGATCCATTCTTACCAAAGCACCCAGCAATCCCAACAACGCTAGGCATGACAATCCGATCAGCCAGCACCGGAAATCCCAAATCGGAAAAACAAGAATTGTGAGCATGACCCAAACCACCAGTGCGATGAGGCCCAAAACGGAAAAGAAAATCAATCCTGCCCAGCGCTCAACCACAATGCTATCCGGATGCAATTGTTCAAAAGGAGATTGCTGCTCACGAGGCAACTGTTGCGCAGACATTACTTGTTGCTCAAGCGGTACCGTTTGAGCGGTGAAAACAGGTTGCTCCACGGAAGCGGTGGTTGGTGAATGGGACAAATCTTTGGCTTCGCATTCATTCATGATGAGATTGGCATGGTCAATTCGTTGGGCAGCGATCGATCTTGGGAATGAACTGATGCTTATTCTACTTTGACCCACCGATCGAGAATGGATGCATAGGTCCGGATTCCATCCTGGGTGAACCGCAAATAAAGGTCGGGTTCAATCAATTCTACCTCCATTATCAAGAACGGAGAACTATTCGATTGGCAGTTGCTCAAGGAGTTACGTACCCAATCAACTCTCGCGTACAACGTTCGAGGGACATAATCCCTTAAGATGGCTTGGGAAGCAGATATCAACCAATCCTCGGGATCCAGTTTTGTATACACACCGCCATGCTGCACCTGAACGCGAAAATCACCCACCTTCGGAACTTTTCGAACGGCATGATGCAACGTTCCATCCAAAAAAACCAGCGAGTATTCTCCGTCGTACTGTACCGAGGCAACAAAGGGTTGCACCATCATCGTCCCTTCTCGGAACGCCTGGACGGCGATGGCGGGAACTGCGTCGATACAGGGAGCGGAGTCGGCAGAATTCCCAATCAACAGAAACGTTTTCTCCGAGCCCGCGCTCACGACGGGTTTAACGACAACGGAATCGCAACTGAATTCGCGACACCAAAGTTGGACGGATTCGCGGGTGAGCTCGACGGTATTGGCTGGCACGAATCGTGTCGGAACAATTGGATGCCCCGATGCTAACAATTGGGCTAAGTAGCCTTTGTCAATGTTCTTTTCGATCGTCGATCTCGGATGCAATAACCGCACTCCGCTTTGTTCGATCTTGGCGATCGCCGCTCGAAATTCCGATGGGAAAAGGTAGTAGTTCCACGGAGAGCGTATCAGCACGACATCAAAATCAGCCCAATGTACGGAGTCGTTCCTCCAATCCACGGCTTGAATGTCCCAGCCTCGCGATTGAAGTTCACTGGCCAACAATGGATCGTCTTGTCCTGCAAATTCAGCGTCTTTTTTGGTCAAGAATGCACAACGCAGTTGGGTCATGAAGAGCTAGAACCTAATTCTTGTTGAGAGGGTGCGATGGTCCAACCGTGGGCCGTCATGCGAAAAACTCCGAGTGAGCCTAAGTCTCTGAT
This sequence comes from uncultured Pirellula sp., assembly GCA_903858115.1. Lineage (GTDB taxonomy): Bacteria > Planctomycetota > Planctomycetia > Pirellulales > Pirellulaceae > JBKCUI01. The sequence continues at coordinate 133,407 of CAIOHR010000073.1, read as the reverse complement.
TGCATCGTCTACGTCAAAGTCGATAGGAAAACCAGTGAGCGCTTCAAGGATAGATTCTGCACGCTGGTCAATCTCTTTTGTTGACAGCGGGCCTTCTGCTTGCGAGAGAACATAATAGGCCAAAATGGCTTCGCAGATTTCTTGTTGTTCCGATTCTTCTTCTAAACGCAGAAGTGCACCGAGGTTGTTGTCCAAACTTTGGTAGTACAAACTACGAGTGATGTTCAATTGGTATCGACGTTTGGTGGATGTGTAAGACAAGATTGATTTGACACCATAAAAAACGGTAGCCAAAACGATCGCAATCGCAAACAGAAAAGAGGATAAGACTTTCAGTGTTCCGATGAGTGCGATAATCCATAGGCTTTTGGCTAACTTGCTGGACATGATGAAGATGCCCCAAAGGGTCGGGATCCCAATCTTGCCCGTATCGAGCCAGGAAAGTCGAATCTTGGATCCCGGCAACATCATGTCGATGTCCGCTTTCGGAATATTCTTGAACATCCGAAGATGAACTCGCATTGGATCGAGTGGATCAGAAAGGGATTGCATTTCTTTCGGACGGAAAACGACTACCAAACGTTGATAGATTGGCACATCGACTTCGCGCATTCGGAAAAGGGATCTCCAATCCCGTTTCATCCTTTTTGTAACGATGTCGCCACGACCATAAACTTCCAATCGACGAAACGAAGAGAAGCGAATCTGCAGCCGGACTCCCCAGTGGCTCGCGGCCCCGATCGCGGCTTGGATCTCCCTGGGTGATAGGCGTCTATAGTTCGCGTGGTTGAGAGAATCGGCGATTTCTGCGAACAAAGAGCGGAAAACGGATTCGTCGACGGAGACTAAGGTGCCACTGCCCTCAGTGGCCACCTCCAGCGCACGATCGCACAAGTCGCGATCTGGGTCGAATTGGGAATAGAGATCGATGAGATACTCATGATGTTGCTGATACTGAAGTTGGATCTTCTTTTTGAAATCATCAATCGCTGGTCGTAGCTTCTCAAACTCTTCACGACAATTGGATCGCAATGCGAGCCGTTCGATCAGTTGGTTAGGGCGAAAGGGAAGAAAATGTTCTCGTTTCCAATGTTCAATCGGAAGCTCGACTTTCGCCGCCATCCATTGCTTAGGGACCCAGAACCCCGCAAGCCATTGCATTATGTTGCATTCATGTTCGGATTAATTCGCAATGTGCAAGGCTCGACGACGACGTTCTTTGCGGCGAGCATCATCGATGAGCCCTGAGACTCGACTGACATCATCGATGCCGACTAAATTTAGTTGGGGGTGGGAGCGATCACTACTCGTGAGTTTGATAGCACCGACATTGAGCATGCGTTGAACGGGTCCCTGGGTAAATGCAACATCATCGATCTCGATCAGTTCAATTCGATCGGTCGTTCTGACCAGGATTCCATGCTTGTGAATGAATCGCTGAGTCGTGAGTTCATAGAAAACGCACAATCTACGGTAGGCATACGCAGCGGCAGCAATCACCCAAAGTGCAATCACAACGCCCGTGCCAACGCTCCAAATGATCTTCTTTTCTACTTGTTCTCCCAGTATCCCAGGGAGCATGACCATTCCAACAATCAACGCAATGCTCAGAATCAAGCAAAGAATCCATGATCCGATCATCGCTTTCGGGGAATAACCACCTGACCAGAGCGATTCCTCAGGCTCAGCATTGGTGTTTGCGCCTTTGACGGCCATGGTGGCCAAACGCTGTGCCGGACTGGGTTCTTCGGATTGGCTCATTTTGTTTTCCAAGATTTGATGGTAGGCATTGAGAAACGTATGGCTAATGGGGGCCAACGCTTACCAGGCTTAGTATACAGTTTCGCTGGCTATACTCCAACAGCCCGAATTACTTCGGCCTTCTATCCATTGGCTGTAACGAGAGAGACTTTAGGCGCACTCATGGCCTCGTCGGTCGTGAAACTGGGTACAGACAACAATTCGCTGGGCAAAGATCGTGGCTTGCACCGTAGGTACCAAGAAACGGTCGTTCCGTTCCCTCGCTGATTCGTTCTTCTAGCAAATCCACGACCATGGAGACATATTCGGGATGTACCCCAACGGTATCGCCACGAACAAATTGGATGCCTTTCTCGCGGCATAGAGTAGCTGCCTCTTCATCCAAATCGTACAATACTTCCATGTGATCGGAGATAAAACCAATTGGCATCAGCACGATGTGTTGAATCGACTCATCTGTGTGTAATTGTTCAATCCGTTCGCAAACGTCCGGTTCCAGCCAAGGTTGTTGTGGTGGACCGGATCGACTTTGAAAAACTAGTTCCCAAGGTCCATGCCCTACGGCGGCACAAATCAGCTTTGCGCATTCACGGAGCTGAATCTCATATTTGGAATGGTCTGCCATGGCATTGGGAATGCTGTGAGCACAAAACAGAACCTTGGTAGTCGATCGATGCTCTTCTGGAATTTGAGCGAGTGATTTCTTCAAGCAATCGGTTTGGGCCGCAATAAATTTGGGATGATTGAAACCTTTGCGGACCTTTTCCACCAAAGGCGCCTTTTCTCCGACGGTCTGTTGGGCTGCAGCGATATCTTCACGGTATTGGCGGCAACCACTGTAGCAGCTAAACATCGAGGTAAAGAAAGCGATCGCGCGCTTGCGGCCATCGTCCGCCATGTGTTGCATGGTTCCCGGCAGTAGCGGGTGCCAATTCCTATTGCCCCAGTAAATCGGAAGATCGATTCCGCGCCGTTTGCATTCGTTCTGGACGGCGTCAATCAGCAGTCGGCATTGTTCGTTGATAGGACTGACACCGCCAAAGCTCTGATAATGTTCGGCAACTTCGAGCATTCGTTCTCGCGGAACATTTTTGCCACGCAGCACATTCTCGAGGAAAGGAATCACATCGTCAGGACCTTCGGGACCGCCGAAAGACACGAACAGAATCGAGTCGATTGGCAATTTGCTCAATGGTGGCAGCGGAGTGGTCGGCGCGGCGGGCTTTGTAGGAACCGCCGGCGGAGTTTGCGGAGTCGGAGTTTGCGGAGTCGGAGAAGGCGACTGTGGGCCGGAGGTTGGATGTGTCATGAGTGCTTATGGATTATGGAATGGATGCCTCGAAAGTCTTGGCTTAGGCAATTATCAGCAGTTTGCAACCCCTGCAAAGTTGTCTTGGATCCGAACCGGCCAAGTATCGGATCAAAAAACTGCTAGATGACGCGACAAGCCTCCTGGTTAGAGCATAGAATCAGGGCCCTACGACGGATTTGATACAACACCGCCACTTTTTATCCAGCCTATATGAGTTCGAATACAACCGTTCAACTGCCGACCACCGATCTTCCAGCCGCTTCTTATCCGTTTTTTGGCCAATTGGCTCGAATCATCAACTCCGGGCAATCGCGGGCCGTGGTTTTGAGCGGGAACATCTACGATTTGTATTTTGACGGAAAACAATATGTACCGATTATCCCGTTCTTGACCTCCAAGACGCAGGTGCCAGGGTTGATTCAGGTGATTTACGAGTTGAACGGTCCCATTCGAATGAGCGACGATGACCGTGTGCGGCTTCGAGAAGCGTGGTCTGCTTGGAAGAATGGCGTTTCTGTCGACGCGATCCCGATGCGTGAGGTGTTGAACGATGGGAGCAAATTCGATCTTCGACGTCGCGAATTTGATCAGTATCTTCGCGACGCCATCGGCAATGCGACTCAAGCCTTAGAATTCCTTCGGCAGTTGACGATTTGTTCGCGTGCTTGTTTGAAAGAAAACTTGCTCATCTTCATCGAAGGGACCGACATGTTGTTGCCTTCCGGAGATGGTGACGTTGCGAGAATGAACGATGCCCAATTACGGCGCATCGCGATTGTCACCGATTGGTTCAACGATCCTGCTTTCTTTTCGGGCAAGGATGCCGTGATCCTTGTTGCAGAATCGCGTAGTCTCGTTCATCCTCGCATTTCCCGATTGCCACAAGTGTTGTCGGTTGAGGTTCCGGCTCCCGATTTGGCCGCTCGTAAACACTTTGTTAGCACGCATGTCGCGACAACGCCCACCGGGCAAAAGCACAATAGCGACTTGGTAGCTGAAGCGACCGCTGGACTTAGTCTTCACGCCATGCGTCAGCTATTGCTATCTTCGGACTACTTGCAACGCCCCGTAGAACGCCAAGACACCACAAAGCAAGTTGAACTCTTCATTCAAAGTCAGCTTGGTGAGGATGTGATCGAGTTCAAGAAGCCGTCGCATCAATTGACGGACTGCGTTGGATTCGCAAACCTGAAGTCGTTTTTGAATAGCTATTTGATTCCACGCATGAAGTTGCCGGACGACCGCGCTCTTCCGGGTGCTGCGATTGCAGGCCCCATTGGAGGCGGAAAGACATATATTTTCGAAGCGGTCGCAGCCGAGTTGGATATGCCAGTTCTCGTTTTGAAGAACATCCGAAGCCAGTGGTTTGGTCAAACCGACGTGATCTTCGAACGATTGCGTCGCGTTTTGGAAGCACTCGAGAAAGTGGTGATCTTCGTTGACGAAGCGGATACACAATTTGGTAGTGTCGGCGAAGGAGCCCATGAAACAGAACGGCGGCTAACCGGCAAAATTCAAGGAATGATGAGTGATCCGAAACTGAGGGGCAAGGTCGTGTGGTTGCTCATGACAGCTCGTATTCACTTGTTATCGCCGGACATCCGACGTCCGGGGCGCGTTGGGGATCTGATCATTCCGATCTTGGATCCGATCGGCCAGGATCGTAAGGATTTCATTCGCTGGATGCTCAAGCCGACGAATTTCATCAACGATGCACTCGTCGATTGGCTCGATGCCGAGGGACTCGAACAAGACTACTCGTCGGCTGGTTATGCCGCGTTGCGTAGCCAATTCAAAGCGATTCCTCCCAAGGATGAGGCGGAGTTGAAGGAGATGATCCGTGACTTTATTCAACCCGCGATCAAGCAAACGCGGCGGTATCAAACGCTACAGGCGTTGATCAATTGCACACGTCGTTCTCTTTTGCCCGACCCGAACATCACCGACGAGGAAAGGGCTAGAATGGAAGATGAGATCCGGGAGCTGGAAGCTCAAGGGATCCGATAACTCGCGCCGTCCAACAAAGCTCACTGAACGCTCATTTCTCATCGTATCGATTCGCCACGTATGTTTTTGAACAACAATCCTGTTCTTCAGCGCGAGCTTATTGTCAACCTCCGCACGCCCAGAGCTTTCTTGTTGATGCTCATTTATCAGATCGCGCTCGCGGCGGTGGTTTTGATCGCTTATCCACGCGATGTCAAAATCGACTTGAGTCGCGAGTCCGCTTCGGCGCAGCGATTGGTCGACTTCTTCTTTGTTGGCCAGTTTGCGATCGCTTCATTGATGGCACCGAGCTTTACGGCTGGCGCTATTAGTGGCGAAAAGGAACGGAAAACGTACGAGATGTTGTTGGCCAGTCCATTGCGACCAATCGTCATTGTTTCCGGCAAGCTGATTGCGGCACTCGCTCACTTGATCGTGCTGGTATCCGGTTCCTTGCCGATCATCATGCTCTGTTTGCCGTTGGGTGGCGTTTCTATTTATGAATTGCTGGCGGCGTATGTCGGGCTGTTGTCGTCGATTTTTCTTTTTGGTTCGATCAGCATGTACTGCTCAAGCTACTTCAAGCGTACGAGTTCGTCGCTTGTTGTCAGCTACGTTTTCATTTTACCTATTCTGATCGTGGGTGTGATTTTGTGGCTCGCACTGGCCGGTCAAGGAGATCTGCGTCTCGTTTTGACCATCACGATTGTGCCTGCTATTTGCTTGGTGTTCGGGTTCGGAATGCTCGCCATTACAGCCCATCGATTACTGTATCCGCCCGATATCGGAAGCCAAGGGAACGAAGTGGTCGATCTAGAGAAGGAACAGCGCGAAGCGGTCGGGTTGGTTATTCAACGGGATCAGTTCCCGGACAGTTTGTTCGCTCCGCCGCGCCGCAAGACGCTGATGGCCGACAATGCAAACCCGGTCTACGACAAGGAGATGCATGCGGAACTCTTCAGCCAAGGGAGCTTGATGCTTCGTTTGGTTATCCAGATCAGTATGTTGCTGGCGATACCGTTGATGGCAGTATTCTTGTTTTTGCGTCCGAGCTTAGCAGCCTATTATGCGGGCTTTGTGTTAATTTTTAACATTCTCGTAGCACCTGTGTTTATGGCAGGCAGTATTACGAGCGAACGAGAGCGACAAACGATCGATCTGTTGTTGACGACGACGATCTCTTCATGGCAGATCCTTTGGGGCAAACTACTGGCGGGTTACCGAGTGTCTGCTGTGTTGACCGCGTTCCTAATGTTTCCGATGGTGTTGGCCCTGCTCCCGTTGACGCCGTTATCGGAGAATTGGCCGTCGATGTTGGCCTACTTTTTGATATGCTTTGTTGCTTCGGTCTTCAATACGATCTTGGCGATGTTTTTGTCGACCGTTGTTAGGAAAACGAGCACCGCCATGATGCTAAGCTACGTCGTCTTGCTGGGTCTCTATTGCTTGCCGGTCGCCATCTATTTCTTGGTTTGGTCATTCGCACCCGCCGATCAAGATTTAAAGTCCCTCAAGTTCATCGGCGTCACAAGCCCGCTGATGGCGGTCGACAATGCACCCCTTACCGCGATGGCCATCGGAACGAGCGAGTCCCCTACCGCGAAGGTTGGATCGTGGCTTTTCATCGGTATTTATGTAGGGATTACAACGATTGCATCAGGGATTCTACTGGCGATCAACGTGTTGTTGTTCCAAGCTCGTTGGCGGTTAACGGGCCGAGGTTGACGGTTTCGCAATTGGCCGGGACAATTCCGGTCTGTTGAGTTGTGAAAACCAAGGTTTGCGCCGAGCGGCCCAAGGGCCGGAAGAAACCGGGGCTAGCGCCCAACGGCTCACAGGCCGGAGAGCGATTGTTTCCGATAACCCTATGCGATCAATGTCTCTGACAATACTTTTCTGAACAAAAGCTACATCTATGTCCATACTACAAACACAAGACCCCGCCATTTGGGCCGCCATTGAACAAGAGTCTATAAGGCAACAGGAAGGTCTCGAGATGATCGCAAGCGAGAACTACACGAGCCCTGCGATCATGCAAGCGGTCGGTAGCGTGCTGACGAACAAATACGCTGAAGGCTATCCTGGGAGACGCTACTACGGTGGTTGCGAGCATGTCGACACGGTCGAAACGATCGCAATCGATCGGGCGAAAGAGCTGTTTGGTGCTGATCATGCAAACGTCCAACCGCACTCTGGCTCGCAAGCGAACACGGCTGTCTACTTGTCCGCATTGCAACCTGGCGATGTTGTCCTAGGGCTCGATTTAGCTCAAGGCGGACACCTTACCCACGGTATGCATCTCAATATCAGCGGAAAGCTGTACAAGTTTCATGCTTACGGCGTCGATCCTGTAAATCATCGAATCGATTTTGATCAAGTAGCTAAATTGGCACGCGAGCATCGTCCCAAGATGATCGTCGCAGGCGCAAGTGCTTATCCACGCGAGATATTCCACGACAAGTTTGCAGACATCGCTAGAGAGGTTGGCGCGAAGCTTTTGGTAGACATGGCTCACTATGCAGGTCTTGTCGCAGCAGGAGTACACAATTCGCCGGTTCCGTATGCCGACTATGTGACAACGACCACACATAAGACACTTCGCGGACCACGTAGCGGTTTGATTTTGTGCCGCAGTGAGTATGCGAAGCCGATCAACAGCGCGGTCTTCCCTGGCATTCAAGGAGGACCATTGATGCACGTCGTTGCAGGAAAAGCAGTTTGCTTTGCAGAAGCTCTGCTGCCATCGTTCAAGGAATACGGTAAACAAGTGGTTGCCAATGCCAAAGTGCTTGCCGACTCGTTGATGGCACATGGATTACGACTGATCAGTGGTGGTACTGACAATCACTTGGTCCTCGTCGACGTGACTAGCTTCGGTATCGGCGGAAAGATCGCGGAAAAGGCGCTCGACGAATGCGGTATCACAGTGAACATGAACATGATTCCATTTGACACTCGCAAACCGATGGACCCCAGCGGTATTCGAATCGGTGCCCCTGCTTTGTCAACACGCGGTATGGGGACAGACGAATTCAAGACGATTGCGACCTGGATTGCAACGGCGTTGAAGTCGCACGATGATGCAGCGATGCTTGCACAGATTCGGGAAGACGTGCGTCACATGGCAAGCCAATTCCCCGTTCCTGCGGCTGGCTTGGCCGTGGCCGTTTAAGGGGAAAGTTGCTATATGAGTCTTCCGAAAATATTGATCGCTGATGATAACGCTCAGAACCGCGAATTGCTTGAAGCATTCCTTGCCAGAATCGAGTGCGATACCGCTTTTGCAGTCGATGGGCAAGACACATTGAACAAGGTCGAGAGCTTCAAGCCCGACTTGATTTTACTCGATGTGATGATGCCGAAGCTTAACGGATTCGAGGTTTGCAGAAAGCTAAAGTCGGACAAAGCCACATCAAAGATTATGATTCTCATGGTCACCGCATTGAGCGAGCTTGGCGACATCGAACGCGCGGTTGAAGCGGGGACGGACGATTTTCTGTCGAAACCCGTGAACTCGTTCGAGTTGCAGAAACGAGTCGAGAACATGCTCAAATTGAAGGGGACAGAAGACGAACTCGAGCGGCTACGTGCTTACATTCGCGAAATGGAAGAAACGAAGTAATCGCGATTCGGCCTCAGCCCGAAGGCGGATGGCTATTGAACCATCTTTTGGCTTAGAAAATCGTTGACCGTTTTGACTTCGTTGTCTTGTTTCGGCGAGAACCAGGATTTTTTCGGTTCTGCGGAATAGCCCGTGGATTTGGGGAATGGATTCAGTTTGCTGAACCACTGCGACGTAGACTTCGACATCTTTTGAAAGGTCGATGGTTCTTTCCTCGTATACGAGTTTACATTGGTCTTTTTGGTACCGAACATGCTCGGCATTTTCCAATCGGGCATCCAAGACTTCTTGTTCGTACTTGAGGTGCTCGTATAGAGCGGGCTGGGTTTGCTTTTAGTTTCGCTCTTGGCGAATGGGTTCCAATTCCACTCTTCAGCGTGAGTATTGGAAGCGAGTAGACAGCCTATCGCCAATACCAACAAACCGACAGAGAGACGCTTGATCGAGCTGGTCATTTCTTAATTCCCGATATCAGGCCATGAATTCTGTGAACACCAGATTTCTAAATAGCCAATTTGCTTTGACGCGTCCAGACGACTAACAGTGGTTCAGGGTGTTTCCAGGATTTGAATCTCATAGCGATCCATCGATGTTTTGCGGAACTCGATTCCCCCAGCCTTTCCTATCTCCCGTAACATGACATCGACGGTCGCGTCCTTGACGTCGATCATCACTTCGCGTTTGCCAATTTTCTCCGGCAAAGGAAGCGGTGCGATGTCGAGCTTCAGTTTCATCGCTAGTTCCGGAAGCATTTTCTCCAGGCTCCCCTGCAGCTTGAGTGAATACAATGGTACTTTCGATTTGGGCCTTATCCACTTCTTGTTAGGGATGAGCGGGTGGACCAATGCACGATGCGCCTCTGGGGACGCAGATATCAGCCACCCATCTCCTTCCTTTTGGAAAGTTGCCATTGGGTTCTCGGTCTTCCAAGTGTTCCAATGCTCCCTACCGATTTGGGTCATTTGAGACGGAGTATATTTCCATGATACTGTTTGCGGCTGGTCTCCATCGACAGCGAGAGGAACAACGCTAGCTTTGCCATCCACCATGCGAAGCTTTTTGCCAAGACTTCCCAATACACTTGTGGCGACGGCTAGCCGAGACACTTTCGAAAAGGAGCGTTCGGACCAATGATCATGTTCGACACTCGATGTCCAAGCGTTGTCGAGTTTGGCGAATTGGCAAAGAGCATTGGAAACTTCGATCGAACTTGCTCCATGGCTCCAACTCAAGCCGGGGTTATCGACTTTGTTCCATTCCGCTGGAATCTTGGACGTCTTGAGTTCCCAGTACGCCAGCGTAAGCGAATCTGCCATAGACTTTGGAGCGATAAACACCAGGTTGTCCAAGATGATGACTTGCCCATCCACTTGATCAGACATTCGCTTTAGCCAAAACTCGATCGATTCTTTATTCGGTACTACTGCAACCATCTCATCTTTGGCGATCTGGCGATCGACCCACATGGGCAAATCATAAAGTCGAGATAGGGTATCAACTGCATACCCAAATGCCCCGTCCACTTGATCGTCTAGCGGATTTTGTAGTCGTTGATGTGTGGCTACCATGGCACTCGATAAATAAGGATGCTCCTGGGACAAACACGGATCGCATCGGAGTGTATGGAGAAACAACATCAGTGCAGCAAAGATCCACCGCCATATGAAAGTCAAGCAAGAACTTTCGATTCGATTCATAATCTTTTTTGAGGAAACCTATACATTGCGAAATGGGATCTACCCAACTACAGTGGAATTGTGGATTCGTTGAATCGTTCGTTTACACGGCTCACGATCCTCACGCACGAGTACTGTTCTCTCCACGAGCGATAGTACCAATATCCGAACACTCGGCTGAATGGTATGACCAAGCTAGTTCAATTTTACGAAAACTATCTGTCCTACACCTATGGTGATATTCATTCTATTGTAATTTCTAGCATCGATTGCAAGAATCCGATGATCTGGATTGACGAAGTCCGGCGTAACTATTCACCGTCTACCTTGACGCGATTGCTCAAGTCGTCTGATGTAGAAACGCGGCGAGCCGCAACTTGGGCGCTTTGTTTTTTGGGTGATGAAACCCATTATTTTCCACTCGGTGCCTTGCTACGCGACGATTCTCGAACCGTTCGAACCAGCGCGGACGAAGCGCGACGCGCCATTGCGGCACGAACACAAAGTCCCTGGCATCGTCAGACAGCATACGCCGTCGAACAATTCCTTGCGGACGGCGATTATCGCCGAGCAGAGGAGCTAGCAAGCCATTTGATCGACGAAACCGATGGACGCAGCGACGTGTTTTATCTTCGCGCATGGATTCGATTTTCGAATGGCATGATCGAGCAGGCGGTTCATGACTGCAAACGTGCCTTGAAACTCGATCGATACTCCTATCAAACATGCGTCGCTCTCGGGCAGTGCTACTGGCATCTCGGGAACGATAATGCAGCAATGGAGTGTTATCTTGAAGCGGCACGTGTGTATCCCGATTGGGAACCCGCTCGATCTGCGATCGCCATTCTTGCCGACAGCTAATGCTCGCTATTGAACGCGTCGAACTTCTTCGGCGTCGATGATTTCTCCGTCATCTGCTTCTGACGCGTTTCGAGACTCAAAGCCGCCGAATCCTCCAAACGGCCCGCTTTGTGGTTGGGCAGTTGTATTGGGCGAGTACCCCTTTGGGAATTGGCCCTCCATAAATGCCTTCTTCACTTTCGCTTGAAAGATCTCGGCTGAGCAAACCACAAACATGATCGCGAAGATAAACGCTATCTGCCAGGAATAGAAGAGACCGTAAAGAAAGAATGCAGCCGCTAAGATTTGACCAAGCCTCGCTGTCCAATAAACTGCCTTTTCGCTTGGTACAAAGAACTTTAGGATTGCCCTGACGATGCGGCCACCATCCATCGGATAAACGGGCAGCAGATTGAAGATAACCAATCCAACATTGGCGACAAGAAGCTGCTCTACGAAGCCCAAGTTGCCGAGCTCGATTGGCCCTCCCCAATTGGCTTTCACGGCGAACCCCAATGCTAGGACGATGGCGATCACCACATTGACTAGTGGTCCGCAAGCAGCAATCACCAATTCTGCTAACGGTGTGTGGGGAGTGCCCATCCTCGCCAATCCACCGATGGGCATCATCGTTATATCCTGCGTTTGCACGCCGAACCATCTTCCAGAGAAGGCATGTCCTAGTTCATGCAAGAAAACACATCCGAAAACGGCCAACACGAACCCGATCAGCCCCAATGTTTGCGACAGACCGGCTCCGATTTGGCTTAGAAAAACATAAATGAGTAACCACCAAAAGGTCCAGTGTATGTAGAGCCGAATTCCCGCTAATTTCCCGACATATAGTGTTTGAAACATGATTGGATTCTAGAGGGGCCCGATTGAGAAAGCAAACGAAAGAGAAGCTACTGCCCCAACAAAAGACTCAGGTAGCTCCGTTTTTCCATTTGCCCCAAACTTAACTGCGATGCGAGTTCGAGGATATCGTTCTTTGCCTCCTCAATCGCCGAAGGGTCTTCGACGACCCGCTCGATTTCGGCATACTCGCCGACCCCTTCGACACAATCCATCGTAATGGTGAGTTCTCGCTCATGCGTCGCGATTTTATAAACCGACCGAACCTTGGATACACGGGCAACAATCTCGAAACCTAGATGTTTCCAAATACTGAGCCACGATTCGACTGTATCGAGGACCAATGGCAATTCGATTTCGGGTCGTATCTTCACCGGACCGGGCAATCTCGGCCCTTTGTAAGTTATCAACGGTTTGCCATTGAGTTCACGTATGCGTAACGCTTCATCGGTAACGCGAAAGTCGCGCGATGGATGTCGCAGATAGGTGTCGCAATGCGTTTCATTCTGAAGAAAGACTCCACCCAACGACAGAATCCCTTTCTTGAGGATATCGCGATCCGCGACCTGAAACTTGCATTCAATTTCTAATGGTTCCATGCTCATTCCTGGAGCTGTAGCATCTTGAATAGATGACGTATGCAATCAGCGATACGCATCAGTGTCATGTTGGGCCACGAAGAGTTCGATTGTGCGCCATGACGGCGTTGAGCTGGGATTGTATTTGCGTGAATGGAATCACAATGGCTGGCACGGATCTTTCAAGACGTTGCACTTGTGGGATCACTCGATTGTTTTGCAATACACGATCCACTTCTTCTTCGAGCATGACCAACCAAGCAGGAATGTCGAGTCCGACACCTGTCGGCTCGCGCATCATCAAGTGCGCTTCTTGGACTAACAATTCGAAAGCGTGGCTTTCTTCCTCATCGTTCGCTCGCAACTGACGTATTGCAGGCCGAATGAGTGCGCGCATTCTATCGATCGTCATCGGTTTGACAAATCGTTCGTTGAGCCGGTCCGCGACGGTCGGCATCTTCATCGCGTACATCTCTTGCAATTTGGAGAGCCGTTCCAAGTATTGGTCCGATTCTCGGGCGACGCGTTCCGCCAATGCTCTTCTCCACTGTTGAGCCGAATTCTGGCAGCCGGAATGTACCAATACCTCATGCGCCCAAAACACCGGTTTGAGATTCCAGCAAACCCGATCGTATCGAACTCGCAATCGCAAGAAATCGAGGAACATAAACAGCATCTCCCCCCGGTCGGACTGCGTCGTCGTACTGTTGTAGTCCTTGTACTCTCCGTAATGATCGATGATTGCTTCAAAGACGACCGAGAGCCAGCGTTGTGCTTCTTCGGGTGCGATGATGCCGTCCGAGAGTGCGTCGAGCAGTGGACTCAATTCTTCGATATCGCGATTCTCCATCGCATGCTGGAGATAATTGCCAACTCCCTGATGCAATATGGCCCGCACATTTGAAAGCTTCAAGAAACCTTGTGTTAGAAGCCCCTTGCCGTACTGTTGAATAAAGTCACACAGATTCTTCCAAGAACCGGATCCGTCGATGGTCTCCAACACACTCAACCGAAGCGTGCGTGAATGAGATAGCCAACTCCCCAACAGAATCTCAGTCAGTTGTTCCAGCAATGGTACTAGCTGTTCTTGATCCGGCTCTGGGGGATTCAAATCGACCAGGGCATCGAGCTCCAATTTGTCCCAATGCGACGGCGGAGGCAATTTTTTCTTCCTGTTACCTTTGCCTTCTTTGATCGTCTTTCCATCTCTGTTCGATTTGCCCTCTTTGTTACTGCTCGATTTAGGATCTGTATGCCAATGGTACGCGTTTCGAACCAAGCAACGCACCATCGACTTGAATGCGATTTGAAACAAGTCATCGAATTCCGTTACCGCCCCGTGCCCCACAGGATTCGTATGCTCCATGTGCCGAGCCGTATCGACCAATCGACATGCCTGGTAAAACAATCCTTGCCTCGGCAGCCATGTCAGCAAATGCGTCAACGCCCGACGACGGACGCGCGCCGTCAATATTTCACGAGGATCGCCCCCGCGTGCCAGTGAGACATAAAGCAATTTCTGATCGCGAATGACAGAGATAAAGTCCGGAAAGGAATCCTCCACGCGACTTCGTCGACCGGCCATCAAATTGCCAAACAACTCGATGGTCAACAACTCATCTTTTGGCAAATGGCTCAGTCGCTCGCCGAAATGATCACGATCATCGGCGAGCGCCAACACGGCGCCGATCAAAAGTCTTCCAGCATCCGCTGTTTCTACCGCTGCGGAGAGTACCCTTTCCATTAGCGATTCTTTGACCACCCGTTTGCGATCGTATCGGCCCATCGAGTCGGTGTCGGTGCCACCCCTCGCGATTTTGTACGCTTGAATCTGATCAAGTAATTGGATAAGTCCATCGCGATTCGATAGGCACTGTTCGCTCCAACGTTTAAGCGCCGCGACCATCCGTTCTTGCTCTGCCGAAGCCGTTTGCGGATCGCGATGTTTGAGTGAGTGAAGCGACTGGGAGACCAATTTCCACATTTGCGCCAACGCGACCAAGAACGTTAGGTGCTCGTTGAGTCGCTTCGATTCGGCGATCAACTCTTCGGGCGTTCCTTCATCCTGTTCAAAAATCGGCGCATCGTTTCCATCGTCGGTGGTGTCTTCATAAGTCACATCTTCATACGCCGCACCGTAGATTGAGGAAGGTGTCTCCTCATCCTCCGAATCGTTGGAACCAGCGACGAATAGATGGTCATCTTTTCTCGGCTTCTTCTGTGAACGCGAATCTCCCAGACGAAATTCGGGTACCGCCCAATAGGATTCGCCATTGGCCTCCAGATAATCAAAGAACTTCTCTATCGTGGGCCAGCAGGATTTGCCATTAGCTCCCTCTGTTTCGTCGATGCTAGAAACGCTTTGGGATTCGATAAGCTGTTCGAGCCAATTGCGAGCCAGGTCGGAGTAGGAAGTGTTTCCACTTTGTAGGCCTACACGTTCCGCTTGACTAAGCCAATGAACGATCAAGGCCATCGCTCCAACAAAGTCTGCGCGATCTAGCAACGCTTCGATGACGAGTGCATAAGCCTTAGGGGAATCGAACAGTTCCGCGTGCGGCGTCCAGAATCGAATATCACCCGCTGCCGCTCCGCCCTGATGCCACAATCGAAGCGCTCGTGCCACCAATTGCGACGAGTCCAACACGTCTTGCGGGTCCGTCGCAGCAACATCCGTGACTTGGTGAGGAGCGTATTTTCTCCACCAATTAGCAATGGTTCGAAATCGCTGTTCGGTACGCTCGCAAAGCAACTCTTGATTGGTCGCGGCCGCTTCGCGCCAAAGCCGCGACATCAAACCAAACAACTGTTCCATGATTTGAACAAGCTCTTCGATTCTTTCATCGCTGACGGTAGCATCGGAACCTACAAACCGTGGAAAATTCCCTGAGAAGCCTAGAATGTTCCATGGATCGACCAACGCGCCACACTGAATTCCGCGTTCGATCCAATCGAAGATTTGATCGGGAATCTCTACCGCTTTCGCCAATTCTCCTCGTCGGAGAAATTGGTTGCCAATCGTCAGCAAACAATCGATGCGGCAAAGAATGCGTGCGGATGGTACTTGTACGTCATCAGACTCTTCTTTGGCGGCGTTCGCACTCCCCATGCGAGCAAAGATACGAGCCAACTGCACGTGTTCGACTTGTGACGCTCGAAGACGCGCAAGATTCGTATTGAGTTGTTGTCGAGCACCGCCCAGCGGTTGGCGCCGAATAGCAGCCTCGCTCCTCAACCGATCCGCATGCGGCCCCGTAATTCTCTCCAGAAAGTCTGAGTAAAATTGATCTCGATAGTTTGCGATGTGAGCAAGCAACTGAACAAGAGTTGTTGTCGAAGAAAACGCGTTGGGGCTTCCACCCGAAATTCCCGATGCCATCAACATGGTACCAGCCAACACGACGGACGCCTCCGTCAACAATTGGTCTCTTGGCAAATCCTTCTCTTGACTAACTCTCGCTAGCAGTGCGTTCACCGTTACCTGTTGCAATACGAACCGTCGATAGTTCGATTGGGAATCCATTAAGTGTGGATCCCACTGTCCAAAATAGTAATTGGGTCTCTTGTTCACGGGATGGTCAAAATCATAAGCCCGCGGATCCATCGCTATCTCGTCCAGATTGTCTGGATCGAACTGTGCATCGCGAAGTATCTGTGGGGATGTACTACGCAGAATCTCCAACGTTCTCGAGACAATGTCATAGTACGGGCCGAATGCGACCCCGACTTCGCGAATGTAGAGCGGAATAGGGCGGAGCCACTCGCGGGAGTAGGGTTCTAGTCGTCGCCCTTCCAAAACAGCAACCGGACGAAATCCTACGTAATCGTTGAGTTGTTCGATAGAATTCGAAACCAATCGGTCGACTTCGTTCCATGGCGGACCCTGTTGCAACATGCATTCGATCGCACGCCCCAAAAACAATCCATTGAATAGCCCTTCTGGTTCTTGGTGAAACAGAAGGTCGCTATGAAAATCCAGATACTCTGGTAGCAGATAGAGCCAAACGAGCTGTATGACTTGGCTGGCCTGATCGCTTTCACGAAAGATCTCTTTCTCGTCGCGCAATCGACCGAGACGGTCTTGCAACCACTGCTGCAGCGTTAACCAAGGAGGGAGGCCGGTGTACGGGCTGAACTGTTTGGGTGCCCCTGCAAGTGCCCAGCCATAAAGTCGATTGAGAGCAGCGAGCGACTTCGGGTCCGATTTGCCAGACGAAAAATTGAGATAGCCGAGTACCTGTACAAGATCTTCGTCTCGTCGATCTGCATTACCGTCGTTAGTCACCCGTTACTCCCTCACCAAGCGTGCTTAATTCACGTAATGGTAGATCGAAGGGAGATTTCTCGGAAGTAGGTCGCGCGTTCTCAAACCGCTTTCTTATCCGTCGGATGCGTCTTGTCCCAAACCTGCATCCCTGCTCGAATATCTCGCAAATGGATCCAATGTCCATGCGTTTTCGTAGTACTACAAACAAGGGTTTCCGGTTTAATCAAACCTTTCTCGATGTTATGTAGGAAATCCGATTCCGCGATCGGTCCTACAGTCTTGCTACCAAAGAAACCTTTCTTCATAAAGAACCAGTCTGCAGACATAGCCTAATTCCCCTATGTTACGCATTTCTACATACACACACCAAAAGACTCGTGGGCAACTACCTAATCAAACACGTAATTTTACGCATTAGGCCGCCACAAGGTGAATTAAGGTTGCATTTTCAAGAAAATTCTCGTTTCTACTCGGCTCTACGCTGAGGTCCGGTTTGTTCAAATCCCAGAGGGAAATTCAACATTCATGGGCAGCTATCGCAGCTAGCCTGTGGCTTAGCGTTCTTTCAAGATTTTCACGGCTCGCGATGCACGCGATAGAAACTCGGTCTTGGGCTCGCCTGGTTCCAAAAAGACAGGGTGACCGACCGTGATCGAACTCAATAGCGGCACAGGCATCACCTCGCCGCGCGGGAGGATTCGATTGAGATTGTCCATGTAAACCGGAATCAACTCTAAATCAGGCCGCTTCTTCGCCAGGTAGTAGAGTCCGCTCTTGAATTCTCCCATTTCTCCGTCCGCAGCACGCCCTCCCTCAGGGAATACTATCAACGAATAAATGTCCCCAATCTCTCGCATCATCACATCCACCGGGCTTTGATGCACTTTGATCTGTTTTCGATCGATCAAGATGGCATTGAATGACCTGGCCAGAAACCGTCGAAAAGGGGAGTTCCCCCAATAATCCTGTGCCGCGACAGGCCTAGTAATTTGTCGAAGTTCCTTTGGCAAACAGGACCACAAAACGACCGCATCCAAATGACTCGTATGGTTTGCAAAGTAGACGCGCTGCCGAGTATTGGGTTCGGCGCCTAACCATCGGACCGTAAACCCACTTACCAATTTGGCTGCCAACGCAATCGTATGCCCTGTGGCGCGGCATAATGCAGTTCTTGGTTCGGAAGCCGGCGGGGCGTTGCGAAAATGCTCCCTAGAATCGGACGGAATAGCAGTCAATGTAATTTCCTGTGTTAGAAGACCGAGCTCATTCTAGCATCGAGGATGCGGCTTTCTACGTGTTCTCATTGGAAATGCAGCGAGAATAGGACATAGCTGAAAAAAGAGGATGTAGGCTGGGCCCTATGTAAGGCCGTCACTAACTCTTTGCAAAATCCATAAGCTCGGGACGTTTGTCCAATGCTACAGACAATCCGCGAATTTTTGGCGGCTGTGTCAACAATAAAAAACGGCCGCAGATTATTTCCGCAGCCGTTTTGATTTTCAGCAGTTTATCGATCGGACCGTTCGATAATCGAACCGAATCCGATGCCAACTAGTTCGTTTTGGATTCTGCTTTTGCCGGTGGATTCATCGCGACAAGTGCAGCTTTGTATTTCGCACGAGCCAAGTTCAATCGAGCGGTTTGCTCGCACTCGGTTTCTTCTTTGTCCACAACGAAAACGGTCTTCAGTTTCTTTTCAGCAGCAATTGTCTTTGCTTCTGTTGGACATTGGCAAGACTTATCCCCAACCTTGTAGGAAACCGCAACAGAGTCCATCGCCTTCTTCATCTTTGCAGCAACTTCGCCAGCCTTGACAGAGCAAGTCATGGATTCGCCAGCGACTGTTGTCGTTCCCGAAACACTGCATGTGTGCGGGGTGCTGAAGTCTGCAACAAACTTCTCTGTTTGCTCTACCAAGCTTGTAAATGCTGCCGTGGGGCACTCGAACTTTTCCTTGCCGACCATGTAAACAAGCTTCTTACCCGAGCTCGATGCAATTGCTTTGGCGGATTCTTCACAGCACAGAGACTCGTCTCCAACTGTGTAAGCTAGCTTTGGCAGTTTGGCCAATCCTTCCGTGACTGGGCATTTGGCAGCCGAGGCAGCACATTTGCCATCACATTTTTCTTCTGCGGACACAAAGTTATCAACGGACACATAGTAGCTGCCCGAAACCAGCGCCATCGCTACCAAGCCAATCTTCAGTGACTTCATCCACTCTTCTCCAAATTTAAGACATGAAACAACCCCGACCAGAGTTTCTGATACAGGTTATACCATCGCTACACATCCGATCATCTACGCATTCGGATGAGAATTGGATTATTCGAAGGGAGTAATCCAACTCACAAGGCGATTGTACGAATAGCAGCGTCAATAATCAATAAAAGTATTACCATGGGTTTTGACCAGACAGGTCCCTCTCAGGGGGGGTGCAAGTGACAAAATTACGAAGAGTTCTCGTTACAGGTGGCGCCGGTTTCCTTGGTTCGCACATGTGCGAGCGGCTGGTGAACGAGGGGCATGACGTTATTTGCCTCGATAATTTTTTCACTGCTCAAAAGTCAAATGTCGCTCATTTGCTGGGGCGGCCGAATTTTGAGTTGATCCGCCACGATGTTACGCTTCCGATTTTTTTGGAAGTGGATCAGATCTATCACATGGCCTGTCCTGCCGCGCCCGGGCACTACCAATTCAACCCAATAAAGACGATCAAGACGTCGGTGATGGGATCGATCAATATGCTCGGCATGGCGAAACGATGTGGTGCAAGAATTTTGTTGGCTAGCACAAGCGAGATATATGGCGATCCTCTCATTCACCCACAGCCGGAATCGTATTGGGGGAACGTGAACACCATTGGCCTTCGTTCGTGTTACGACGAAGGAAAGCGAGTTGCAGAGACACTGTTCATGGACTACCACCGCATGAACAAAGTGGATGTACGCATCGTTCGTATCTTTAACACCTATGGTCCTCGCATGCATCCATATGATGGTCGAGTCGTTTCCAATTTTATCCGGCAAGCGATCCAGGGGCAGCCGATCACTATCTTTGGCGAAGGGGAACAAACTCGATCGTTTTGCTATCGAGATGATTTGGTCGAGGGTATTTTCCGACTGATGAACAACGAAGATGGGTTTATCGGCCCCGTCAATATCGGCAACCCAGGCGAGTTTACGATTCGGGAGCTCGCTGAGTTGGTCATACAACTTACCGGTGCGAAGGTGAAGCTTGAGAAACGCCCTCTACCGCCAGACGATCCAACCCGTCGCCAACCTGACATCACGTTGGCAAAGAAGCATCTCCACTGGGAACCAAAGATTCCGCTCAATCAAGGACTTCAACAAACCATCGATTGGTTCCGATCGATCGACTTCGATCACTACCGACCACCGACCCCTAACTTTGTTTAGCGAATTCATGGCAGTTCCGATCTAGTCAAAGGCTGGCAGCCCTTGTCTACTTGAGGTAGAGGCTGCTAATCCGCTGGTGACAAATGCCCGCAGTCTTTGCAATTCGCTGCGCGTTTGGCCGAGTAAGTTCGAAAACTCATGTCGCGTAAATCGCACTTGAGCAAACGACCGATCAGTGGTTTGCCGATACCTGTGATAAGCTTGATTGCTTCGGTCGCCCCTAAACAACCGACCATGCCAGACACAGCACCAAGCACGGGAAACTGCCTCTTCCAGTTCGGTGGCGGATCAGGAAATAGACATCGCAAACAAGGAGAGCTTCCAGGAATCACTGAGAATATCTGAGCTTCGAGTTCGTACATCGAGCACTCGACGAGCGGCTTTCCTTGAAGGACGGCTTGCTGATTCATGGCAAATCGCTCATCAAACATCGGTGCACAGTCGACAACAATGTCGGCCTGTCTCACTATTTCAGCCGCGTTAGCAGTATTGATGTTGGTGTCTATCGCGACGATTTCTAGCCTCGGATTCAACTCTAGCAGTCGGCGTTGAATACTCTCGATGCGAGGTTTTCCTATCCAGTCGTGGGTCATCAAGAGCTGCCGATTCAGGTCGCTCGGCTTCAGATTACCGCCGTGAGCAAGAACCAGCTTGCCAACTCCCGAGGCAGCCAGTTCATAAGCGACCGCACCGCCGACTCCGCCGACTCGCGATACCAAAACGGAAGCGCCCTTCAGTTTGCGTTGCGCTAGATCCCCAAAATCGTGAATCCACATTTGCCATTCGTAAACGGACTTGTCCAAATCCGTCAAACTTGGCAAATGTTCTGTAGGAGATTCACGCATCGCAATGGGATTTCGTTAGAGAGAATAGAGATCGGGTCGAACGATGGACAATTGTCCGAATCAGACTGCTCCATAATCGAACTGCGGAGTCTAACCCAACCGGGATCAGCCGAATATCTCCCTTCCTTCCCGCCTACACAACCGGCACGACCGTTCGTTTCTCAAAAACGTTCTAAGAAAGTCGCAGCGAATTCCTTTGTGCCTCACCTAACGGTGAGTATGCGGACTAATTTTGGAACTAGAGGGGCCCGTTTGCATCCAACGAGGCGATTCACGCGAACAAAGCAAACCGCGACCTAGATTAGATATGGAAAAGAACGCACATCTAAGAGCCGGACGATTCATTGGCACACTCCGTTGTATTACGGCCGTGGTTGTCGGACTGTTTTTTACCGGTCAGGCAGCTTTGATTAGCTGGAATCAGTATCTCTTGTTGCAAGACCAAAAACATCTAGACCGTCTGAACGAACTCGTAGGGACTTACGCCGAATCGCAAGGGAGAAGGCCGGATCTGCACCTGATTGATCTCTATCGAGCAGGGCTCACGAAAAGCAGAATTCATCCAACCCCCTTCGGCGGCTATTACCGCCTGAACCCAGAATCCGGTATGGTCTACAACCCGTCTAGACTGTTGATGGGGCAAACGATGGCTAACAGCCCATCGGAGTTAACGAAGATCTCATTAAAAAACCGTTGACATTGCAATACAATTTCCGGTCAAATGGCTGTTTCTGCGATTTCATCGCATACTTCTGTCCCCGCCAGCTTCCCATCTGAGAGATTAGCAATGCTTCGAAAATGGTTTTTTGGAACGTTTATCTTTTTCACCACCGGTGCTTTCAGCCGTGCGGCAGATTCAATCCAGCTTGGGAAAGCAGAAATCACCAAGGGAATTCCGGGCGGAAGCAAACTCACCGTCGCTGAAATAAAGAAGTTCCTCGACGAACCCGCGAACCACAAACCGTTGTCGCCAGCACTACCCGACAATTTGAAGGCCGGTTCTAGCGCCGTCTTTGTTCCTGAAGACAATCCTCTGACACTGGCCAAAATCGAATTGGGCCGACAACTTTATTTTGACAAACGCCTCTCGGTAGACAGCACCGTCAGTTGTGCCGATTGTCATAGTCCAGCGACAGGTTATGGCGCAAACACTCAATTCGGAGTTGGCGTCCGTGGTCAACTTGGCGGCAGGAACTCGCCAGTTTCCTTCAACCGAATCCTCAGTAAAGGACAGTTTTGGGACGGTCGCGCTGGTACGCTCGAGGCCCAAGCGGTCGGGCCGATCGCCAACCCGATCGAAATGGGAAACACCCACGAAGCTGTCGTCAAGTTCGTAACCGCAAACAGCGGATACCGCATGCAATTCGAGAAGGTTTTTGGTAAAGCTCCGAACATTGACGACATTGGTAAAGCCATTGCTTCCTTCGAACGTGCGATCGTCACAGGCCCTAGCCCCTACGATCTTTACGAGCCCGTTCGCCAAATGATGGCAGCCTTTCCCGAAGAGCTTTCAGACCTCGAAGCTCTGAAGAAAGACGACCCAGAGTTGTTGAGCAAGTTTACCAAAGCAAAGGAAGCATCCGCAGCCAACCCGATGAGCGATTCCGCCAAACGAGGAAGAGACCTATTCTTCAGTGCCAAATCGAATTGTTCCGCTTGCCACGTGGGCGTGAATTTTACGGATGAACTTTACCACAATATCGGAGTTGGCATGGATGCGGCCAAGCCGGATCTAGGGCGGTTTGCTGAAACGAAAGTCGAGAAGGACAAAGGGGCCTTCAAGACGCCAACCGTTCGCAACATCGCACAATCCGGTCCGTACATGCACGATGGTAGCCAGAAAACATTAGAAGAAGTCGTCGAGTGGTATGCCAAGGGTGGACACGCCAATCCCTACCTGAGCGACAAAATTAAGAAGCTGGACCTCACCGCTCAGGACAAGGCCGACCTTGTGGAGTTCATGAAATCCTTGACAGGTCCGTTGCCACAGGTGGAAACCGGCAAATTGCCTCAATAGGGTTAAATTGCATCTATTGCTACACGAGTTTTGACGTATTCAAAACGTCTCCTTTCGGCCACAATTCGCAAAACATTTTAGTGAGGTGGGGTTGTGGCTGGCTCGAGGTGAGTTCGTGCATCACCCCCTCTGGATCCTCTTTTTTTGAGCATTTAGCAGGTAGTTCATGAGCCTTATCGAACGTATCTACGGTCGTCAGATTTTTGATTCTCGCGGTAATCCAACAGTCGAGGTAGACGTTACCTTGGTCGACGGTTCGATGGGTCGTGCTGCGGTTCCGAGCGGAGCGAGCACCGGTGCGCACGAAGCCTGGGAACTGCGCGACTGCGACAAGTCCAAGTATATGGGCAAAGGTGTTCTCAAAGCGGTCGACAACATCAATTCGAAAATTGCAGAGTCGTTGATCGGCTTCGATGCTCTCGATCAACGCGGAGTTGATAGTTTTCTTCGAGAGCTAGACGGCACACCCAACAAAAAGAACCTTGGGGCGAACGCGATGTTGGGCGTTTCCCTTGCAGTCGCCAAAGCTGCTGCTCAATTCACCAACCAACCGTTGTACCGTTACCTCGGTGGCGCGGGCGCCCATTTGCTCCCTGCCCCGATGATGAATATAGTCAACGGAGGTCAACATGCTGACAATTCTGTCGACGTCCAAGAGTTTATGGTCATGCCTTTAGGCTTTGATTCCTTCACAGAGGGATTGCGAGCCGGTACTGAGATTTTCCATCACCTCAAGAAAGTGCTCGGCGAAAAGAAGCTGAATACGGCGGTTGGGGACGAAGGTGGTTTCGCTCCTGATCTTGGCAGCAACCAAGAGGCACTTGATTTGATCATGGAAGCGATCAAACGTGCAGGATACGAAGCTGGCAAGCAGATTTTCATTGCACTCGATGTCGCGGCGACCGAGTTTTATGACGAAAAGACAAAGAAGTACACCATCGATGGCAAGCAACTGAGCGGCGATGAAATGGTCGACTTCCTTGCCAAGTGGGTGGATAACTATCCAATCTGCTCCATCGAAGATGGTTGCTCCGAAGACGACTGGGATTCGTGGAAGAAGCTGACGGACAAGGTTGGCGGCAAAGTGCAATTAGTCGGCGATGATCTTTTTGTTACAAACACCGAGCGACTTCAGCGGGGCATCGATCAAGGGATCGCCAACAGTATTCTGATCAAAGTGAACCAAATTGGTACCTTGACCGAAACCATCGAAGCGATCCAATTGGCGCATCGAAACGGCTACACCAGCATCTCCAGTCACCGAAGTGGTGAAACGGAAGACGCAACCATTGCCGACTTGGCAGTAGCCCTGTCGACGGGCCAGATCAAAACAGGCTCTGCATCCCGTTCCGACCGCATGGCCAAGTACAACCAGCTTCTTCGCATCGAAGAAGAACTCGGTGATGGCGCTCGCTACGCCGGCCCGCTATTCCGCCGCAAGTAGTCGGAATCGCTGTGTAGGCAGTATTGCGTGCAGGCGGCATGGCATGCAAGCTGAAAAACTTGGCGTTCCTCTGAACAGATCTTGAAAGAATCGCACCTACTAGGTGCGATTCTCATTTCTACCAGCCATAATGAACGCGATCGACTGGAACTTCATTGAGTTGTGTTCCTCCCCATCTGCCTCCATTCTCCTTCAGCCGTAAAGGCCCTGTCATGAGACCCTCCCTCTCCATCGTTGTTGCATTTCTATTGCTGTCGAATCTCATGACGTATGCAGATGGACCAGCAGACAATAAAGAAGAAGCAGTCCGTTCCGTCCCACCACCAGGCATTGCCATCTCAGACGAGCTTCGCGAAGAACTCGCCAGCGGACTGCGTGATCTTCAGACCAGACTCGATGTGTTGCGGAAAAGCAAATCTGCGATGCCCCTCAAGTATTTACCCGACGTCGAGATCTTTGAGAAAGCGATACGAATCGCATTGACCGAGGATGGGTTCTTTGAACCCAAAGACTTCGAAGGTGCAAAACGTGTCCTGGCAGAGGGGCGCCGTCGTATGCAACTTTTGTTGGAAGAGAAACCCGATTGGTTGAAACCGACCGACCAGCGAGACATCACCACCGTTCGAGGTTTTCGATCCCGAATCGATGGCTCTGTTCAACCGTATGGAGTCGTCCGATTGAATAGCAGGATCGCGACCTATCCTGGCCGAACGGATGTTTGGTGCCGAGGACGCAGTGAAAAGGGACTGGAGATGCAGTTCCTGGCCCAACGTCTTGTGAGCAAAGATCCGCAGCCTGCTCCTGGCGTCCTCATGATTCATCCCTTTGGACGTTATTGCAATGCGAATAAACTGGCTGGCGAAGTCGATACACTCGAAGCGTTGGAGCACGCGATCGCCGAGTATGAGATGGATCCCAAAGGAGTCGCCATTCGTGGCTTTTCGATGGGTGGCGCAGCCGCGTGGCATTTGGCCGTCCATTACCCCGATCGATGGTTTGCGGCCAATCCCGGTGCCGGTTTTTCAGAGACGCCAAAATTCCTGAATGTCTTTCAATCTGAGACGTTGGCTCCGGCTTCTTATGAAAAGACTCTATGGAATCTCTATGACTGTCCCAACTGGGCCTTGAATCTGCGCGATGTTCCGACCATTGCTTATAGCGGTGAGATCGATCGGCAGAAACAAGCGGCAGATGTAATGGCGGAAGCCTGTTGGAATCTGCCAGTCAGCCAATCGTTCGAACTGGCACACATTGTCGCCCCCAAGACAGCCCACAAAGTAGACCCTATCGCCGGTAAAGAAATCGAACGCAGGCTCGATCGCATCTACCAACTGAAAAGCCATGATGTTCGAAAGAATATTTGGTTCGCAACTTACTCATTGAAATACAATCGCTGCCATTGGCTCACAATTGATCGACTCGAGGAACACTGGAAACAAGCGACGGTTACTGCATCGTTATCTTTAGAAGGGTTCGTTCCCAAGATTGATATCGAAGCCCACGGTGTGAACGCATTTTCTCTCGATTTTGATATCGGAGAGATTCCGGGGAACCATGAACACATCCAAGTTTTGATCCAAGGAGATCTTCATGGTTTACATCCGGTAAGTAAAAGGTCTGACGGTTCATGGCACGTTTCTTTCGAACGCACCGTGAATGATCGGTCCGAGCTTTGGTCTGTTCGATCTCCGTTGGCTGCACCGATGGGGCTTGTGAAACGAAAGGATCTTCAAGGTCCCATCGATGATGCCTTTATGTCTTCGTTTTTGTTCATCAAGCCATCGGG
Organism: uncultured Pirellula sp.; assembly: GCA_903858115.1. GTDB lineage: Bacteria > Planctomycetota > Planctomycetia > Pirellulales > Pirellulaceae > JBKCUI01. Next base: position 107,002 of record CAIOHR010000073.1, on the reverse strand, counting down.
GGCAGGACAACATCCAGCAGTCGATCAGTGGGTCCAATCTGAATTCGATCGAGCCGTCCGCGAATGGCATCGTCAAATGCGTGGCGATGTCCGTGTGATCTCCTCGGATCAACTCCAAGAGAGCGAAATCGAAGCGAACAATATCGTGTTATGGGGCGATCCGAAGAGCAATCCAAAGATTGCCGAGATCTTGAACAGGCTCCCTCTGAAATGGGATGCCAGCAAAGTCACAATGCAAGGACAGAGCTTTGGTTCGGAGACTCATATCCCCGTCTTGATTTACCCAAACCCGCTGAACTCGAAAAAGTATGTGGTGCTGAATAGCTCGTTCACTTATCGGGAATACGACTATTTGAACAATGCGAGACAAGTTCCCAAATTACCCGACTGGGCGATCATCGATATCCGCACCCCAGCCGGCACACGTTGGGCAGGCAAAGTCGCAGCCGCAAACTTCTTCGACGAAACATGGAAGGTCAAGAATTAGGCATTGAGAATTAGGAAAACTAGAATTTGTTTGCTGGCATTCTTAAGAGGATGCTAGTTTGCATTCTCCCAACCAGCCACAAGCACTAAGCACCAAGAACTAGGAACTAGGAACTAATCCATCTAGCCATGGGAATGCAAACTTTCTATAAGCGACGCGTCATTGCTAGACAAACCCACCAAACTTCGACAGGACCGGATGCCTGCATGAACAAGATCACGGATCAATCGGCCCTTTTCACCACGTACACCCCAAGGCTTCTGCTCGGTTGCGTTGCAATTCTGATGCTCGCGGCCAACACGGGTTGCGTTCGCATGATGGCAAATATGATCTACATGATCAAAGGGAATGACGCTCCTGCCGAGTTCAAGGAACTGGAGGAAAAGAAGGTCGCTGTCCTCGTGAGCACCAACGGAGTTCACGCCTCCGATGCGACGTGCTTACTGATGGCCAGAAACATTACGATGCTCCTGAGCGGTAAAGTAAAAAAGATCAAAGTGGTTTCGCCTGACGAAGTGGATCGACTCGTTCAGGACGTACAACTCGGCCAAGTGGATCCGGCGGTCATCGGCTCGCGTTCCGGTGCAGATTACGTCGTCAATGTGGACGTATCGGATCTCAAATTGAAGGAAGGCAAAACGTTGTACAAAGGACGAAGCTCGTCGACCGTTACGGTCTACAAATCAGGCGAAGGCAAAGGTCCGGTTTTCCGCAAATCGCTTCCCGAGTTCGTTTACCCGCAGACGGGTGCACCGGTCACGGACTATGACGAGGCGACGTTCCAACGCATTTATCTGACAACGCTTGCGAATCGCATCGCCAGAATTTTCTATCCGTACGACCCCAGCACGGACGTTGCTATTGACGCCGCAATCTCCTCCGTTGGGTCCTTTTAGTCCGTTTTTTCTTTGAGCCTCATCATGAACTCGCGGTCTATCGATTTTTGGCAAACGGCTTTTACTATCGTTATTGTTATGATCCCTTGGCAGGAGCGCAATCCACTTTCGGGGCAAGAACTGCAATTAGCGAGCGTCACACGAAACGCAACCGCCAACGATATTGGATTTCGAGTTGACGCAGACATCTATGCGGACGAATCGAAACCGCCGATTGCTCAATTCAAGACGTTGTTTACAGGCAATAAATCGATTGAGATCGATGTCGCATCCGGTGATGTCGTGGTTGTTGACTCCAGCCTAGGTGTGATCCAGGCTTTCAGTTCTTCACGAAGGGTCATGACAGAGATCGAGCTATCGAAGATCGAGTCCATGCTTCAAGCAACGTTGGCTCAATCCCCTTCCGAGCAACCTCCAAAGATAACAACAGAGGAAGGAAATCTCGTAGCCGGCGACGCAGTTGTTCAGTACCGATCGAAGACACAGTCGCCTCAAGTGCCGATCGTCGCCGTTCGTTACATTGAATTTGCCGATTGGACAACCAAACTGTCTGCCGTCTTCCCCCCTTACAAACCACCCCAGTTGCGACTGAAGCTCAATGAGCAGTTGAAGAACGAAAAGCTTTTGCCATTAGAAATCAAACGAACCACCCGATCAAAATCTGGAACCCAAGAAATCGTTTCCAAGCTTATCGTCAACTACTCGTTAAGCATCGATGACAACAAAGAAATCGTCCGCGTCGCTGGCATGGTAAACGACTACAAGGTAGTCGCGGCCAAAGAGTTCTTCGCCAGAAAGTAGATGGATGCCGGAGCACGATACGACCCCTCGGCTATGTGTGCATGCGACGAGATGTGTGCATGCGGCCGAATGTAGAGAGACTCCCATTCCGGTTCTTTATTCGACAGTCCTGAACGGATTCGTACTCTTCATGATCGTGTGTTCTTCACACGTATCGGGGCAAGAGTTGGCCGTTGTGGATCGCGCCACGTTGGTTCAATCTTTCACTTTCACCACACCCGCGAAGTTGGTTTCTTCATGGCCCGCCTCCTGGTCCGATGGTTGGCTTCAAGTCCACACCACGACGACCGACAGTCAATTGCCAGAATGGACCCATCGACTCACAACGCTTCCCATCGAGATCGAACAGGCATTAGCGATCAAACTCGCAAACGCCAACATTCGATTGGTGGTGTTGGCCAATGAAACGGAGTTTGATCACTACTTGAAGAAGAATTTTCCAGGACTGCCGAAGCGACGTGCGTTGTTTGTTCAGAATCGAGGGCCAGGCCTTGTCCTAACCTATATGCACTCAGACTGGTTGACCGACGCCCGTCACGAATGCACCCATGCGTTGTTGCATGCCAGCGGAATCAAGCTTCCACTGTGGCTCGATGAAGGACTCGCCGAGTACTTTGAAGTGGAGAGCACAGAAAAGGGATCGCATCCAATACACAGATATGCGGTTGCATCCCAACTTCGATATGGCCAAGTGGTCCAAATCGAAGACTTCGAACAGAGCCAAAACGCAACTTCCCTAAGTCCGAAAGAGTATCGCGACGCGTGGAGCATCGTTGCATTTTTGCTCAACCACAACGACGAATACAAGCAGGCGCTTCAGGCGTACATCGAGGACTTGCGAACGGGCGCTGCGGCCGGACTGTTGAGTCGGCGACTTCCTGCCAAGTCTCGTAGCAATTGGCGAGACGACTATCTCCAGTACTATCGATCGCAGTCTATGGGGTTCCGCGTTGGAACGCGTTAGATAACCCACCTCACCCGCTTTTCATGGAATGATCCCACTCCACTTAACGCTTGACGATGAGAAATCGTGTACAATCGAGCTGCACTATTGCAATAGGGAGCCACGGAGTCGTCGATGATAGAGTTAAACGAATTTGGAAAAGACTACGGAGAATTCACCGCGGTACAGACCGTCTCGATGAAGATCGAGGCAGGTGAATTGTTCGGATTCATCGGTCCAAACGGAGCTGGCAAGAGCACCTCGATTCGCTTTTTAGCGACACTTTTGAAATCCACACGAGGCGACGGTTCCGTCAATGGCTACAGCGTGAACAAGCAGCCGATGGACGTTCGCCGCAGTATTGGGTATATGCCCGATGACTTCGGTGTATATGACGGAATGAAAGTTTGGGAGTTTCTCGACTTCTTCGCAGTGGCTTACAAAATCGGTCGATCGCAACGCAAACAAGTGATTGGTGATGTCCTTGAACTGTTGGACTTAACACACAAACGCGACGACTATGTGAACGGTCTATCGCGAGGGATGAAGCAACGGCTATGTCTTGCCAAAACGCTGGTGCACGATCCACCCGTTTTGATCCTGGACGAACCAACGAGCGGATTGGATCCTCGAGCGCGTATCGAAGTGAAAGCACTGCTGAAGGAACTTCGAAAGATGGGTAAGACGATTTTGATAAGCAGTCACATATTGAGTGAGTTAGCAGATTGCTGTACATCGATCGGGATCATTGAGCGAGGTCAATTATTAATGCATGGACCGATCGATACGGTTTATCGCAAGATTCGACGCAACCGGATTGTGGAGGTGCGGTTCCTTGGGAACCAAGATGCGGGCGTATCGATTTTGCGAAGCGACCCTACTCTTCGAGGAATCGATGTCGATGGCGACCGCGTAACAGCCGAACTCGAGACCGACGACACTGGCTTGTCGGATCTGATGCAGCGACTGGTAGCTGGGGGTGTCAAGATGCGATCCTTCAGCGACAAAGAGCCCTCGTTGGAAGATGTCTTTATGCTAGTGACCAAAGGCCTAGTCGCTTAGTCTGACAATTTCGTTAACTTCTCCCCGGTGCGTTCACATCATCAAGTCCCGTGACTCCATAAAGTTCGGGAGGAAAACCGACCTGGCTACTCCCTGTCCACTTTACTTCGGGGCCAAGGTCAACAAGATCCTGAGCCGAAAGTATTCCAGCGGTATGAAGATCCGATTGACATGTGGGGGCTAAGTTTCGCATCTCTGAAATAGGTCGACCATCTACAATTCGATATTTCTCGTTTATTGATTAAACCAAACTATAATGGCCAGGGACGAACAACAGATTGGTGTATACTAGTCGTCCGATTTCCAGTTCCCGCCGTCGCAAGTCCTTCCAATGTCGTCAACCGACTTCTCCGATTCCTATCCCACCAAGCGATCGCTTACTCCCTTCCTTTGGGGAATTATAATTGTATCGAGCGTCGTGGTTGCAGGATACTATGGTCTGCGATGGATTCAACCTAGTGCGGTGAAGTCCTATCTAACCCACCGAATCGGACGTGGAAATCTCTCCATTGTCGTTACCGAGAACGGAGCCGTGGAGAGCGGAAACAACAAAGAGATCAAGTGCATGGTCAAGGGCGGTAGTACTGTCCTGTGGGTGATCGAAACAGGAACCTTGGTGAAGATTGGAGATGAACTCGTTCGGCTCGACCAGTCTCAGATCGAAGATAAGATCCTGCAACAGAAGATTGTGTATGAGAACGCATTGGCTAACAAGATAACGGCTGAGAGTGACGTCTCGGTTGCAGAGATCAGCTTCAAAGAGTACCTCGAAGGAACGTACGAGGAAGACAAGAGCAATGTCGAGAAGGAGATTTTCGAATCCGAGCAGGCCCTTCGAAAATCTGAATTGGCATACGAGTCAGCCCTTCGTTTGTCTGCGAAAGGAGTCATCAAAGAGCTACAACTTGAAGGTGAAAGATTCTCCGTGAACTCCGCCAAGAAAGACTTGCTTTTGAAGCAGACGCGATTGTCATCCCTGGAGAAGTACAACAAGGAGAAAACCACTCAGGAGCTTCGAAGTAAATTGCGAGCAGCACAAGCGAAGCTGGCATCCTTTGAAGCTTCTCTTGAACTCGAGAAAACCCGCTTGGATCGAGAAAAGCTGCAGCTTGAAAATTGCGTTATTCGTGCCGATACAGCAGGGATGGTGATTTTCCCATCGATGGCTGCCTGGAAGGAAACTCCCGACATTGCGGAGGGTGCCATAGTTCGCGAGCAGCAAACATTGTTGATGATTCCTGACGTATCCCAAATGCAGGTTAAGGTTGGAGTTCACGAGTCTAAAATAGAGAGACTAAAAATTGGCATGCCAGCCAAAGTTCAGTTACAGGATCTCACACTGGACGGAACGGTTAGCGAGATAGCCGAAGTGACTCGACCTGCTGGATGGTGGACCGGAAACCTCGTCAAGTACGACACCATCATCAAGTTGAAGCCGTGCGATGGTCTCAAGCCGGGCATGAGTGCTGTCGTGGATATCGTTCTGACGGAGCACCAAGATGTCTTGACGATTCCCGTCGCAGCGATCGTGGAAAGTGTGGATGGAGTAGCCTGTTGGGTAAAGACAAGTGATGGCACGCAGAAAAGGCCGCTGCGTTTGGGGGACACAAATGACCAATTTACGGTTGTTCTTGACGGGCTGATGGAGGGTGAGGAAGTGTTGTTAAACCCACTTGCTGAAGCCGACGAAGCGCAGCAAATGGCGTTGTTACCAAATGCTAACCCTTCGAATGGTAAGGGTGAAAACGACGACAAAGGCTCCGTCAAAGGAAAGTCAGCCTCAACGGAAACCAAGACACTTACAAACACCAAAGCAGTCAACACGAAAAAGGCTGCACATTGATGTTTGGTACATGGGGCCAAACCATTCGACTAGGTCTCAAGAGCTTGCTGTTGCAGAAAATGCGATCGTCGCTTGCCGCTCTAGGGATCTTTATTGGCACGACGACCGTCATTTGGCTCGTGGCGATGGGGGAAGGGGTTAGTTATCAGGCGCAGCAGCAGATTTTGGAGCTAGGTGCCACCAATGTCATCGTTCGAAGTGTTGAGCCGAAATTGATCACGAGTGGTGACAACAATCGCATCAAACGATACGGTCTGCTTCGTTCCGACTACGAACGATTTCTCACCAATATACCAACCATCGTGCGATCGGTACCTATACGGGAGTTGCGGCGAGAGTTTGCGGCTGGAGGCCGGATCCTAAGCGCGACCTTGATCGGATGTGTGGAGGATTATCGCGAATTGAATCGTCTCGAAGTCGCCAGAGGTCGCTGGCTTCAACCTGTCGATCATAGACAGAATGTGATCGTGTTGGCGGATGGACTTGCTTCGCGTTTGTTCCCGGGCGAAAACGCCGTCGGAAAGAAAGTTCGAATCGAAAGTGACATCTACACCGTCATAGGGCAGATGAAACCGCGCGGTGCATCAGCGGCGATTGGTGGTAGCTTGGAGGCGAGAGACTTTGCGTTTGATGGCTACATCCCGTTGACGACATTCCGCGACCGGGTCGGTGATCAGATCATGGTGCGAACGGGGGAAGGGTTCAATTTTAAGGGCGAGATCATCGAACTCACGCAGATTACGCTTACGATTGACCGTGTCGAAAGCGTGGACGAAAGTGTTTCGATTATTGAGCGACTGCTGAAAAAATACCACGATCAGGAAGATTATGCCGTGGTTGTCCCGAAAGAACTGCTTCGACAAGCGGAGCGTACACGCTCCATGTTCAATGCCATGCTCGTGGTCATCGCTGGTATATCGTTGCTCGTTGGTGGGATAGGCATCATGAACATCATGCTTGCGACTGTCACCGAGCGGACTCGAGAAATTGGAATTCGTCGCGCTTTGGGGGCCAAACGAGGCCATATCATTCAACAGTTCCTTGTCGAAACCTTGGTACTGACAGGGAGCGGAGGTGTATTGGGTGTGTGTTGCGGGATGATGTGCGGTCCTATTTTTCGAGGAGTGCGTATGCTGGTCGTGAGTATCGCGCCCGATTCCATACCTCCTATTGTGATGTCTCTAGAGCCTCGCATCGCATTGTGGTCCGTATTGATGTCGGTCGGAATTTCTCTTGGGGTCGGGCTTCTGTTTGGTCTCTATCCAGCCAGACGAGCGGCGGCTATGAATCCAATCGATGCATTGAGGCACGAGTAGCAGGCCGCGACTGAAGAACATTGCTTTCTTACGACGACTTCGACCTCATTCCATCCGGCTCAAAAAAACCATCCATTCCAAGATTCGGAAGCTTGGAACGAAACACTAGCCAATGTCTTGTCTAAACGATTTACAAGGAATAACTCGAGAGCGTGATCAAAGAGCTACCAACAACGGAATACGCGACCGAGGCAAAGAAGTGGCGGCAATTGAAACCAACCGTTAGACTTGCTCACAATTGGTTGCCACTCAAAGGAGACGAGCATTCGCTGAGGGATAACGAAATCAGGGGCGTACCTTCGTAATCCCCTGATTTGTGTTCTCGTTTCTGGACTGCCTACTAGTTCGTTAGCTTAGCGGTACAGGTTTGGCTGTGGAGCTGGCAAACCACCATTCGCAGTGTGCGGAACACTGGAGTTAGGTAGTGATTGTCCGCCCGACGCACGCGGTTGCGGGGCTCCAAAGTTGTAAGCAGTGGATCTCCCAGTGCTGCCTGGACGGTAGGGGGCTGCTCCACCATAGGCAGGAACAGTCATCGTCGGGGCATTCATATTTGGCTGGTTCGATGCGAATCCTGGCGAGACTACATTGGGCATCGAGCTTGGTTGGGGCAAACTCGCCATGTTCGTCGAGCTCATGCCGGCAGGCAACACAGGTACTCCTGAAGGCCCGGCAAAGTTTGGAGCACTGAATCCTGATTGTGCAACCGACGGTGCTTGGCCAGGCTGTGGGTAGACAGTTCCGTTTGGCATCGAGTAGGGTGGAACGTTGCCCGTCATACCCATAGGTTGATTGTTGTTGGGTGCAGTAGCGTTCATGGCGAGGCCATTTGGCTGCCCCATCGGCTGTGCATTTCCATATCCCGTCGGCGCTGTGTAGCCGGTTGGGCGACCTGCAGAACTCATCATGTAAGGACCGGTTTGGTATCCGTTAGCATTCGAGGCCAGTCCCTGAGGGCCGTTGACATTGGCGGCTGGCGATGATGCTCCGTAGGGACTCTTTGAATTATTGGTTATGGAAGTTGGTGAGTTTTTGAGTGCGGGACTCAACGGCGACCCACTCGTCGCTAGGCCAGAACCGTTGGAGGCAAGTCCTGAGCCAGTTGAGCTTCCAGAAACCGTTAGGCTTGGGTTGCTACCAGCGAGGCTTGATTCTGTTGGCTTTTTGGACCAAGAAAACATGTCCTTGCCAGGCATTTTCCAGCCGCTCTTGCAACCTGTTTGTGTTCCAGCCACGGCAGCTATCACTAGTGCCAACTTAGTCCATTTTGTGATATGTGTCCGCATAGCTTGCAATTCCCTTTGGCAGCATTTGTACCGAGTGCATGGCGGTGGCGTTTTGGGCAACGGATTGCCTTTTGATCCATCCACGCGAATTGATCCATTTGTTTATCAGTATCGTTCATCGGCGATACCGGGGCGAATAATCAATACAATCGGCAAATTTTGTCAAATCGATATTCGAACTAAACTCACCAATTCCAGAGGATGGAATATGCGAACGAAGGTGCAGAAGTCAATATGAAGAGTTGATGTTCCAATTTTTCTGAACGATCACTATTGTCAGAATCTGTCAGACCGGAAATCGCGAACTTGGTACGCTGTTGTTCCGACGGCCCACTTCTAATGCAATATGGATAATGCGATGACGATTGTTGTCTTCGAAGACCCGCAATGTGAAATGCTGGCTCCCATCACCTTGGCCAGGTTAGCGGCTACCATAACGTGTGGAAGTTTCCGTTTGGTGGATCTTCTGTCGTTGATCGAAGTGGATTTGTTCGGAATCGCTCGACCACATCTTCAGTCGATCCAACGGATCGATTTCCCTTCTCTGAAGACGTTGGAGACAAGCAACGCGGTAGACATCCCCCGTGACCGTTCTGTTCAAATTCTCTTAAATGCCCGTGTAGCGCCAACGGCTAAAAATTTTGAAACCATCCGATCCCTTCAGTTGATGGCGAGTCAGGCTGCTCCAGACGCCCCTCCAACAGTCGTCATGGATCGCAATAGTGTTGCAGCCGTACTGAATCCGAGATGGTCATTGCACGACATCTTCGCATCGGGCTACCTAGGCACGGAAGATTGGCTAGGTAAAGCAAAACAGCTGGAGCCATTGGATGCAAAACTCCAAACCATTGAAATGCCACATGAGTTGATTGCCTGCAACATGGAATGTTTTCGCAGCAACATGGAATTGCGATTGTCTCTATCATCTATGGAGCAGACGCTGGTCAATCCACTGCGTGAAGCATCCGACGGATTGTTTTTAGCCGAGGGTGCTGTGATCGGCGACTATGTACTGAGTGACACACGGAAGGGGCCTATCATTGTCGATCGAGGCGCCGAAGTAGGCCCTTATACGCTGTTACGTGGCCCGATCTACATTGGCCCAAAAGCCAAGATATTGGAGCATGCGGCAATCAAAGATGCGGTTTCACTTTCGCATACGACGAAGACCGGTGGCGAAGTCGAAGCCTCCATTATCGAGCCTTACTCGAACAAGCAGCACCATGGCTTTCTCGGCCACAGTTATCTTGGTAGCTGGATCAACCTAGGTGCAGGAACATGCAATAGCGATTTGAAGAACACGTACGGCACCGTGAACATGGAATATGGGTTCGGCAAAGCTCAGACCAACATGCAGTTTCTAGGTTGCATCATGGGTGACTACTCCAAGACCGCGATCAACACCGGAATCTTTACCGGAAAAATCATCGGTGTTTGCAGTATGATGTATGGTTTCGTCACCAGCAATGTGCCCAGTTTTGTGAACTATGCACGACTTTTCGGACAAATGGCAAGTCTCCCGCCCGAGGTCATGGTCAGTACACAACAACGGATGTTCGCACGCCGCAACGTTCAGCAGCGAGGATGCGACGTGCAATTGATTTACGATATGCATCGGTTGACGCAAATGGAACGCGACCGCCAAGGGGACGCAATGGCGCTGTAACCTTAGCGCTATCGACCAACGACGATTCCGATTGAACGTAGGGAGTTCAGATGACCGCAAAGGGCTTTCGCTACATCGTCGGTCGCAAATGGTGGTGAGGTTGGCTATACTAAAGAAGACCATTCGGAAGACGAGCGTACAGTACAGAAGTGATTGAGGATCAAGAGAGCCTCCATTCAAAAAGGCGAGCGGCAGAATTGGATTTACCTCAGTAGGATTCGCCAAAATTCCAATTTCACGCGGGGAATTCTTGCGAATTCCACTACACCGGGTAAGTCTTCATCTGCCGATCGCCTAACCGAACTCCGCTTGTAAAGATATCTGTGAGGGACCCATGAGTACGATTTTCGCAAAACTAACTGGTTCTGAGTTCGATGCGATGGTCGATCGCGGTGCATTCGATTGTATTGAAGGCAAAAAAGTAGAATTGATTCGAGGAGAATTGCGATTCATGAATCCAGCGGGTCCGATTCATGACGATCATATCGATTATCTCACGCGATGGTCGCACAATTCGACGACGCAGACAATAGCCAACATTCGAGTCCAATGTGGTTTCGTGTGCGATGACAATCGTCCCGAGCCAGATATTCTTTGGCTTCTGCCACGCCGCTACGGCCGAACGCGTCCAACAGCCCAAGAGGTGATGCTGCTTATCGAAGTTTCGGATAGTAGCCTATCGTCGGATTTACAGTTGAAGGCCGATATCTACGCGGAAGCGGGGGTTCAAGAGTATTGGGTTGTCGACATCCCGTCGTCTCGAATTCATGTCCTCTCGAATAGCGATGGCAAATCGTATCGCAAAATCGAAATCGCTGTCGCTCCTCATTTCCTCGCACCGTCGTGCTTGCCAAATGCCAAGCTAGATTTAGCGGATCTATTCTCTGTGACTTGACTGCCCATGAGACGCAAAGGCGTTTGGGTCTGTGAGATCTGAATTCTTAACGATTTGTGCCAATCATCTGGGTCTGTTTCCTCGTTTCGACCCTTTCTCATTCATTGCATTCCGTGTAGCATCGCTAGCGAACCATTTACCATTTTGGAGCGCGAATGCCGACCAGCAAATCGGAATACCAGTCCTATACCCAATCGCTCGCCGAACGCCGCAAAGAAAGCAAGCATTCGCGAGAGACAGATTCGTACCACGCCACGATGAGCGGCAAGGAGAAAGATGCGCTCGTATCTCGTTCGCATCGATCCTTTTGGCGATTGTTTCAAGCGTTCTGGGGATTGCTCCGTGGTTTCCATCTTCAGATCGTCATCGGGTTAGTTACCCTCACAATATCGACGGGTTTGGCCCTCATTCCGCCTTTTGGAACCAAAATCGCTATCGACTCTGCGTTGACTTCTCCCCCTGCCCCTTTGCCTGATTGGCTGACAACTTGGCTGGGATCGCCGACACCACTGATGATCTTGGTTTTGATCGCAGTCGGGGTAGCGATCGTCACATTGTTGCGGACGGTCATTTACTTGTACGGTCGCTGGCTTTGCACCAAAGTCGTGAATCTCGTTCAAATGTCGATCCGGCGACGCGTGTTCGAACATATGCTCGAGTTACCGTTGCACAAAATTCAGCAGCTCAAATCGGGTGGCGCGACGAGCTTGATTCGCGAGGATGCGGGGGGGATTGCTGAGTTGGTCTTCAGCATGATCTACAATCCATGGCAAGCGATCGTGCAATTGATCGGCAGCTTTATCATCTTGGTCCTCGTGGATTGGAGATTGATGGCAGCTGGGCTATTGTTGCTGCCTGCCGTGTACTTTAGTCATCGCACATGGATCTATGCCATTCGCCCTCTCTATCGGGACGTGCGTCAACGACGACAAATGGTCGATTCGAATACGACCGAAACGTTTGGAGGTATTCGCGTGGTTCGAACCTTCGCGAGACAGCGAAGCGAGAGCAAGCGATTTACCTGGTGGAGCCACGTTCTGGTGCGTCAGCAATTGCTGGTTTGGTGGCGAACGCGACTTATTGAGATCATCTGGGAAGTGATCATTCCATTGGCATCGACGTCGCTGCTGGTATACGGCGGTTGGCAGATCTTGCAAAATCAGTTGACGCTAGGAGATCTGATGATGTTTTTGGTCTATCTGACGATGTTGTTGGGGCCCATTGCAACACTGACAGGGAGCGCGGTTCAGTTTCAAAACAACCTGGCCGGCTTGGATCGAATTCTCGATTTGCTCGCAACTCCTCGAGAATTGCAGAATCGTTCGGGAGCCAAACGAGTACAACGGAGCGAGGCTTCGGGGCAGATTCGATTCTCCAACGTTTGGTTTCGCTATCCTGAGAACGAGTCGTGGATCCTCCGAGACATTAGTTTTGTCGCGGAGCCAGGCACCACCGTTGCCATCGTTGGTAGAAGCGGTGCGGGAAAGACCACACTCTGCAATTTAGTCGCTCGGTTTTTCGACCCAGACCGTGGAGGCATCCAACTGGATGGTGTCGATTTGACCGATTTGCAATTGCATTCCTATCGGCGGCTGCTGGGAGTCGTAGAGCAAGATGTTTTCTTGTTCGATGGAACAATTGCCGAGAACATCGCTTATGGGAAACGGCGAGCGTCCGAGGAGTCGATCATTGCGGCGGCCAAAGCGGCGGCAGCCGATGATTTCATTCGGCAATCGCCCAAGGGGTATGAGACTCGGATCGGGGAACGAGGCTTTAAGCTGAGTGGTGGGCAACGACAACGGCTGGCAATCGCTCGTGCGATTTTGGCAGACCCGAAGATCCTCATTTTGGACGAAGCGACCAGCAATTTAGACAGTGAAAGCGAAAAAGCTATTCAAAAAAGCTTGGCGGATCTTTTAAAAAACCGGACGTCGTTTGTCATCGCTCATCGATTGAGTACGATTATGAATGCCGACCAAATTCTCGTCTTGGATCAAGGGGAGATTGTTCAGCAAGGTACGCATAACGAACTCGTGGCACAGTCGGGAATCTACAACCAGATGGTTCGACTACAAGTCGAGAACCCGATCGTCCAGGAGACCGTGCACGATTAGGAAAAGCTAAAACCATGTCAGAGTCACTCGCTGGTAAATGTCTGTTGGCATCGCCTTTCATGGACGATAGCAACTTTTTTCGATCGGTCGTTTTGTTACTTCAACATTCCGAGGAAGAGACCTTCGGACTCATACTCAATCGTCCTACCGATTTTCGGCTCGACAAAGTTGTTACGATGGTTTGCGAGTGCGATTGCGTCCACAATGCACCGCTCTATTGTGGCGGTCCCGTGGATGGACCGTTGATTGCAATCCACGACAGCGATAACTTCGGCGGGCATCGATTCAACGACGAATTGTTTGTAACTTCCGACCAAGAAGAGCTCAAAAAGCTTTTTTCGGAGCCGAACGTGAAGTTCAAACTGTTTGATGGTTTCGCAGGTTGGGGACCAGGGCAATTGGAATCGGAATTGGAAGCCGGTGGTTGGCTGGTTTCCGAGATTAGCTCGTTAGAGATATTGGCCGATGAAGATTGCTGGGAGTCGATGGTGAAGCGGATCGGGAATGCGATTGTCGAATCGAGTACAGACACTTGCCCCGTGGATCCGAGTTGGAACTAGCATGGGACGCTCCCCTCGAATTAGTGAAGGCGGCTTCGTTTACGCTGTCGATTGCCGAGGTTTGTGCGGCAAAGTTCTTTTTCGCAACGACGAAGACTTCGAAGCGTTCAAGGGGCTCTTCAAAGAGTCGGTGGAAAAACTCGAGCCGCGGCTGCTCGCGTATTGTCTGCAACCCAAGAGATGGTCTGCGATTCTCGTTCCACGTCGCGATGGAGACCTATCCCGGTGGGTGGGTTGGTTAACCTCGGTCCACTCGATGCGCCGTAAAGCTGTCTCGAAGGGAAAAGCCGTCGGGGGGCTCTACGAACGTCGGTTCCGATCGTACCCGATTCAAGATAATGAACGATTGCTGGAAGCGATCCAGTTTGTCGAAAGTTTGGGGAACAGCAAGAAATCGTCGATAGCAGGGGCGTACCGTTGGTCGAGTCATCATGATCGTTCGCAGCAAAGACTACCGGACTGGATGGCTTCACCTCCGATCGCGATTCCCGTCGATTGGTTGAAGCATGTCCAGTCGCCGTTGAGCCAAGAAATTTTGGATCGACTGGAAAACTGCGTTGAAAGAGGCTGTCCCTACGGAGATGCATCGTGGGTTCAAAAGATAGTCGCAAAGTTAAAGTTAGAATCGACCATTCGACCACGTGGACGTCCCAAGAAGACGGTTTAGTTTGGACTGAAGAAATGCCGTTTTCTTTACTGGTGCTGCGCATCCTCAGGTGTCGTCTGCTAAAGTGATGCCCTGCTATTTTTGTTGTGAATTTATTCGTTTGCAGCTACAGATCTTTCGTCTCCCTCCTCTCCACGATCATTTGAAATGCATTTCTCCAAAAGCGAATCTTCTAGGCCAGTATCCACCGCTTGGCTCGTCGTTGCATTGCTATTTCCTGTAGCGTTGCTGAACTACATGGATCGGCAAATGATCTCCTCGATGAAGTCTTCGGTGATCGCTGATATTCCCATGTCAGCCGAGCGAGGATCGGCAGAGCAACAATCGGCCAATAATGCCAATAATGCCAATGGCGAAACCGCAAAGTCCTCGGAGGACTTGAAAAAAAAGTATGAGAACACGAATTGGGGGCACATGCTCGGGCAGTTCAAGTGGGTCTACGCCTTCTTCAGTCCGATCGGCGGATTGATTGCTGATAGGTTCAGTCGCAGAATCACGATATGTTGTAGTTTGGCCGTTTGGTCACTGATCACTTTCATTACTGGCACGGTGACCACATACGAAGGTTTGCTGTGGACACGAACCTTTATGGGGGTCAGTGAAGCATTCTATATTCCGGCTGCGCTGGCCATGATCACGGATTATCACACGGGGAGTACGCGATCTCGAGCGATTGGCATTCACCAAATGGGAATATACTGCGGAGTGATCTTGGGTGGATTCGCGGGGTATGCGGCTGATTGGCCTGATTTGGGATGGAGAGGATCGTTTCGTTGGATAGGGATATTTGGCATTGTTTACGCGATACCACTTTTTGCATTGCTGCGTGACGTAAGGCACGAAGCGGATCCATCAGGCTCAGATTCGGCCGCAACTGGATTTCTTGCATCCTTGTTGCGACTGCTCAAGTCCCTGTTGCTATTGATAACGAACGTATCGTTCCTGTTGTTGGTAGCTTACTTTACGTTGCCGGCCTTAGCTGGCTGGGTCATTCGCGATTGGATGCCATCCATTCTTAAGGATAGTTTTCAGATTGGGCAGGGTAAAGCGGGAGTCTCAGCCACGCTTTACTGGCAATTGGCAGCAATCGTAGCAGCTTTGGGAGGAGGCGCATGGGCCGATGTTTGGATGAAACATAATCCGCGAGGGCGAATTTATGTGAGCGCATTTGGCATGTCTTTGATTATCCCAGCGCTAGTATTGGTTGGATATGCGACCAATGGTGGGACTTTGACCATGGCGATTGGCGCATTGATTTTGTTTGGGATAGGTTGGGGGGTTTTTGATTGCAACAACATGCCCATCCTATGTCAAATCGTACGTCCTGACTTGCGTGCGACAGGTTATGGATTGATGAACATGGTCAGCATTTCCTGTGGAGGGTTTGCGGACAAGATATTTGGGGTTTTGAAGGATCAAGAAGTCCCGACAGCGACCATTTTTGGCGTTTTCGCAGTTATCTGTTTGGTCTCTGTCGCATTGGTTTTATTAATCCGCCCACGGTACACCGACGAGAGCGGGACGGAAACGAAGTGACTAAGAGTTGCGTTCGCGATATGCCTTCATGCAAATCGAATGGAGTTCCCGTGCGCTCTCCGCCCAAGAGATGGGTTGAATGGGTGTGTTGGCCACAGCGGATTCTTTGATAGAATCCCATTCGCTAATGGCATTGCCAAGAAGTTGCGGATCGCTCAACGGGAAAAAAGTACAATTGTCTCCGCCCACCTCACGATGAATCGGAATATCGCTGACGAAAGTTTTCGTACCGTGCCAGAGAGACTCTACGATGGGCAGTCCGAAGCCTTCTACGGTAGAAGCAAGGATAACGCCTGAGCAATTCTTATAGGCATGCTGTAGTTCGGCGTCGTTCATATCGTAGAAGATATGAAAACGTTTGCCCAATTCAGGATGTGCGTTGATACGCTGGACTAGATTCTCGGAGAGTCCGCCCACTCGCCCTGCAAAGCAAAGTTGAGCGTTGGATCCGCTGGCCCAAAGACGCTCGAAGGCGTCGAGAACGTGGTGATGGTTCTTACGCGGGTCGAACGACCCCACAACAAGGTATGGTGAATTGCCTGTTCGATCCACAAATAGGGAAGCCGTTTTCTCTCTCACAAAGCCTGAAATCGCGGGGACGTCTGCCCCTAATTGGAAGGAAGAAATCCGTCGACAAACAGCCTCGTTCGCGTGATAGTTCTCTTGGACATAGTGCGCAATGTCTTGCTTCACGGTGTCGGATATTGCAATGATCAAGTCCGAGTTTCGAATAACGGAGTCGATGTACTTTCTGAATTTCTCGACCCTGCGCTCACCAACGAACTCTGGGTGGCTGATGGGGATCAAATCGTAGACAACTGTGCAAACGAAGCATCCATTGTCGCGGTACCGAGCCACAGTTGGCCAAACGTCCATTTTTGTCCAGTAGGCATCTGGCAACAACAAAATCGTTTTCTCGTTCGGGACAATCTCACCTCCTCTGCGTCTACGAGACTGTTTTGCTAAGTAGACCAAAAAGGAATGAGGCAGTTTAAAGATACCGAGATGGCTCGGTGCTGGCAAAAGTACTTTCTGAAGTTTATGGAAAGGACGATTCTTTGTAACGGTCGCAAGTAGTTTTCGCAGAGGAACCGGATAGCTTTGAGTCGCCTTTTGCTCGAACTCCCCGAGACTCTTCATTGCCATCTGCAATTCATCGTCCAACGCGAAAAAGTCGCCGTTCAGATGAAGCCCACAGACTAGTTTACCTTCGTCAATACAGCCTGGGAGTTGAGAGACTAAACACCGGACAACCCGTTCGATTCCTGTGTTTCTAGACGTGAGTGCGGTTTGCGAAAGATCGACAATCAAGGAAGCCCACTCTAAGCTCGTTTCTATTGTACCATTGATAGCTTTTCCTCGACTCACATCCCAGTTTTCCCGGGTGTTTTTGATTGGCGAAGCAATTGAACTCTTTATCATCCGACTTTCCTCTTTAACTGTGCGGAGGATAGCACAGTAATCTTGCCGAGTTCAATGGCAATTGTGTTTGTCATTCACCAAATTGACTTTAAATCGGGCCAAACGGATACCAAGAGCAAGAAGATATACTACGATCGGATCAACCAGTGGACTTGCGGTATCTACGTAATTTCCACGGTCTTACTGGACTTGACACCGAATCAGCACTGTTTCTACAACCTCCCACGGGATTTGGAGGAGAGTGTCAGTCCTCTATGAGATAGAGGGTAGACCACGAAATCAAGGAGGATGATCGTGCATCCAGAAATAAACTGCTGCCGCATTTGTGGATCGAAAGAATTGGTTGACTTGCTGGATTTAGGGGATCAGGCGCTTACGGGAGTATTCCCAAAGTCAACGGATCAAGATGTTTCTGTTGGACCATTACAGCTTGTAAAGTGTGGCGATGGCTGCGGTTTGGTGCAATTGAAGCACTCTTATAGTCCCGACGATATGTATGGAGACAACTATGGCTATCGATCAGGCCTCAATGCCTCAATGGTGAAGCATCTTCGAAACAGGGTAGCCGAGGCCAGAGAATGGGTTTCGCTCAAAACTGGTGACATTGTTCTAGACATTGGAAGCAACGACTCGACAACTCTTCAAAGTTATGGAAACAACGGTTTCCGGCTTTTAGGTATTGACCCCTCCGCGTCAAAGTTCTCTCAATACTATCCTGAGTACATAGACCTCGTTCCAGATTTCTTCAATCGCAAGAACTTTCAAAAGGTTTTTGGAGAAGAGAAAGCAAAAATCGTTACTTCGATTGCGATGTTCTACGATCTGGAAGACCCGACACAGTTCATGAGAGATGTGTACGACTGCTTGGACGACAATGGCATATGGGTATTTGAGCAAAGTTACTTGCCATTGATGATTGAGCGAAACGCGTACGACACAATCTGCCACGAACATGTCAGCTATTACGCAATGCGCCAGATCCAGTGGATGGCGGATAGGGTCGGCTTCACGATTCTCGATGTAGAACTGAATGACATCAATGGAGGTAGTTTTTGTTGCACGGTTGCAAAGCGTGGCTCCTCTCATGTCGCAAAATGCGCCAGGGTAAGGAAGCTTTTGGAGCAAGAGGAGTTGGATGGCTACAATGAACTTGCGATATACGAAGAATTTCGTGAGAGGGTGTTCGATTCACGCGATGAGTTTCGTTCACTATTGGCTAGATTGAACGCCTCCGGTCAGCGTGTTTACGGTTACGGAGCTTCCACGAAAGGAAATGTGGTACTGCAGTTTTGTGGCGTCAATAACAAGCAAATGCGCGGTATCGCAGAGGTCAATCAAGATAAATATGGGGCGTTTACCCCTCATAATCTTATTCCGATCGCGTCGGAAGAAGATGTCAAGTCTGCAGGTGTAGACTACTTTGTTGTCTTACCATGGCATTTCCGATCCAATATCTTGGAGAGGGAAAAAGACTATCTCGCGAGCGGTGGCAACTTAATCTTTCCACTTCCTCACCTAGAAGTTGTTTCTGGAAAAGCAGCATCTCGAGTGGCAGCATAATTCTTCGAAAGGCCATATCAACATGTCGAACTATCCTTCCTCAAAATTGGATGCTTTTTGTGTCAGATTGCGATCGGAGGGGTGGTCTCAATACTGAGGAGACGCGAAAATTTCTCTCGCATTTTCAGGTGTTGTTTGACACAAAAATAGAAAAATAGACGAAAGTCTCGATCCCTTCAGCGAAGAGTATTTTCAAAAGCAAGTAAGGGTTTACAACGAATTGTCAGGCCGAACGCTTGATCAGGAAAGCGGAGAGCTTGCGCCGTTGCGGCGTAGGCATTCAGGAGCTAGGAAGAACTTCTGGTATGAATCGACAAACGGACAAGGATGAATGATATGGCAAAGCATGCCCTAATTACTGGAGTCACTGGGCAAGATGGCTACTACCTCTCTCAATACTTAAGGTCCCAAGGCTACCAAGTTTTCGGGCAGACAAGAAATCCGAGGAATGCAAGTTTCGATCTTCGTAATCTAGAGGTGCAACTCGTCTCTTTCGACCTGACGTCGTCCATCGCTTGGAAAACAATGTTTGATGTCCATGGTATTGACGAAGTTTATCACCTGGCAGGCGTAAGCTTCGTTCCAACGAGTTGGTCATCTCCTTCTGAAACGATCAATGCGAATATTCAGATAACTGCGCAGATTCTTGAAGCGATGCGAACCGCCTCTACCCCCCCTCGATTGTTCTATGCATGCTCAAGTGAGGTGTTTGGTCAAACAGACACTCCGAGCCAAAACGAAAACACCCCTTTTCGTCCGATCAATCCTTATGGCGTTACCAAGGCAGCTTCGTTAGGTCTAATTGATTGCTACCGATCTCGATACGGTTTATTTGCAACCGCTGGAATACTATACAACCACGAGTCTCCAAGACGTGATCCGACATTTGTGACTCGAAAAATCTCGATGGGAGTTGCAGCTATTGCTCAAGGTCGACAGCCAGAACTAGTCCTCGGACATTTGGGTGTCCACAGAGACTGGGGTTACGCTGGTGATTACGTCAATTGCATGCATCGAATTCTCCAAGCAGACACACCCGAAGATTTCGTTATTGGTTCTGGCCGCTTAACCACCCTAGAGAAATTGGTAGAGATCGCTTTCAATCGAGTGGGGCTAAATTGGCGACACTATGTTGTGATCGATCCGCGATTTTCGAGGCCGAATGACCAGCGAACTTTGGTAGCGGACTGCACCAAAGCTAGTCATTTACTAGGTTGGAATGCTATCACGACGATCGAAGAACTGATGAGCATCATGGTTGATTTTGACATGTCGGAAACTCACCAAAACCGAATCGCTGCCTAGATATTACTTGCTCAAACCCAGAAGGATACTTGCTATGATTGGCCAAGATATTGAACAAAACCCTGCGTGCACTCAGCCTGTCGTTTTGTTCGTGACACATCAGGCAAGTAGATGTGGTGTATATGAGTTTGGCAAATCAACCTACCAAGCACTTCAACAGTCGTCGAAATTTCGGTATGTCTATTGCAGCGTCCACTCGAGCGCCAGCGACTCAATCCTTATCGACCAGGTTGTTCGACACGATCCATGTGCAATTGTTTTTAACTGGCATCCGATCACGATGCCCTGGCTAACAGATAAGGTACTTGGAGAAATCAAGCGACTCAACGAGAAACTTCGATTTCTAAGCTTGGTTCATGACGAACCAGCACCTTGGCATTGGATCGATTCGCATTTGTCCCTGGACCCAACCTACAGTGCTGGACCATGCGAGTTCACCGTAGGGCGACGAATCCCATCAGAACTTGGTCCGAAAAACGTCGAGGACACAATACCCATCGCCGATTCTTCTGGCCCAAACCAGATCACGATAGGTTCGTTCGGTTTCGGGCTACCAGGTAAAGGCTTTGAGCGAGTTATCCAGGCTGTGAATTCGGAATTTGAGAAAGCTTTGGTTCGAATTCATGTTCCTTCGTCCGAATTCTGCGATAACGCTGGGGCTTTGAATAACGAGATCGCTGAGCGATGCCGAGTCATTGCGAAACCGGGTATTCAAGTGCAAGTAACGTCTGATTACAAAACGAATCGCGAGCTTGTTCGATGGCTATCCGAAAATAGCATCAATTGCTTTTTCTATGATGAGTATCTCGGTCGTGGAATATCAAGCGTTATCGATTTGGCATTGGCGGCTAGGAGCCCCATTGCAATCAGTGATTCCTATATGTTTCGACACATTCGTGACGTTCATCCCACGATTCTGATTGAACGGTCGACCATCCGAGAAATAATGAGTAATGGGGTTGGGCACCTTTCACCTCTACTGGATCGATGGAACGATCAGGAGTTAGTGAAGCGATTTGATACCGCCGTTGAACAAGCTCTTCGAAAGCCAACCATCAATTTGAAGTCCAACCGAGTACTCACTCCGAGCGATAGGACACGTTTGGGACAATCCATAGCTGAATTGTACGAACTGTGTCCACACATTATGAGTCGTAAACTGCCTGAGGCTGTCTTCCAGAATGCATTTATTTACGAGCAAGCCAAATCGATTGCGAGGCCTGGAGATCGGATTGTCCTCATCGGCGGATATGAGGACCCGATTGGGCCTGCTCTGGCCAGACAAGGCTGGGATGTCACCATTACCGATCCCGTTCTGGATGGACGTTCTCTATTGGATGTGCTGGCTCATACGTACGAAAACAACTGTCGCTTCGATCTCGTGATTTCATGCTCCGTACTGGAACATGTCGAGGACGACCTCGAGTTCTTGGAAGGTATCCTGGCGCTGCTGAAAACGAATGGAACTGCGCTGTTGACCACTGATTTTCGTCACAACTGGGCCGTTGGTCTTGACAAACCTGCAGCGGATGCAAGGCTCTACTCCCTGCAGCGACTCGCTATGCTGAAACAGCTACTACCAGAAAATGTATGGCTGGATCCACCTGATTGGCAAGCTATCGCACCATACTTTCATTTCGACGGTTGCGACTATGGTTTTTGCTCCATCGCGTTTCAAAGCCGTGATGAGCGACTGGGCCCTATGCTAGCCGCCAAGCTGCTCGCGAGGGAAAGGAAGTTGATTTTGGCAAAGTCGACTGCAATCAGCAATCGAAGCAAAAGTTCGGACGTCGCTGACTTCTTGTGGATTCCATCCGAGTTACGTGACCTCCAAGCAACCGTCCATGCATCATTAAACAGCTATGGACAAGGAAGTGCGATGGCTACGACGGTGTTCGATTGCACAAGAAACCAAGCTTCAGTTGACACCTCCGCTTCAGCCCTACCACAGGCTGCCGTATCAGTTCCGAAAGTTAAGATCTCGATTCGAAAACGAATCGGTCGTGAAGTTCGCCGACTCAAGAAGCAGTTTATCAAGGCTTCTACCAATCCGTTCGCCTGATGATCGAGACCGCCAAATATTGTTTTTATCTATTATTTCCATCTAGATCGAGGCTGTTGGCTTTCGCGACGCACTCTGCTTTCACGAAGAAGCAAAAATGTCACTTGAGCTTATTCATCAATTCCTGGAAATCGACGTTCCATCGTTTCAATTCCAAAATACGGTACATCTGCCCTACAGAGAGGCCTGAAACGTCTTGGTCGATTCGTTACTCCTGTCCATACCAATACCTCGACATTCTCAGCCTTGCCTAAGGGTGATATTCTCCGAGAACATGGCATAGGAATGGAAAAGCTGCCCAAGGCGAGGATTGCCGAGAATGAGAGAACTGTTGACAATTTCTTTGGCTATCGTGACCCGTTAACCTGGTACCTAAGTTTGGCTGGACAATTCAGCTAAGCCTTAGATGTTAACTAAGTGACTCATTCATTCCTAATTGGGAATCGTGCCATCCATGGGTAGACTACATTCAAGAGGCTATTGCTCCTGCGTTTAAGCTTCGAAAGGAGCGAGTTAATGAAGACTATTTTTATTCGAATTACTTATTGAACTTCGGATTAAGTGACTCCGTGCTTGAACAAGTGGAAATGAACTCCTGGTTTCGACACTATTTGCAGTGAAGGTGAGCGGAGAGAGTGGAGACGCAAATGGGCAGTAGATTGATTGGCTCCTAGATAAAACGATTTGTTCGTTAGCATCCTGAAGATCAACTTTCGGTCGGTCATTCACGAGGGAGCCTACACTCAAAGGCGAAACGATTTGGAGCAAAGGGTTCGAATCGATCTTTCGCCAATCCACATTTTCCAGTAAATCACCTAGTTTTCATTCCTGAGTGCAAACTTTAATACTCGCCTCGAACAAATGTCGCATGAGTAATTTTTTCAAAGCTATTCGAGAATCGCTTTACCTTGCCCCTGTGGTGGCTTTGGCGACATTATGTTCGATCGGCATTGCTTTGCTTTGGGGTGGAAACATTACCGCTCTCGCACCCGTCATTGAAATCACGCTTTCAAACCAATCCATTCAGAGCTGGGTGGAAAAGAAAAAGGAAGAACTCAATCGCGAGATCGAAACTCTAGAGGCTCAGCGGCTGGAAACCCCCAACGACGATAAAACAACTCTTTCCGAAATCAACGAAAAACTGAATGCTGCTGAACAGTCCCTCGGGTGGAGACGATGGCAGTTGAGTTGGGCAAACGCGATTCTGCCGAGTGACCCTTTTCGAACCATTTGTTTCATTATGGGACTGCTTGTCCTTAGTACCTTGGTCAAGCATCTCTTGATGCTTAGCAGTGATCTGCTTCTCGCATATGCATCCACGACGACAGTTCGCGAACTGCGTAGACGTATCTTTGATAAGGCGATGCGTATGGATAAGGTACAATATCAAGCTTTCGGTACAAGCGGTCTTCTATCCTCGATTACTTACGCAGCGGATGGACTAGCGGCTGGATTGATTGCGATGTTTGGGATTGCTATTCGTGAGCCTCTCCGAGTCATCGCATGTCTTGCATTGGCATGTTGTATCTCGTGGCGTCTTTTGTTTCTTTCGGTTGTTCTCGCACCGCTCTTGGTCGCAACTGTCGTTTACTTCAATAGAAAGATACGTTCTGTTGCTACATCAATCCTGGGTCGAAATGCAGGATTTCACGAAGTACTCCTCGAAGCCTTAGGAAACGTTTTTACTGTTCAGGCATTCACTATGGAGAATCATGAGCGTTCTCGTTTTGCAGAGTGTACGAAGCACATGCAAAAACTAAGCATGAAAATGACTTTCTACACAGGTTTGAGCAAACCTTTCATGGAACTCGTTGGCATTGGAATGGTAGCGATCACTGTTTGCGCTGGAGCCTACTTGGTTGTCAATAAGGAGACCCATATCTTCTTCATTCAAATCCGCGAGACACCCTTAAGCGTATCCGAGTTACTTATCTTCTTCGGGCTTCTTGTCGGCGCTAGTGATCCACTTCGCAAGTTATCGGGCGTAAGCGTTACCATCTACAATGCCTCGATTTCGGCAAATTTACTCTACGGAATTCTTGAATCTATGCCGGCCGTTGCCGAAACAGCGAAGCCCACAGACTTAGCAGGAAACACTCACAAGCTCTCCATAAAGAACGTCTCATTTCATTACGATCCCTCCCACCCAGTCTTGGACCAAATCGATCTCGAAATTCCTTTTGGACGCACCGTTGTATTGCTCGGGCCAAACGGTAGCGGGAAATCTACACTTATCAATTTGCTATCGCGCTTCTACGATCCGGTCGCCGGTCAAATTGCCTTGGGCGGGGTGAATACTCGCGAACTCTCGCTTCACGACCTACGCCGGCGGATGGCTATTGTCAGCCAAAGTACCGAGTTGTTCAATCGTACGGTCTTTGAGAACATCCAATACGGCTCACCCGAGGCTTCCCGGCAAGAAGTGGAAGATGCAGCGAAGCTCGCGCACGCGCATGACTTTATCACCCGATCACTTCATGCTGGCTATGATACTGTCGTCGGACAAGGGGGACAGAAACTGAGTGGAGGGCAACGGCAGCGGATTGCACTGGCTCGAGCTATTCTTCGAAAGCCGGAGATCCTCATCCTCGATGAATCCACCAGCCAAATCGATATGGAAAGTGAACTCCAAATTCGAGAAACACTCCAAGAAATGAAGGGCTCGATGACCATCATCATCATCACCCACCGCGAAGCTCTCACGGCGCTCGCCGACGAAGTCTATACCATCCAAAACGGTCGACTCATCCCCTCACAACACAAACTCGCTGCCGCATAGGAAAGAGACACACTGCTGCAAAACCCTTCAGCCACTGATTTGCACAGATGAAACACGGATGTGAATCAATTTCAACGTTGCAGTGGCTGCTACCGCATTATTGCGATACAACAAATGCGGATAAACAATGAATCCGAGTGAGGACCTCTCCTCCATCCGTGAAGATCCGTGTTCATCCGTGACTGCGACCGATCACCAACGCAGCAAACATGTGCCCCAGGAAAGACCGGCTCCAAATCCGCATAGAAGGACCAAATCACCGCGTTGCAGTCGCCCCTCCCGGTTCGCTTGATCCAACGCCAACGGGATACTCGCTGCGGATGTATTTCCGTAACGATCCACATTCACAACCATTCGCTCGCGCGGTATTGAGAAATGCTTGATCGCCGCATCGAGGATCCGAATATTTGCTTGATGAAGGATTACCAAATCCACATCTTCCGGCCGCACTCCCGATGCAACCAAAACATCGTTGACGCTATCCTCGACAACACGAACCGCCCATTTGAAAACCGTTCTGCCATCCATCTGCAAATACTGACGCCCAACCGATAGCGAATCCGACGTCAACGGCTCTCGCGATCCACCGCCAGGAATACACAACGCCTCCGACTCACCCTCAGCACCCAACGTAAAGCTCAATAAGCCACTGCTCGTTTGGCCATGACTAGACAGGCCATCGCGCGATGACTCTTCGCAGGGTTGCAACAATGCTGCCCCCGCTCCATCACCAAACAAGGGATACGTCCGCACATCCGATGCGTTGATCGTTCGGCTCATCACTTCACTGCCGATCACTAACGCATTACGAGCCATTCCGCATCGAACGTACTGAGCGGCTGTCACGAGCCCGACCATGAATCCTGAACACGCCGCGTTGATGTCGAATGCGGGTGCAATGCAAGCTAATTTACGCTGAAGCAAACACGCCGTGCTGGGCGTGATATAATCCGGGGTTATCGTGGCGCAGATCAATAGGTCGACATCCTTGGCCTGCACGTTTGCGTCCGCCAAACAGGAAAGAGCAGCCGCATACGCCAAATCGCTCGCCGCTTCGCTTTCGCTAGCTTTCCTGCGTTCTAGTATTCCGGTCCTTTGGACGATCCAGTCGCTATCGCAGCCCAACGAAACGAGATCATCGTTCGTCACAATCTGCTCAGGAACGTAAGATCCCGTGCCGGCGACTCGGATCCCTGGGCAGACCCCGATTCTGCCTCGGCCACTAGCGCTCACAGTGGAATCGGTGTGGGGATGGTTTGGCAAAGCCGCATGCGAATCTGACGTCGCGATTTCCGATGGAAGCATTGAAGAGAAAAGTGAGTGGACCATGCACGAGTAAAAAACGAACAACGGCAAAGCGCCTTAGCCATCATGAACAACGGCACAGAGTATACCAATCCCCTTAAGTTCCGTAACCTCTCAGCTCTCTGTGGATTGCCTCAACGAATTGCTATTTACCCAGTCTGCCCGATTCTGCTAGGGTGCTCAAGGACCCAGAATGCGCCTGAGGATAGGCGTTTTGTCATTTGGAAATAGAAGAGGGAGGAACCCTGCAATGCACTTAATTCGACTGGATATCGATCGCAAGAACTCAGCCGCTCATCTGCAGGTTGGACCGTTCGGAGGGGGACTCAACGCGGTGTTCGCCCCACATCAAGGCGGCAGTGCGACCATGTCACGCTTTGTTCGAAGCATCCTTTTTCGCGGCAGCTACGTCAACGAAGTCTTCGAAACCGAAGAAGGGGAATCGATTGACGGCGCCATGCAATGGGTCGACTCGACGGGCCATGTACGCATGATGTCGTTCGCTGGCGGTTCTGCGATGCTGCCCGGCGGGTTCGTTAACTCGCCGCTTCATCCGTCTCAGCACACACTTCACATACACGACAAAGATCGCGTTCACGGCCTCGGCAACATTTTCTGGGAAGGTGACGCTGGCGACGCACGCTGGGACGAATTGCGTGGCGACATCCTCGGAATGATTTTTTGTAGCTCGCTCGGTAGCGTCTCTCCGGAAAAACTCTGGTGGTCGGCAAGCCGTCTCGGAGTCCATTCTCCTGCACGCAATGAGTTGGACGAAGGGTATCAACGACTCAAAGGCGAAGAACAAGATTTACTGGATCAACTTCGCAATGCCGATGCGGTCGATCATGATCGCGCCTGGTGGGCGTTGGAACGTGATCGACTCTTGGCCGAAATCAGTCACGTCGCACACACCAACCACGCACCGGCACAACCGACCGAGCGCACGAATCAAGCGGTCGTTGCTGGTCTGCGCGAACGACTCGCCATGGTTCAGATCGAGTTGAACAACTTGCGCAGCACGCATCAGGATCTGCTGGTTGCCGAAGCCAATGCCAAACTCGACATTGCGAGAGAATCGTCCCCAGGCGACTTGGACGCGTTTCACAATGGAACGTTGAATCATGTGACCTTGGGAAGAGGCCGACCCGATCGCTATGCAAAGTCGGATTGGAGCAGCGAAATCCAACGGACCAAGAGCCGAATGGAATTGCTGGTAGCGGAACAAGCGGATATTGAAATCCAACTTCAAAACATCCATGTCGTACCTAAAGTCGCTACAACACATCGCTGGGATGATGCCCAACTGCGACAACAATTGACCCATGCCGAAGAAATGCTCAAACGATGGGATCGCCGAACGCAATGGCACCGTCGATTGAAGGAAGTCCAGTCTCATTTGAAGACCCGCTCTCCCTACCGTCGTACTTCTGAGGGTTCACTCATTCCGTTGGTAGAGAAATATCTTCGCGAGCTGACGGCCGGTGCTGCTCGGCAGCTTCCGCCATGGGCAGTCGAGACGTCGTATTTGCGAGACCACGGCATGCTGATCGATTTCGATGGCCAACCCGAATACGGCTACCGAGAGCATGGTCAACAAGATGTTCATTACGATCGTCGATTGCCCACAGGCGATTCGCGTCAACGCCGGCTGGTGGATCTCGCGATACGATTGGCCATCGCGGAAGCTGCCATACCAAGCATTGGTAGGATTCCATTCCTCTTTGACAATTCGATCGAGCTATTTCGAGGTGAAGCACTCGAACAAGTGTTGCATGTTCTCGCGGGTTTCGCCCGCGATGGTCGTCAAATCTTGCTTGCCACGAATGACGAATTCGTCGCACGGAGAATCGCTGCCCATGGTGGAACCGTTTCCCGTATGCACGAGATCTTGCGATACGCGAGGCCGGGTTATGTGATGGATGGCACCTCGAATCTCGGAATACATCCTAGCATTCAATCGCAACCAACGATCGGGTATGTCGAAAACCCTTACCTCGCTACAGGCTCCGCTACTTACGGCCTAACCGATCTGAACGACATCAATCGACAATTAAGTGGGCTCGCGAACGAAATGGAATCGTCGTCCTGGTGGAGCCCTTTGCCTCACACGCAGGGAACGACTAGACCGGCCGCCGTGCGAACAGCGCCCGTTGTTCATCGACAGCACAAATTTCAACTCCATTTGGACAGTCCTATTCAGGAAGTTCCGACGGTTGACGCGACATTGGCGGAGCGATTTCGCATGGCAGGAGTTCATCGCGTGGGCGATCTGGTACGCTCGACGCCAGATTCTTTGGGGGAATGCATGCGAGTCGAATCCGATCTCGTACACTACTTGCAGTGCGTCGCCGAATTGATGACGTCGACACCTCAATTGAGACCATTCGATGCACGCGTGTTGGTCGGGTGCGGTATCACGCGTTCGCATATGCTTCATGATCTAACACCCAAGCAGTTGGTCGATCGCGTTGCGACCTATCTACGAAGTGCCGAAGGGCAGGACCTGCTCCAGACCACCAGTCCTTTCGAAGCCAATCGAATTCGTGAATGGGTAGCTACGGTGGGGAGAACCAGTCGCAATTCCTATAGTGATCGAACGGAATACGATCGATCGAATAGCGAACGACGATCAACATCGGGAGCTAGCATCCGCGCCTACGATCCGAGACCACGAGATAATCGTGAACGGGAACCTCGAGTGACAAGAGATTTTCGCTCGACCGATCGCAACGCGGCAGCCACAACTTCCTCGCATCCGTTGAGTACGATCGCTGCAAGCAATGGAACATCGCAATGGAAGTTCTATTTGGATATCGATAGTCCCGTGGTAGACGCGCCGAGCATCGGTCCGAAGATGGCGACCAAGCTCGCGGAGATCGACATTCACAGCATTGCAGACTTGATCAACTGTCATGCGGAATCAGCCGCGGATCGCCTTGCCGAACGTAATGTCACATCCGAAATGATTGCGGATTGGCAGAAACAATCGCTCTTGGTTTGCCGAGTTCCGAACCTTCGTGGGCATGACGCACAGATTATTGTGGGAACCGGACTATCAACTGCGGAAGAGCTTGCCAAATCAAACCCCGAGGCGTTCTACGAGAAGGTGATGCAGTACGCGAGTAGCAAAGCTGGCTTGCGAATCCTGCGCGGAGCTGTACCACCCGATCGTAAGGAAGTGAGCGAATGGATTCACTGGGCTCAGAACTGCCGTGCGGTTCGCGCCGCTTAACTAGATTTTCGCATGATTTGAGGAGATAGAAGCGGTGTTGCATATAGACGAAATACTTGCCATGCAGATTCGAACCATCGAGTTGTGGCATCGAGAACCAGTAACGAATCCCTTCGTCGAACAAGGAGAAACTCGTTCGGTGCTTGCGATCGCGTGCCAACAACACCAGTACAACTATTTGTTATGGCACGAAGAGGACATCGCCAGGAGTCCCGACGTCACAGATGCGCAGATTGCAAATGTGAAACGAAATATTGACCGATACAATCAGCTTCGAAACGATTGGATAGAAAAAGTAGATGATTGGCTCAGCGATGATCTACAATCACGATTTGTGCAGTGTAGACCGGACGCCAAACTCAACACGGAAACACCGGGTAGTACGATCGATCGGCTCTCGATCATTTCGCTTCGGATCTATCATTTGGATGAACAGTTGCAACGAACGGACATCAACGATGCGCACATCGAAAAGGTTAGTCAACGCATCGCGATCTGTCGTCTTCAACATGCCGAACTTAGTGATTCATTGAAGGAGCTTTTGGAAGACATGTATGCTGGCGTCAAAAAACACCGAACGTATCGACAGTTCAAAATGTACAACGATCCGACACTCAACCCTTATCTTTACAACCGAGCAAAAGCTGCCTCGCCAAGTTGACACCGCTGCCAAAGCTAGCGGGCACGGCTCCGTCGTGCCGTCCGCTCATCGCCATGGGGTGGGATTCTTGGTTGGGGTGGGATTTTTGGTGGACGGCACATGGAATGTGCCTACTACTTTGACTTTTGTCGACCGTGCCTAAGTCAAGCGGGCACTAAGCACCAAGCACTAAGCACCAAGCACCAAGCACCAAGCACCAAGCACCAAGCACCTAGCACCTAGCATCCCATGAGCGATCTTAACCCCTACGAAGCGGTGGCAATCGCTCCACCGATTCGAAGCGAATATTCCCAAGAAGAGCGAGTCTTCGTTTGGTGGAAATCCATCCTGGTTTGGTTGGTCGTGTGCTGGATTAGTGCAGCACCAAGTTTTTTCTTGGCGATCGGGGTAGTCAACGTTCAGCAATGGCCCGCGTTGGTCGCAGGGGTATTGACGTTTGTTGCCGGTTTCATCTTTGCCGATTACCGCACCAGCCGCTGGAAGTTTCGACAGCGCAAGCCGGTACGCTATGCGTTGATCACAACCTATGTGATTCGGATGGTGATCTCCGTCATTTTTCCCATCGCGTTCATTGTAGATATGATGTGCGGGATGGTATCCTCGATCGTTCTTTATCCGATAGGATTGGATGTACCGAAACATGATCTTTCTATTGGTGCCGTCTATCTTTGGACAGTCGCGCAGGGAGCCGTACTGAACGTCGTCTTGGGAATCGTTTGGGCAGTTCTATTTGCCATTTTCGCCCTAGCGATGGGCCCTGACCCGATAACGTACGAAGAATAAGTTTTCAGTTGCCCCCATGAGCCGAAGCCCCGGTTTGCCTTTTGTGAACCGAGAAGAAATCGTTCCTCCGTTGTGCGGGGCATTGGTCACACTACAAAAGTGGGATAGGCTTCCAGCCTGTCACTGCAAAAGTGCAGTGCTTAGTGCTTAGTGCTTAATGCTTAGTGCGAGGTGTTGCCCATGCGCTCTACTGTCTCTTGGTAGCCCCCCAAACGGGGTGTTTGTTGCGAGGAAAGCCTTGAAAAATATCGCGGAGCGATTATATCGCTTGGCCGGTGGTTGCGAGAGGCAAGAGCTACACCACGGGTAACCGAGAACGGACAAAGGTGCATCCTGAAGCGATGCTATTTTTTGCCCTGATGCAAATCCTTTTGCTTCGTGTGGGATTTGTCGTGTGTACACACAAAACCAAACAAACTCACCGGTGAAAAGGTGACGCGTCAACATTCATCGTTCGATGGAAGCTGACTTGAAATGCATGAAAAAAGCTTCTTCATTTCTTGAGAATTGAAATCGAATCCTTATGCTTTAGCGTCATTCGGCTAGTTCGAATTAGATCGGATTGCGATTGCTGTTGTTTTGTCTCTTGGAGATTCATCATGAAAAATTTTCACTGGTTGACGTTTGCTTTCATCTACTTTCTCGTAGTTTCGACAGATACTTTATCAGCTGATTTGATTTTCAGTCAGTATGTCGAGACCAATTCTGGTACCACTCCGAAGGGAGTGGAGATTTGGAACAGTGGTGCATCCGCGATCGACTTTTCGATAACGAATTTACAAATTTTTCAAGGGACAAACGGGGGAAATTTATCAGCCCTGAACGGAACACTCATTAACAGTGGCTCATTAAGTTCTGGCAATGTACTGGTGATAGGCACGACAGACATCGGTACTTATCTTAGTGGACAGGGTCTAGGCGCAGTTCGTTTCGTCGAATTTGGATTTAGTTTTAATGGCAACGACGCACTACAACTTCGATTGGGAGGTACTGCTGTAGACACATTTGGGACCCCAAATTCCGATCCTGGAACCGCGTGGACAGCAAACGGCGTTTCCACTGCAAATCAAAACATTGCATTGCGAGAGGGCATTTTGGCTGGTAACTCAGTTGGATTTACCGATCCGTCAACTCGATTCTTGACAGTTTCCTCGACGCCATCAACATTACCTGCAGGACTTTCGGGCTTCGGGATTGCACCAACCGCTGTTCCTGAACCGTCCTCTATCGCTTTGCTTTCTCTCGTCGGGATTGGCGGCTTTGCTTTGCGACGATTGAGAAAGGGTCGGACTGGTTCATAGTCCTCTTCGACTATCGGTGCCGTCCACCTAGATTTGGCTAAGGAACGATCCTAGGAAGAACATGGTGAAACCTGCCAAGGCGATCCATAGCCATGTGATCAGGCGATTCGGACAATGCAGTTCGTACTCTTCCGCAAGGCGTTGAACGAGTAGTTCCGCTTGCGGGATGGTGAGGCCCAGTTCGTCGCGGTAGAGGCACACAGCCTCCTCAAATTGTCCTTCGCGAAGAAGATGGACGGCGAGTGAATCCAGATTTGACATATTGGGAACGATACAATTTGAGTCGTTAGTCTAGGGGATTTCGGTGATCCAGGCTAACTGAGAAAACTTCTCTGGGTGTCGAATCGAGGATTAGTTGTTATCGGACGATGGGATTCTGCATCTTTAGTCAAACCTTCGTCTTGAGTCGCTTTTTTGAGAATTCTATACTCCGCTCCGATTGCACCAACGCTAGCATGGCGTGACAAACCAACTTTCACTCGGAGTGGAACGGATTCCAATTCCTTTAGCGCACCATTTGCGAACCGCTTTTTCTTGCCTGAAGAAGTGTTCGCTATCAACTCAACCGCACGCGTGTTTCCCACGCTTCGTGCTTGTGTGCGCGGTCGTTTATGCGCTATTCCATTCCAATCTTATTTTTTTCTCGAACAACGCATTTGCTACCGAGATCGGATTACCGCTCAGCGATCCGAAGTTCAATGTGAACGTCTATGCCCGCCAAGGGACCAAACAGAAACAAGGTATCTACGAAACCATCACATTGGTTGGTGGCGTCAAAATCTACCAGGGCAGCGTCAGTGCTACCGCAGATGAAGCCGTGTTGTGGATCGATCGATCGCTCCCAGAAAGCGTCTACGAACAGCAAGCTCGAAAGACGATTGTCGAACTGAAAGGAAAATGCGAAGTCAGCTTCGGTGAAGGCCAAGTCTTGAAAGACGACCAGTGGATGGGTCGGTTGTTCAGCCATAGTGAACCAACCATTCAAGCGGACATTTGGGCGGAACCCATCGGCCCACCTCCCACGCTAACGTGGAAGAAAAATCAAAATACGGAGGGCACGGTACGAGCACAAGGTACACAAGGCGACGTCCAGACTGCGGTCGCTTGGACGGCGCGCGACGACGCAGAGCATTTGCGATTGGTACATCAACTAATGCCATTGCCGCAATCGAGTACGCCCTCGAGCGCGTTGAACAACGACCGCAATCAACCGGGGCTCATCATTGGGAATCCGTCTATGGGTGGCACCGTGATCGACGCCGGTACCATGCCTTGGTCGGATCCGAACCTGCCTAATCCGCAGTCCAATCCCCCGCCCCCTGAATCCGTTCAGGCTTTTCAGTTGGGTGTACCATCCGTAGGATCGCCTGGACCAGGAGCCCCGATGAGCAATGCGCCACCGAACGCGATATTGGCACCGGCACCTATCTCTACACCGCTAGCGATGAGTGGCTCATCGCCAGCCACACCGCGCAGCGTTGGGGCGAAGACCTTTCAGTTCATCGGTCGTGGTGGCGTAGAACCGAAAGTTGAAATCACCAACCAACCGGAGCGTGGTGTTTCCATCGTCACTATTTCCAATGGTATGCGACTCCGGTTTGGGGACGCTTCTGTGGCGACATCCGACGGAGTTGTCGATTTAGGAAACGTGTTCATTGAAGCGGATCGCGCGGTCATATGGACGTCCGATATGACCCGTTTGCTGAGCGGAAATGTCAGCGGTCTCCCGGTCGAGGTTTACGTGGAAGGGAACATCGTTTTCCTGCAAGGGGCCCGCCGTGTCTACGCCGAGCGGATGTACTACAACGTTCAGTCCGAGTATGGCATGATTCTCAGCGCCGAGATGCTCACCGATGCTCCTCAATACGAAGGCATCCTGCGACTCAAAGCGGATGTTATTCAGCAACGATCACGTGAGAATTTTTTAGCGTATCAAGCGGCGCTGACTAGCAGTCAATTAGGAGTGCCCCGATATTGGTTGCAAGCGGATAAAGTCGAGTTGAAGGATCGTAGCACGGAGACCAAGAGTACGCTATTTGGGGTGCCCATTCAAGGCAACACCGGCAACCAAACGGGTATGAAGGCGAACGCTCGCCATAATTTTGTCTACCTAGAAGGGCTTCCGATCTTTTATTGGCCCGTGCTCAATTCGAATATTGATACGTCGAGTTACTACATTACGGGCCTGAACTACAAAAATGATGATATCTTCGGCAACCAAGTGATGGCGAATTGGGATCTCTACCAGATTCTTGGCATCCCAGGATTCGATGGGACACGATGGACACTGTCGACGGATTATTTGCAGAATCGTGGCATTGGGATCGGGACGCAGTTCGATTACAACGTTCCGCAAGCATTGCTCGGTGGACCGTCCAATGGCTTCGTCGATTTCTGGGGAATCCGCGACGAAGGTCTCGATGTGCTGGGTGCAGATCGGACCAACCTCATCCCAGAAGAAACGACTCGCGGTCGACTCCTTTTTCGACATCGTCAATATCTGACACCAGACACTGAGTTTTGGGCAGAGGCAGGTTGGGTGAGCGACCGAAACTTCCTCGAACAATACTTCGAGCAAGAATGGGATACACAAAAAGACATGGTTACTGCGTTGCGTTTGAGGCAGTACATGGGGAACCAAATGCTGGACCTGTGGGCTCAGACCAGGCTCAATGATTTCCATACTGAATCCGATTGGCTGCCTCGACTCGAATACTATTGGTTAGGTCAATCGCTCGGCCAGCACTTCACGTACTATGGACACTCCGATATCGGATACGCACGGCAACGTGTGGCAAGTACTCCTTTAAACCCCGCCGAGGCCGCCAAATTCCAATTGCAACCGCATGAAGTCAATGCGGATGGAATCGCGGCGTACACTCGCCAAGAGATCAATTTGCCGATCGATACAGGCTTCTCAAAAATTGTGCCTTTCGTGTCCGGAGAAGCAGCCTATTGGGGCGAAGACGTACAAGGTAACAGCTTGACACGGTTGACGGGCCAGGCAGGATATCGATCCTCGACTCCAATCTGGAAGGTCTTTCCAAACGTACAGAGCTCGTTGCTCAATTTGAATGGGCTCGCTCACAAATTGACTTTCGAGAGCCAATTTCTTTATGCGGATACAAATAAAGAACTAGACCAGTTGCCATTGTACAACCCGATTGATGACAATGCTCAAGAGCACTTTCGGCGACGTCTCGTTTTCAACACCTTTGGTGGTGTTCTGCCAGACCAATTCGACGCCACGAGTTACGCTGCTCGTCAAAGTATGCAGCGTTACGTGACTGCGACCAGCAATGAAGTGGTCACCGATCAACTTCAATCGAGGACTGGTATCCATCAGCGGTGGCAAACAAAGCGAGGCGTACCTGGACGCGAGCGGATCGCAGATCTTCTTGAGTTTGATGTGGATGCGATCTTCTTTGGAAGGAAAGACGAAGATAACTTTGGTGAACTCGTTGGCGGCATCAATTACGATTTTCGCTATCATATCGGCGACCGCGTAACGATTGTAAGCGACGGTTACTACGATATGTTTGAAAATGGACTCCGGGCGACGACGATCGGTGGATTTCTATCCCGTCCGGGGCGTGGAGATGCGTATCTCGGACTCACGAGCCTTGAAGGTCCGATCAGTTCTACTTTGCTGGTCGCTACGATGAATTATCGGATGAACGAGAAATGGCTCGCTGTTGGTGGAATGTCGTATGATTTTTCAGCCATTGGGAACATCGGACAGTCCATCTCCTTTACGCGTATCGGTGAATCTTTCTTGGTTCGTCTTGGTACCACCTTTGATTACGGTCGCAACAACACCTCCTTCAATTTCGCCATCGAGCCTCGCTTCTTCCAACGAAGAGGTCTTGGTGTTGCTGGCGGGCAAGCGGTCGCCCTCGCGGGTACCAACAGTTTTGAATAATGAAAACAGATTTATTGAATAGCGTTCTTGAGCATGCGAAAGAGATCAGTGTTCTCTCTGGGACGTTGGCATTATTAGAATGGGATCAACATACCTACATACCTGAACGCGCGGGCGAGTTTCGCTCCCAGCAGATCACTTGGCTAAGTGGACTGATTCATCAACGCCAGACAGATTCGGCATACGGAGAGTCCCTTCGCGAATTGCAACGTGGGCTGGCTGACCAACCAGCGCGCAGTCCTGCGGAAGCGAACGTACGCGGATTGCTCCGCGACTACGAGAATAACGTCAAGCTACCCGAATCGTTGGTCAAGGCGGCTGCGTTGGCCACTTCGATTGGGCAACAAGTTTGGGTCGAAGCGAAAAGGAAAAATGATTTTTCCATGTTCAAGCCATGCCTCGAAGAGATCATTCGATTACGGCGTGAAGAGGCTTCTATCCTACAAACTCCTGGGCGCACGAAGTACGATAGCTTGATCGATCAGTATGAAGAAGGAGCGGATTCAGAGCAGATCCGAGTCGTTTTCGAGGCTCTACGTCGCGATCTTATCCCGATCGTTCGCGATTCGATAGCACGCGAAAAAGTCAAACCCACGAAGTTGTCCTTAGGAAAGGCCTTTCCACTCGAATCGCAACGAAGGTTGTCTCGATGGGTCGCAGAGAAGATCGGATTCGATTTCGAACGAGGACGGTTGGACGAAACAGAGCATCCGTTTTGCACAACATTAGGCCCACATGATCATCGCATCCTAACTCGCTATTTTGAGGACTCCTATAGCAGCGGACTTTACGGTGTTCTTCACGAAGCGGGACATGGACTTTACGAACAAGGCACTCCAGTGGACATGCATGGGTTGCCAGCAGGTTCCGCCGCATCTTTGGGAGTCCATGAGTCGCAGTCGAGGTTGTGGGAAAACATGGTTGGCAGGTCAATAGGGTTCTGGAAGTGGCTATTGCCCATTGCCCAAATGCACCTACCTGCACTCGTTGGGCTCTCGGTGGAGCAAATCGTTGCCGATCTCAATCGAGTGGAACAAAGTTTGATCCGGATCGAAGCTGACGAAGCCACATACAATCTCCATATTTTCGTCCGATTCGAGATCGAGAAAGAACTGATCGATGGGGACCTCAAGGTCTCTGATTTACCAGAACTTTGGAGGTCACGCTATCAAGAGTACTTGGGGATCGCACCAGAAACCGATACGATGGGTGTGCTGCAAGACGTGCATTGGTCGGCAGGGCTCATCGGCTATTTTCCAACCTATACGTTGGGAAATCTATATGCGGCACAACTCATGGAAACAGCGTCGCGCCAGCTCGGTGATCTCGATCCAATGTTTGCCCGAGGGGAGTTTGGTCCATTGCTCGAGTGGTTGAAGACTAACGTACATACCCAGGGACGATCTTTGTTGCCTCATGAACTCATGTTGCACGTGAACGGAGCTCCACTCGACGCAAAACCGTTCTTGAGTTACCTTCAGAAAAAATTGTTAAGCAAATAGCAACCTGCGTTCTGCAAGGCTCCTTACCAAGTTCTGAAAGATCATGAGTACTTCGATTGGCAACACCAGATTTTTCGGAACTTTGGGGAGAAGCATCTGCGATTTGGGATCAGTTGGAGCGAGCCCGTGGATTTGAAGCATACGTGCCTGCCGACTATCCGTTGGTATTGCAAAGTCTCAAAGAACTGCAGGGGAAAGCGTCGACTTTTCTCGAGTGGGGCTCGGGACTAGGTGTAGTGACGCTTATGGCGAGTGCACTTGGATTCGAA
Organism: uncultured Pirellula sp.; assembly: GCA_903858115.1. GTDB lineage: Bacteria > Planctomycetota > Planctomycetia > Pirellulales > Pirellulaceae > JBKCUI01. The sequence goes on along the minus strand of CAIOHR010000073.1, from coordinate 68,827 downwards.
GCCTATGGACTAGAAGTCGCACCGGAGTTGGTAGAGCATGCTGAACGACTTGCGAAACGCTATGCGCCCGATGCGATATTCGCTACCGGTAGTTTCGTGCCGAACGGATACGTTTGGGATCCAGAAATGGGTGAAGACGGCCTGCGTACCGATTTCGACGCATCGGATGGCTACGATGAACTTGGGATGAATCTTCAGGATTTTGATGTCGTCTATGCTTATCCGTGGCCAGATGAGCACCATGTCTTTCGCGACATCATGAAACATCACGCCGCCGACCGTGCATTGTTGCTTACGTTTGATGTTCGCGAAGGAACTGCACTTTATCGCAACCGAAAGCCGCGAAGATAGCCTTCCGCGGCAGTGCAGGACGGTTTGGTTTGCTGCACAGGGAAAAAACCGTCGTCAACAAATTACAGTTCGGTCTCAAGGCTATTTTGTAGATCATCGAGTTCCTGCAGTATCTGAGTCTCTTTGCGAAGTGCCGATTCAGGTTCGACAAGTTCCGCAAACTCGAAATCGATGACAGAAAAACGGCCCAACCCGTGATGGTATAGGACGTTGCGAGAGGCGCGATCGCCGTGAATCACACCGTATGCTTCCAGTTCTTGAAAAACCGACTCTAGCTTTCGTTCGGAAATATGTTGTACGTGTTCGCCAACCGTGGTTGTGACGATGCACAACGTCTCTTCATCGTAGGAAAGAAGCTTGGGGACAAAATCACAACCGGATTGGTTCAGGTGCTGGAGTACCTTGACCTCATTTGCGAATCGTTCTTCTTTGTTCGGGCCCGAAAAGCATTTGCTAATGGAACCGTTCGAGGAACGCGTTACTCTGGCTCGCTGCGTGTTTTTGAGAAGTTGCATACGGTCGGTGAACAATAAGTGAGAGCGAGTTGCTTCGTATCGTATTGGAATAAAGTCCAGTGTGATTTCCTCGAACAATCCAACACGAATTGAACCCAATGCGAAATGGACTAGTAAAGGGAACGTAGTTCACAAATTCTCCTTACGAACAGTAATACTTCTTCTAACAATCCAGGGACAAAGTTTTTACGGGCGAGTAGAATCGAGAATAACGATTGAACCGGATTTTCTGCTTGTCCAAGGGGTGTTCACAACCCGAAGCGTGCGTTTTGAAGTTGCGTATTTTGCAAGGGCTGAGGCCCGACACATCGTCAGCCGGTGGCGTTCGCCGGCCGACGTCTCCGGCACTGGATCTCCGCATAGCTGATCCAAATGAAAAGATCCTTACCTCGGTGAAATGAAGCATGTCTAGCATCGAGCAATTATCAAAACCACATAGGATTGCGAGTTTAATCGGCTCGTTGCTTCTTGGGTTTGGGTTGTTGGTGGCTTTGTGGCTTCAGCCGGATGGTCGAGGGTCTGGGACACACCAACAGTTAGGGCTGCCTCCCTGCACGTTCAAGTTTCTCTTGAACATTCCTTGTCCCTCGTGTGGAATGACAACTTCTTGGGCATTGGCCGTTCGCGGAGATTGGCAGTCATCGATTCAAGCGAATTCGGGTGGTTTTGTTCTTTTCCTGATCACGGCGGTTAGCGTCCCCCTATTGTTGGCGACATCGATTCGTGGAAGATTGCCATGGTGCGGCTTGCGTTTTCTCGTACCAGTTTTGCTGGTTAGCGCGTTTCTTTTGGCATTGATCCAATGGGCGCTCCGTATCATCCTGTGAGCAATTTGGGTTAGAATGACACAGAGCTGACAATGATCGAAGCTGGCTGGGACTGTTGTCCGGGGCGTCGCTAACTCCTTGCAATGTTCACTAGCACGTGGCAATGGTCCCAAGAACAGTCAAACCTTGACTTTTGTCGGCTGTGTCAAGTCGCGAGCAGAAACGAGCGAGCGTTTCCTTCCCTCCCTCCCATCCCAATCGATACTATGAAATTTCAGATCCTTGCGATTGTTTTATTGATTGTCACTTCGTTCTCCACGAGTTTGTTCACGACAGCGCGAGCGCAGGAGTCCAGCGACGGGATGCCGTTGTTATTTTCCGATGATTTTGAAAAGGGGCGAGGCAACTGGGAAACGACGGACGATGCTTCGTGGGTTCTCGAGGCAAACGATGGCAATGCGTCCTTCGGGCTTAACAAGCGAATCAGCAACTATACGCCGAAAGTTCGAAGCCCGCACAATATTGCACTGCTTCGCAATATCGACGTTAGCGATTTCGCTTTAACGTTTCGAGTCAAGAGTACGAAAGACACGGGCAACCATCGCGATTGCTGCGCGTTCTTCTGCCATCAAGATGCCGAGCATTTCTACTATGTTCACCTAGGAGCGAAACCAGATCCTGCAAGTGGGCAGATCATGATCGTCAACGGCGAACCTCGGCGTCCCTTAACGGACAACAAGAAGAACGTACCGTGGGACGACCAATGGCACACGGTCAAGGTTGTTCGCAAAAGTAGCACAGGGACGATCGATGTCTATTTTGATGACATGTCGACACCGCATTTGTCGGTGACCGACAAGACTTTTGGAAAAGGACGCGTTGGAATTGGATCGTTTGATGACATGAACCAATTCGATGACGTTCGTTTGTATTCTCGTGATAAGCAAACTGCGAAAGCAGCGCCCCCAGCAAGGCAAACGCCAACGGTTGCAGATTATGCGTATGGCACGGACTCACCTCGCCAGAAATTGGACTTTTGGAAGGCCAAATCAGACAAACCAACTCCCGTGGTTGTATTGATCCATGGTGGTGGATGGGTCAATGGCGACAAAACGGGCTACGGTGACAAGTCATTTCAGGCGTATCTCGATGCTGGTATTTCGGTTGCGGCTATCAATTATCGTTTTATTGCACAAGCGATGGAACAGAAAGTTGAACCACCCGTGAAAGCCTGCGTCCACGATGCAGCGAGAGCATTGCAAACGATTCGGTCCAAAGCATCAGAATGGAACATCGATCCGAACCGCATCGGTGCAACCGGTAGTTCCGCTGGTGCGTGTACTTCTCTGTGGCTGGCATTGCATGACGATTTGGCAGACCCCAAGAGTGCCGATCCTATCGCGCGTCAATCCTCTCGACCGAGTTGTATTGCAGTGACTGGAGCACAGACTTCGCTGGATCCCCTTCAGCTTCGAAAATGGATCTCGAATTCGATCTATGGGGGACATGCTTTTGGATTTGCCGAGAAGGGGCGAAGTCGTCCCCAAGAGTTTGATCTGTTGCTGGCGAATTACCAAAAGGTCTTGCCATGGATTAAGGAGTACTCACCGATCGAACTTGTTTCGAATGACGATCCTCCCATATTTCTGGAGTATCCGAACCAAAAGACGAAGCCAATCCTTGGTGGTGAAGAAAAAGATCCCACGCATTCGGCGATCTATGGAATCCAATTCCAAGCCAAATGCAAGGAGATCGGTGTACCGTGTGAGTTGGTATTCCCAGGTAATCCAGGTACAAAGCACCAGTCGACAAGTTCCTTTCTTATCGACCATTTGAAGTAAAGGAATCGTTCCATGTACGCCTCAACCATCGCTAGAGTTTTTTCGACAGCCCTATTATGCGCGACTGTCGTGACGCAGGGAGGGAATGCCGTCGCTCAACAAAGGGCAGTGACGGCAGCCCAGGTGGACGCTTCCATCAAGCGTTGTGTTGCGTACTTGTATTCCGAGCAAGCTGAAAACGGGCCCGTCAAAGGTGGTTGGAACGGCCATCTAGGATATGGTTGCGGAAATACTGCGTTGGTGACGTTAGCATTGTTGAGTGCAGGTGAGAAACCGTCCGACGTTCGCGTCAAAAAGGCTCTCGATTTGATACGAAGAACAGTGCCTACGCAAACGTATGACATTTCATTGCATTGCATGGTATTGTGCATGGCCGAGCCAATCCGAGATTTGGCTACGATTCGAAAAGATGTTGATATGCTTGTCGAATCCCAGTCGGAGTCCGGTGGTTGGGGGTACTCCAAAGACGACAGAACACCAGACGAATCCAACGCGCAATTCGCCGTATTGGCTCTATGGGAAGCCAGCAAACTCGGCATTCCTGTGCCCGAAGAGTGTTTGAAAAAAGCTTACCGATATTGGGCTGGGGCGCATAATGGAGCAGGCTGGGGATATCGCGAGTCAAGCAGAAATACGACCGGCAGTATGACATGTGCTGGAATTGCGTCGATGCTTATCCTCATGGACTCTTTCGAAAATCTGGACGCTCAAATACAGAACGGACAGTTGCGATGCTGCGGTTCGGTCGATTCGAATCGTGAGGATCGAGTGTCTCGAGGCTTGAACTGGCTCGCAGCCAATTTTTCGGTCCAGGCCAATCCTGGCTCTGCTAGTTGGGGTTTCTACTACTTGTACGCACTAGAGCGTGTCGGTCGATTGACCGGCCAGCGATATATCGGCACGCACGATTGGTACCGAGAAGGTGCCACCCACATTGTTGCATCCCAAACATTGGATGCGATTCGCGGTGGGAGCCAGGAAGATCCCACATTAGCGACCGCGATGAGTCTTTTGTTTTTGAGCAAGGGAAAACGCCAGGTGGTGATCGGGCACTTGCAGCATGGCAATGGAGAAGATTGGCAAATTCATCGCCGAGCGGTTCAAAATTTGACTGGACAGATCGAGAAAGTATGGAAGCGAGAACTTTCGTGGCAATCGGTTCGGCTCAAGGATGCAACGTTGGAAGCCTTGCTAGAAACACCCATATTGTTCATCAGCGGTTCACAGGAGTTTCGCTTGACCCCTGAGCAACGCAAGATGCTCAAGGAGTATGTTGAGAATGGGAATCTTATCTTTGCGGAGGCCTGCAATGGGGACGGTTGCAAAGGGGATACTTTCGACAGGTCGTTTCGCGTCGAAATGGAACAGATCTTTGAAAAGCCCCTTACCAAACTCTCACCGGCGCATGTGGTTTGGGCGGCCGAGGCAAAGATTGATCCGAATGCAATGCCAGAGGGCTTTTGGCTATACGGTATCGACGCTTGTTGCAAAACGAGTGTGATCTACTCGCCCATCAGTTTGTCATGCCGTTGGGAACTGGCACGACCGTGGGGCAATCTTTCCAAAAACAACGAAGCGATTAAAGCGGACATTGATAATGCGGTCAAGATCGGAGTGAACGTCGCAGCTTATGCGACAGGTCGCGAGCTCAAGAACAAACTAGACGCGGTAGAGATGTTACAAGCTCCGAAGAACTATCAATCGCTTGAACGAGGGGCACTAAAGTTGCCAAAGATTCAACACGCCGGAGGCGCCGATGAGGCATCGCGGGCAGTCGTGAATTTGCTCGATTTTTATAGCCAGAAAACCAGAGCGTTGATCGACCGAGATGTACCGTTGTTATCAATGAATAGCGAAGAGATCGAGAAGTTTCCATTGTTGTACATTCATGGGCGTAGCAAGTTTGTCTTTAGTGAATCGGAACGTGCTGGTTTACGAAAGCACTTTGAGAATGGCGGTTTTGTGATCGGAGATTCGATCTGTGCTTCAAAAGACTTCTCGAATGCGGTTCGCGACGAGTTTCTCAAAGCGATTCCAGATGCGAAATGGCGAACGCTAGATGCAGGGCATTCGTTCATGACGAATGATGGGAACGGTTTCGACAAGTTTGATATCCGCAGTGTCGTCCTGGTAGATCCGAATTTGGCCTCGGGCGATCTAGTCCGCTCCAAGCGCCCCGGACCTCCGGAAATCGAGGCGTTGGAGTGGAATGGCCGCATCGTCATGCTCTTCTCTCCAAACGACCTCAGCTGCGCCATGGAATCCAAACACTCGCTTCAATGCCGGGGATACGTCCGTAAGGACGCTTTTGCGATTGCCGTGAACATGATTCTTTTTAGTCTCTCTCAGTGATCCCTGGAACGCTGAGATTTCTTTCGGTTCGCGCGACACCTCATGATTTAGCATTTGCCGACTGAACGATTTCCCCTGAGAAAAGTTACTATTTTCCTCAAAATCACGGGACGCAGACTTCTCCGTTTCTTAATATGGGAGGGGCTTGTAACCGTCAGGATTGGCACAATCGTCTTGATCGGTCGTGAGCTTCGTCCAACACACTACACATCCGCGCTGAGGTAATTGACTGATGACTAGATATCGCAATAGAAAATCCGCACGTCTAAGCCCGATGATAGAAAGACTGGAGCTTCGTCAATTGTTGGCTGCGGATCTTCCGTGGAATTCTAGTTCGACGATTCAGGCGGAAGGTGAAGACAGCCCGATCTTTTATATGGCGGGTCAAGATTTCATTCAATTGCGAGTGCATCCGACGAAAGTCGCAGTTGGCTTCAAAAATGAATCGGTAGCAAGTCTGCTCAACAATGCACTTCTATATTCGCGCGGGGTAACGCCTGGTGTTCAGGTTTATGAATCGTCTAGCATCATAGATGCTAGCATTCTTTCGCAGATTAAGGCTCTCGAAAGCGTATCGTATACTACACCGGTATTGATAGCGGATAAAACCAATACGGAGATGGTGCTTCTTGACGAAGTGATCGTATCGCTTAAGCCCAATGTCACGATTCAACAAGTACTTGCGGATCGACCACAATTCGTTTCATACTCGAGCATGTTCGGAGTGGACAACCAGTTTGTTCTAAAGGTTGGAAACAGCGTTGGATTGCAAACGCTACAGGAAGCGAATCGTCTGCTGGCTGACCCGAGACTGGAGTGGGTTGAGCCAAATTTCTATCAAAACTGGCAAAAATTCTATCAGCCGAATGATCCGCTCATCGCTTCTCAATGGCACTTGAACAACTCAGGTCAAGGGGGTGGGTTGATCGACGCCGATTCCGATTTATTCGAAGCTTGGGATATGAACCCAGGTGGTTCCTCCAACATCGTAGTGGCCGTGATTGACGATGGAGTTCAGGCCTCACATCCAGACATCAATGCATGGACGAATCCTGGCGAGATCGCAGGCGATGGCGTGGACAACGACGCCAATGGATTGATCGACGACGTATTCGGATGGAATTTCGTCACCAACACGAACCAAGCGCAACCGACCGGCACTGGATTCGGTACGGACTCGCATGGTACGGCTGTCGCGGGCGTGGCGACGGCCCGTGGTGACAATGGACTTGGTGTAGCGGGTGCTGCGTACAAATCTCGAGCCATCAGTATTCGAATGTTTGATGGAAATGGAGTGGCCAGCGTGGCTGGAATTGGGAATGCTCTACGCTATGGTGGTCGCTATGGAGATATTGTGAACAATTCGTGGGGCGGTGGCGCGCCTAGCAATTTGATTAGCGATGCGATTAATTGGGGCATAACGAACGGTCGAGGTGGTTTAGGCGCGACGTATTTCTTTTCAGCCGGGAACGGCGGCGTTGGCTCACTCAGTTACCCCGCCAGTTTAACCCTCTCAATCCCCGGACTCATCTCGGTCGGATCCACCAACAATCGAGGTCAACGATCGGACTACAGTCAGTACGGTGTAGGGCTCGACATTGTGGCACCGAGCGACGACTGGCGCAACAACACCTATCAGGCAATCGTGACGACGGATCGAACGGGAACCAATAATGGTTACGCAGCTAATTCCGACTATACAGGAACGTTGACGATCCAGTTCTCTGGAGGAACGGGATTCGGGGGAACCTCTTCTGCTTCACCGCTCGCATCCGGGATTGCAGCGTTGACACTTGCCCAAGCGGCAAATCTCAATGTTCCGTTATCGCCGATTCAGTTGAAGAGCTATTTTCGAACGACAGCTGATCTGGCGGGTGGCGTAGTGTATGACCTCGTTACAGGTATCAACAACGAGTTTGGATACGGCAGGATCAATGCTGCAACGGCCGTTGCGGGAATCGACAAAGCTGAGATATCCGTCGTAAATGCCACCACAGAATTTAGCTCCGGGAGCAACATCAACTTCGGTGCCTTGATTGTAGGGCAAACGGCGGAACGAACATTCCGGATTCGAAATCAAGGGACACGAAACTTAAACCTGAGTGGTTTGGTGGTTCCGGCTCCATTCACGATAGTTTCGACTTTTGGGGACAATCAGCTATCTCTCGGTGAGATGACAAACATCACGATTGGCTATGCACCAACTGAAGGGGGAACATTCAATGCTGCTGCACAGATCCAGTCCAACGATATCGATGAGGGGACGTTTGTACTGAATCTAGCCGGTACGGCCACGCTTGCTGATGCTGCAGGAGCTTTTTACGAGGATTTCGCCAACGACGGAGTTCGAGGGCCCCATGACACTGCCGTCGATGCAACGGGCTTTGCCTATGTGGATACCAATTTGGACGGATCCTTCAATGCTGGTGAGCCACAATCCACGATTGATGCAGCCGGTCGGTTTTACTTCCTGTCGCTTCCGAACGGCACACATACGATTCGAAGCAGTCTGGCGGGCTGGACGGCCAGAACCCCTGCAAGCAATGGTCATACGGTTACGCTCGTGGACGATACCAGCAATTTCCAGACGCTTGACTTCGGATTCCAGAAGAACACACGCGCTTACGCACGCGTATACAATGACTTGAACATCAATGGCACGCGAGAGTCCAATGAACCAGGTGTGGCGAACCTGTTAGTATTCAACGATTTAAACTCCAATCAAGTGCGCGACAGTGCCACACCATTTACGGCAACGCAAAGCACCCCAACCACCGTCGCCGATTTGGCTGTTTCCACATCCTCATTGACCGTAAACGCCTCGAACACGATTGCAGACGTTAATGTAACTGTCAGAATTCCGCATACCTGGATGAGTGATATGACTGTGACACTCATTTCTCCATCGAACACCCGAGTGACACTGGCTGCGGGAAATGGAGGGAGTGCAGATGGATTCTTGGGCACGACCTTTGATGATGAATCGGCATTGGCTATCGGCTCAGGCGCTTTTCCATTTGCGGGTTCGTTTCGGCCGATTACTCCGCTTTCCGCGTTCGATGGTCAAAATAGCGGTGGAGTTTGGCGACTGGAAGTCGAAGATGATGTTGGGGGCGATAGCGGAACGATCGAGAACTGGACTCTCACGATCACTCCGCTAGAATCGGCGGATCAAGCAAATGGCGACGGATTTGTCGGAGTGGATATCCCGTCGGGAGCTTCTTCTTTGCAACTACAGCTCTTCGGTGCGTACGACTACGTCAACCCTATCAATGGCACTAGAACAGTTACTTCAGCCGGGACGCCGTCGGTCGGCACGGAGTTCGGAGTATTGTTCGGGAACTTTGCTCCAACAGCATTGAATTTGACCGGAAGCTCCATCATGGAGAATCGTCCCGCGAATACGACGATTGGAACGTTGGCAACAATCGACCCCAATCGAAACGATGCATTCACCTATCAGTTGGTACCTGGTGCGTTAGACAACGACAGTTTCAATCTGTTGGGAGCGACTCTGCGTTCAACCGCTCCGTTCGACTTTGAAACGAAGAGTGCCTATAACGTGCGAATCCGAACGACCGATTTAGGTGGCCTATTCATTGAACGAAACTTCGTGATTAGTGTGACCAATGAGAACGAGGCTCCGGGTTCGATTCTGCTTAGCAATACAACCATTGCTGAGAATGGCATTCCTCCTGTATTGGTAGGCTTACTCTCGACCGCGGACCCTGACGCAGGCGATGCTGCATCATTCTCTTTCATCGCTGGTGCTGGATCTGGCGACAATAGTTTGTTTAGGATCACGGGCAATCGATTAGAGAGTTCGGTTTCTCTCAACTTTGAGACGAGAAATAGTTACTCCGTTCGGGTCCAAGCAAAGGACCAAGAGGGACTAACCGTTGAAGCATCGTTTGTTATCTCGGTAACCAACGTGAACGAACCACCGACGGCCATTACCCTTTCTGCGAACACAATCCTGGAGAATCAACCCGCAGGAACGCGCGTTGGGCTGTTGAATTCGGTCGATCAAGACTTGGGAGAGACATTCGTCTACACGTTGGTTCCAGGTAATGGTTCCACGGAAAATAGTTTGTTTACTATATTTGGAAACGAGTTACGAACTGCGAGCCCATTAGATTTTGAGACTACAAAACTACTTTCCATTCGAGTCAGAACCACGGATGCAAATGGATTGTTTTTCGAGCAACCATTCTTTACATCCACAATCAATCTGAACGAACCGCCAACATCTCTCAGCTTGTCAGGGAATTCGATTGAAGAGTTCCGACCGATAGGGACTTCCATCGGTTCCTTTGCGACCATCGACCCAGACGTTGGGGATCGTTTCACTTACGCCCTGGTGGGTAATGATGCCTATCCAGACAATTCTTCGTTTCTTGTTGTTGGTAATGAAATTCGAAATGCACGCGTCTTCGATTTTGAAGTCAAGTCGCAGTATGTGGTTCAAGTAAGGACAAGTGATCTGGGGGGCCTTTCCAGAAACCAAACCTTTACTATTCGGGTTAGCGATGTGAATGATCCGCCTAGCGACATCGGACTCTCGGCAAACATAGTACCGGAGAACGCAGCATCGGGCACTACAATTGGCAAGCTGAGTACTGTCGACCCTGATATTGGGGACACGTTTACCTATGCGTTGGTGTCTGGAACTGGCAGTACGGACAATTCTAGCTTCGCGATCGTAGGTGACGAGTTAAGAACAGCGCAGTCGTTCGACTTTGAGTCCAAGACTTCCTATTCCGTTCGGATTTCGAGTCGAGATTCGACTGGCATCGTAATCCAAAAACAGTTCACAATCGCGGTTTCGAATATAAACGAGGCACCCACGGCGTTGGCGCTGAGTTCGGCAACGCTGCTTGAGAATATGCCGGCTAACGCTGTTGTCGGTACGCTTGCTACCTCGGATCCGGATAATGGCGATACCTTTATCTATAGCTTTGGTACGGGTGCAGGCGACAGCGACAACGCATCGTTTGCGATTGTTGGAAATGTTCTACAGGCTAAATCTTCGCTCGACTTTGAATCAAAGTCGTCCTATGCGATTCGGATTCGAACAACCGACTCCGGCTCACTTGCTTTGGAAAGAACATTCACCATCAGCGTGATGGATGTCAACGAAGCCCCTACGCAATTGAATGTCAACGCCGACTTACGCGAGAATTTGCCGTCCTCTACAGTCATTGCAACCTTTAGCACGAACGATCCTGATCTCGCGGAAACCACGAATTATCAGTTGGTTTCCGGTACTGGTGATACCGATAACGGGTCTTTTTCTTTGGGGACCAATGGGCAATTACGAATCAACTCGACCGCAAATTTCGAAGTCAGGAATTCTTATTCGATTCGAGTTCGAGCCGTGGACAAGGGTGGGTTAACTGTGGAGCGAGACGTATTGCTCAGTGTGGTAAACGGAAACGACATACCCACGAACATCACACTGACTCCCCAGACGATATTGGAGAATGCTCCATTTGGAACGACAGTGGGTACGTTCAATACGATAGATGAAGATTCAGGAGATTCGTTTACCTACTCGCTCGTGAATGGTTCAGGCAGCAATGACAATACTAGTTTTGTCATCGTATCGAATACCCTTCGAGCATCTATCGTACCCGATTTCGAAACGAAATCCTCTTATAACGTTCGCATTAGGACGACGGATGCGGGCGGGGCTTCGGTTGAAGTCCCCCTAACGATTAGCATTATCAACGCGAACGAGCCACCCACCGATATCCGACTTTCGCCGTCAAGCATCGCCGAGAACCTGCCAGCCAGTACAGTGGTCGGAACACTTGCGTCGCTAGATCAAGATGCGAGCGAATCATTTACCTACCAATTGGTCAGCGGAACAGGAAGTGATGGTAATGGTTTGTTCCGAATAACGGGAACTGAGTTGGTCACGTCGCAAATACTGAACTTCGAACAGAGTGCATCCCCAAGTATTCGAGTGCGAAGCACGGATTCGGGCGGCAATACGTTAGAAAAAACCATAAACATCACGGTGCTCGATACGAACGATCTTCCGACGCCACCTAGCTTGAGCAATCGTTCAATCGCCGAGAATCAGTCGGTTGGAACAGTCGTCGGCCTATTGAGTTCTTTCGATGAGGATTCTAATGATGCAACTGTTTTCCAATTTGTGCGATCTGGAAATGATAACGCCCTGTTCACGATTAGTGGCAATCGTTTACTCGGCAATTCGATTTTCGATTTTGAACGAAAGAGCACCTACTCTATCGAGCTACAGGCCATCGATAAGTCAGGCACCGGACCGATTTCTAGCTTTACTATCAATATTGTAGATCTGAACGAAGCCCCGTCTGACATCATTCTTTCCAATGCGACCGCTGCGGAGAACAACATCACTCCGACCTTGATTGGAGAATTATCAGCGGTGGATGCTGATGCGGCTGATACCGCTCAGTTCAGCTTTAGTTCTGGTTTGGGTAGTGAGGATAATGGAAGTTTCGCATTGGTTGGCGGGAGCCTCTACCTTATCGCAGTTGCTGACTTCGAGGCGAAACCGTCGTACAGTATTCGAGTCAAAGCGACAGATGCTGCTGGACTTTTCATTGAGTTTCCCTTCTTGATCGAGGTAACCAATCAAGATGAATCCCCCTTTGGTCTATCGATTTCCAACAATAGTATCAGCGAAAGTCCATCAACAGGACGTTTGGTAGGGACGTTGAGTGCGACTGAGCCAGACGGACAACCGATTGTCTATTCCTTGGTCGTCGGTGCAGGAAACAATAGTCAGTTTGCGTTGATGGGTTCTAGCGTTGTTCTTTTGCCAGCGACTGATTTCGAAACAACAGAACAATATGAATTAGTAGCCAGAGCGAGTGACCCGTCTGGCAATTTTGTGGAGCGATCGCTGATAATCTTCATCACGGACGTGGAAGAATCACCCGTAGACGTGAACCTGACCTCGAGTTCCGTTTTGGAGAATCAATCTTCAGGAACTTTGGTTGGTCGTTTGAGTAGCGTGGACTCCGATAGAAGCGAGTCGTTCGACTATTCGTTGGTGGAGGGTAGTGGCGCAGGGAGCAATAGTTCGTTCATCATTGTTGGGGACGAACTCCGAACCAGTCGTTCCTTGGATTTTGAAACCCAACAAACGCTTCAAGTACGCGTTCGAACAACCGATTCCACCGGTTTGTTCTTCGAAAAAGCATTTTCATTGCTGGTTATCAACGTAAACGAAAGCCCCACTCTCGTTTCGCTATCTAATTTCGAGGTTGTGGAAAACGCCGTCGCACCCGTTCTGATTGGAACACTATCCCATAACGATCCTGATGCTCTCGATTCCGTGTCGTTCTCGCTTGTGGCTGGACCGGGGGATGCAGATAATTCTAAATTTGTCATTTCGGATAACACACTTCGATTGCTTGAATCACCCAACTTCGAAGGAAAGAGTCGGTATGAGATCCGAGTTCGAGCCCAGGATTTCGCTGGGCTATTCGTAGATACCGGATTTTCGATCGATGTTTCGGACTTGAATGAAGCTCCTTTTGGATTGTCTCTCTCGAATCTACGGATGGACGAGAGTACGCTAACCAACCGATTCGTGGGAACGATCTCGGCATTGGATCCTGATGAAGATCCACTCGTCTACTCGCTTGCCCCTGGAATCGCTGAGAACTCCAACTTCTTCATTTCGGGAAGTAGTCTGTTCCTGAGTCCATCATCGGACTTTGAGACTAGACCTCAGTACTTCCCGGTACTGCGTGCAACGGACCCCGCTGGACTTTCTGTCGACACAGGCTTTACGATATCGATCAACGATGTTGCCGAAGCACCTACTTCTTTGACATTGAGCAATCGAACTGTCGCGGAGAACCAGGCATCCGGGGCAATTGTCGGAGTCTTTAGCACGTCCGATCCGGATGTCGGTAGTGCTTTTACTTACACATTAACACCTGGGGCAGGCAGTCAAAACAACTCGTTTTTTTCCATTGCAGGGAATGAACTACGCACAACGGCAAAGTTCAACTTTGAGTTGGAGAACAGTTACTCCATTCGAGTAAGGACGACTGATTCGACGGGATTGAGTTTGGAATCGGTCTTTAGGATCGATGTTACCGATCTGCCCGAAAAGTCTATTATCGCTGGTGCGGACTTCGCCAATACTCCCAAAGATTTGCGCGTGGTCATTTCGGTTCTGGCGAACGATGTGGATCCAGATGGTTTTGTGGACGCTACCACTGTAGCGATTGTAACTCCGCCTACGCAGGGACAGGTAAACGTTCGGCCTGACGGCACTATGGAGTACGCACCATTGCCTAAGAAGATATACTCGGAATCCTTCGCATATCGAGTGAAGGACAACGATGGGGAGTGGAGCAATGTTGCTAACGTTACCGTATCTGTCGAGTCAGCGTTCCATAACAATCAAAGGCCGCTGGATGTGAATGCCGACGGAAGAATCGACCCCCTCGATGTTCTCGTTTTAGTGAACGATATTAACACAGGAGGTCAACGGGATCTTCCATCAGAATTGCCTTATACGGCTCCGTATCTAGATCCGAACAACGATGGAGCATTGAGCTCGCTCGATGTGCTCCTCGTTGTCAATTTCTTGAACTCAGACTCCTCACTCCCTGAACCCGAAGGTGAAGTGGTTTGGCAAGAGATTTTGCCGGTCGGCCCATTCGAATTGGGATCTGCTTTGGCGGTCGATGTAGTCGCGATAGACGATTTCTTTCGTGACTATGATTTAAAAGAGGCTTCAAGAAGGCAGAGAAGATTTCGATAGAGTCGGTGACTCTTTATCCAAGTAAAGCAAGAGCTATAGGCTTTTGCTTGGGTGGTGTTTGATCGGTGCGAGTGCCCTTTAGACCTTCTGATGCACAATTGAAGGTGTATTTCTAAGCCTTTACGGATATTTCGGCACCAATTTAGACATGGCAGCTTGTCAAAAATAGCCTCAGCGATACACTTTCCGCGAGGGCTGGAGGCGAGTCGTCTCCAGGCAATTGGAATGATAGCTAAGCACGCAGTCGTGCAGGATATTGGTATCGTTGACTCGGATATCGTAGAAATGGAACAAGCGGTGCGAAAAGACGAAACACCCATCCGGCCAGTAGACCAGCTGGTTCTGGATCTGTTGCGCCGCGAGGAAGGTCTTTCCATCCAGGATTTGATGGAGCGGCTGGAAGTCACCGCGACTGCAATTCGACAACGCATCGACCGGCTTGTGGACTCGGGTTACATCGAGCGACGCAAACAGGGCGTTGGCCGAGGCCGTCCATCGTTCACCTATTTCCTTACCGACAAAGGGTGGCGGCAGGCGGGGGTTACGTACAGCGAGCTGGCCATTTCCTTGTGGGGCGTCATTCAGTCCATCGAATCGTCCGAGGTGAAATCACAATTGATTAACCGAGTGGCGGACCGCATGGGGGTGATGTTTCGCACCATGCTGCCAGATGCACCACTAGAGGAACGCATGCGTATCCTGGCTGGACTGTTGAATAACCGCAAGGTTCCGTCACGCGTTTGCGGCAGTGGAGCATTGCCTATTCTGGAGGTTCAAGCCTGCCCTTACCCAGACTTGGTGAACGATCGTTCGGATCGTTCGGTCTGTGAATTAGAACAAAAGGCGTTGAGCGCCGCACTCGGACATCCAGTGGAGCTATCTCAATGCCGTTTGGATGGACATGCGTGTTGCCAGTTTACAGCGACAGGGCAATCGGCCGTCCAAACGCAACCAAACCCTATATCACTTCCTTCAACCGTATAACTCGTTTTCATCGCTTCAAAGCAAATAGAACTAAAGAGAATGTCTCATACACTTAAGATTGAAAATCTCCATGTCTCTGTCGAAGGAAAAGCAATTCTTCGCGGGGTGAATCTCACCTTGAATTACGGCGAAATACACGCGTTGATGGGACCGAACGGGTCGGGCAAGAGCACGCTAGGATTGGCGATCGCTGGCCATCCAAACTATGAGATCACAGAGGGATCGATCACGCTCGATGGCGTAGATATCACGGAATGGGAAGCGGACCAACGTGCTCGTGCTGGTATCTTCATGGCTTTCCAACGTCCGGTTGCCATACCCGGTGTAAAGACGGCTGATTTCTTGCGACACGCAGCGACCAATGTCCGGCGTCCTGACCGCAAGGAAGGTGAAGATCTGATTCCAATGCGAGAGTTTCGAAAGGAACTCAAATCCAAGATGGAACAACTCAAGATAGATCCCGAGTTTGCTCGCCGTTACGTAAACGATGGGTTCTCGGGTGGTGAAATGAAGCGGTCCGAAATCTTGACGATGGCCATGCTCTCGCCCAAGTTTTCGATATTGGATGAGACGGATAGCGGTCTAGATGCGGATGCAGTGCGGTTGGCTAGTGCTTCGATTGCGGAAATCGGCAAAGACAAAATGGGCCTACTGATCATTACGCACCACGATAAGTTGCTGGAACACAATCCACCGCAATACACCCACGTGATGTTGGGAGGCAGGATTGTGGAAACAGGTGGTGCAGAGTTGGCACGCGAACTTCACGATCACGGTTATGAGCGCATTCGAGCGGCCTACCCAGATGCCGACGCAGCCAACCAGCAGATGATTGCTAAAGAAGAAACCGTCTCTGTTTAAGCAGAAACTTTCCATCAACGATTCAAATAACCTACCAAGAAGATAATCATGTCAACAGACTTAGCTGCATCCACGGACGAGTTCGGCGAAATCAACAAGTACGATTTTCGCACGGAAAGCAAAGCCGTGTTCAAGGCCCGCAAAGGAATCGATGCGGAAATTGTCAACCAAATCTCAGAGATGAAGGGCGAACCCGAGTGGATGCGTCAGTACCGCCTCAAGGCATTGGATATTTTCCATGCCAAGCCGATGCCGACGTGGGGTGGCGATATCGATATCGATTTTCAAGACATTTTTTACTATCTCAAGCCGACCGATAAACAAGGCCGCACTTGGGACGAAGTGCCTCAGGAAATCAAAGACACGTTCGAGAAGCTTGGCATTCCCGAAGCAGAACGCAAGTTCCTGTCTGGCGTGAAAGCTCAATTCGAAAGCGAAGTGGTCTACGGCTCATTGAAGGAAGACCTTGCAAACCAAGGTGTGATCTTCACCGATACGGATACTGCGATCAAAGAGCATCCTGATTTGGTTCGCGAGTATTTCGGAACGATCATCCCATCGACCGACAACAAATTTGCTGCACTCAATTCAGCCGTGTGGTCGGGCGGTTCCTTTATTTACGTCCCGAAAGGAGTGAAAATTGAGTTCCCGCTTCAAGCGTATTTCCGTATCAACGCGGAGAACATGGGGCAATTCGAACGCACCCTGATCATCGTAGACGAGGGAGCCAGCGTGCACTATGTCGAGGGTTGCACGGCTCCGATGTATTCCTCCGAATCACTTCACTCTGCCGTGGTGGAGATCATTTGCAAGCGTGGAAGCCGATGCCGTTATACCACGATTCAAAACTGGGCAAACAACATCTATAACTTGGTCACCAAGCGAGCTGTGGCCTATGCGGATGCAACCATGGAATGGGTAGACGGCAACCTGGGTAGCAAACTGACGATGAAGTATCCCGCAGTTTACATGATGGAGCCTGGCGCACGCGGTGAGATTCTTTCGATCGCTTTCGCATCGAAAGGACAGCACCAAGACGCGGGAGCTAAGCTTGTGCATTGCGCTCCTAATACCACTGGCCAAATCATAAGCAAATCGATCTCCAAGAATGGTGGTCGAAGCAGTTATCGTGGTTTGGTCAAGGTTGAGAAAGATGCCAAGAAGTCGAAGTGCAACGTTGTTTGCGATGCGTTAATATTGGACCCCAAGAGCCGCAGCGATACCTATCCTTACATCGAGATACTAGAGCAAGATGTAAGCGTAGGCCACGAAGCGAGCGTCTCGCGAATCGGTGAAGAGCAGATGTTCTACTTGATGAGTCGAGGGTTGTCGGAAGCCGAAGCGAGCACGATGATCGTCAACGGATTCATCGAGCCATTGGTCAAGGAACTGCCAATGGAGTATGCGGTTGAAATGAACCGACTGATCCAATTGCAGATGGAAGGATCGGTGGGTTAACATGAGTGTGGTGACTGAGCACAAAGTAGGTCTAGGCAAATTTGATCGACAGGGTTTCGATGATTTTCTAGCGAAGCGTATCGATCCAATTTGGTTGGCTGATGCACGCAAAGCAGCTTATGCCGAGTTTGAGACGATGGGTTGGCCTAACCCCCGTAGCGAAAATTGGATGCGTTCCGATTTGCGTGGATTCCGAATCGAAAAGTACTCGATGGCACACGAGACCGAAACACAATCGACTCTCAACGCGCCTGTCCATTTGTTGGAAGGTGTGGAGATTGCCGGTTCGGTACGCTCTGTGAACGGGATCGTTATCGCTGAAGAACTAGAGGAATCGCTCAAGGCGAAAGGTGTTCTGTTTGGCTCGCTGTCCCGATTGAGTCGTGAGAAACCAGAACTCGTGAAAAAGTATCTTCATACACTGATCGACCAATCGGCCGATCGATTCGCTGCGTTGCAGGTTGCGATGTGGTCCGACGGCTATTTGCTTTATGTTCCTCGCAACGTCATCATTGAAAAGCCGTTGCACATTCATGCATCCATGACGGATGGCGGTTCCGATTTGTCGCATACGCTCGTCATCTTGGAAGAAGGTGCAGAAGCGACGGTCTTGACCGAGTGCAGCAGCGCAACGGAGCAAGGAAGTGGAATGTTTTGCGGCGGCGTGGAATTGATCTTGGGAGCCCGTTCGAATTTGCGTTATGTGAGTTTGCAAGATTGGGGGCAGAAGGTATGGCACTTCGCTCACAAACGAGCCAGCGTTGGGCAAGATGCGACGCTACAATGGACACTTGCTGCGATGGGCTCTCGCTTTGCCCAGGTAGATCAACAAGTAGAGATGGTAGCTCCAGGAGCGAGAAGCTTTGTGAACGGAGTAATGTTCACTCGAGATCGTCAGCATTTGACTTACAACACGATCCAACGTCACTGCGCACCGCATTGCACCAGCGACTTCCTTTACAAGTCGGTGCTTCAAGACCGTTCTCGAACGGTTTGGAGAGGAATGATCAAAGTCGATGAAGGTGCGGACAAGACAGATGGTTATCAACGGAATGATAATCTCATGCTCAGCGACACAGCTCGAGCAGACTCCATCCCAGGCTTGGAAATCAAAGCAGATGATGTGCGATGCACTCATGGTAGTACGAGTGGACGTGTCGACGAAGAGTTAATCTTCTACGCTCGATCGAGAGGATTCACTCGCCAAGAGGCGATCTTGATGATTGTCACTGGGTTCTTCCAGCAGATCTTCGATCGGATCACGATCGAGTCGGTGCGAGAGGCCCTCGGAAAAGCGATCGCCCGACAAGTTCGACAGTATGAGTAGTCTGCACGTTTTGTCTTTCGTTCCTGTCTAAAACGTCAGGCAAAGAATTTATCCCAAACCCTAGAATTTCTTTATCGTGTTTCATTTTGTTTGTGACCTAGCTAGCCTTGCACCCAACCTCCCCAAGACGATGGAGGTCGATGACCGATTTGTGGTCGTCACACTCATTGAAGGCGAAGTCTACTGCATCGAGGATTTGTGCACGCATGATGGTGGCACTCTTGGCGATGGCGAAGTGGATGGTAACTGTATCGCTTGCCCGCGGCACGGTGCCAAGTTTGATTTGCGCACTGGAAATGCATTGACTATGCCTGCCACCGAAGCCACCTTGTCGCATGAGGTAAAGGTTGAAGATGGCAAGGTATTCGTACAATTGGTAGACTAGAGTTATTCCATCATTATTGGATCGATCCGAGAACTATGATTACTGAAGACCACGTTCGAGAACAACTGAAACTAGTCATCGACCCCGAGCTTTTCGTCAACATCGTTGACCTCGGATTGATTTACGTCGTCGACATCCAACCCGGTGAAAACGAAAAACTGAACGTCAATGTGGAAATGACCATGACCAGTCCGATGTGCCCAGCGGGACCACAGCTGGTGGCGAACAGTCGCCAAGTCATCGAAGCTATCGAAGGTGTCGGCGCAGTCGATATCAAGGTCGTGATGGATCCTCCATGGACGCCAGAACGAATGACCGAAGACGCTCGCGATCAGTTAGGAATATTCTAAAGTTCATGTCCGTTCTTCTGGAAGAACTCATTGAAGAGTTTCAAGATCTGGAGACGCCTGAAGAGCGTATTCAGTTCTTGATCGAATTGGGACAGTCGTTACCAGAATTCCCTAAAGACTACTGCACCGAAGAGTTCCGTGTCGTCGGTTGCCAAAGCATGGTCTGGGTCGTTCCTCAGTGGGATGGAGCAACGTTTCAATTTCAGGCAACGAGCGATGCACCGATGGTCCGTGGACTGGCAGCAGTGCTGGTATCTGCGTACTCGGGACGTACCGCACAGGAAGTGGTCGATCTTCCCATTGAAAAGATTTTCGATGGACTAAATCTGAAAAGCTTTTTGTCCCCGCTTCGCAGCAATGGATTGAACTCGATGATCAAGCAGATCCGCGAGTACGCTGCAGGGAAGCTTATTAAAAGCGAACCAGCATCGCGTGTTGCTTTCTGTGATCGTTCAGATTTCGGTCCTGTCTCCGATCGACTGGCAGATATCCGCAGCGATTTTCCTGTGCTGGAAGGGCCTCATAGTTCGGGTTTACCAGTGGCCTATCTGGATAATGCGGCATCGTCGCAACGACCGCAAGTGGTGATCGACGCGATGAACTCCGTTTATCAGCAGCACTATGCAAACGTCCATCGTTCCGGTCATGAATGGGCCGGGATGACGACCGAGAAGATTGAAGCAAGTCGACTTGCGGTTCAGCAGTACATCAACGCATGTTCTCCGGACGAAATCATCTTCACCGCGGGAACAACCGCTTCAGTGAATCTAGTTGCTCAGACATGGGGTCGATCGAACCTGAGGCCTGGCGATGAGATACTGTTGACCGAGATGGAGCACCATTCGAACATTGTCCCCTGGCAACAACTCTGTGCAGAACTGGGGTGCGTTATTCGTTGGGTTCCGATCCGCGATGACTATACGCTCGACTTAGAAGCCTTTCACCGTTTGTTGAATGAGAAGACACGCATCGTCGCTTGTACTGCGGTTTCCAACGTACTGGGTACGATCAATCCCATTCGAGAGATCTGCGAGGCAACCCATCGATTGAATGCTGTGGTCTTGGTGGATGCTGCTCAATCGGTCCCGCACGGCATGTTGGATGTTATCGAATGGGACGCAGATTTTGTAGTCTTCAGCGGGCACAAAATGTTGGCAAGCACTGGAGTTGGTGTTTGTTACGGGAAGCGTGCATTGCTCGAGAAGATGCCGAGTTGGCAAGGCGGTGGAAACATGATCAAGTCGGTGACCTTTGACGGATTTACGGAAGCGGGGCTGCCTCACAAGTTCGAAGCAGGTACACCGGCAATCGTTGAGATCATCTCTCTGAAGAGTGCTATCGAATATTTAACGACGATTGGGTCGGAGCGTATACTGGAACATGAAAACCTCCTCGCCGATCGCGCGATCGAAGGATTGTCGTCAATTCCCCGGATACGAATTTTTTCGCCGCCTCGCGCAAAAAAATGTGGCATTGTTTCCTTTGCAATAAGCGGCATTCATGGAGAACAGATTGCCCGGTTGCTGGACGCTCGTGGAATCGCGATTCGAGTAGGGCATCACTGCGCAATGCCATTGCACTCGAAGCTCGAGGTGTCTGTCACTTGCCGAGCAAGCTTCTATTTTTACAATTCCATAGGCGAAGTTGATCGTTTGATTGCCGCTGTGAAGGATTCAGTGTAGCGCCCCGGCTTGTTGCCTTGCGAACGAAATGGCTTGCTGGATTTTAGCCCTGGTTGGGCGGCATGAAATAGCCCGGGGTGCAACCGTGCAACCCCGGGTAAGCTAGCGAAAGAACTGTCTTTTCTTCATCATGCTTCTGTCGCTCCTTCAGGGCAGAAAACCTCGTATTGCTAGTGCACCTGGGGTTGGGACCCCAGGCTGTTAACTGCCACGCCTCCGGCGTTCAGATCCGTGCGCCCGATAGCAGCCCGCTCCGCGTTTTCTTCTTTCTGCTAGATCTTCTACTTCAGCCTTGCCGCTTAAGGTCAGAATTGATATCAGCGTTAGCATGAACGCGTGGTACTTCGTTTTCAATGCTAGCAAAAAGAACGCGAAAGCCAGTTGGAACTCAACCTGGTGGATGCTTTGCGTTGCGATGTTGCTGCCATTGTCTTTCGGTTGCAATCGAAGCAATCCGTACCTGACGCCTAGCCCTTCTGGCTTTACGCTGGCCAATCCGACGGGGGCTCCGGATATGCAACAACAATTCAGTGCGCAATTAGCTGAAGTGGAACGACGGGCCAAACTGCTCGATGACAACAACCGACAGTTGACGACCCAGTTGGCTCAATCGCAACAGCAGATGCAGTTGTTCAAAGAACGATCCGAATTGATGCAACGCCAACTCGCGGAAGTCAATAATCAACTCCAAGGATCGCGGCTAGCAGCAGCACAGTCCACACAACAACTTCGCAATATGGCGGAACGGGTCCAAGGAATCGAAACCGCAACTCAACGACGCGGTGGTGCAAAGCTAACGGCAAACACCAGCAGTCGAGTCAATGCGGGCTCCATTCGCGAGCTTGGTTTAACGGTCGAGGACGACGATGGAGTGATTCGTGTTCGAGTTCCCGCCGATCAGCTGTTTCAAGCAGGTACTGCACAACTGACCCCTTCAGCCTCCAGTATACTAGATCGCATTGCATCAACGATTACGGCAGACTACCGACGTCAACGAATTTCTATCGAGGGACACACAGACAATAGTCCTCTCTATGGCGGAACATACACGACGAGCCATCAATTGGCAGCAGCACAGTCCAATGCTGTGTTGGAACATCTCACTCGTCGCAATCAGTTACCAATCGCCCAATTGTTTACGTTGGCTCATGGTGAAAACTATCCGATCGGCGACAACCAATCTCCTGCGGGGCGATCCGCCAATCGCAGAATCGAGTTCGTCATCTATCCTGAGACTTGGTAGTTCGACTACGCTGTTATTGATTACTCTGTTTGCCAAGAATCGCCCTGCCAGGTTTGCACTTGGATATCACCATTCTTGAAGATATGTATACGAACCGCATGGTCTCTAGCAGTCACGTAAAGTTTTCTATCTTTGGTAGAAAAGATATCAAGCACTTTCGGAGTGACCGCTCGTTGCGACCCACTGATCACAACAAAGTCGGGGTCGCACCACTCCAGCACCTTGTCCGCTTGCGCATGCAATGAACCATGATGCGGTGCTAACAATACATCGACATCCATGGATGGTTGAGCCAGCACCATCGCCGTCCCAGGAGGTTCGAGATCGCCCGGCAAGAAAACCTTGCGACCTGCATATTCGATGACGAGGCACAGGCTATTGGCATTATCATTTCGGCCAACATCCGTCGGAGGAGGATGGAGAACCATCACTTGCCATTGCGGGTGCTCTTCGAAATCGCCTCGTTTCCATTCCGTGGTTGGAACAGAAAGGGATTGAAGCTTCGTCGTCAACGTTGCCAACAATGGGTCCGGATGCGATAGTACTTGTGGAGTCGTCACGAACCTGCGAGCAGAAAAACGGTGCAGAATGCCAGGCATCGCGTTGAAGTGATCGGCGTCCGCGTGAGAAAGTAGCAAGGTATCGATTTGGGAATGGCCATTCGCCCAAAGGGCATCCACCATTGTTCGATAGCTTCGTTCGTGGTCGCCCATTCTGCCTGCGTCGTAGCACCAGAGCTTGTTGTCGGGTGTTTCGATCCAAAGATGCGCACCGTGCCCTACGTCCAGAAATGTGAGGGTCATTCTTTCCGCGTTGATCAGGTGAAAGCGAGCGAGATTGCGAATCGGGTGATAACTCAGCCCCAAAAGGAACCATAGCACAAGCGACCGGAGCAGAATTCGACGGCCTCGGATTTTGCGAATTCCGAACATGGCCGTGCACGCGATACCGATGGCATAGAATCCGTAAAGCCAAAGCATCGGTGGTGCGGGTGACCAGAAATGACCAAATGGAACTCGTTCGCCGTACTCGACAACTTTGTCGACGATCCAAAGTTGCATTCCGCATATCAATCCGAGCAATGCCCCTACAGGCCAAATCCAACCGGCAAAGATCATTCCGAGCCCCGTGATTAAAGCGATTAGCATGGGAATCCACAAGAATAGATTCAACAGGATGGCGATCGGGCTGATCACATGAAAACCTGTCCAAACCAAAGGAGCCGTGATGAACCAAACCCAAAAACTCATGCGTATCATCTCCCAGAGAACACTACGACACATCGCGAACCACTTTTGAGGCTTTGCAGATCGATTGGCAATTAACGATCGCAAAGGAGACTGACTTTTGATCAATCGCTCGCTGGTCACGATCAGCACGGCGACCGCCATGAAAGATAGTTGTGTTCCGATTTCGAAAAGAACGCTTGGGCGATCCATCATCAGAACCAAACCGGCCAAGGCTAGGTTGTTTAAGCTAGAGTATTGCCACTTCATACATTGCGCGATGAATGCCGCTGTCAACATAATGGCGGCCCGTATCACCGGTGGATTGGCGCCGCACAATAGGGCGTAACACCAAATGATGATACAGACGCTCGGTAAAACCCACGTGCGTTTCCAACCCGCGACGACACCAATGACCAGTAAGGCCGAAGATATCATCTCGATATGCATACCGGAGATCGAGAGCATATGGATGGAACCTGTCGCAAGCAGTTCTTCTTGCAGTTGCCAAGCTGCCATGTCGCGTTGCCCAAGAATCAGAGCGCATGCGAGAGTGGATTGCCCAAATGGAACATGTCGTTCGATCGAACTTAACGCAGTTCCGGAAATCCTTGCGAGAACTCGATCGATCCGAAATGAATCGGGCTTTCCGACTAAAACAATCTGTTCCGAGCGTTCCGTTTTCGCTTGTGCAGCATAGCCGAGATCTGCGAAGTAACGTGTCGCATCGCGTTGTCCCGGATTGGATGGCTCGCTGGGAAGTCGCCATTGGCAATAAACCTCGACACGATTCCCCGGCAAAAGACTGGGGACTCGTTCGTCGATGGTGAGAGGGACTCGCATGGAAACCGGCTTCCAAATGGCTCCAGTCCGCACCTCGGTGACATCGAGAAGAGTCAAGGTCTGCCAGTCGAGCTGTTGAACTGCGGTTGATGTCGGATCAACGGATGATGCTTGGTCTGCAGCCGCTGTATTGGATACATCGTTGAGAACCGTTGCTCGACGATACTTGACGGCTTGTTCGATGGAGCCACGAAGTGCCACAGGTTGCCATTGTCCGCCGGAAAGGCCGGTGCCAATCTGATCGAGCGTGGACTGCCAATTTCGAACCTGGGCCTCAACTCTCTTTCGCTGCCGTCCTTGATAGAAACTGAAACAAGTCGCGAGTGCTAAGGAAAGAAGAAGCAGCGGCGTTGCGGAATGATGTTTCTTGCCCGAGGAAAGAACGTTCCATAGGGTCAAGGACAAAAACGACACCAGGAATGCAATGACGGAGACTTCTCCGCAGACGGGCTCGATTCCCACCGAGACTGCGGCGATCGCCAACAAGCCAACCATGGGAAATCGGTCTCGGGCGATTCGGACCTGGGAGCGGATTTTGCGTGGAAGCGCGATGAGAAACGGGTGGCGTTCGGACAACATGTTGAATTCAGGCGACGATTTATGTTCAAAAAAAACAACACCATAAAGATACTTGAAAATAGAAAAAATCGAATTAAGGCTTCGCAAACCAAGCAAATCGCAGGGATCCGACGCGAACTGCGAGTTTTGCCGGTGGCTATGGCACACCAACTGCTTTTTCACCTCTCATCGACTACGGAACCAGACGCTCGAAATGAGCATCTCAGTCACTTACCCTGATGAGCCAAAAATGACCCGACGAATCAAACCACGTTCTTCTTCCCAAAAAAGCAAACCTGGCTATTCGTATGGTAGCAGCGAACGAGACTACGGTGGGTCGTACGAAGGCCTCTACGATTCAGGAATTATCGAAGAAGAAGAGGAAGAAGACGTCGACGGTGAAGGGGTTTTCGACATCGAGATCGATGGCGATTTGGACGACGAACACTCCCTCATGGAAGACGACGACAATGAGTCAGTCGATGCAACGGAAGACCCTGTTCGCATGTATCTGATGCAGATGGGCGAGATTCCCTTGTTGACTCGCCAGGAAGAAGTGACGGCAGCTCGGTTGATCGAAGTCACTCGAACCTCCTACCGCCAATGGATGCTCGCCACCGACTTTATGCTCCAGGGGGCAACAAAGTTGCTGGAGCAAGTACGCGATAGCAAACTGCGTCTCGATCGCACGATCGAAGTCAGCGTCACCAATGCAACCGAGAAAGTCGCCATTATGCGACGCATCGGGCCAAACGTAAAGACACTTCGCCACCTGCTGCTTCGCAACCATGGTGACTATTACATCGCCATCAACAAATCCAAGCCGATGACCGAGCGGCGAGCCGCTTGGAAACGATTGGTTTGTCGAAGAAACAAAGCCGTTCGATTGATCGAAGAAATGAATCTTCGAACCAACCGATTAGAGCCGATGTTCACCAAGCTCATCGCGATTCAATCTCAAATGCAGAATTTGCGTGATGGCATCGAAGAAGCGAAGAAGAACGGTCAGAGCAATGGTAAGACGGTAGAGGTCCTCAATGCAGAGCTCCGATACTTGATGCGAATCACCTACGAAACCCCAGCCACACTTGAACGCCGTGTCAGCCGTGTCAAGACGTATCGTTTCGCCTATGATGCAGCGAAACGAGACTTATCCGCAGGCAATCTACGACTGGTTGTTTCGATTGCAAAGAAGTATCGTAACCGCGGCTTGAGTTTCCTGGATCTGATCCAAGAAGGCAACACGGGGTTGATGCGAGCTGTCGACAAATTCGAATGCGAGCGTGGTTTCAAGTTCTCAACATATGCAACCTGGTGGATTCGCCAAGCTATCACAAGGGCGATTGCGGATCAAAGCCGTACGATTCGCGTACCGGTACACATGATCGATACCATGAGCAAAGTTCGACAAGTGACACGCGATTTGATCCAAGAGCTAGGGCGTGAGCCAAGCGTTGAAGAAACCGCAGAGCGAGCAGGTCTCTCGATGGATGATGCTCGGGTCGTGATCAAAATGGCTCGTCAGCCATTGTCCCTCGATCAACCCGTCGGTGATCATGAAGACAGCTTCTTTGGCGAGTTCCTCGAGGATTATCGTGACGATGATCCTTTGTACGAAACAAACCAAGAAACGTTGAAGCAACAGATCCACGATGCTATGCAAACACTGAACTATCGAGAGCGAGAGATCCTCAAGCTACGATATGGTTTGGCCGACGGCTATGCTTACACTCTCGAGGAAGTGGGCAAGATTTTCCAGGTGACTCGCGAACGAGTTCGTCAAATCGAGAGCAAGGCAGTGAAGAAGTTACAACATCCACAACGAAGCAAATCGCTTTCGAGCTTCGTCGATGGTGTGGACATTCCAGCGTATGTCGATAGCAGTCTAAGCGAGTAAGGCTAGTCGATTTGACACCAAGCCTTGTTGAGCAATCAGGGTGTCAAACGAAAAAACGGCTGATGTCGTGAAGACACCAGCCGTTCATTTTTTTGTTGCGTTGCGAAGTCTTTACTTGAAGTTTATCTGGTATACAGAGCCAGCATCACTTCGTTCGTTTCCTCGTTCAGCTCGGGATGACTAGCATCCGCAAGCTGGAGCTGCACTGCAACCGCAATCAGCCGATGCACAGCTGTTGCAGCCACCGTGAGCTCGGAGACCGCGGAGCAGGTTCAACAGACGACCGTTGAACAAACCGCTACCGATTCGGCTTCCGCTGCATGGGTCGCAGCTAGCAGCTGCACCGCAGCTACCAGCGGAACCGCAGGAAACAGTCACAGGAACTTCTTCGCAAACTTGCTTTGCTACACATCGAGTGTAGGTGTAAGGAACGCATGTCTTAACACACTTTGCAACCTTGATGGTTTCTTGGTAGCAAACTGGCTTGCAGACAGTGTGAGGTACCATCTTGGTGCGGCACTCTTTAACGATCTTGCAGGTTGTGTAGGTGTAAGGAACGCTCTTTTGCTCGCAAACCATTGTGCAGGTTGTGTGGCAAACGTCTTTAGTACGTTGCTCGCAAACCATACGGCATGTCTTGTAGCAAACGGTCTTTTGACGGCATTCTGGAACCATTCGGCAAGTTGTGTAGGTGCAAACTTTGCTTCGTGGCTCGCAGACCATTGTGCATGTGGTGTAGTTAACCGTCTTTTGGCGGCATTCTGGAACCATCTTGCATGTGGTGTAGGTAACCGTCTTTTGGCGGCACTCAGGAACTAGCTTGCAAACGTTGTGAGTAACCGTCTTGGTTCGGCACTCAGGAACGCACTTGGTGACCGTGTAAGGAACAACCTTGGTCAAGCATTGTGTTTCGTAACGAACACACTTGATTTCCTTGGTTTCGCAGCTTGGTACCCAAACTTTTTTGCAAACAGTCTTTGGTGGGCATTGAACGCATTCAACTCGGCAAGCGCCTGGGCAATAGACGTTTTTGCAAGTCGATGGATCAAATGTCCATGTGCCTGGTTCACGAACTGTACGACGAACGACTGGGCCTGGAACTTCTTCTGTTGTTGTTTGCCAGCTTCCACCGTTGACGGTAATCGTCTTGGTGTAGTTCACTGGGTTTGTAACGGTGTAGTTGACAGTTCGTTCCTTCGTTTCGGTAACAGGAACCATGACCGTGTAGTTGATTACTTGCTCACGGGTTTCCATTACCTTGTTCATGACCGTATAGTTCACAACCTTTTCGTGTGTTTCACGAACAGGAGTCATGACTGTATAGTTCACAACCTTGCTGTGTGTTTCGTATACAGGCTTCTTGACAGTGTAGTTGATCACCTTTTCGTGTGTTTCACGAACTGGGACCATCACTGTGTAGTTCACAACCTTGCTTTGTGTTTCGTACACTGGGCGAGAAACGTTGTACGTTACTTGCTTGGTGTGCGTTTCGTAAACAGGTCGGCGAACCGTATAGTTCCGAACACCTTGATGGGTTTCGCGAACAGGTACATTGACCGTGTACGAAACTTCGTGTTGGTGTGTTTCTCTTTCGTATCGAGTTCGGTTTACGACTTTGTCTTCGTAAACAACTTGGTTGACCATCTTTGTACCAGTAACTGTTTCTGGTTCGTAGACGGTCTTCATTACTTTCTTCATCACGGTGTATGTCGATGGACCGCAAGAGTCCACAACATTGCTTCCGCAATTTTCATAGCTAACACAGCCACCGCAGTCGGCTTGTGCAGCACCAGCGAACGCAGACAACATAGTTGCTACCGCTGGAATAGCCCAAAACTTTTTCATTCCCATTCTCCTTGAATGTTGCAATACCACGCAGGACACATGTATCGAACGAGGCGAGCTGACGATCGCCATTCCGTTGTCGTATTGAGTCCTAATTTCCTAAAACTCGCGTTGTCTCTGATTCCAATAGACTGCCAACAAATTGCTCGGGCTGATCCCGTCCATGGACGCCCTCGTGCATCGGTACATTGCGACTAGTTGCGGCTCTTCGCATTGCACAAGGGGCACTCGGGGCGACTCGTCCCCTCGCGGAACGAGGGCGTACTTGACGAGACCGGAGCAGTCAGTCTTCTTGGTTAGTGACTCTGTAAGTTGTCGGAAACTATTTCCCAACAGGCGACATAAATCGACTGGTGAAGAAGAATGGAATACAAAAAATGCTCAGGCTTGGTAATTTATGAAGGAGAGGGAAATAAGTCCTACCGAGAGTTACGACTGTAACGGTTGTAACGACGAAACAGATTTTTCTCATCGTCGATTTTTGGAATTTCTCGACCAACCATTCGAGAATGAACTAGGAGCATCGACGAATGTGAAATGTTGTATTCCACCAGCATCCATGGATGCAAATCGATATGCTCTTTGTCCGCGACATCGCTGTCCGCGACATAGCTGTCCGCGACATCGCTGTCCGCGACAAAGCTGTCCAATCTGGCCGTTCAAGAAAGAGAATCGGCCGGACGATTCTTGGTACAGACCACTCTTGGGATAGACGAATGGAGGAAACCGATCACTGCATTAGAAGCAGTCGTGCCCATTGGTCTATCTTCGTCTAGAGAGTAATCCTTAACCCAATCGGTCGAGCATAATCTCGAAGGCCGCATTCAACTTCTCATCGGTATCGTAGTTACCGGAAGCTATTGCGTCTCGAAGGCTCGCTACTTTGTCGGCGCGGAACGTTTCACCAATTGCAGATTGCTCCGGTTGGTTACTGATTGCCAAGGCTTCAGGAGAAAGATCCAATTGATCCACAGGTAGCGATAATGACGCCTTGGTTTCTGCATGTGCAGATGTAATCGCATTGGCTCTCGATGTACTGCGAGTCGCATCAACACCAGCTACTGAAAAATTCCCTGAAATCTGCATTGTTGTCTTCTCCCCCGTAGTGAATAGAAACGCAAAGTGATCGTTATCGATCATGGAACGCCTAACTGCTTGAGAATGGACTGCAACCGTGCCAACCAGTGGAATCCTATGATTCCACGCTCGATCCCTAATCTTCGCAGTCCGTGTCGGTGAAACCACTTTGTTAAGATGGTGTTTCGACTTTGCGTAGACAACGCTTTCGAGCGAAAGCTTGGCACTTATCGACCATTCAACAGCATGCGATCAGCGTTTCTATTCTCCTTCCTTGAAATACGTTTGTCGAAACTAATCCAACGATGAGGATTGTGACATCAAGGCACGCACCTGATCGAACAGTTGAATTCAGTAAGCAACCGTTGTACCAATGGTTTGGTTTGAAGTTGCTTGTAATGGTTTATACCTCGATTCTCGTTTGAAGTAAAAGCCAATCTTCCCTATCTTCTCATTCGATCATTTGCGAATGCCTTGGAAGTCTAGTCCATTCCATGCCAAAGGGCCGCTTAGGGAAAAAAGTACAATCATCAACAATTCACGAAAACAATCCTCAAGAAAATCTAGAATCGCGAAAATCGGAATTGACCTGAACGAAAGTTTGCCCCTATCTTACGCCCATCGCAGCCAACGCGACGACGAAACAAACACTTGTTGAATTGTGCGAAAGCACCGTCTGCCGTTCCCAATGCAAGATGCAGCAGGAACCAAGATACTCGACAAGTCGATGCGAGCTGAGCCACGGATGAGTCGAGGCTCGCACTTAAAAATAGCTCCCGGAAAAAGCTTGAAGTCCTCAACCCCCCTAGGACTCGTTCACTTCCGGGAGCTTTTTTCGTTTCTACGGTGCATCTCGTCGTTTGCTGATCTACAATGGTGTTTTTGGATTGGCACATCTTCGCAGTTTTTATTGCCGTCTATGCAGGATGTCCAATACGTATATGGCATCCCACCACAGAGCCGCTGCTCCATGACTGAACTTCGATTGATTTCGGCCTCACTGGTTTTTTCAGCAACGTTGTCTTACGCGGCAGCATTCGCTGAGGAACCGGCTGCCTCCGACTCGCGTGCCCATTCCCCCGGCCACTCGATGCACTCCCAGACCTTCAACGAAGGGCCGCGTCAAGCGGGTTATCTCATGGCTGGGATGGGGAATACTCGTTTTCCGATCTCGACGACGAAACCGATGGCTCAACGCTTCTTTGACCAGGGGATCGCTCAACTTCATGGCTTCTGGTACTTCGAAGCGGAACGATCCTTCCGCCAAGCGGCCGCGTTCGACCCTGACCACCCGATGCACTACTGGGGAATGGCACGTGCAAACATAGAAAATCGTGAACGCTCGTTCGGCTTTATCGAATTGGCCATGAAGCGATTGGAGAAAGCCAACGCCAAAGAAAAGAAATTGATCGAAAGCTGGAATAAACGAGTTCAACCGCTCGACGCAGACAAAAAAGAAAAAGAAAAGCAAGCCGAAGGAGCACCGTCCGATGCCAAACCAGAATCGAACGCAGCCAGGCGTGCTCGACTCCGCAACGATTCGCAAAGAAAGAAACAAGAACAAGAACGGCTCAAAGAGTACGTTGCGAGCCTCGAGCAATTGGCCAGCGATTACCCCGAGGATATCGAATTGAAAGCGATGCTGGTCCTGCAAACTTGGCAAAACAACGGAGCAGGAATCGAAATCCAGAGCCATATGGCGGTTGATTCGATGCTTTCGGACATCTTTCGCAACAACGCGCGTCATCCGGCTCATCACTTTCGAATCCACCTCTGGGACTACAAAAAAGAAAAGCTAGCGTTGGATGCGGCCGCGAATTGTGGGCCTAGTGCACCTGGCATCGCTCACATGTGGCACATGCCAGGACACACCTATACTCGGCTTCATCGCTATGCCGATGCTGCGTGGCAACAAGAAGCGTCCGCTCGAGTCGATCACGCTCACATGATGCGAGACCATTTGCTACCCGATCAAATTCATAACTATGCCCACAACAATGAGTGGCTCATTCGAAGCTTGAACTTGATCGGCCGCGTAGATCAAGCGATCGAAGTTGCGAAGAACATGATCGAGCTGCCTCGCCATCCAGGTTTTAACATGCTGGGCGAATCTGGCAGTGCCAACTATGGCCGAGAACGACTGATCCAAACGTTAACGAACTACGAACGTTGGCCACAATTACTGGACCTATGCGCGACGCAATACTTGAACGAGACGGGCAAGCCAAATCTAGACGACGAACGTATCGCGTGGATGACTATCGCAGCTACCCACACGGGCAACGCCGAGATTGCTAGCAAACATAAGCAAGCATTGCTGGCAACCAAAGCTTCGTTATCGGCTACAGCGAAAACGGATGGAACCATACTGTCAGGTATGGAAGCGAGCGATCGTTCGAGCGACGAGGATACAAAGCGTCCTCAGCCACCCAAGCTGTTAGAACCGTACCCGGTTCAAGAGGATCCGTTCGGTGACGAGAATGATCCCTCCCTTCCAAAGCCGCTGTCGAAGGACTGGAAGGAACCTACAGACAAGAAATGGTCTCAAGAGCGAAAGGACTTGGAAAAGAAGCAGCACGAGAACCTGTATCGTTTGCAGCGGATCGGTTTTTGGCTCAACGCGATCGAAGCCCACGAACTCGCCGCCAAGGGAGATTTCGGCAGTGCGCTTCGAGCATCCCATTTAGCGAGACCCGTGGTTCCGCCTCTCGTTCGGATGGAGTGGTTAGCGCGCTCGAGCCCCACCGAAAAGGCATTGGAGCGACTCGTAAAGAGAGCGAAAGATGGATCAGGCGAGTTATTGCCGATGGCCCTCGCGGCCCATTATGCTAGCCAAATCCCGGCCAAAGAAAAAGCTGCCAAGGAGTTGCTTGAATCGTTAGCCCCTATTGCATTCGGGGCGGATAAGGGACTGAAGGTACTAGATCGACTTGCCCCTGCGATCGATCGGTTGGGAATTCGATCGAAATGGGAGGAGAAGCCAGCCAAGCCCACGGATACCGGAGACCGACCGCCACTCGATTCGTTGGGACCATTGCGTTGGACTCCATGGTCAGCACCAATATGGTACGGGACCGACGCCAATGGCAACACGGTTGCGGACAAACAACTTTCGGGCAAGCCTTACATAGCGATTCTGTATCTTGGTTTTGGGTGTTTGCATTGTGCGGAACAGTTGGCCGAGTTCTCGCCCAAGGTGGAACAGTTTGCCAAGATGGACATCGAAGTGGTCGGGATCAGCACGGAGAACCAAATTCAATTGCGAGATGGTTTGAAGGCATATGACAAGCCGATGAACATACGATTGCTATCAAACGCAGACCACGACGTATTCAGGTCGTTTCGCGCGTACGACGATTTCGAGGGTCAGCCGTTGCATGGAACCTATTTGATCGACGGTTCCGGAAGAATTCGGTGGCAAGACATCGGTCACGAGCCCTTCAAAGATGTCGATTTTTTACTTGAAGAATCAAAACGCCTATTGGGTTTGTGAGCTAGCGTTGCGAACGTTGTTCGGAACGCCGAAGGCAAGTTCAGACCGCCAGAGGCGTGGCATGGTTCAGACCGCCGGAGGCGTGGCATGGTTCAGACGCCGGAGGCGGCCATCGTTCGAATCGCTGAAGGCGAGCATGGTTCGTAACGAGGGAGACGGACGTGGTTCTGAACGCCGGAGGCGTGTATGGTTCGAAACGCCGGAGGCGTGGCATGCAATAGCCTGGGGTGTAAACCCCAGGTAGCACGTCCACCCGGTAATCGAACCCCGGAGGGGTGGCACGAACCGCAACGTGCTCCGTCATGCGAAAGCCCCGTGTCGCCCCTCCAGGGCTGAGGACCGGCGATCGCGAACAACGATTCACCCGACAATCTCATCGTCGAATACGTATCGTTCGTCAAACACGATTTCATGCAATCGAAGAAGCTTCAGGTACTCATCCTTGAACGAAACCTTCTCGTGATGAGCATCTTGGTTATCGATGTACGGGATCAATTTCGGCAACTGCGATTGGCTAACCGAAAACACACCAAATCCTCTTTGCCATTCGAACTTCGCTTTACATTGATTGTTCTCATTGATCCATCGCGAAGAATTTGCCTTGATTAATCGGACCGTATCGGAAATTGAGTAGGCAGGATGAATCGCGATCAACAAATGAACGTGATCTTCGATACCACCTGCTCGAAGAAGCACCGATTTGTGTTCTTGCAGAGTTCCGCCAATGTATCCGAACAACGAGTCGCGCCACTCGGTTTTTAGGTAGGGATACCTTTGTTTGGTGCTAAAGACGACATGCAAGTAGATCGCAGAATGGCTGGAGGGCATGTTGGCAATTCCTTCAAAATTGCGAACCGAGAATTCAGGATAGGTTGATTGTCGAAAATGGAAATTCGACACGCAACATGTTTTGATAGCAAAAGGTGATTTTTCCATCCCAAAGTAGATGGGACCACCGGAGGCGTGGCATGGTTCGAAACGCCAGAGGAGTGGCATGGTCGCCGGAGGCGTGGCATGGTTCGAAACGCCGGAGGCGTGGCATGCAATAGCCTGGGGTGCAAACCCCAGGACGACCACCCGGTAAATCGAACCCCGGAGGGGTGGCACGAGCCAATGTACCGTCCACGTCGCCCCCATGTCGCCCCTCCGGGGCTCGAAACATCGTTTTGCTAACAGACCTGGGGTTTGCACCCCAGGCTATTTCATACCGCCCCTCCAGGGCTCAATACCATGCATCACAATCCCGCCCTCCAGGGCTTCTGACCCGTGCAACCCGCCCCTCCAGGGCTCTGGCCCAAACCCTTCACAGTTTCGCTATTGTTCGATATCATTCGCGTACCTAATTCAGGTGAAATATCAGCGAACTGGACGGGCGTCATGGCGGAATCTTCTCAAGAAATCACAGATCAAAAGACTAAGCATCTCTATATCGAGACGGTTGGTTGCCAAATGAATGTGCTCGATAGCGAGATGGTTGTCGCGGCGCTTCGCAAAAAAGGGTATACCATCACCCAAGATCCGGCATTGGCAGATACGATCTTGTTCAACACCTGTTCCGTGCGAGAACACGCCGAGGAAAAGGCTTACCACAACCTCCACCATCTAAAGCAACTGAAGCTTCAGAATCCCAACAAGATTATCGGCGTGATGGGCTGTATGGCCCAAAAGGATCAGAATG
The DNA here is from genome assembly GCA_903858115.1 of uncultured Pirellula sp. Lineage (GTDB taxonomy): Bacteria > Planctomycetota > Planctomycetia > Pirellulales > Pirellulaceae > JBKCUI01. The sequence goes on along the minus strand of CAIOHR010000073.1, from coordinate 33,318 downwards.
GCATTTTCGCCCGAGTCCCCTTTGTCGACCTGGTCGTCGGCCCAGGCCAACTGCATCAAATCCCGGACATGATCGAGCGGGCCGAACAAGGAGAAAAACATCAGTTAGCAGTCAGCTTGAGCCGCAGAGATGGAACGCTAGAAGAGATCAAGCGTTCGCATGAAACGTTCGATCCACTGCGTGATCCAGAAATGCGCCCGACTCCATTCCAAGCTTATCTTCGTATTCAAATCGGCTGCGACAAGTTTTGCACCTATTGCATCGTTCCGATGACGCGTGGTCCCGAGCAAGGCCGTTCGCCGGAACAGATCGTTTCCGAAGCTCGGCTTCTTGCCGAACAAGGTGCAAAAGAGATAACCCTTCTCGGCCAAACAGTGAATTCCTACAAACATGTAAACGGCGACAAGACGACGCGGCTTGCAGATCTTCTCCAGATGATTCACCCGATCGAAGGGATCGAACGGATCAAATTCGTGACGAGCTATCCGAAAGACATGACTCGCGAGTTGTTAGAAACCGTTCGCGATCTTCCGAAATGTTCCCCGTACCTACATGTCCCTGCACAAAGCGGTAGCGACAATGTGTTGAAGCGGATGAAGCGAGGCTACACGGTCGCGGACTACTATACGATGATGGACCGCATCAACGAAATTTTGCCGTCGGCTGCTGTGTCTAGCGACTTCATCGTCGGTTTCTGCGGCGAGACCGAAGAAGAGTTTCAGATGACTGTCGACATGGTCCGAAGATGCCGCTTTAAGAATAGCTTTATCTACCAGTACAGCGTTCGCCCTGGAACCAAAGGGGCTGACATCTACGAGGACGACATCCCTGAGGAAGTAAAGCACCAACGCAATCTAGATCTACTCGCTGTACAGAACAAGATCTCGCTCGAAGACAACATGAAGTTCCTCGGGAAATCAGTAGAGGTGTTGGTCGAAGGTCCTAGCAAATGGTCGGTGAGAAAACACCAAGAAGGTGATTTGCGGCAAATGACCGGTCGAACCGCTTGCGACCGAATCATTGTTTGGGACGGCAACATGCGCCAAGTCGGAGCGATCATGCCGATTCGAGTAACGGACGTGTTCGCTTTCACCATGATGGGTGAAGTAGAGACGACCGAAGTATTGCCCGAAGTGTTCCAGTTGAGTGTTTAGCCGTTTGCAGCCAGGCTCTCGTCACCCTCCCCTCGCGACGCTCGACCCTCCCTGAGGGAGGGTGAGCAAGCGTTTCGGGAAAGACCTAGGGGCTACGTCGATACTAGTTCTTTTCGACACTGATATTGTCGATGAAATACTCAGCGTCGGTCGAATCGCCGATGATGCCGGGACTGCCGATCGTGTTGGGCATATCATCGGTTCCTTCTAGAGTCCAAGCTTCGGGTTCCGCCTCATCCTTCTTCCATACTTTGCCCTTCACGATTGCCTTACCGTTACTGTTTTCCACGCGGAACTTCAGAACGTACCATGTTTTCGCGGTCCACTCATAAGGCATCTTCACGTGAAATCGGAAGTCATGAGATCCCCATGTATTGATGACGAGAGACTGAGCACCATTCAAGACCAACGCGTATCTTTGGGCAACCAATCCCATGTCCGGCAGCTTTGTTGTCGGTACTTTGTTCTTGGTATCGAGAGCATAGAACTCACCCTGAATGGTATAGTCACTCATCTTGGGCATGCCAATGAAGCCTTGGCTTTTGGTTCCCTTGGGAATGGTGCTAACCTTGACGAGTCCATTCCCACCGGTAGGGAGTTCGATAGGTTGATGGCGGTACGACGAACCGATCCAGTGCGCGGGCACCTTTTTGTCTTCGAAATCGTATTTCCAAGGCAATGGTGGGATGACTCGCACGCGAGCCACACTGCTTAGTTCACCGGACTTGGCGGTCATAACGACAGGCATCCCTGTTCCTGCATCTGAAGGTGCTGTAAAGACCTGGCCATCACCAACCGAACCTGCACCTTCGAGCGTAATCTCAGCATCCTCCAACAGTTTCAAGTATTGGCCTGCAGCGTTGTAAGCACGTACTTGTAGCTTTGCTTTCTGGCCAGGCACTAGGTTCATTTCCACGGGGCACAGCTGAATTCTCGCAACCGATTTATCCGTCAACGAAGGTTCTGCCAAAGGTTCTGGCAATGGGTCAGCGGTTACTTTTGCATCTTTCGAACCAAAGCAATAAAGCGCCTTGGTCGTTGGGAGATAGAGTCTGCCATTGGATGCAACAAAGGAACCGAAGACCTCTCCTCCGTCATTGAGTCGAGCTTTGGAAACGACCTCGAGACCTGAATCCGTGTGCTTCAACACTTGGATGTTCGCGGAATTGTCTGCAACGAAGAGTTTGCCGTCGCTAACGATTGGCGAACCGTACATATTGGGTCGGAGCTTCCCTTTGCCAACCAGTTCGCCCGTCTTCGAGTTTACGCCAAAAATCGCTCCGCCGTCGTCCGTGTAATAGATCCGGTCGCCGATCTTCACAGGGCAGCTTCTAGAAACGGCTTTGGCTGGAATCTTCCAAAGCAGCTTGTCTTCCGTAATGTCTCCACTGGTGTTTCCATCGAAAGCGAACACTGCCCCCAAAACGGTCCGATCGCTTTCGTTCTGTTCCCCATGTCCCGAATAGACAATCCCATCGACGATCAACGGAGAAACATTAAGACCTCGCGGCGACACTTGGTACTTCCAAATAACTTTGCCAGTCCGAGGTTGCACTGCATAGAGTGCTCCATCAGCGGCTCCAAAAACCATCGCAGCTTGGCCATTCAAGACAGTCAAAACTGGAGTGCTATACGTAGTGTCCTCTGGACGTGGCTTTGTTGAATTATACCAAACAGGTGCACCGGTCGATTTGTCCAATGCCAACATTCGATGGGCAGGAACCGCATTCTCTCCCCAAGCGACTACCACTCCACTAATGACCACGAGGTCTTCAAAGACCACTGGAAAATTAGTACGTCCTCCGTAGGCCGAGACCATTCCGAACTCTTCCAGCAAGGATCGTTCCCATACAACTTTCCCGGTTTTGCCATCCAAACATTGGAAAAGGCAACCAAGTCCCAGTACATAAACTCGATCCGTTTCAGGATCGCCGCCTACGCTGGACCAGCCGATCCGTTCCGAAGGAGCCACGGTCATGTAGATATTGTGGATACTTTCCCAAATCAATTCCCCGGTCTCTGCATTCAAACAGACCGTCTTTTCGGCTTCTTCCGGTGTGTCTGGTTTGTGGCGACAAATAATATAGAGTCGACCATTCATGACGATCGGAGTGGATCGTGAACCGTACTCTTCCTTTTTCCATAGAGTCGTTTCGCCGTCAGCCTTGAAAGTCTCGGGCAGTCCTTTTTCAACGGTCGTACCATTTTGCTGAGGACCTCGCCACGTATACCAATCGGTCGGCTTCGCTTTGTTGGTGGCGTCTTCCGCAAAAGAAGCGGATGCGAATCCTAGGTACACGCTGAGTGCTGCGGCAGAGAGTTTGGTAATTTTCTGGAGTGTCATAGTTTCGAACACACGTTCACGAAGGTGGGATTTGTCCTATGCCCAAAAATCTTTTGGAACAGGAACTGAGTATTTGAGACAAAAGATTATAGCAGCACGAACTATCTTTCGTAACCGGCACATGTTTTGCGTGGAACTCCCCCCATCTAGCTGCACTCGTTCCCCTCGTTTTACCGGCCATTCCCAGCAGGAAACGGCCGATAAGAATCGTGGTAGGCTAGTGCTCTGGCCAGATTAAAAATTGGGGATGGCCACTTGGGGTGGCACGTCCCAGAGACGGAGATGGGAGTGCGAATCACCACCAGAACAACACGCCCTTCGCAAAGCCTCAGAGCGTGCCACCCAAAAATCTAATTTGGACAGAGCACTAGGACCATTGTCGCTATCATTCGCAGATCCATTCGCTCGGGATAATGGTCCCACGCCACCTGCCCAGCGTTATTCTTGGCATCGCCAATCATGCCATTTCCACGAAGTGGCATTTCCATGACGGAGTGAATTTGCGTAATCTCCAAATTCAATATGTTTCCGAGTCTCGAAAGGTGGTCCACGGCGATGGCAAGAATCTTTTGCATTGCAAACCAAAAGGGAGGAGTTGGCAAAACAACAACCGCCATCAATCTCGCTTGGGCAATGGCTACCGCCGGACAGAAAACACTCGTCGTAGATTTAGATCCACAATGCAACGCCACATCGGGCATAGGCCTCAAACCTGCGGAGCGTCACCCGTTGCTGGTCGACGCTCCTTTGAGAGATAGCATACTTTCGACGGCCATCGACAATCTGGATTTGATGCCAGGCTGTCGCTCCTTTCAAGATGTCGATCGATTGGCCAAAACGAACACGAATCAAGTCTCATTGTTGAGGCGCCATCTCGAAGTCGGCCTCGGATTGTATGATGCGGTCTTTATCGATTGCCCACCATCCTTGGGAGAACTCACCCAAGCTGCTTTGGCCTGTAGCACAGAAGTCTTGATGCCAATCCAATGCGAGTACTACGCCATGGAGGGGCTAACCCAAATGATTCACGTGATTCGGGATGTCATGCAACAAAGTCCCGGTCGTCTGACTTTCGGCGGCATATTGCTAACGATGGTAGATCCGAGATTTGAACTAACTCATGAAGTAGATTCTGAAGTTCGGGATTTCTTTGGTGACATAGTTTTTGATACAGTCATTCCACGTGACATCGCTATTAGCGAAGCACCCAGCCACGGGCTAAGTGTGCTAGCATATGCACCCCGCTCGCACGGAACGCGAGCTTACATCGAACTTTGCATGGAGGTATTGGATCGTGACTAAAGATCGCAGACTTGGTCGTGGCTTGGCGGCACTATTGGGAACTCCCGTCGAAGAAGGACATGCGGCGACGATTCCGATGACTCCAGAAATCGCGGCGAATGCTAGCAATGCCAACTCGCCGACATCAGCGTCGGTTAGCGTGACGGAGCCCACGCCTCGAGCGGATATCATCAAGCAGTTTGCTTCCGAAGCGAGAGCCAGCGCGGGCGCCTCGATCAGTCCGATTAGCATTCCTGTGCAACCGACTGCAACCTCAGCGGCTGCATCGAGCGGTGGCAGTCAAGAGCTACCCACGCGATTGATCGATCCGAACCCGTTTCAACCGCGACGCCAATTCAATCAAGCAGAAATTGAATCGCTTGCTGAATCGATCAAGCAACATCAACAATTGCAACCGGTGCTGGTTCGAAAAGTCGGTGAACGTTATCAGTTGATCAGTGGCGAACGCAGACTTCGTGCAACCATTCATGCTGGTCTGCTGACCATTCGCGCGGAGATTCGCGAAGCTGACGATCGTATGGTTGCAGAGCTTGCGATCATTGAAAACCTTCAACGAAAAGATCTGAACGCGGTTGAGAAGGCTCTTTCGTTCAAGCGGTACATTACAGAGCATAAATGTACACAAGAAGAACTTGCCAACCGGCTTAAGATCGATCGCAGCACGATCGCAAACATGATGCGATTGCTGGAACTGCCAGAGGCGATTACCGATTCATTGCAACGTGAAGAGATCACCGCTGGCCATGCCAAGGCATTGCTGAGCTTGGGTAGCATCAAGGAACAGCACAACTACCTCAAGCGTATCTTGGACAACGGATGGAGTGTCCGCGAAACCGAACGGCAAGTTGCTGAAGCGATTGCAGCCGCAGCAGCTTCCGAAGATGGTATCTTGGGAATCGTGCCTCGCCGCAGAGCTTCGAAGACCAGTCAGCTTCAATCGCTTGAGTCTGAGCTCAAAATGAAACTCGGGACGCGTGTCGACATTTCCCAATCCGGCCGAGGTAAAGGGCGAATCACGATTCACTTCACCAGTGTTGAAGAATTTGACCGTCTTCGAGAGTTGCTATCGAACGACACCAAGAAACGAGCCGCTGCCTAGGCTGTATGACCATGGAAACCATACCTTGGGTTTGGTTGATTTGGGGATTGTTGGTGTACATTGCAACACAAACGATCTTTGGCTTGACCGTTCGCCGAAGAGAGCATCTCAATGGCTTGCTCTCGCAGTACATCGAGACCCAAAAAGAAAACCTTCGCCGGAAGAGGCGGATCGCTAATCTCCAGCAGAAAATCAAAAAGCTCAAGGCAGAGGCGAAGGCAAATGCAGCCAAGGACATGGCTGAACGGGAACGCGAAGCGATGGCGGCGGAGGCCGAACGACGCGCCGCTTAATCGAGCGGTAGATGAGATCTTTGCACCCCAACCCGCAGCGTGAGCGAGGGACGCAAGATCCCAAAGAATCCCTCGCTCACGCTTCGGGTTGAGATTAAATCAACATGCCATCACGCTTCGCGATGGGATTGTTTCTAACTGCCTCGCGACTTATGTCGTTGTCGTTATCGCTGCGAGGCTAACCATTGCCAAAGCTCTTGCAATGGCGCTAACTCTTGCGACGCAACCTTGCCGCGGGCGTATGCGAGTCGACCGTAAAGCGAACCCAGGCTGACTAAGTTTTGCATCTGCTCTGGGTAACGCTTCCCCAACCGACGAACATATTCGTCCGGGGTCTCTTCGACGCTACGGACTACTCGTCGTTCATATCCCCAAGACTGTAACGCGCGAAACATTTGCCGAACGATTTGCTCGGTCGACATGGCTCGGTTTGCAAACGGGTTCTGGAAAGATAGGAATGGCGGAAACAACTCTGCAGCCTCAACCTTACTCTGATTTACATCCGTCGATGCGTCGGCTGCAGTCATGCCCAACAGATTGCGGAAGAAGTCGACAATCGCTTTCCGGTACTTGATTCCGAAGATGACAGCAATGATCAACAACACCAAGACGACAAGCCACTGAAGCAATGGACCAGGGTTCCACTGCATCGACCAACTTTGGGGCGGTGGTGCAGGTGGTGGTTGATTCTGCGGAGGCTCTTGAGCCTGTTGAGGTTGACCAGCATCCTGCTTGTCGGGCTGTTGATTAGGCTGTTGGTCGTTAGGTTGTTGTTGTTGCCCTCCATCCTTTTCCCGAGGATTACCGTCTCCCTTGCCTTGCTCTTTGCCCTGATCTTTGCCTTGCTCTTTGCCTTCTGATCGTTCGTTCCCCTTCGATTGCTCTGCCCTTTTGGCTTGCTCTGTGCCTTTGGATCGCTCGCCTCCTTTGTTTTGCTCGGCCTGTTGGGGTTGATTTTTTTGTGCTTCGCTTGATTGGCCGTCGTTCGAGGTCTTTTGTTTTGAGCTACTGTTCTGGTTCGGCTCTTTACGACGTTCGTTTGGGTTACCGTCATTGTTTCGCTCCGACTTCTTCCCCTGTTGCTGCTCGTTCTGGCCTTGCTCGGCTTCGCCTCCTTTGGCCCCTTGATCGCCATTCCCTTTTTCGTCTTGGATCGGCTTACCCTCACCGGGCTTTCCTGCTGCGTTGTTTTGCTCTTTGGCAGGCTTCCCTTTCTCTCCATTCGGTGCATCGGGTTGTTCACCGTTTTGTGCTTCTGGGCGAACAGCATTCTTGTCCTCGACACCTTCGTTGCCCCAACCCATTTTGTGAGCTTGCAAGTCGTCACGGTTAGTGATCTTTACAGGCAAGTCCCAACTCCATAGGGATTGGTTCGGGATTGGCAACAATGCAAAAACAACGAGAAGAGCAGAGACTGCTGCAATTCCGATCGATAGCCATCGGATAGCGAACGGGATCTCCATTTCAATCTCGCGTTCACGCAGATACTTGCGCAAACTTAGAAGTGAAATCAAGACCAAGAGCGATAGCGTGCAGAATAGATAGACGAACAGTAAACGGTGTGAAAACGTTCGACTCGCCGCATCTCGAATAAAGAATTGACCTACCCCGAACAGAGGCAGCACCATTAATGCTAAGTAGAGAACCCATACGCCAGGATTGTGTTTCTTTCGTCGTTTGAGGTAAGCACCAGGACGGGTTTGAAGCTCTTTGCTTTTCTGATAGGTCTCCGCTTTATTGAGCCCGAGAGACTGAAGCAATCCGACGCCAGAGCTCGCGTCTGCTTCGTTGATCGACGTACAATCGAACGTGATGCGGTCGGCAAGAAACGCGATCAGCACCAAAAAGAAAACCAGCAATGGTAGCGTGAGCCACCCCATGGGACCTTGAATAGCAATAAATCGAGGAGCCGCCAAAAGGGTCGCCAATCCCAAGCAAATCATATATCCCATGGCATACGTTCGTGTCTGCTCGATTGCAATACGAGCGATTAGCACGGCTGCGAAAGTGTATAGCCCAAGAATCCACATGAGCCTGGCGGGATAATCACCACGGTAGAAGACCGTAATGAGAAAAAACGTAAGCGAGCCGATCATTCCAATGATGAAGACTGGCGCGATGCCGGCTAAAGCATAGTCCACGTTGCTAGGTCGCAGCGTCTTTGAATCTTCGATGGGTGGTTCGGACAATTTTTCCATAACGCCATTGTAGCCAGAACATCGGCATTCGTACGGAAGATGGCATCATGGTAAACGACTAATAAGATCGTCGTAAAACGAACTATGCGTAGTCCCAGTAGGACGGGGCTCCAAACCCGTCGAACCAATTCAAGGACAGCACGATTGGCTGAACTCGCAGTAGATTAGCGAGACATGTCCGGTTTTCATTCGAAATTCTTCATCATTCAAGACAAATCTTGGCATCCAGCGCATCGAGTACAATATTCGATCGACCAATGTTATCCGCTCCCCGAACGTCCCGAAAACAATATGGATCGCGCCTCAATGTCCCGTCGCTTTTGGGCTCTCGCGATTCCGTTGCGATCGTGACAGGCTGGAAGCCTATCCCACATTTGTCGTTAGAGAACACTGCCGGGCCTGGAGCTCCCGTCACTATCGAGGATTGCGTCCTACTGAGGCCTCGGACAAGCGAGGATATTGCTGCGGAACAGGCAAGATAGCAGCGATAGCGGTTTGGCACCTAGCCATGACTTCCGGCGAAGCGTTCACATGAGAGTTTGCGATGCACGCTCCGATCTGATGCAGTGCGATCCGCGGGGTTTGTGAGTTGGTTGCAACCAATAGATTGTTGATTGTGGCCAATATGCGATATCGCTGATCGCCCGATGTGACCTCATCTCCTTGTCCTCCCCACCAAAGGCCTTGATCGTTGAGGTCAAAATTCAACGCAAGTCCGGCTACGGGATACTGACCGTTGGTGAGTTTGCGAACGTCTTCTTGCGGTGTCCACTTGAACTCGCTCACAATCCGTTGCAACCAATCGCCGTCGACAGACTCGGCTGCCTCAAGGCGTCCGGAAGCGTATTGAATATGGCCGTTGACGATGCGCGATTTCCGGATCCCGATCCGTGTCTCGCCTCGCATAGGGCTGCCCAGCGAAGTCGTCAGCGACTCCCAACGAGCTCGATCCAATTCACCCTCGATTTCACATCCCCAATCGCGAGTGTCCTGCCAAAAATCGGCTGTGCCTCGGAACGCTGCACGTGGACCGAGATATCCTAAAGCAGGCACCCACTCGATCAGCGGTTCGCATGGGATGCTCGTTTCTTGTGTCTTGATCGCCCAATCGGTTCGAGGGTTCGCCGCGAAGTGATTGCGACGAACGTGAACCTTGGCCGGGGACTGTTTGCCTGGACCAATAGCAAACTGAAGCTTGAGCTCGGATCGATCGAGCGATGGCAAATACTCGACAACGATCTCTTCAAGCTTGGGCCATACGGAAGGTTGCACATCGCCCCGTGGCGCCGTCGCTGGCGATCGAACGGAAAGCGATCCAATGGAGAGCTTCAGGATAGGAACTGCATTATGCGGCCGACAAAGAAAGGAGTCATGAACAATCGTCGCTGCTAGATTTGTTTGACTCGAAACAAGTTCTGCTGTTGCGAGCTCAAGCGACCAACCTTTGCTCGTCATTTCACCTTGGACGGATGGAGAGAACAGAATGGGCTGCTGTGTCTCGGGGTGAATGCACATGAACTCCTTGATTCGAAAACGGTTTGGAGTCGGAAACTCGATGGAATCAAAGACCACATCCAGTCCCAGATTGTTGTGAATTCGTTCGCGCCAGGCTGCTTTTTGACGCAGTGTATACCACGAAGTTTGGGAAACGACCGCGAAACCGACACAGAGCATCATGGGGAGAAATCCGAAAAGGAACAATGCGAATCGACACAACCGACGTTGCGTTGATTCGTGGAAAAGTAGCCTTTTTCGTCTCATGAAGTTTGCACAGTAAATGCTTGAAGCCACAGGAGTTGTGGGCATCTTCTAACCCAGTATCGATAGCAAATCTCGATTTTTATCGCAAGCGCGCTTCGGAGCGAGGCTGCTGGTTTCAGCGGATTGCATTCCCTGGTATAAATGCACGCATTCAATGAGTTTGGGTTCTCCCACCCAAAGCCCCACGCAAGAATGATGTCATTATGCCTACAGAGCCAGCATGGCAACGAGAAAATCGCCAACCTCGCGTCTTGATCGTCGATGATGATTTCGAGATTGCAGAGCCAGTCAAATACGCACTGGAGGGGCTCGGCTATACCGTAACCCATGTTTCCGACGGAAATAAAGGGGTCGATGCGATCGAAGTTGTCAATCCTGATCTGATGGTCCTCGACATGATGATGCCCGGTAGAAGCGGATTCCTGGTACTCGAGCATCTTCGAAAGATAAAACGCGATAACGTACGCGTGATCATGGTGACGGGAAACGAAGGTGAACGGCATCAAGCGTACGCCCGAATGTTAGGGGCGGACGACTACATGCACAAACCGTTCGCCATGGAAAAGCTCGTGGCGCGAGCCAAGGAGCTTTTGGCGTTACCGTTTGTCGATGCGTTGGAGAGCAAAAGCACCAACGACTCAGGCAAAGACTCCGAGAATCCAACGGAGTTGCCGTCATGAGTGAAGTCGTATCCGTTGCGTGGAAGGGTGATGTGGATGGGCATTTAGAGTTGCTCGACCAAACGATGCTTCCGCTCCGCGTCGAGGTGAAGTCTTACCAGGACACAGCGACATTGTTTGAAGCCATCGTCTCTTTGCGAGTTCGAGGAGCACCAGCCATCGGTATTGCCGCCGCGTATGGTGCAGTGTTGGGGGCTCAAAAAGTTGCCCATCTGCCGATTGCAGAATCGTCGAAGGAAATTCTGAAGGAGTGCGACTATTTGGCGACCAGTCGACCGACCGCGGTCAATCTTTTTTGGGCGCTCGATCGTATGCGAGGGGTCGTTCGCCGAAACACGGGGCTTCGCGATACTCACGAATTGGTTCGGCTGCTTTTGCGCGAAGCGAGGCTCATTCACGACGAAGACCGGCAGATGTGCCATGCCATCGGTGAGTTCGGTGCGGCGCTTCTTAGCGAAGCAACTGGAGTTCTCACCCATTGCAATACCGGTGGGTTGGCGACTTCGGAATACGGTACAGCCCTTTCTGCGATCTTTACTGCGCAGGATCAAGGCCACGTGTTGCAAGTCTACGCTGACGAGACTCGGCCGCTTCTCCAAGGGGCTCGGCTTACAGCTTGGGAGCTACAACAACGGCAGATTCCATGCACGTTGATTTGTGATTCGATGGCGGCGCAAGTGATGCGAGAGGGGCGTGTCCAAGCGGTGATTGTGGGGGCCGATCGAATCACAGCGCGGGGTGATACCGCCAACAAGATCGGAACCTATGGATTGGCAGTGCTAGCCAAGTATCACTCGATTCCGTTTTATGTAGCGGCTCCGCGAAGCACGTTTGATCTCTCGATTGTGGATGGTTCTCAGATTCCGATCGAGCAGAGAAAGTCCGCAGAGATTACCCATGGGCTTGGAGTGCAAACGGCACCGAACGATACGATGGTTTACAACCCGGCATTTGATGTAACCCCATCGGATTTGATTACGGCAATTATCACGGAGCGTGGCGTCATCGCCCCTGTTTGCGAAGAGCGCGTTCGCGCTGTCATTTCCAATTAAGTTCAGCCCGCTAGGCTGATACGGCCGCTCGTAGGAAGGGACCATTGTCCCGTCCGGATGTCTTTTCTGGCGCGACCGAACTCTTGTTTCAAATCCGCCTCAGCCGTGGCACTATTTTACTTGAGGCGCGACACCTTTTCTAGTAAGCCGTGGCACCTTTTTTTGCCGTACGAATCTTTTGGCCGAATTTTCTTGGGTTTTCGCGCGCTGTCGGCGTTACGGCGGACGGAATGAGCTGATGAGATTGCATCGATGCCGTTGATGTGCTCTATTCGTAATCGCCTTGGGGAAGCGGATGCGATCGCTTTGTTTACAAAGAGGAAAGTCCGGGCTCCGCAGAGCAGGATGGTCGATAACGTCGACCGGCCGCAAGGTCAGGGAAAGTGCAACAGAAAGCAAACCGCCGAGGCAACTCGGTAAGGGTGAAACGGTGGGGTAAGAGCCCACCAGAGCGGGTGGTGACATCCGCTGCTTGGCAAACCCCATCCGGAGCAAGGCCAAACAGAAAGCCGGCTTGCATGCAAGCCACACGTCAGCTCGGCGTGTTGTGCTTTCGGGTAGGCCGCTCGACGCGCCGAGCAATCGGCGCGCTAGATAAATGATTGCAGCGCAAGCAACAGAACCCGGCTTACGAGCTTCCCCAGGGCACTTTAAAGAGAGCCGCACTGCAACGAAGACCGACAGCCAAGCAAAGCCGATGCTGTTTACGAAAAGTCCTCGCCGGTTTCAGGCTCATTTCCTTTAGCGGCTACAGCTCCTGGCCGACGCCCACGTCGCTTTTGGCTCGATGTCGGGATCATACTCTTGTCCACCTTCTGAAGAAGCCTGGATATGCAGAGCTTGTTCACACTAACCGCGAGCTCATTAGCCTCTTCGCAGATAGAGTCATGGAGGCTCTTCGGAATACGAACTGTGATCATGCGCTGCTGCTCGTGCGGATCGTTTTCAGGCAGATCTCGCGAACGCAGAACGGTTAGCATTTCCAGAAGCTTGCCGTGCTCAGCGGAGCACTCAAAGGTGGCCATCTCCGGACCGGTGCAAACACACTTTTTCATCACGCCGTCTGCGCCGAGAATTTCTCGATAAAAGGCAGTCCAGGTTGGGGCGAGCCCGAATAGCTCGGCGGCAGCTCCGACGAGCGCTTGCACTCGGGACTCATAGCTAGCATTCAAATTCATCGAAGCCTTCAGCTCGCTCGCGACGTCGTTAAACACTTTCATTTCTGCAGCTAGCTTTTCACCAGCCTCATCGAGCGGCTTGGCGCTGAGCTTCTTTGTGGCTGGGGAGTCCGTTCTCGTGTCGGCGGATGTTGCGGTCCAACTGGTCGTTGCGTTTCCTTCAAAGTTCATCAATCTCTCCTCGGTTCCATTCTTGCCCGTATGATTTTTTTGGGTCCACTGCCCTTTCGTCGCGTTTCCTGCGATCGCTATCCATCTTCAAATAGCTGGCAATACCCGAGACGCAAAGTGAATGCCAGCAAGGCCTTAGGTCAAAATGCATGCTATGCTCAAAATGCAGGCATTACTCCACAGGGGGGGATCATCCGAAACGTGCACTATTTTTACGCAGCCAGTGCACTTGCAAATACCAAGTGTCCAATTGAGGCGTGGTTTTGGATTTTCTGTTTTTGTGGGGTTGAAAACGGGAATTCGAAAACTCATCTTGGCCCTGCCCGTTCTCTTTTGGTAGCTTCCGTCCCCTCGCTCCGACGGAGAGTTGGGGCGAGTCCAAACCACTTAGCAGCCGCCGAATCACAAGGAAATTCGTTTATTATGCCAAGCATTGAGTCCGACCAAACTTGTCATATCCGCTGGATGATTCGGCGAGACATGCCATCGGTCATGCAGATCGAGCAGGCCAGCTTTGAATTCCCGTGGACAGAAGAAGAGTTCATACGATGCCTTCGACAGCGAGATTGCATCGGAATGGTTGCCGAACGAAGCGAAGAGGTCGTCGGCTTTATGATTTACGAACTCCACAAGAGCCGCATTCACATACTGTCATTCGCCGTCCATCCAGAGTTTCGCCGCCAAGGGGTTGGCAGAGCGATGACGGACAAGTTGATATCAAAGCTAGCATACCAACGTCGGAATCGGATTGTTCTAGAAGTCCGTGAAACCAATCTCGACGCGCAATTGTTCTTCAGGCAATTGGGATTCCGTGCCACGAGTGTGTTGCGGTCGTTTTATGAAGATACACCCGAAGATGCTTTTCTCATGCAGTTCAAACCTGTCATGAATGCGGAAGAGTCCCCAACGCGACGACTGGCCGGTTGAGATGCCAACTCGAAAGGTACTGTTTCAAGCGAAGCGGTTTGCAGTCGAGGAAGTGCACGAGAAGCTCGCGGATGGCAGTTCACTGGTCCGCAATGTCGTGCGTCATCCCGGCGCTGTGGTCGTGCTTCCACTGATCGATGCCGACCGACTATGCCTGATTCATACGTACCGAGTTGCGATCGATCGCTGGAACTTGGAACTACCGGCAGGAACACTCGACAAAAATTTACCTCCCCTGGAAGTTGCCCACCTGGAGCTTCAAGAAGAGACGGGCTATCGAGCGGAGAGCATGGTTCCCATCCACGCGTTTGCCATGTCCCCCGGCATCCTCGATGAAAAAATGCACTTCTTTGCAGCATCAGGACTTTCGCCTGGAGAGACAGCTCGCGAGGCAGGGGAGCAAATGAGCAACGTCATCGTTAGTTGGGCTGAAATCGACAAACTTCTTCGAGATCGTCAGATCATCGACGCGAAAACGCTCGTTGGCCTGCTTTGGTATATGCGTTATCGAACGCACTGAATTGGGATTGTTGAGGTTGGGGGAAATCTGCTAATCCAATCTTAAATTGTCCTGACTAATCTTTGTTCAGGAAAATTGCTGTTTGTTGTCGTGGCATATTGCTGTCCTGGCAGATTGAACCCCTAGCTTTTCAAGAGCGAACGAGATGCGATCCATCGCTAACATCATGATAGCCATAACCGGAATACTACTCTTTCCGTGGTTCGCCTTCGGCCAAACGGACCCAGCCCCGCCAGACCGGCAACCGGTGATCCCATCACTGGAGTCACCTAGTCGCAATGCATCTGCAGCCGAACCTCGTGCCATAGGAAACTATCAGCTTCCCCAAAACGCGGGGCAACAATGGGTTGAATACGATTTGCGGCCCTACACGACCACACTGAAGAACGTCGAACGACCGCAGCAAGCCATCATTGATTGGATCATTCGAGAGACCGGGACAGATGTTTGGTTCAATGAGCCCGTCGGTATTTTGACGGCAGACAAAACGACGCTCCGGGTTTACCACACGGCATCGATGCAAAAACGAGTGGCTCAGATTTACGAACGGTTCGTCAATGGAGTCTCGGAGCCGCAAGTCTTTGGGCTTCGTATGCTCACGGTTTCAAACCCTCAATGGCGTTCGCGAGCTGTTGGTCTGATGCGATCGGTACCCTCGCAATCGGCCGGAGTCCAAGCTTGGTTGATGCCAAAAGAGAACGGTGCAATTTTTCTTTCGCAGCTTCGTGAGCGTGGTGATGCGCGAGAATTGCAAGCTGCTGAGATCCCGTTATTCAACGGGCAGCTGCAACACTTGGAGCAGCTTCGATCGAGAAACTATCTCAAAGAGTATGCCAGGAACACAGCCTCGCCATTCCCACCTTACACTCCGGCTTCCGATACGATTCAAGAAGGCTTCCGGCTTCAGATCAGTTCGCTTATGAACCTGGATGGCAAGTCGGCGGATCTTATGCTGAAATGTGAAATTGACCAGGTGGAGCGATTGAACCCAGTAAGTATTGATCTCCCCATGGGCGCGAATCAAACGCAAGCCGTTCAAATCGAAGTCCCGCAACTCGTGTCATGGAGATTGCAAGAGAGATTTCAATGGCCCACCAATCAAGTTCTATTGCTTTCGTGTGGAGTGGTCGCGGCCCCGGGGGGCCCAGTTGACAACAGCCTCTTTGGCAACCCACCGTCTCTGTTGGGACTGAATCGTATTTTGCCGACGGCTGGACAACGAACCGATGCATTGCTTTGGATAGAGTACAAAGGTCCCCTGTCAAGTCAACTCACACCCTCGGGCCCAATCGCTCCTGTATCTGGAACTGCGTCAGCTCCGACCACGGGTACGATCTCTCGCGGCCGTTACTAAGGCATACCTCCATGAGCAGCAATCCCTACGAAACCAACTTTTCCGATCTCACGAGAGCGACTGAAACCAGCTCGGGTCTCGATCTCGACACGAAGGAAGCGATGCTATCGCTGGGACGATGGCAAATGTTCTTCGCGGTATTGGGAGCGATTCTGTCTGGATTGATCCTGTTGATGATGTTTGGGCAAATGCTGATCGTCGGCCTAGGTGCCAATGGAGCAGCAGCGATACCCGCTGTAGGCGGAACTGCAGTTATGTTGATCCTCATGGGACTGTTTTATATCCTGCCAACGATAAGGCTCTTTCAAGCGACTGCGGCGATTCGTAAGTTCAGGACCGACCAAGCATCGTTGCGAACCGTCATGGAGACGCAAAGATCTTTTTGGAGAACGATCGGAATTCTCGCGATTGTGGGTATTTCGATTTATGTAGTCGTGATTTTCTTTATGCTTTCGGTAGCCGCGTTTAGCATGAGATTTTGATGCCCATGAATTCAATTTCAAAAATAACAATCTCGGCGAACATGTTGTTCTGTTGCCTTGCAGCTGCCGGCTGCAAGATGACAGCACCGATACACACATGGAAAGCAGCCAAAGTGGACCATGCTCCCGCCATGCGAATTGCTGTCGGGCCCATCGGCGTGGCCTCACGTGCAACCAACACGCAAGTGTCCTCGGTACCTGAATTGCAAGCGGCTGCAGCTAGTTTGCAAGAAGCCATGCAATCGACCAGTCCTAGCACCAATCCGAACTTGTTAGCAGTTCACCCGCAGGACTTAGAACGATCAAGTCCCGTACAGCTTGTATCCTATGATCAACAACCGAACGATTCAGCTATGCTGGGTGCAGCTCGCAACGCCCAGACGCAGTTGATTCTGCAGGGAAATGTTGTGAACGCTTACCTCGAACCGCCGAATCCTGTCGAGAGACCGACCATTCGATCGATGATATTTGGCAAGCAGAAAAGACCGCAATTCATCACGACCCATTGGACCATCATCGACGTATCGACAGGCCAAAGGATCGCTGAAGAAACTCGAACGATGGATAGTATTCGAGCCGACAAGTATTTTACTCAAAATGGATTTCAGGGGGGCAAGAGCGATGGAAGCCTCATGGCCGCTGCAGCAAAAGATGCGTGGGGAATCGTCGCTTCAACGACGCAGAAATCCGACGCTCAACTGGACCTTCCCTGGTTCTGGGCTGGCTCATCACGTGTTCGCAAAGGGAACGGGTTTGCGAGACAAGGTCGATGGGACTTGGCCGAACAGGAATGGCAGGATGCAGCCGAAAACCATCCATGGAACAAAGCGGCGTGGAAGAATCTCAGTATTTCAGCCGTGGCGAGAGAGGACTTCGAACTCGCTCGAAGCAGATTAAAACTTGCAGACACCTTTTGGCCCGGCGATTCAACGTTCAAGACGCAACTCTGGTTGGAGAAACAACAACGACAGTATCATAAGGCCATGGGAGTGCCACCACCCGAAGGTGGATGGACCTTTCCCGATGCCACGATCGCGGTGATCGAGTCAAACCACCAATAACTGCATGTTGGACTGGTTTAGAACAAGCCGGGGATTAGCCGAAAACGAACGCGATCCATGTAGCTCCTATAGCTCGTATCTTGTCCAAGCAGTCGTTCTTCGGCGAGGATCCGAGGAATTTTGAGTGAATACAATATCGAAAAGACAGCAAAGTTCCACATCGTAGGATTCAGCATGAAAAATCCTATGTGAAGCATTACATATCCGAAGTAAATTGGATGTCGGACGAATCGGTAGGGTCCTGCGATGCAAATACCTCGGTTCGCAGCTACGATTCCAAATCGCCGGCCGAGAGTAACCTTGGCATACAGTTGCATACTCAGTCCTGTTACAGTCAATATGACTGCGAGCGAATCCCAAACGTGGCCCGGCCCTTCATGCGGCCTCGCTAGTAATGACATGCATGTTGCGCCAAAAGCCAATCCCCAATCCGTTGGACGCATCGACAAGCTGTTTGCACTTCGACGGATCAAAACAAAGACTACCATGAACAGTTCGGTCACCAGTAGCATCAGGTCGCCGATGAATACCGATCGTCCATTTTGAAACGAGGTGAATATCGCACCACTAATAGCAACCAGGAAATTCGAGAAAAGTAGGACAATAACCACCTTCTCGAATGAGTCTAGGATTTTCGCTCGAAGACTCGGTTCTTTCCACCATTGCTTCCATGCGTCGGAGCAAGCGAAAGTGGGATCGTTCATGGTTGTCATCGAAAGCTCCTATGGATTATTGACACGGAAGAGTAGCTTTGAAAATCCGAAAAAGTCGACGCCATCAGAGAACTTTACTAGATTGACACCATTCGATCGAACGATGTAGCGATCCTAGCGATTGTAGTTTTTCAATACGCGAACACCTCGGCAAACTGCTTTGATTTTTGTCGCTCTGTCCAGGACAGCGTATGAAGGAAGCGATCTATTCAGAAGTGATGCGTATCGGCCAACCGAGCGAATGTTGAAGCGTGAACTGAGCCACATTGAAATCTGATACCGCACGGATGTATTCGCTTTGGGCATTTCCAAGGGCTTGTATCGCCTGAAGAGCCTCGATTGGCAGTCCTTGTCCATTTCGAATACGGTCCCAGTTCCTTGCGAACGAGTCCTCTGCCGCTTCAACGGCGTCTCGGCTCATTGCTATCTGCTTTCGACGCGAAGTGACTTGAGCTCGTGATTCATGGACTTCGCGTGCAATGAGATCCATCATCGCGATCTCACGCATTCTGGCTTGAGTAATCTTGGATCGAGCTTCGCGTTGAACGACACGTTCGCCAACTCCAAGCTGCCGTACTTCCCAATAGGCGACGGCGTCAGCGTCAAATCTGTCTCCAAAATTGGTAAGATTCCCCCCCAACCCTCCTCCTAGTCCGCCATAGCTCGCCGATAACAAGACACTCGGTACGAGCGGTGCTTTTTGCTCTCGCTTGAGACGTTCCACGGCTTCTCCAACGAGATGTCGAGCTTCTGCAAGCTCCGGACGATTCGATAAAGCCAGAGCGATCATTTCCCGCGGTTCGCCCGTTTCCATGACGAGTTCGATCGGGATCAGCTGTGGCTCCACTGGGACGAGACGCTGAGATGCATCCCATCGAACAAGCTCTGCTAAACGTGCAGAAGCGACATCCAGCGATTCCTCGGATCGCAATCGTGCGCTCTTGCGAAGAGCTAATTCCGTGAGAGCCCGATCATGGTCCGATGCAAGCCCTTCACCGACGCGTTCGAACTCGGCCGTAGTTTTCTCCAACTGTTCCGCTCGTTGAACGATGGCTTCATTCACCGCAACCTCCTGCGCGGATCGCAAAAGTTCCGTATAGGCGACTGCAGTCGCCATCAATAGATCATTGCTGACCGCGAGTGCGCCTGCTTGCCGTGCACATGCCGTGCGCTGTGCTATTCTGGGCAGAAATATCGCATCGGACACATGAAATTGAGATACCAGACCAGGTATAGCGGGAGACCCGGCTCCAACGGCATTCGCACCTAACCCAGAAAAGTACGATCCTCTGCTGGTCTCGATGACTGTGCCAGCTACGTCTTGGATTCGTCCTTCGTGCTTGTTGTAGTTAACTCCAGCTCGAATGGTTGGCAGTTTCAAAGCATTGGCTTTATCGAGTTGAGCCAGGGATTCTTCTATTCGAGCTTTGGCAAAAGCGACTTGGGGGTTTTGGCCAGTGGTGAGCAATAACGCTGTTGTCAAGTCGATAGGCTGTTCGGCTACTGGAGTGACATGCTGCGCATCGGTCAGGGATTCTGCGTAATCCTGCGAAACTTTGTAATCTGGAGCCGCGATAATCACCGAAGCAGAGGCTGTAACGACATCCTGAGATCCAGATGTAGTCGCACCGTCGCGATATTCCGTACCGTGAAGGACCGCGAGCGACTTCGAGGATGGAGTAATCGACTGTTCTGTTTCTCTATGCGCATCCATCGGCCGATGTCTCATAGAAGCGACCGTAGAAGAAGATCTACAACCGATCGCGAAAATCGACGAAAGCACCAATCCAAGACAAAACCGTTTGTTTACTCGTAATTCCATCGTGACGTCGGAGTATTTGGCAGGGAGAATACTCCCGACAAGCAAAAATCGAATACCACAGCAAACCGCTAAAGATTCTCATCGGCCTCGACAAGTCAATGATTCTAAATTTGCGGAACATTCGGTTGAATGGAATTTGTTCAGGGCGGAGTGATTCCTACAACCCCTACACATTCCAAACTATTGCTTTGCTGCCATTTCAACTCTCTGCCCGTCCTTGAATGCGCCAGCATTTGCAGAGATGACGTTCTGCGTGTCGTCTAACCCATTCACAATTTCAACATCCGTTGCGGAAATGATACCTGTTTGAACTGGCTGCCGAGTAACGATGCCGTCAGCAGTGACAACGATGCAGGTTGGTTTGCCATCTTGCAAAACAATACAACTCTTGGGTATTGCGAGCGCCTCTGCGTTATGTGCGACGGTCAATTCGACAGTTGCGTACATTCCTGGACGAAGAACACCTTCCTGGTTTGCTACTTCGATTTCACACTGCAACGTACGAGTACTCGCGTTCAACACCCAACTGGTTCTTGCCACTTTTCCTTCAAACAATCGGTTCGCAAGTGCAGGTACCTTGATCGCTGCCTTTCCTTCTTGATTGACCAATACAGACTCTGATTCAGGAACATTGAGGGTGATTCTCACCTTATCCGTTTGGACAATAGTGAACAATGGGTTCTCGTCATTGGCTTGAGATAACTGGATCAGGGAACCAGGATCGAAGTTGCGAGTCGAAATGATCCCGGAGTAAGGCGCACGAATTTGCAAATACTCACAGAGAGACTTGACTCGACTGAACTCGGCGTGGGCGATGGAGAGCTTGGCTTCGATCGATCTCAAATCAGCTTTCGCTTTCGTTATAGCAACTCTGGATTCGTTTTTCTTTGCTTTTGCCGACAGTATCTTCGCCTTGACTTCGTCGCGAGATGCATCAGCGACATTCATTTGTTGCATCGTCTCCTCGGCAAGTTTCGAGGTTACGGTTTTGTTAGCCGCAAGAATATTGATTCGATCCGCCTCTGACTTCCATCGAGCAAAATCGGCCTCCGCTTTTCGCTCGCCTGCGACTGCTTCAGCGAGCCATGCATCTGCGGAAATTGCTAAAGACTCAGCAACTTCGACAGCAGCTTTTGCCTGATCGATATCCGCTTGGGCCTGTAGGATCATCGCATCTTTTTGCGCAAGCTCGTCCGAGAGTTCTGGTGCTACTAGAACAGCGAGCAGTTGTCCATGTTCAAGGATATTCCCTTGGTCATCTTTCGTCGGGCCAGTTACGCGATCGCCGATATCCACCAGTATCTGTTCAAGGAATCCGTTCACTTTTGCATGGATGCGTGTCATGGCATACGCTTCGATTTTCGCTGGCTGTTCCGTCTTTTGCGTAATTGCCATTCTCTTTGGCTTGATGGTGGCGACTTTGGGTAGAGGCGCGCTTTTTGCTGAGATCGCATCCCCTTCGAGAGGTCTTGTTGGTGTGCAACCTGACGCAATCAAAATCATGCCAACAAGAATAGTGCCAGACAACTTCTTATAGTTCGGTTGAGTCAAAACGAAGGTTTTGAAGTTATGCATGATTCGAAGTTTCAATAAAAACGTTGCTTTGGCTATCCAATGGATGCAGGGAGGCGGACTTCGTCGTTCTATTGGATTGAATCAAAGCGAAAACCGCCGGCAAAATGAATAATGTGGATATCGTTGCTGCCAATAAACTGCCGATCACTGCCAGTCCGAGTGGCACTGTCTGCTGTCCCGAATCCCCAAGTCCGACGGCTAATGGCAACATACCTGCGAGCATCGCGCAACTCGTCATGAGGACTGGTCGAAGTCGATCGGTAGCGGCATGCTGCGCGGCAACCAAGGCGTCTTCTCCCGACATTCGCCGTTGCTCCGAAAAAGTGACAACGAGAATTGCATTGGCCATCGCTACTCCCAACCCCATGATCGTTCCAATAAAGGACTGGATATTGAGCGTAGTACCCGTGCACCATAGCATCAGCACCGATCCTGCGATTACCGCCGGAAATGTCGATATAGCCACCAGCGACAATCGAAAGGATTGAAAATTGGCGGCGAGAAGTAAAAAAATTGCCAGAACGGCCAACAGAAGGCCTATGCCGAGTCCGCTGAGCATTTGCCTCAAAGGAGGTATCTGTCCCCGAATTTCATAAGTGATTCGGCCTGGCTTCTCGCCAGCCTTGACCAAAAGATCTTTCGCTCCATCATCTTCTTTCTTAACGCCATCGAGTATCTGTATCAGTTCGTTGGCAATGCCCCCTAAATCGGAGCCCACTAGATTCGCCGTTACAGACAACTCTCGCTTCATGTTGTAGCGGTCAAATTCGCCTGGCATCGTCGACTGAGTAATCTGAGCTACATCTCGTAGCAATAGGGGCGAATCTTCAAGATGCAAGACGGGCACCGTGCCCAAGTCGGAAAGAGACTTCATGGACGGTTGTGGGATCTCGACTTGCACCTGATAGCCGATCCCAGATTTGGGGTCGGGCCAATAGTTGGGTACTACGAATCGGCTAGAAGAAGTGGCCGCCAGAATAGACCGTCCGATTTGATCCATGGAAGCCCCCGCAAGACCGGACTTCTCGCGATCGACGCGTATATCTACTGTGGGATAGTCGAGCGACTGTACGATCTGCGCATCTTGCAAACGAGGATGCAACTGAAGTGCGGATTGTGTTTTCTTTGCAAAGTCTTTGTTTTCTGCTAGCGAGCCACCTCGGATTGCCACCTCGATGGGAGTGGAAGAACCGAAACTCATCACCTCGCTGATGATATCGGACGGTTCCAAGGAAAATCGAACATTGGGAAATTGTGACGCAAATTTACTTCGCAGTTCTGCTTTCAACTTCTCGGTGTCAACTCCCGAATGCGGCTTGAAAGCAATTCGCAGAATAGCTTCCTCGGGCCCTCGAGTAAATTGGTAGACCGCGTTGATTGGGAAGGATGCTGGTACCGTTCCGACATAGCCCAACGATAAAGCAATCTTGTTCTGACCGACCGATGCTGCCACGGAATCAAGGACTTGCGTAGCAATCTTCTCAGTAACATCGATATGCGTACCGTCCTGAGCTCTAAGCTTCACGCGGAATTCGCCAGCATCGATATTGGGAAAGATATCGACTCCGACGCGTGGAACCATCCATACAACTAGTAGCCCGCAAATGGTAACGTACGCCGGGACTGTCATCCAACGAAGCGAGATGGTCTTTCCTATACACTGATCGAACAACCGGACAAGAGTGGATGGGTGATTTTCGGTAGGCTGTTGTGGTCGTGCTCGCAAAAGCCAGATACACAAAATGGGTACGAGCGTACTCGAGAGGACATACGAGCCAATCATCGCAAAACCGACGGCCAGTGATAACGGATAAAACAACTCTCGTGCAGCGCCCTGCATAAAGAGTGTCGGCACGAAAACCGCTAATATGCATAGCATTGCGAGTAAACGCGGAATGGCTGTTTGATGATTTCCATTCCAAACCGCCATTGCGACCGACGGAGTTTTTCTAAGCTGTGTATGGATATTTTCAATCTCAACCGTCGCCTCGTCCACCAAAATGCCAACCGCTAATGCCAACCCCCCAAGTGTCATGAGATTAATCGTTTGGCCGGTGAGCCACAAACATACGATGGAGAACAGAATCGCGAGCGGAATGTTGGCAACAACAACCAATGCACTTCGCCAGTCCCTGAGAAAGAGCAAGACCATCAATCCGGTCAGAAATGCACCAAGCAAACTTTCATAAGTCAAACTCGAAATAGCTTGTGTCACATAGGGGGATTGATCGAATTCAAATGCAACTTGAATATCGTCGGGTAGTTCCTTTTGCATCGAAGGAATCGCTCGCTTGATTTCATCGATGACGTTCATCGTGGAAGCGTCCGCTCGCTTGGTTGCGAGAATGTAGACGGCGCGTCTACCGTTCACTAGCGCATAACCGGTCGTCATGTCGGCCGAATCTTCGATCGTTCCAATGTCGCGAAGATAAACGGTATCGCTACCGGTCTTGAGCGGAATCTGTCCAAGATCGCGGATGTCCTTCACCAATACATTGGATGGCACCGCTGGAAAGTAATCACCCAACCGGACATTACCTGACGGACTGATGGTGTTACCCCTAGTAAGTGCGCCAATAACATCGTCGGGAGAAACACCAAACGCTCGCAGTCGGTCCGGGTTGGCGCGAACAACAATACTTCTTGCAGAACCACCAAACGGCGGAGGGGCAGACACACCTGGTAGGGATGAGAATAGCGGACGAACCTTGAACAAAGCTTGATCCTGTATCTCAGCAATCGTCTTTGTTCCACTCGACAGAACCAGATAGCCCACAGGAACGCTTCCAGTGTCAAAACGCATCACGAACGGTGGGACTGTACCCGGAGGCATCATCGCACGGGACCGATTCACATAGTTGATTGTCTCTGCCATCGCTTGAGCCATATTGGTTCCAGGATGGAAGATCAGCTTCATCAATGCTGTTCCCTGAACATTTCGGCTTTCAACATGATGAATCCCGTTGATGTATAAAAAGTGATACTCATAGTAGTTCGTGATCAAGCCTTCCATCTGCGCTGGATCCATGCCACCATAGGGTTGGCATACATAGATAACGGGCAGATTGAGGGACGGGAAGATGTCGATTGCCATTCGCTTAATGGGCAATTCGACGCCGCGTGCCTTGAGCCAATCATCTACGCTCTTCGGTCGGATCACGCTTGCCCCGATAAGCACGAGAGAGATCAGTCCTACAAGAACGGATTTGGGGCGTCTCAGTGCAAATCCGATCGGATTCATGCATTTCTCCAAAAGACAACAACTTCAGCAATCACGGGGGATTCATTGTAGTCAGTGGCTGGGGAATCGACGCTGAAGTTCTTGAAGCGTAGCCTCTTCGTTGCTTCATTTCTTGATGTTCTTCACCAAAACGAGGGAACGGTCGGGGCCATTGCGTTGGTCGCGTTCAAAGGTTGGCAACGTCCGCGCCAGGTACCCCGCGATATCCGAAGTTCGTTCGTTGATCATATCTCGCACAATTTGCAGCAGCGAATTCTGGTCTAGCGACGAATAAGCTATCGATCGCCGTGATTTGGGCTTTCGCATGTGGTTCTGCCCCAGCTGCTGGGAAACGATATCCGAGGTGTACACCAGTAGCAATTCGTTTGGCTGAAGAACAAATCGCTGGGCTGTGAACGCTGTATCTGGCTGCGCTCCGATGGCCAATAGCGAGCTACCGATGGGACGGAATCCCCTTTCCGAAACAATAAAGCATTCTACCTTGCCCGCTGTGCATATGGACCCATAACCCGTTTCAGGATTGATTTGCAGCAACCCGATGGACGCCGACCAGTCTGCATCTGGCATGCTCCAGTGAATATCGTTCATGGCACGCATGGTTGAAGCTAACGATGCTTGTTGGTTCCACTGTACCTTGCAGATCGATTGAATGCTCGTCGCAACAAGTGCCCCTTCTGGACCAAGTTGATTCGCATTTCCGACAAGAACGCTCATCATTTTATTGGGAGTGATGTCCCACTGATGAAACCCGCCACCGAGGCTACCGTTCTGAAAGGTCCAGCCATGAACATCAAACTCTTTATGGAGTCGTTGCGTATCGGGCAGCATACTCGCTTGCGTCGCGCTGGCGATATCAATTTGCTTCTTCATTTCTCGAGAGAGTTGCAGTTCTTCTCCCAAAATAGACTGCTCAATTTCGTTCATTACCCGACCAGCCGACAGGTTTGCTACCTCGACTTGGGTCGCGCTGTAGTTGCGGCTTTCTTCGGACCAAAACCAAATCGTTCCGTGCGGCATAGACTGTGAACCGATCGGAACCACGATTGCCGATCCATAGTTCTCCGGGCTGGGCCAATCAGGCATCATTTCGATATCGCTCAACAACACAGCGTTGCCAAGTAATGCTTCCAAATCTCCAAGCGATCCCTTCAACGGGCGGGCGGGCAATGTTAACCTACTCTTCGGCAATCCAATGCAAGCACGCATTTTGAGCGAAGTCGTTTCTTCATCCAATAGATAAATGGCGGCTGCATTCGCCCCGATCGCACGCGCTGTACTTTCGAGAATCGATTCTAATCGGTCAGCGGTTTCTCGATTGCGATCTTGATTCGCACTAAGTCCCACCGACGTGGTAAGCTCCCCTTCTTGCCGCCGTACCGTCTCCTCCGCGCTTTCGAGTCGATCCACCAGTCGCTCGATTGCTGCCAACAGTTGTTGAGCGCGATCCATGGGAACAGATGGCAACTCCAACAAATCGGAAGAATCGAGTATCCCATCTTGGACGATCGACTCCACCAGTCGCCACCTTTGTCCCCGCAACCCAGTCATGACATGGGGGGCTCGAGCGGATGTTTTGAAATCCGCAGCGGGGGATTTGGCGGCGACTGTCCAGCATGTAGCTTCCGAAAAAGCGCTTAAGACGTCTCGAATCTCGTCTTGTTCCATGCCCGAGTAGCTTCGGGACCTCTGGATGGCTAGCGTTTCGCCGGACGGATCTTCAGAATGCAACTTCAAATGCGAAGGATACCTGCGTTTCACGGTGGACACTTCTTCGGGAGGAGACGGTATTGGATTTCACAGACAAAGGACTTACTGTTTGGGAGCGGAAGTCAATTGCCCTTGCTCAACGTGTATCGGAGAAACCGATCGATGCACCCAGTGAGAAGATGGCGAGAATGTGAATTATGGGTAAATGACGGCAAAGCTGACGAATGTTCGGATCTTAAGGGCTCTTGCAGTGCGACGTTGACCGCGTTGGACGAAAATCACTAAAATCGGTTTCCCCTATTCCTTTTGGAGATCGAATGAAAATCTTTGTTTTCTTGATCGCATCAGCCCTGTTTGCGACCTCAGCATTCCAGACGGACCGAGCGGTTTTGTCTCAAGACGAAACCTCTATCGAAAAGGCTGGAACAAACGGAATCTTCGATTCGGCAGGTTTGAACCGAAGTGGATTGCCATGTCGATTCGAAGCCAGCTATGATTTGGAAGAAGGGTCGAATAAGGGTGCTGTTCGAATCACCGTCAGCCCCGATCCTGGGTTTCACGTTTTCTCAATCACACAGCCAGACAAAGGTCCGACGAGAACCACCATTGCGTTCTCAAGTCCGAACGTACGGATAGTAGGCAACTTTGAAGCCGATTCGAATCCTGAGATATCCCTCAACGAAGCAGGTTTTGAAGGAAAACGAGTCGAGATGCATTCGGAGCCCGTAACGTGGACGGCCTCGATCGAGATCGATACGGAATACACAAAAGAGCCGGCTGGCATCGATCTCACCATCAATGGCCAGTTATGTACATCTGGACAATGCATCGGAATTCGCAATTACCAGGTTGAAGCTCAGTTTATTGGATACTACACATCCGCGATAGATGACGATCGGAACGGTCCGTTTCGCGAACCCGATTCGCTTAGCGAATGGACAATTCAACTTTCCAAAAACAAAGCGAAGGCGGGTGAGACAGTCGAATTAATCGTTCGAGGCAAACCGGATGATTCTTACCATCTTTACATGTATGATCCGAGCGATGAAGCATCCGAGTGGCGCACCCTCTTCTATTTGAAACAAAAGGGTGGACTGAAGGCAGGCCGTCCAATCGCCAATAAGAGTTGCAAGCATAAGGATTTTGGGACCGGCGAAGAAGTCGGCTATTATGAAGGTGAAGTGGAATGGAAGATTCCACTTCGTATTCCAATGGATGCGATCCCGAACTCCTACCCGATTGTTGGTTTGGTAGGGTACCAAACTTGTAGTGAAAGTTCGTGTGACCAACCTCGTGGAATTGAGTTCCGAACGGAGATTGAGATCACCGATGGAATTACGAACTCGTCGCCAATCATGGCTTCCATGCAGGCGGTTGCATTCAAAACCATTGCTGAGCTTCCGAAACGAAATCGTTGGATCGATGAATCGAGCCTCGCGAAAACAATAAGTTTGAAGGATCTGCTGAGCAAGTTGTGCTTGGCCATGCTCGGGGGATTGATTCTAAACGTCATGCCATGCGTGCTTCCCGTGATCGGTCTGAAGATACTGGGTTTCGTATCGGAAGCTGCTGGTGATAGGAAGTCAGCATCGCGACTGACGTTGGTCTATGCCTTGGGGATTGTTTCGCTGATATTGGCGTTAGGCATTTTGAGCATTACCGTGCGCGGTATCACGGGACAAGCGTACGGCTGGGGCGAACAGTTTGGGTCCGTTGTGTTTCGGATTGCTTCGACGTCGTTTATGTTCGCGCTGGCTCTCAGTTTTCTAGGAATCTGGGATATTCCCATACCGGGATTTGCAACAGGTGGCAAAAGTGCGGAGCTTGCGAGCCGCGAAGGCTACTTGGGCGCGTATTTCAAGGGAATCATTACCACAATCCTCGCGACCCCGTGTAGCGCCCCATTTCTCGGAGGCGTATTCGTTGTCGCGTTGAGCCAGCCCAGCTGGGTGGTGTTGATCATCTTTACCGGCGTCGGATTGGGGATGGCGCTTCCGTATCTGTTGCTCGCGGCACAGCCATCACTTTTATCGTTTGTTCCGAAACCGGGTCCATGGATGGAGACGTTCAAAGAGTTCTTAGCCTTCCCGATGCTGTTGTCCGTGGTCATGTTTGTCAACGGATTCACAGGCGATCAAAAAATGGCGATGTTGGCAGCCTTAATCTTTGTATGGTTCGCTTGCTGGATGGTTGGTCGTGTCGCTCCGTGGTCTGAGACTGCGGTAAAGTTGCGAACTTGGGGCCTCGCGACTGCTATCGCCCTGATTGGAACCTGGGGAGCCTTTTATTTTATGCAACCCTCACCCTATCGTCTTGCATGGAAATCGTATAACGAAGAGAGTCTCGATCAACTCGTCGGCGAAGGCCATACGGTATTGATCGACTTCACTGCAGAATGGTGTCAAAATTGCAAGCTGAATTTGAATCGCGCAATCCAAACGAGAAAAGTGAAGGACTGGGTCGAGAAACACAATGTTGTTGCCATGGAAGCGGACTTGACTGAGTATCCAACACACATCAAAGACAAACTTAACGAACTAGAAAGCATTTCAATCCCTGTTTTGGCCATTTATCGCCCCGGAGATTCAGAAACACCCATTGTGCTCCGCGACATTGTCAGCGAAAACGATGTTCTCAAAGCATTGGAGCAAGCTGGTCCGAGTAGATTAAAGACGGAAGGGACCACTCCCAAACCAACATCTGTTGGCACTCGTCCGACGGTAAGCGTTGACTAGAATGCTCCATTGTCCGAAAATACATCCAGGAAGGTACGTCATGGAAAATTCATCATCACTGACAACTTTGGAAGTTGCTCAAAACCAGATCATTGAACACCTCAGAAAAATCGTGGGGGGATTTCCGAAACCCGACGACTCGCTTGCGATGTTAGGAGTGGATTCTGTCGCAATGGCAGAACTGACTTTCGAGCTGGAAAAAAGATTCTCTATCCAAATTGGCGAAGACATTTTGGATGTAGATACAATAAGCGATCTGACAGAATATGTAGTCTCTCGCCAGAAAAAATGATCGCTCCAAACCAGCTTCTTGCAAAAGCAAAGCGGTTGTACCCAACCGTTGTTTCCGAGTGGATTCGAAATGAATGCAATACTTTTTTCCCGAAACGAATCCCCGCCAACCTTGAATTGAAATCGAACGGGACGGAACGAAAGAAGCAATCGGAATTGCTTCAAGAAGTTCAAGAGCTTCGCTATCATTCCAAACAAATGCGAGGCTATGGCTATTCTGTCCTTTGGGAAGAAATTGCAAATCGATCCCATG
Source organism: uncultured Pirellula sp. (assembly GCA_903858115.1). Classification (GTDB taxonomy): domain Bacteria; phylum Planctomycetota; class Planctomycetia; order Pirellulales; family Pirellulaceae; genus JBKCUI01. The sequence continues at coordinate 3,405 of CAIOHR010000073.1, read as the reverse complement.
GTCTCAACGAATTCCCAAAACAAATTTGGATTGAAACGCTGGAGGATTACCTCGGCTGGACGAAATTGAAGTCCGATTTTGAGCGGACCACTTCACGCATTAAAGTACTAAGAGAGGAGTTCCCAACTCTCGAGCCTTGGATTGTCACTTCCTGGAACAAACTGCAGGAGCTAGACCAGGATTTTCAAGATCTCGTCACGGTGACTCGCCATCTTCGCGACCACCCACGGCCCGATTGCTTTCCAAGAGAACTTCCGCTCGCTGTACCCACCAAGCTTATAGAGAGACAACAAAGAATACTGTCAGACTGGCTGGATTTCGTGCTCCCTTCGGAGAGTATCGATTTCGGATGCGACCGAAGAGATTTTGCGGCACGCTACGGATTCAAGTCCTTTCGCAAACACCTGCTCTTGCGATTCTTGGACCGCGAATGGATTTCCAGCTTTGGACTACCCTTTGAAGAGTTGTCGCTACCACCGTCATCGATCGACGCTTTGCCAGTGAATCACTGTCGCGTCATCATTGTAGAAAACAAAACAAATCTACTGACACTTCCTACTATGCCCAAAACGATCGGAATCTTTGGAGAGGGAAAAGGAGTCTCTCAGCTTTTGCGTATTGGTTGGCTGGATCGATCCGAGATCTACTACTGGGGCGACCTCGATTTGGAGGGATTCGAAATATACGCCCATCTCAAGTTTCGATTTCCACAAACCAGAAGCTTCTTGATGGATTTGCCTACGATCCAACAGTTCGAACATTTAGGTACCGCTGGAAATGGTAGCCAATTCGAAGTACCACGCGAACTCAATGCGGATGAATCCGAGGCTTTTCGTTATCTGCAAAAGAAAAACCTTCGGATCGAACAAGAGCACATTCTGCAAAGCTACGTGAACGACGCCTTTCGAGCAATTCTTCCATCTACTAATGGCTAGAGCCGTTCATGCCATCTTTCACCCTCTCGAGAAGAGTGCGCGAATAGCGGGAGGGTGAAGTAACGATCGTAGATCGCATTGTGATCGCGCAGTTCTTGCAAACACGTTGGAAAAACGCTACAGCGAATCAAGAACGACGCTAGGTCAGACGAGTTCCTTGATTGGCTGGTATCCATCGTCCACTAAATAATGCGGTCTGCCTGTCAGGTCGGGAACAGTCACGGTGGATGCATTGATTCCAAGATTGTGATAAAGCGTAGCAATCACTTCTTGAAAGGTTACAGGGCGTTGGACCGCTTCGCCTCCCAATCGATCGGTGGCACCGATGACTTGCCCTGTTTTCATACGGCCTCCCGCCAATACGGCGCAGGAAACGTTGGGCCAGTGATCGCGACCTCCATCTTTATTGATCGTCGGCGTTCGACCGAATTCGCCCCACGCGACAACGGTCGTCGTTTCCAGTAAGCCGCGTTGGTCTAGATCTTCGATGAGTGCACTCAACGCTTGATCGAAGTCAGGAAAGTTCTGCTTCGCAATTTTGAAATTGCTACCATGCCAATCCCAAAACGAATAGCTCAGTGTAACCACACGGACGCCAGCTTCTACCAAACGTCGGGCCAACAAAAATTGCTCGTTCAAGCGTGGAGCAGCATCTCCCTGTTCTTTGTCCGTTCCTTTTCCATAGCGTGCGAGTACCTTGGGATCTTCCTTGGATATGTCGAGTGCATCGAGCATGCGACTCGATGTCAGTATTTCAAAAGCTCGCGATTGAAATGCATCTAGTCCATCCATCGATCCTGTGTTGTCCAACTCTCGACGGAACGAATCCATACTGACCAATAGCCGCTTGCGATCCGCCAACCGTTCGGTGGTAATCCCATTGAGTACCATGTCCTTCTTGATATCCCCCAACGGATTGAAGGGAGCGTGCCCGAGACCCAAAAAACTCGGCCGCCCAAAGTTGTAAGGCATATGTCTCATTTTTGGAGACAAATTCACGTACGATGATAGTGTCGGATCTACAGTACCTTGAAGTTTCGAAACTACGGAGCCAAACTCTGGCCAACCGCCTGGCGGCAGTCGCTCGTTCAGCCGGCCCGTCATACATTGAAACGACTCATGTCGATCTTTTGCTCCTACGATAGAACGAATAATCGCGAGCTTGTCTGTGATCTTGGCCAATTGTGGAAGATACTCACAGATTTGGATGCCCGGAACATTGGTCGAGATCGGTTGAAATTCGCCGCGAATCTCCGCTGGAGCATCCATCTTCAAATCGTACATATCCTGATGCGGTGGCCCACCGGGGAGATAGACCATAATGACCGATTTGTTTTTGTCGGAGTTGCTTTTCCCTGCGCGTTGCTGGTCTTCTTGCGCCTGCAGCAGTTGAGACAACGTGAGGCCGCCAAATCCAAGTGAACCGATCTTGAGAAAACTGCGGCGTCGCATGCCATCGCAGAAACGGCCTCTTGTGCCGTTACCTGAAGTTGAGTTGCTACCGAATAACGTGAGCATAGGAAGCGTCCACAGAGGAGGGCAGGAAGGGCAGGTAGGGCAGGTAGGTGAGGTTTGAACGTCGGCGGGCGGGGCTTGCAACCACCTCCTTAGTATACGTTCTCCTTTCGGTTGCGAAACCGCATGGCAACCATAATTATCGACTCGAACACGCCGTCAAACCGGAATTTCATCGCCGCAGTCTCAATTTTCCGCGAATCTGTCAGGTTTCCCGTTTCCAGGTGTACACACAGGAGTGCAATTGGAGAGCCATCCAATCAGTGATGCCAACGCAATCCATGGGCAATCGTGGCTTGAGTCGCGATCAACGGAGCAATACATAGAGGGAACGCCTAAATTCAGCGAGTGCGAGGGGAAAGGGACCAGCGTGGAATCACGTAAGCGGTGCCAGGCACTCGCAGAATCACGGCTGTTCCCTTTACGGAGCTACGGGGAAGACAAAGCTAGGTCTGGAAACACCAAACGGTGCCAAAGCACACCAGCAAAGAAAACCAGTGCCAGGCATGTTCCATACAGGCAATAGATTGGGCAATCACCCGCAGTCCAGCCCGCATTCGTCCCTATAACAACGACGCAGAATCTAAACCTTTATATGTTCGTCTATCTGCGGCTTGCATCTAGCTTGGTTCGAACTCGAATTGGCCGTTTCTGTGGTCAGCACCAAGAATATTAACGACGCATGATCCTATGAGCTGAAACGTCGCTTCCCAATGGCTGGCCGAAATCTTGCTTTGATCCTGAAGGGATCGCAGATGGTAGCCGGGGGTTTGACCGCTAGGGCACACCCCCGGTCTCGTTCGCATACGATGTTTTCGATCCCGGAGGAGATCGCAGACAATATCCGGGGGTGTCGCTTCGCTCAACCCCCGGCTACCTTCTATAACCCCTACCGGGGTAATGAGGCGATGATGCGTGACAACGAGGTTGTCGATCTCTCGAGAAATGCTTGGGG
>CAIOHR010000072.1 GCA_903858115.1 uncultured Pirellula sp. | reverse complement strand
TGCCCCGCCGCTGGGCTTCTTGAACAGGGGCTTAGATGTTGGCTAGTCTCTCCACTGCCAACTGTACTGACACCACCAAATGAGACTCCCCGACCGTACGTCCCTATCCTAGTGACGCAACATCTAATCCTTTATTTGTTAGGCCTCGGCTAGTATCCATCGCTGAATATCCGCAATTGGTTTGGGTCCCGCTATTGTGTCCTTCAATATGCCACTATTGAAGCGAAACAGCATTGGTTCTGTGTTTTGCTTAAGATACTGCTCGTATGCCTCTCGATTGATGCTCTCCAGTTGCGAAGGATTACCAAGGCATAATACTCCGATTCCTGTTTTTTTTTCAACAAACCAATCATCTTTCGCAGCCATTTCTGCAAAAACTTCGCGACTGTAGTTACTCCAATCGAATACGCCAAGCAAAACTACAGTCGAGTACCGTAGAAACATCGAATCCAAATCAGATCTCGAAGAGATCGCTTGAAACGCAAAGTTGTCATTAAATGAAATGAGCCAACTTTCAGTGCCTGCTTGCTGCATGCACTGAAATGTTCGGAAAGGTGGTGGAGATGATTTCACAATCTTGCAGCTCCAGTTACTGATTAATTGGACCCAATTGTGGATTCGGGCCCTGAATGACAATCGGCGCATAAGGCGCTAGCGCCGTCGTCAAAGGGGTTGGTGTCGTAATTACAACGCTTGTCATGTAAGGAGGGACTGGTGTTACAACAACCTGAGATCCAGGCGGCACGACATTGATTACGGCTGTCTGTCCGATTGTCGGCACTCCGGGTGTTGGAACTCCTTGCGTAATGGAAATCGTATAGCCGCCCGTAGCAATGCTAGAGATTTGATTTGGCGAGTAGGGAGGACCTAGAAAGCCAGGCTGTGGAGAAATCGGCGAACTATTCACCACCACGTTTCCCGATCCAGGCGGAATTGGAAGCTGATTGCTTGGAGCAATGATGTAGGGTTTTGGTGGCAAGGGTGCGGTTGGCGGTTGGACGTTTATGGCACCAGCTACTTCCCCGACACCTCCAAGATTATAGGTTGGTGCATTCGCAGTGCTAGTGTATTGCTGGACGCCGTATGATACGAAGACCGTAAACGCAAAGGCACCGGTCGTTTGCTGAAAAGCCGTTGGATCTCCAGTTTGATACCACTGATATCCAGTAGTTGCGAGACCATATGTACCAAACGTTCCTGCGTTCACCGCCGTTTGACCTGAGATGTAGTACCAAGGTGTTCCGCTTTGGATTGCGGCTTGTGAAGATTGCCCGTAGTAACTGAGAGGCTCGTAACTTGACGAGACTGCTGTACCAACAAGGTCAATTGGCATCGTGACAAGGTCGTGGCCCAAAGTGTAAACGCCAGAACCCATGTTATAGAGCCCGTTACCAAGCCCTTGGAAAAAACCTCCGACTGCAGCTAATGCGACGCTATCCGTTTGTGCCTGCTGCACAGGAACAACTTGCGAGGCAATCGCCGCAGGCGGCGCATCGACCTGTGGGACAAGAAGAGGAAGGTCAACTGTCAAGAGTCGCCTCGATTCAAGTGGCTCGACGATTAATCGTCTCGACTGGGATCGTCGGGACTTCCTTGATTTATCTTCAGTGAAAATTCGTGCTGCAAAACGTAGTGCTTTTCGCATAGTTGGACCCTCTTTTTGAATGGCCTAACTATTTTAAACCAGCGGCATGGCACGATGCCATGTCCGCTGCGTTGGAAAGTTCATCGGCTTACGCGATAACGGCAATCGCGTTCGATGAAAAACGGAGGGCGAACCAAAACCTCATAACGCTCATGACGCATGCCGACGCTAACGTCCGTTGCGTTGCAGCGACTTGAGCGTAATTAGCATGTCAAATCCGACGATCTCCGTCAAATTGCCGAACGCAGATTGTCATCCAGTCAGCCTAAGTCCGATGAACTTGTTCTTATACGGATCAGCCTAAACTCTGTAGACCGCACCAATGCAGCCTATCACGCAAGCTAGCCTCGATCCGAAGCTGAATGATATCAGGCACTTGCGAGCGGAGCAAGAATTTTGTGGAGTGATAGGCTGTTTCGGTCTAATCACCCCCAAAACCCTTGGCCAGCCCGTCTGCAGGACTGCGAACGCCCTTACCGCCGCGATTCAAAACGTGCGTGTAAATCATGGTCGTACGAACGTCACTGTGCCCCAAAAGTTCCTGAACGGTTCGAATGTCATAGCCATTCGCAAGCAAATGGGTAGCAAACGAATGCCTGAATGTATGGCAGGT
>CAIOHR010000071.1 GCA_903858115.1 uncultured Pirellula sp. | reverse complement strand
CCAAGGGACGCCGACCAAGATTCCAGTCGACAACCCTCACCGCAACAAGTATCGCGTTATTTCAACGCCGCACTTGTCGGACAGCTACTACCAGGGAGCCAGCGGCTCGGCTTGGTATCTGTTCGCCAATCCAAATGTGCTGCCAGCGTTTGAGATTGTGTTCCTTAATGGTCGACGCACGCCGGTCATTGAGCGCGTCGAGATGCCTCCGAACACCCTTGGCATGGGTTTCCGCTCCTACATCGACTTTGGCGTGAATTCGCAAGACTCTCGCGCTGCTGTGAAGGTGACCGGCGAATAGCTCAAGCTTTCCCCTCCACAAACATTCCACCATTCCAAGGACGTAATAACGCATGCAAGCTCAATTCGTACATGACGGTAAGGCCGTCGATTTCATTCCTACCGCAGATGTTGCCGTTGGATCAATCGTGATCCAAGGCGACTTGGTAGGGATCACCAAGCGCGACATCAAGGCCGGTTCACTCGGCTCCATCGCTGTGGAAGGCGTCTTTGACATTCCCAAAGACCCGGCACTAGCAATCGAGTTCGAAGCGGGAACCAAGGTCTACGTCGATGAAGACGGGGCTGTGGTCGCTGAAGATGTTGGCACCAAGTATCTCGGCAAAGTCGTGAATGACTCTGCCGCCACTGATTCCTTTGTCCGCATTCGCCTGAGCCAGTAATGAGACACCGTGAGCAACAACGCACAAATCATAAACATTGGAGCAATCCACGTTGCTGACGGTACGACCGTCGACTTCGTACCTGAGGCTGATGTGCCTGCTGGTTCGATCGTCGTCGTGGGCAAGCTTGTGGGCATCGCCAAGTTTGGGATTAGTGCGGGCTCACGAGGCAGCATCACGGTTCGTGGCGTCTTCGATGTAGTCAAGGACCCAACCACCAACATTCCTGCTGGAACGATCCTTTACTGGTCGCAGATCAGTTGGCATGTAGTGAAGAACGCTTACGCCCATTCGATGATCGGCAAAGCCATTGAGGCCGCGCCGCCAGGCACACTCACTGTCCGTTTACGTTTGAGTCAATAGATGATGGCATCAATCGCAAAAGTAACTATCGATCGAGCTCGCTCAACGCAGTCCCTGCGAATGGCCAATGGACTAGTCAGCCAATGGCTGTCTGTGGGCGAGTTCCGCAGTTGCTTTTGCGTGGCAAGTCAGTCCGTTCAATCGGCGTGGATCATCGAAGGGCGTTTACCCAACGGTGATAACGTACAACTCGCCAGTTATGCAACCGATTTGTTTGATCCAGCCAATCCACGCTACGTCACTATGAAGGCCATGTGTGGGCTGCCGATTCGATTCGTTGCGGCTACGCCTCAAACGAACTCGCGACTGTGGGTGGTATTCAAGAGTTAGCGACGACTACCGCTGGCCCGCACCAGGGGCACGAGTTGGGCCTCGGCTCATCAAACGACCCTTGCGTTTGCGGGTCAGCGTTAGTCGTCACCGTAACAAAGTTAGAAACGAGCTCAATATGATTCACAAACAATTCATTTCAGCCTGTGCATTGATGCTGCTCGTACTCACCGGCTGCGATTCGGGCAACGTAAATGTTCGCGCGTTGCCAACTCCTAGTCCCGAGCAACCGCCCGCGAACTTGCCTGTCGAATTGCATCAGCGCAATTGGACGGGTTCGCTTGGCCAAGGGAGTTGTGTCCACGCTTCGCTTGTTAATCACTTGCGTTGGCTGAACAAGATCGAACTTGGAGAACGCTGGCGATCTACCTACGCCGATGGCGAATGGGACTCAAGGCTTCGAGATCGACTCGATGCAGCTGGAGTTGATTACAGCTACACGCTCAAAGCTGATCCACGATTTCTTGACTGGGCCAGCGCGACACGCCGAGGAGCGATCCTCTGGTGGAAGCCAGCCCACTGTTGCACGTTCGTTGGCTGGATCGAACGCGAGGGTAAGCAATACGCGGCGATCCTCGACAACAACTATCCAGGCCGATTCGAACTGACGCCTCGAGAACAGTTCATCCGACTGTGGGCTGGCTACGGTGGCTTTGCATTGACTGTTTTAAACGATCCAAGCAGCTCACTACCTTACCGAAGTTATGAGGTTATCCAGTAATCATGATCAACGATACCATTCGCATTCGCCTGAGTTT
>CAIOHR010000070.1 GCA_903858115.1 uncultured Pirellula sp. | reverse complement strand
GTGCGAGCGATAAGGGTTTTCTGGATATGAGCCTAGAGGACTATATCGCATTGTTGTATTGGACTGGGAGGCAGGGGCGTGAGGACAAGAATGGAAAAATCACGGCAGACCATGCACCGATTTTGGCGAAGCTGGGGATTGCGGAGGGGATGTGGTGCGATTTGGTATGGAACTTTAAGCGATACTTTGGCAGGAGTCGCGGCCCGGGATCACCGGATCGGATGCGAGAAGAGGCTGTCTTGGGCATAAGAAAGTTCCAGCCGGGGCAGAAGAAAGTCCGCAAGTGTTTTGTCTAGTCGGTTTGCAGAAAATGGAGCGGATCATCTAGCAGAGTACGATCTCTTGAAGCGTACCTAGATAAGGCGTCAATGATGGCCGAGTCGCTTTGCAAGGAATAGCACTATCAAGATCAAGGCAATCAAACACGTTGCAAGGAATGGCCATTTCGCTGAACTAGGTTTCAGCCGGGGGGCAGATATCGAGCCATGAGACGTGATTTGGAAGTGCATATTCCCGAGTTCCGAACGCCATTGTTTTAATCCGCTATCGGTTTCATAAGACAGAAACGAAGCAATTTCTAAGTCGTCGCAAGTATCTTTTGACTCTTGTTCGTCCAAGGTCAGCAGCGCAGTCGCCCAACCGTCCGCCTCTATAGCAGATTTCGCCACAACACTCGCCATGTGCCTTTCTCTTGGGATCGGGTATCCCGTTCGCGAGTCGAGGACATGGCCGAACCATTTCCCTTCATGATAATGCCCGCTTCGGTACGTGCCTGACGTGCTTATGCACAAATCCGTTAACTGCACTTGAAACAGAGGATTTGGTTTGTTCTCGCTCTTTTTCTCATCTCCTGCAGTTGGCTCGATCATGATACGCCATGGCTTGCCATGCGAATTCAAACCTAGACCGACGTGTTCCCCTCCGAGGGAAGCAAGGAAATTCGTCTTAGTAATAGCTTGTATGGAAACCGCGATTTGGTCCAAGCACCACCCTTCAACTAGCGAGTTTAAGTCCAGTTCTATGGAGGGGAGATCTTTCTTGAGGGCGGCTGGAGATTCACGCAAGTGAATCCGATGCATTCCGACAATTTCAAGGCATGCGGCAATGCTGCGAGAGGTGGGTGGCACCCATTGGGGGGCGATTTTATCGAATTGCCACAGTTTGATAAGCGGGCGAATCGTTGGGTCAAAGGCACCGTCGGTTGCATCATACAGCATGCGAGAGTGCTTCACCAAATCGGCTAATGGCCTCGATACCGGGATCCAGTCTGTCGAGGTGTTTTCGTTCCATCGCATGATCTCCGAATCGGCTCGATAAAGCGAGAAAGTACTTTCTGCGATGTCGAGTATGTCGAGTACCGACGCTCGTATTGCTTCTCGTTGCCCTTCTCGCAATCTGTCCGCGACGACGATTCGATAGGGCATGCCCATTGCTCGTCCTTCCAGGACTGTATCTTGGGCATGGCTTGCTTGAAAGAAAAGCGTGATGAAGGCTATGAGAGACGGCACATGCCAGCGATAGTTCATTGACGATAAGCTCTCTGCTCACTCATCGTAGGAGGATTCTTGTCATCCATTGGAGTGTTTTACAAAATTGCGAACCGCAAGCATGGCACAAGCGAACTACTTCTTGAATGGCTTGGCAGCCACATCGATCTCCCACGCGGTGTCTTCTGCGGGGAAGTCCTTCTTGACTTCATGCTCCAAAAAGAGTGGGTTGCCATACGGGAGTTCATTGCCAGCTTTTCCGTCGAAACCCTGGATGCGCACCAAGAACGGCCCCTTCTTGATTCCTTGTCCACTTGTGGATGTATCGTACTTTCCGTCAACGATGTCGGCGAACCCCTGGCCTCCACTTCCTCCCTTTGATGCGTCGGGATCGAAGAAGATGGTTCCTTTCGGGATTGGCTTTCCTTGGAAGATGGCGGTGCCATGGACGCGGTAAAGTTTCTCCTCGTTTCCAGCGTTGCAACCAACCAATAGGGGCAACAATACAAAGCCTGCTAGCAGAGATCGCCTAAGAATCATTCCGAAGCTTCTTAAAAAGAGACATGTGTCGAGATCATGTCGATCGACGAGACTGTCGATCGAGGGGCTATTGAACGAATAAGAACCTATGCGATCAAAGTAGCTTGATGCACTAGTTCTCCACAGCAACGACTTCACCGTAGTTTCGGGTCGCGAGACCGCGGTACAGATTGAAGTCGATTGCTTGGCTGATGAATCGAACTGAACCATCTCCGTTGGCAAAATTTGCTCCGCCCGAGTGCATACTTCCCATTGGCATGTCATTGTAGGGAACCAAAGCATTTGCAACCAAGCCAGCATTGATGGTGCGCACGACGTTTCTGGCAGCCACAGAAAAGCCATTTCCGCCTCCTCGAAGCCAGGTCCGGAATCTTGATCCGAATCTTTCCGAAACCCAGGACATTTCTCCGATCATGATCGTATTGCTCAAGCCGTCCGTCACTCCACCAAACTTGACATTTTGGGTCCATTGAAGCATTCCTGTTCCTCCGGTTGCAACTCCTTCGTGTGTTGCTGTCGATTGGAGAGGGTATGTTCCTCCGTTGGGGTCGGTACCCCTCGGTCCATTCAGTGCGTAATAGTGTGTCGTGAACGGAGAAGCGCCGGTATTTTGCGGGATCCGATCAGGAGGATTTACGTTGTGCGGCGCATTCAAAAGCATCGTGTCGGCCGGCGAAGAAGGACACAAAAAGCTTCCCATGCGTGTAAGGCCATGGGGATTGTTCTTTCCCACCTGGGTGTACGCACCTTGGTTTTGGTTGAACTGGTTGTAGAGGTTTATTTGTTCGATATAGGGCAAAACCGCAACGGTCCAACCGAGTTCGTTCGACAAAACATGGGATCGAGGTGCCATTTGCGTAGCGCTCTCGTAATTGTGAATCGCTAAGCCAAGTTGCTTTAGGTTATTGCTGCATTGCATTCGGCGGGCAGCTTCTCTGGCTGCTTGCACGGCTGGCAACAAGAGTCCTACCAAAATGCCGATGATTGCGATGACAACCAGCAACTCTACGAGGGTGAATCCACGAAAACGTTGAAAATTCTTCATAACTCGAAAAGGGAAAGAGGAGAGGGGAGGAGCGAGAACTGGAATTGGTGTAAGGTGGCGCAAAGGTAAAGAACCGCTCTTTACGCTATCTTAATGGCAGATCCTGGTGCTTGGTTACTGGGATTAGAGGCGTTTTTGAAAAATTCAACTAAATTCATGAGGACATTTCTCTGGAAAGGTAACCCGTTGGTCGGAACTGCCATTAAGTGTCGAGTTAATCATGGGAACAGATCACGATAGCAAACAACAACTCGACGATTGGATTCAGCGTGCCGCCAGCGGTGATTCCTCGGCGTACGAGCCAATTGTAAAACGATTTGAAAGGCCGCTAAGGGCCTGGGTTGCGAGTCATTCACCACCCGGTGTGGATGTCGACGAAGTTTCCCAGCGAGCCTTCATTGCAGCTTACACGAAGCTTGGGGAGTTCGAGGTAGGGACCAACTTTTCCGCTTGGTTGTTTTCGATAGCGAGGTTTCAATTGCGGACCGAAGTAACAAGAATTCGGCGTTTGGCTGACTACCATAGTCGATTTGCCCCTAGCTTTCTTGATCACTCGATCGAGGATCCCAACATTATGGATTCCGATCGTTGGAACACCCGTTTGGAGTATCTCCAAGAATGTGTCAAACAACTTAGCCTGGGACATTCGCAGTTCTTGACTTGGCGGTATCGCGATCAGATCTCGATCGAAGAAATGGCGACTGCGAGCGGGCGTTCACCGGGTGCCGTCAAGAAGCAGCTTTGGTCGGTTCGACAGAGGCTTCAGAAGTGTATCGAATTGCGAATGGCGGCTGAGGGTGATTTGAATGAATAAAGAACGATTTCATGCTCTCTTGACCGATTTTTTAGAGGGCGAACTTTCAGAAGCAGAGATGTCGGAACTTCATGCATTGATAGAATCGAGTGAAGTGTATCGCGAAGCGGCAGTCCAGTCCTATCAGCTGCACCGTATGCTCGGACTATTGATGGAGCAACGCGCAGGGAGCGTTTTTTCAAATTCGGTGATGCAGCGAATCCCGCAAGAGTCGGAGTCGTTTGTTCACACTGTTTTGAAAGGACTTCACCAAGACCGAAACGATAAAGGCATTCTTTCGTTGGAGGTAGGAAACGGGCTGCTCAACGGCCAAAAACCTCCATCACCTCCGGTTCAACGTTCAACGAATCATCTACAAGCACCTCCGATCTATCGGTCTTCATGGCTATGGATAGCGGGGGGCTGCGTCGCTGGTGGCTTGGTCATATCCATGATTTTCGCGATTTCTCGTTTCGGATTGTTGGAACGGGTTCCTTCTGAAGAAAAGTATCAAGACGCCATGTTCACGAGCATGGCTCACTCGCGTTTTCTCGGCGAGTACTCTCCGCCGATTGGATCGAGCGTGAAGCGGATGAAGGAGTATGTATTGAGAAGTGGCTCAGTGGAGTTGTCGTTTCCGAGCGGCGCCGAAGTCATTATCGTTGGGCCTTCGGTGTTTCGAGTTGCATCGGCAGACAGTTTGGTGCTTACTTCTGGATCCTGTTCCGTACATGCACCGCAAGGAGCAGAGGGGTTCTTTGTTGATACACCCAGCATTCGCGTGGTAGATCGAGGAACACGATTCGCGTTGTCGGTTGAGGATACTTCAGGAACTGAGGTGCATGTGGTTGAAGGGGCTGCGGAGGTATATCCCATCAACTCGACACACACGGGCGATATGACTGCAGAAAATCATGCGGTGCCGGGAATTTCTAACTTAGCACCCGCGAGGCTTGAGAGGTCCGAAGCGAGATTGTTCAAGGATGGTTTCCTTGTTCCGCCAGAATCTACCGCGTTTCGGTCTTCGTTGTATCGAAGCCATGTTCCAGATCGTGTCGTATCGTATGTTGCTAATCAAAGTGTGAACGGTGGCGCAGAGGAATTGGTTAGTGTGCAGATACAGCGAAACGGAAAGGCAATGAACTACCGCGCGGAAGAACTGATTCCCGTTCAACTGATTTGGTTCAAAGCCGATGGTAAGTTGTTCGACAATACGAAAACCCAAGTTCGTCATTTGGCTTCTCGCCGACCCATGGTCGATGAACGAGTAAGCGTGATGACGGATCGCTTTCTCAATACTGGGGCGATCAATCCTGGCGGAGCTGTGACGCCTATCACAAGTGACCCAGTCATGAATTCTGATGCCACCGATGCAGTTACGACGCCTGGTATGGCCGTTCGTTTTGATCGACCTGTAGTGAATCAAGCAGGACCCGATGTCGTTATTTTTGAATTGCAACATCTAACGGGAACGCCGGATGGTGACTCTTTTCATGTGGTTCCTCTTCGATATGCCCCGCATCTTCGTCCCACGACAGTAAAGTCTTACGACCTGACTTTGACATCATCCGAGACAAATCGATTGGCTGATTTCTTTTTGACGGAGTTCGATGAAGCGGTTGACTCTCTAGAAGACTTTCAGACTGGGGGCGGTCAATCGCTAAAGACACCACAACCAGGTCGGAGTTATGGGCTCCTGGCCGTCGCGATTGATTTGTCAGATCTGGGCTACGCATTGCACGAATCGGTGGACGGGCTATTCTTTCAGGATACTCTAGATGACGATCAGCGATTTGATCCCGTATTCATTGCAGGCTTTCCTTAGTTATGATTTAGCTTGAGTACGAATGAAACCAACAAATACCTCTCCAATCAAAACCCTCTCCAGAATTGAACAAGAATAGCATGATTACTCGAAGCCTTAGGTGCAGCACTAGCGTCGTATTTGCGTGTTTGATTTTCTTAAAAGTCATATGCTCGGGGCATGTTTTTGCAGATCGGCAAGATCTGCTAATTGAGGCTGAAGCGTTTGAGGAATATGGAGGTTGGGGGCTCGATACGCAGTTCATCCGCATCATGGGCTCTCCCTATCTTATTGCTCATGGTCTTGGTAAACCAGTTCAGGATGCGAAAACGCAAATCAAACTACCCAAAGCTGGTACTTATCGAGTGTATGTTCGGACGAAGGATTGGGTCGCTCGGTGGAATGCTCCGGGACAGCCAGGTCGTTTTCAAGTGGTCGTGGACGGAAAGCCTCTTGCGAATGACGTCGGAACCGAAGGAGCTGAATGGCATTGGCAAGATGCAGGAACATTCGTCGCGACGACCGATAGTATTGAATTGCGATTGCATGACTTGAAGGGATTTGACGGTCGTTGCGATGCTGTTTACTTGACGTCCAACGACGAGAAGCCTGAAAACAGCAATGAGATTCAGCCCTCTTGGAGACGACAGAAACTGGGGCTTCCTGCCGAGCCGACTGTAAAGAGTGGTTACGACCTCGTGGTGGTCGGTGGTGGTTACGCCGGGATGGGAGCTGCAATCTCTGCGGCGCGTGCGGGTTGCAAAGTAGCACTGATTCAAGACCGACCGGTCCTGGGTGGAAATGGATCGAGTGAGATTCGTGTTTGGGCGATGGGCTTGATTCGTCGAGGCAAGTATCCACGCATTGGAGAGATCGTTGAGGAGTTCAGCGATCGCGCCAAAAAATCGCCAGGCACCTTTGAGGAATTCGAAGATGCAAAGAAAGAGGCTCTTGTTCGAGCCGAGCCAAACATCGATTTGTTTTTGGAGCACCACGCATTTGGTGCGAAGATGAACGGCACTCAAATCGAGTCCGTCACCGCGTTTGCGGTTCGGTCCAGCCAAAAGATCGAGTTTCGAAGCAAATTGTTCGTCGACGCGACGGGGCACGGAACACTTGGTGCGTTAGCCAAAGCAGATTGGACTGTTGAAGAAAAAGGTCGGATGGGCATGAGCAACATGTGGGCTTGGGACGAAGGATCCGCGAATGCGTCTTTCCCTGCAACGCCTTGGGCGCTTCCTTTGGAGATGAAGGACTTCCCGTACCCTGTGGATCACCATGGCCAATGGTTTTGGGAAAGCGGTTTTGACAAAGACCCCTTGGGAGATGCCGAAGGGATCCGCGATTGGAACCTTCGCGCCGTCTTCGGTGCCTTTAACGCGATGAAAAACGGAGATGGAGCAAAAGATCACCCAACTGCATTCTTGACCTGGGTCGCTTATATCGGTGGCCCCCGCGAGTCCCGTCAATTGCAAGGGGACGTAGTGCTGACTCAAGATGACATTGTGAACAAACGAGATTTTCCAGATGGCTGCGTACCGAGTACATGGAGTATTGATTTGCATTACCCGAAGAAGCAATACGCCGAAAAGTTTCCTGACAATCCATTTATCTCGATCGCAGAGCATGATCGCAGGATCGATCGCGCGTACGGTTACCCTGTCCCCTACCGTTGTTTCTACTCTCGCAATATTCAAAACCTCTTCATGGCGGGACGCAATATCAGTGTGACCCACGAGGCGTTAGGGACCGTGCGAGTGATGAAGACATGTGGCATGATGGGAGAAGTGGTTGGCAAAGCCGCTTCGATTTGCGTCAAGAATGACTGCTTGCCGTACGCGGTTTACGAACGCTATTGGAAGGAGATGGATAGCCTCTTGCAGTTGCCTGGTAAAGCGCATCGAAAAACCGTCCAAGAAGAATTCACCATTCCTGCCGATGCACTTCCACTTGCTAGCTCGATTGGCCCCCCAACCGGAATCGATCCTGCAAAACTGCAAGGAATCGTGATCGACAACAAACAAGCGATCGCGAAAGGAAATTGGATCAGTGGCGAAGGACTCAAAGGGTATATCGGCTACGACTATGTCTATGCTCCTGCGAAGTCGGGTGCAACGATTCGTTTCGAATGGAAAGCGGAAAAGGAAGGGCGAATGGAGCTTCGACTAGCTTACCAACCGCACGAGAATCGCGGAAACAACGTTCCAGTTCAAGTTCAAGTCGGTGCGACTACTGCTAAAATGCATGTCAATATGCAAGTGAAGCCTGCCATCGATGGAACCTTTGTGACACTCGGCGAATATTCAGCCAAGCCAGGTGACGTCGTTGCAGTAACATTGAGTACAGAGAATGCGGGCGGGAACGTCCATGCGGATGCGTTGCAAATCTTGCCCCGCTAGGTGATTCTTGACTCCAAAGGTAATGTCGAAAAGACCCGCTGAATCGTGGTTTGTCCACGTGTTTCGGCTTTTGGTTTTGCTTTGCATTCTGATCCTCTTTCATGCGATTCATCAACGAGAGATGAGTCGCAAAACGAGTACTCCTTTTGCAACCCTAGCCGAAGAAAGAATCGAAGCGATCTTCGGTACGGGGTGTCGCATCTCGACAGAGACCTCCGCCGATCGACTTTCCGTTATCGATCAAGACGGAAATGTTGTTGGCTCGATTGCACAGACATCGCCGCAAGGTGATCGAAGTGTTGGTTTCTCCGGTCCAACAAATGTCCTCATTGCCTTTGGCTCCGATGATCTGGTGAGACATGTTTCCGTTCTGAGCAGTGGTGACACGCGAGACCATATCAAACTGA
Organism: uncultured Pirellula sp.; assembly: GCA_903858115.1. Taxonomy (GTDB): domain Bacteria; phylum Planctomycetota; class Planctomycetia; order Pirellulales; family Pirellulaceae; genus JBKCUI01. The sequence continues at coordinate 36,884 of CAIOHR010000070.1, read as the reverse complement.
TCGAAAACGATGGTGCGTTTTTTCGTTCGTTCGAGGGGAAAACAGTGAACGCATTGGCGAGTTTGCCCAATGTCCAGGCAGTCACGGGAGCAACACTGAGCAGTGCGTCGATCATTCAAGGGATCCAACGACGATTCGGTGCATCGGTTGTCGTTAGCAAGTTTCCGAGTTCTGTTACGGTAGACGATGCGCAACTTTTCTTCCAAGATGCAAAAACGGTGAAGCAAGATACGGCCTTTCCGTCCCTGTGGTTTGCGATTGACGATCGTGGTCGTGAATGTGGGTGGTTGCTCAGGACATCTCCGATTTCCGATGATGTGATTGGTTACCAAGGTCCGACGGATGCGTTGCTCGCTATGAGTACCGATGGCCAGATTGTCGGTTTGCATGTAGGGAAGAGTTTTGATAACGATCCCTATGTGGGGTACGTCAGAAAGGACGCCGGCTTTCGCTCATTCTGGAAGAAATTTACCATCCAATCGCTTCGCAATGCTGACCTGAGAGAAGAAGGAATGGAAGGCGTTTCAGGGGCAACGATGAGCAGCATGGCAATCGCAGAAGCGATCATCAAGGCTGCGAAAGAGCTTGATAAATCAAACCTCTCGAAGGCGCAAAGTGCTCAGTCTTGGTCCAGCAACCTCTATCGAGCGATCGGTACTGGAACCATCATCTTCTTCGCGATTGCCCTCTGCTTTAGTCATTGGCGAGGCAATCGATGGACTAGAACGATCTATCAAATGGTTGTCATCGTTTATCTAGGATTTCTGCAAGGCGAATTGTTATCGGTTGCGATGTTTGTGGGATGGACACAGAACGGTGTGCCTTGGCAGAGTGCTGCGGGGCTCTTGTTGTTGACCATTACGGCAGTGTTCATTCCCATTGCGACAAAACGAAACATCTATTGTTCGCACTTATGTCCTCATGGAGCGATTCAGCAATTACTGCCTCGAAGATGGCAATGGAAAAAAGAACTGTCCTCCTGGTTCAAAAAAGGTCTCGTGATGATCCGGCCTATTCTGTTGCTATGGGTGATCGTCGTTGTAGTATTTGGGCTTCCTTTTAGTTTGGTCGACATAGAGCCTTTCGATGCCTATGCATGGCGAGCCGCAGCCGTATCGAGTCTCATCGTCGCCATTGGCGGTATCATCTTCTCGTTATTTGTTCCGATGGGATACTGTCGTTATGGTTGCGTGACGGGAGGGCTGCTAAACTACATGCGTCGCAATCCCAACAACGGCAAACTCCAGCGGGCCGACTATCTTTCGCTTGCCTGTTTGATTGTCGGCTGCGCGATCTATTTCGCGGATCGCACGTAGGGAACGATGAGCTACTTTGGCGTTCCGATACACCCGTTTTCAACGACTACCATCCGTGCGTAAAGTTTTGCGATTTCTTCGGAGGCCGTTCGCGTTAGATTGTGAGCCAATGCGATGCACTCGAGAGTTTCTAGCAATCGCCGGGCTTTGATGCGTTGCATTTCAGCGAGCTTGGATTTTGCCGTGCTTTCTTCGATATCTTTCTTGCGACGCTCGTACGCTTCGAATGTTTCCAATTTCTGAACTTCTTCGAGAAAGGGCATTTCGTTCTCGGGCTTCAACAGCGACGACTTGGTCCAATCCTCTTCCGCCAACTCGGGCCAACGCTCATGAATATCTGCCAACAGTTCACGTCGGCCTGACGATCTGCGACCTTGTCGAGAGAATCCAGGTCCAGATCCACGTCTGCCAAGCAGACTAGCGACTTCTTCTGCGGGTGTATCCAATGCAATGTCCAACGATTTGCACAGTTTCTGGACGATATGGGCGTTTGAAGGAGTTGCTTTCTCGATCAGTTCATCGATCGTCATGCTCATACACAACACGGACTCGTCGGTGTTGCATTCCTGATTGGTCGACGGTTCGTTCTCCGTTGACGCAATCGACTCTGATTCGTTAGTCCCAGGCGATGGAGTTCGGCTGGCCGGAACGCGGTTGGAATAGAATGTGTAATTTGGAATCTTGCTGTAAGTACGAAGCAGAACATCGGAGGATCTGAGAGGGATATCGATCGTCTCACTCGTGATGACTGCATGTGCATAGGCTTCGTCAAACGAGACCTGACGATCTTTGTTCACGTCAGCATCGGACATCGGCTTTCCCGATCGACTGTTGCCGACCATGGCTCCCCAAAAGTAGCTGCTAAACTCTTCGTCGTTCTTGACGTCTGGCCTGCAACCTGCGGCTTGGAGGTTGTGTTGTTGGGCAAAGAAGCCAACACGAAGATGTTTGGAAGGTCCATTTTCTTCGTTCCCTCCCGTAAAAAGAGTATGGGAAAATCCACCGCAATAGCATTGTGCCATAACCATGATGACGGGCACATCGACGGAGAATTGATCCAACCAGCCGGAGAATTCCCGAACGGAGATCGTAGATTTGTTCCAGCAATAGATGGTGGTGTTGAAGGGATCTTTGTCGCTTCCTTTCCCGCCGTGTGCAGTGACATAGATTAATACTCGATCTCCAGCTTTGGCTATGCGAGCGATTTGCTCCATCCTCGAACGAATCAATGTGGGTCGACTGGCTCCTTCGTATCCAGTCACTTGGTGATCGCGGTAGGCGATATTCGAAGGGGGAAGTCGATTGAGATTCGACAATAATTGCATCGACTTCGAGCGAGTATCATCTTCTAATTCGAATTGGATATCCGCTTTGCTGTCGGATCCATCCGCAAAGAAGATGGAATGCTGGCGTCGCGGGCCTATGCTGCGCTGGAGAACGTTCTTGAAGAAGTTGACGTTCGCTTCCAAGGAGGCTTGGTTCGAGCGAGGCTCCGCACCGCCGCCGATGGTAACGAAGTAGTCGTCTGCCTCACAACGAACGGAGACCATTCCTGCGGATACCAATGCACCAGCGAGTACGCCCCTTAACCATCTTGATTTTGACACGTAACCTGCCTTTGCAATTGGAAACCTAAGAATCGCAACGCGAGAAAGAACAAACTCATCCCAATCGCATAACCCAACGCGAGCGAGTAGGTGATCCAAATCATTTGAGGGTTCATTCGAAAGGCGAATGGTGACCCCCATACCAATTGGGAACCAATCCACTGAAACAAGTAGGGACCACCAATCACCAAGCAACCAAATGCGATCCGCCACCCCCAAGCCCTGGGAACTAGAAATGCAAAAAGTTGTACGGTTGCGTAAATGGTAACCCCGACGGCAAGCCAACAAAGCCACACGGAAGCAACAAACAATGGCAACCTGGGTCCTCCAATCCTGGCTGACATCGAGAAGCAGATCTGCAGAATGGGAATACAAATAGCGACAGCGATCATGGCTTTGAACAATAGCCGCGTGTTGTACTGTTTCGTGGCAAGGTCGACCGATAGGGAATGGTCGGCCGATACTCGAGCTAACCCCCATTTGGTCCACCACGAGACCAGGCCTGTGACACAACCTGTGATGCAAACGACGATCGTCGATGCCATGAACATCAGAATCGCAATTTCCAACGGAATTTTCATACCGCTAAATCCACACACCAATCCGCTCGTCAACAAGATCGTTGCAGTGCTGACGTACAAAACGCGATAGGCGACGTGCCACGTGCCAACTCCTAAAGCAAAACCCAACACAACCAGCTCACTCAGTTTGAGACCAAACATCAAGAAGGCGAGGGATTCCCATGTCCATCTACCAATGTAAAAATATTGGGGGGTGAACCAATTGTTGAAGAACCAAGGAGATACTAGATTCATCACGAGCGCTAGGATCGCCGCCCCTAGCATCACGAATCGAATATCTACATTGGCATAGGGATTAAACCGATGCGTATCCCTTTCGAGGACGATCGGTTGGCTTGGCAGACTATAATAAGATCGAAACGGATGATCGCGGTCCATGCCGACATTGTAGCGACTCTCGCAAGCGTCTGCTGGATGTTTCAAAAGGGCGACGAGGGGAGCATATCGCGAGATATCAACCGCTCCGTCAGCGCGGGGCCGAGGGAGAGTTGCAAATCTTCTTCGAGAAAGTAACCCATGTAATCCGAGACAACGATGGCAAAGTCATCCATCGGTTTTAAACCTTTCGTCCATTGGTGCGCTTGCAGATTACGACCGACGCGATGCATCATTTCCCGAAACGGCTTCAACGCGGCGAATTCTTCGGTGCAAAGTTCCTCGTCGTTCATGGTTGCCATCTTGCTCCCTAGACCATGTTCTAGCGCGAGCAACTCATAACACTCTTCAACCGCATCCGCGACCAATTCACATTCGTCGAGGAACAGACGCCCCGGTGCATCCGACGCTTCCGATTGTTGTGGACACCAGAGGATGTCGTATTTCTCTAACGGATCTTCGAATCGCATTTTGGCGATATCTTCGAGGAGAAGCTCGGTCGCAACACCGAAGTGCGGGAGCCAATCGTCGTCGTAGTCTTGGTACCAAAGAAACAAACCGTAAGCACGAGACGGAATCTTGAGATCTTCGACGGCGAGTGGAATCCAATCGGTCAAGTCGCGTTCGATCGTTTCGAGCAATCGCGCGAGATATTGTTGCGGATCTGGCTTTGCCATCGGAAAATGTACTTCCTGAGTGTGGAACAAGCGTAGCTAAAGAAAAAACCTGTGCGTATCTCAGGAGACTGCTGATTTAGTGAGCCGTTGGGCCTAGCTAGCCCCGGTTTAGTGGCTTCGCCATAGGCGGCAACCGGGGCTAGCGCCCGACGGCTCACCATGAACCAACAAGCGGGGCCTAAATCAGCAGCCTCCTCAGGCCAGAGGGCCGACACATCCAATGCCGGTGGCTTACGCCACCGGCTAACGATGTGCCAGGCCTTCAGCCCTGATACGTGACTAACTACCAAACAGCGTTGTAATCGGTTTGCCTTCTTCTAGCAAATGGTATGGTCTTCCTTGGGAGTCGCGAGCTTGAAGATCTTCGACTCCCATGGCATGGTAGACCGTCTTTGCAATATCCGCCGGAGTCACGGGATGCTCCGATGGATATTCGGCGTAACGATCGCTGGAGCCGTACGTCTGTCCACCTTGAATGCCACCACCTCCCATGACGACACTCATGCAATGAGTCCAATGATCTCGACCGGCACCACCGGGACCACCTGAACGTGGATCACCGATCTTGGGCTTGCGCCCCATCTCGCTCGTCAGCATCACCAGCGTTTGATCTAGCAAGTCGCGTTGGTGCAAATCCTCGACCAATGCCGAAAAAGCTTGATCAAACTCCGGTAGCAAGTTCTCTTGGAGACAACCGAAATTGTTGCCGTGGGTGTCCCAACCTCCGGCGCTTTTGCATTTATCCGCGATGGCTTCGTTTTCTTTCCAGAAGACAGTAATGAAGGGCACTTCCGCTTCGACCAATCGGCGGGCCAATAACAAGCTCATCGAGTTAACCGTCTTTCCGTATCGTTCGCGAACAGACTCGGGTTCGCTTGCGACATCGAATGCATGCGTGGTGCTCGAAGACATCATCAGGTCGATGGTTCGCTGTTGATGTTGCTTCCACGTGCGAAGTGCGGCCACCTCTTCAAACTCGGCGCGAGCGTGATCGAGCTTACCTAAAAGTACCTTACGCGATTGCAACATTTCGGGAGTCACATCCCCCGACAAGGCTAACGCGGGCGCCTGGAATTTGAGAGGTTCCGCCAGACTGCCGCTCACATAGAACGGATCGTATTCCACTCCGAGTTTGGCCGAGAATTGCCCAGGTCGCGTGTAAGGAGCTTTGCTAGGTTGATGAGGTAATGTGATCACGTTAGGAAGACTCGGATGAAGCGGTCTTCGCGATCCGACAACAGAACCCATGAAGGGCCAATCATCGGCATAAGGTCTTCGGTCGTTTCCTTGCGACAAGAAAGTCGGGTCGGGAACATGTCCTGTCAGTTGATAGTAATACCCAGCGTGATGATCGTTTGTGTTGACACTGGCTCCGACCGATCGAACGATCGCTAGATGATGCATCTGTTTGGCTGTGAGTGGCAGATGCTCACCGATGGTGACGCCCTGGGCGGATGTTGCGATCGGCGAAAACGGACCCCGGTACTCCGAGGGTGCATCGGGCTTGAGATCCCACATGTCGATATGCGATGAACCACCGCACAAGAAGAATAGGATTACTGACTTTGCTTTGCCGCCGCCTAGGTTGTTGGTCAGACGATCTGGGGTCTTCGCAATCAGTGATCGGGAGGCGCCGACCGACAGACCAGCCAAGCCAGTCGCGGACGCGACCAAGAAAGCGCGACGATGATCGATAGAGCTATTGTGGGAATGAGCCATACGAAACCGATGCCATTACTGAACTTGGGGAGGGATTAAGTTGGGTAACTTATTGTAACAAATCGGCACGCTGGTTGAGCATCCTCCTTCTTTTCTGTGGAACTCAAATGAATCCGTTAATCCAAAGGACTTCTCCGATGATAAAGGATGCAAGGTTCGCGACGACAATCGTTGCAAAGCTCACGATCCAATCTCGTCTTGCAAAGTCCATCTTTCCTCGCAGGGCAATCCAAAAAATCCAGCATTCTGCGATTGGTGCAAAGGTCTCGGCAATGAGCAAATACATCCCCCGTGAACATCCACCCATCAGCGCCGGCAGCACCAAGACGACCACCGGATACGTACACGCAGTCAGCCAAAATCCAAACCATAGCTTTCGATGAAACGGTAGCTTGGGCAGACCTATCCATAAAACAGGAGACTCGATCAACACGGTAAGAATGAATCCAAACGGAAGAAACCACCAAAGGTCCGTCATCGTTGGATTCTGCGAGGAAAGAGAATCGAGCCAATACTGCATGCGACTCACAGCATCTTGATCAAGAATGGGAACTCCGCCAGTACGTGCAGAATCGCCACAGCAAAGTAGATGTCGCGAGTCATCGAGTAGTCCATCACAAATCCAACCCACAATACGAACGCGACGATGGCTCCGACGGCGAAGATACCTAGGACCAATTTGGGCCAACCATGCGAATGAGAAAAGGCAGGTATGACGCTCAGTTTCCACGGAATCGAACGTCGATCGACGAGTGGAATAAGCAATAGCCAAACGAAGTAGTGAATCGTTTCAAGAAAGACGTGAACGGCCACGAGAAGATGACTTGAGATCATTGGAAGCAATTGGCTGCCGGCATGTTGAGAGATTCGGCCAAAGAGTTCATTGTCGTCCGGCAGATGAGGTTGGTTACTCAGGCAAATCGCGAGCCCTACGACAAAGAGGGGAACAGCGGCCAGGCAAACGTGATGGGCGCGAAGCCACTCTTTCTTCGTCCTTCGAATCTGCCTTTCGAGAAACCACATGGCGATAATCGGGTGGATAAAGACCAACGCCAAACTGCAATACAACGGTGCTAGCCACGCGAAGGACGCGATGAATAGAGCGATCGATAGCAGCAGCAACCACGAGTGATTCGCTCGTGCATTCCGTTTCCGCAACGAATACAAAAGCAATAGCCATGCGACCAGTAGCGTATTCCAGATCGATGCGAACAAGCCCCACTCGACGCTCCCCCAGAGCCAAGTCCCACTACCGGCATAAGCGATCCAGTAGAGTACGGCCAAAGAAATCACGCCGACAATTGCTGTCGTGTAGAACGGAGTCGACCGCCCCCACCGCAATGGCATTCGACCAACGAAGTAACGGAACTCGAGCCAATTGTGGAGACCGGCGAATAAGAATATCGTGGCGATCGACGCTTGTAGTGGAAACATGCCGATGGCGATGGCAGCGACAGAGACGCACAACAAAAATGTTATCACAAAGACTTCCGAGCTTCGGTTGCCAAGGCTCGGAAGCCCAACACTATTCCATGAGCTGCTGGGTAGTTCCATGAATACTACTTGGTGTCAGGAACGATCAAGATAATGTGATCGCCGCTCGGTGTTGTCTCTACTCGGACCTCACCCGACGCTTGTTTGAAAGCATGGACCGCTTCGGAAAACAATTTACCAGTCAACGAGCGAGCTTGCGGAGGAGGTCCCAAGTTCGCATACAACAACGAAGAAGTTCCGATTCCGCTCAGCGACACGATGAGGACGATGCCTGCGATGTTGGCGACAGACATTTTGCGATTGCGAATCAACCAAAGACCGCCAGCGAGAAACGCCAACGTCAACAACAACCCGCCAACGACCGTTCCTAAACGAGCAAGGATCGGTTGGTCGTCCAGGAAGAATCGCGGCGTGAAGTCGCCGGAGCTCTTTGCATTGTCTTGAATGCTTCGCAGTATCGAAACAGGAATGACAAGCTTGGCTTCCGTCGCATCCTTGTCAATTCGGATTCGAAACGACTTCAGTTTTGCCTTATTCAAAGCAGCTTCCGCTTGGAGGTTTTTCTCCAACGTTTCTTTCTCGTTGAGAACTTTCTCTTTCGGCGCAGGGCCTGGAGGCGGAATGTCGTAGGCGTTTGCCAGGGAAAGAAGGTTTGCACCATAAAGCAGAATCAGAACGAGGCAGGTCATTTTCGGGTATTTCATTTCCAATTCCAATACGAAAGAAAGGTCTGTAACTTAAGAACTCCGTCTCCGGAAACACGCCCGAAGTAAAATTTGCGTGATTACGTTGGATGTTGTTATGCCACATCACTCGGCCACACCACAAGCGGGTACCTACTTATGTTACCTCAAAACGGTTTACGATGTCGGAAACGATTCTCTATTGATGACGGTTCTTACATGCAATGCATAAGCATCCGCCTTGATCAAATCGAAGGATGTCGAATGTTTATTATCTTCAATCCTGAAGCAACTCCGATCAACATTTTCGCCTGCCTCTCGAGTAGTTTCCAGAGCAACTGATCCATTGGCTTCGTACCGTGAAGAGTGCTCGGGGTGGGTTTTAAGGTTAGTTGTGTGTTGGGTTTTGAGGTCTGTTTTTGACGACAGGCTGGAAGCCTATCCCACCTATTGCGTCTCCAATTCTTGCCCTGTTTCTTGCTCAAGTATACGCCAACTCTCCGATGGATGCATTGGAGTGATTGTCGTTGTTGTTCAAGCGGGGCTGGGAGCAACTTCCCGACAACCTTGCTAGTCAACGGCCATCATGGGAGGAAAGGAGAATAGCTGCAGAAACGGTAGAGGAGATTCGGATGCCAAACGGGCTGATTCCGGTTACACTATTGGAGGATTGTACGAACGTTCGGAGACTACAGCTCGAATCCTGGTTCAGTTATTTTGCTTGTTTCAAAGCCACCCTTAGATTTAACAGCAACCATTCAAACACCGGAAAATATCCAGTTTGAATATCGTATTGCCGGGCCTTTTCGTCGACTGCCTGCGTTGGTGATCGATTTCTTCGTTCGGATGATGATCATTCTGACAGGTTACATTTGCTTTGTTGTTTTCTCGGCGACGCTAACTAGGTATATCGGTCTTTCGATAACGGCGGAGATCGGTCTTTTGTTGGCGATGGTTTTTGACTTTCTACTGCTATGGTTTTACGGAGCCATTTTTGAGACGTATTGGAATGGGCAAACACCAGGAAAGTGGGCTTGCCAGATTCGAGCGATCTCCACAGACGGGCGGCCGATCAATGCCTTTCAGGCGACGGTACGAAATCTGTTGCGTCCTGCCGACTTCATGCCATTTTTGTCGCTGGAGATTTTCTCGCGAGAAGCACCACCAGCGTATATCATTCCGACGTTCCTTGTTTCCCTGATTTGTATGACCATCACTCGGCGGTTTCAACGATTGGGGGATCTGGCAGCGGGTACGATGGTGGTTGTCAACGAGCGATCGTGGGTTCCAGCCAAAGTGCGATTGGAAGATCCTCGCATGATGTCGTTGAGCGAATTCATTCCAGCAAACTTTCGGTTGACTTCCACCATGGCGAAAGCGATTGCATTGTACGTCGAACGCCGTAGTCGAATCCCGACATCTCGTCGGTTGGAGTTAGCCTCGTATCTCGCATCGCCCCTTTTGAAGCAATTTGGATTTCGAGAAGACACAAGTCCCGACTTGTTGCTGTGTGCGATCTACTATCGCGAGTTTGTAAGCAAAGATGCCTTTACGAGCGAGTCCAAGGTTTTTCGTACCCCGCCCCCCTCCAACACAATCGCTCCGTTTGCAGATTCTGTGACAATTGCAGATCCCGTAACAAAGTCAGATGTGACCGTACCTCCGCCGTTGATTGTGACACCATCACCGGTAGAAGCGTCGAGTAACGTACCGCCCATTTCCCAAAACTAAACACGCTATGCGAATTGCTGAACTCCTAGAAAAACGTCGCCAAGGTTGGCTTGAGTTGGAGCGGATGTGCGATCTTCTGCAGAAGGCGCAGTTTCCATTTTCGAGACAAGGTGCTCAGGTCGCAAAATTTTCCTCACTTTATCGGGCTGCTTGTACGGATTTGTCGATGGCCGAGCAGTACCAATTGCCACCAGCGACGGTGGAGTACTTGCATCGATTGGTCGGCAGAGCTCACAGTCAGTTGTATCGTTCGCAGCGATTTCCTGTCGAGCGATGGATCGCGTATTTGGTTCGTGTGATGCCGCATGCTGTTTTTCGAGACCCCTGTGTGATGGTGGCGGGGTTGATATTCTTTGGTTCGTTTACATTGTCGGCTCTCGTCGCTTATTCCGAAGAGGCGTTCCCAACTTACCCTCAGCGAGTGTTGGGCTCGGAGCAAATCGAGCAATTCGAAGACATGTACGAGAAATCGCCTAGCTCGGCACCTCGACAGTATTTAGCTTCCGCCGGGTTCTATATCAAACACAATGCGGGGATCGGATTGCAGTGTTTCGCGCTTGGGCCATTGATTTTGCCATCGCTTTGCATGTTGGCTTACAACGGAGTCGTGTTGGGTGCAACCTTTGGTTATATGGCTAGAGCGGATGTGGAGCAGGGGGACAACTTTATGGAGTTCGTCACAGCCCACGGCGCTTTTGAATTGACTGCGATCGCGTTGTCTGCGGCTGCAGGGTTGCGAATTGGTGTTGGATTGTTTTCCACGCGTGGACTGTCCCGATCCGCTTCCTTTCGATTGAATGCGGAACGTTCGCTACCGTTGATACTTTGCTCCGTAATTCTTTTCGTGTTGGCCGCCTTTACGGAAGGATGTTTGTCACCGAGTCCCGCAAGCTACGCTGTGAAGAAATTTTTTGCGATGGCTTCTTCCATGATGTTGATACTCTTCTTCTTGTTGCAGGGGTTTCCGACGTCCGAACGATTGGAATCGCTACAATTCAATGAAGACAATCCTTGGCGAGAGCGGTAATGCAGCTTGATAAAACCGCGATTGTCATCGCACAACGATCCGCAATCGACATTATTGATCTCAGTCTGTTGGTGATGCGCACGTATGCGGGCTCGATCGTCTTTTTTACGATTTTGGGTGCGGCACCATTCGCATTGCTCAATCTATTGCTGTCGATTCCGATTTTGCAATATGACTCTTTGGCGACGGAATCGATTTGGTACAGTTCGCCATGGATCTATAGAGTACGCTACTACTTTGTTGCGACCGGTGCGGTGTTTTTGCAGGCACCGATTGCACTTTGTCTGGTAACGAACTTTATCGGTCAGTCTGTGTTTGTGGAGCGACAAAGTGCGGCGCAGGTCGGTCGCGCGCTGCTCGGTCAATGGCGTCAGGTGTTCACGGTTCTGGGATTGTTGCGATTAGGTTTGGTTTCTTATCTACCCCTGGTGTTACTTTGCCTGATTCCTGAGTTCCGGCCCGAAGTCGAAGTTACTATCTATCTGTTGGGGATGGTAGGAGTTGCTTATCTGGTTCGGGCATTTCGTCCATTTTCGCCAGAGATATTGGTTCTCGAGAGAAGTCCACTTTTCGTAGACAAGAAGAAAGCCGAGAAAGGAGTGTCTCAGAGTTATCGAAAGCGTTCGAGCTGGCTTTATTCCGCACAATACAATGACAACTTTGGGATTCATTTGATTTTGTCGCTTGTCGGAGCCGCCACGGTTCTCGCATTGTGTGCGGGAGCATTATTCGTATCGGGAGTCGTATTCGGAAAGTGGGAATCAGGGGTATTGATGGATGCGATAATCTTTCCACTCTGTCTATGGACAGTCGCTAGCTGGATGACGGTGCTACGTTTTCTATTCTATATGAATTCACGGATCCGATCTGAGGGGTGGGAAATCGAATTGAGATTCAAAGCAGAAGCGGAACGCTGGAAGGAGACCCACGCATGATACCGCTGAGATTTCGAAGCGCACCTCTTGTCCGATTCATTCTGTTGGTTTGTGTCGCTACAAGTTTTTTGGACGGAAGATCGAGCAGCCTGGTGGCGAACGCATATGCGTCGGGACAAAGCAAGGACAGATCGGTACTGCAAAGATCCACCGACAGTTCTTGGTACTCTGCCGAGCAAGATGAATTGGTAGCGGCGGTCCCGTTCAGTCGCGAAAGTATCGATGTTTCGGATCGTGACAAATCGGTCAAAGCCCCAGAGGTCACTACCCCAATTCAAGGGAATGGGTTCTCAACCATTATCGGCGATTTCTTTCAGTTCATTGTTGGTGCATGGCTATACATTATTTTGGTCATACTTCTTTTGCTTATCGGATTTGTACTTGCGTATGTGATTATGAACTTGCAAGGACCTGCTGGTTTTCGTCGTAGGCAAGAAATTGCAGCGTCGACCGCTGAAAGAGATCAAGCCAAGATTACGGATTTGCCTTTTGAAATTGAGCAATCCAATCTTGGATTGCTCGAACAAGCGGGATTGTTTCGTTCTCGGGGTGAGTATTCGAAAGCGATCGTGTATCTTTTCAGCCATGTGCTTGTCGAGCTTGATGCGGCTGGACATATTCGATTAGCTCGAGGGAAGACCAATCGAATCTACCTGCGAGAGTTGGGGACGCGTGAGACCGAGCGAAAATTTACCTCATATTTGGTCCGTTGGTTCGAGCACGTGTTCTTTGGCAAGCATGATATGGATCCAGAAGTCTTCGAGAAAATCTGGAGTCAGCTACCAGCATTTGATCGCCAAATGAAGAGTATGGCCGGGGAGAACAACCGTGCTTAATCATCGATTTGCATCTCTCGCGATCTTCTTGATCGGTGCGGCGTTTTGCTCACTAGGTTGCGGTTCACGTTATCCTACGAGCAATTACGGACTGAGTGAGGGTTCGTCGGCAAGAGTTAGCCCGGATGCCGTCTCGGCGTTTCGTAACATGTGCGACGAAACGAATCGGAAGTCGATGAAGGTTGGATCGCTTTCGAATCGTACGGCGAACAAACTCAGTTCGCTGATATGGATTCCAGAGGAGAGCTTTGTCCATAGTGCTCCCGTATTGGATTGGATGGAGGAATGGTTGAAAAAAGGGGGTAAGACGCTCATTTATGTTGGGCGAGACTATTCGCCTACGGCGGACTATTGGGATTTCGCGGGTGCGGAGTTGCAGTCGCAAGAGAAAAATAAATCGACCGTGGTTGGGGCGTTGGAGAATAAAGCACTTGAGGAATTAAAGCTCGACTCGTTGCAGAGTAGCCAGCGAGATCGGATCGCTTTGCCTTGGGCTCTCCTTGAAAATGAAGCGGGTTTGTTTGAAACGGTCGAACAACTGGAGGGACCATGGGCTAGTGATTTGCAGGAGCACAAGCACCGGATTCGTGTTAGATCCTTTTTCCGAGATTGGAGTTCGGCCGACTCGGAGAAAGTTTCTAAGCAGCTAGATTGGCAATCGGAGGTTAGCGATTCATCAAAGCCAGTCCAGAGTAGCTTTCCCAAACAATGGACGACTGGGGATACGAACAATCTTGAGATCGCGAAGAAAGCAGAAGAGAACGATCTTGATGCTGAAGTTTTGTTGGCATCAAAATCGAATAAGCCGCTGATTACGGTTCTGTCCAAGGAGGAATGGCAAGGATCCCAAGTAATACTTCTGGCGAATTCTTGTTTTATTTCGAATTACTCGATGACACATAGTGGCAATCGAGTCCTTGCGCACAAACTGATTGCGGATCTTCCGCAGGGCAAGGTTGGTTTTCTCACGTTGGCCAGGGATCCGAGAGTATCGACTGGAGACGACGAAGAAGAGCAGCGAGGGTTCGAGATGTTGACCGAATGGCCCTTGAATGTCATTTCCTTTCATGCTTTTTTCTTGGGCATGATTGTATTGGCTTCGTTGTTTCCTATTTTGGGTAGCCCAAAGAAACTACCTGAACTATCGACGCAAAACTTTGCCCAGCACGTAGAAGCGTTGGGAGCATTGCTCTTCCGATCTTCGGACCGATTCTATGCGCTGACAACGATTGCAGATTACTTTCGCGTGGTTCGCAAAGACCCCAACTCTCCCTGGGCGAAGTACGAAGAGACCGTTCATCAGCAACCGAGTTCACCTTTCCAAAGTGAACCATCCCCACCGCAATCGATGGATAGTCAACGCGAAGCATAACACTTTATGAAGACATTTATTTTACTAGGGAGTACCAATTGAATAATCCGAACAGACTTTATCGAGCCATTGCTCTTTTGATTTGCAGTTTTGTTTCCATCGCGGGTGCCGCAGATCCGACGCTGCCAAAATTTGTCGACGGCGAGGCTCAAGTGGTGGATGCGTTCAAGTCCGATTGGATCCAACATGATCTTTGGGTTGAAACCACGTTCGACACTGACGGCGACGGTAAGATGGACAGAATGCATGTTTCGGTGACGAGACAATCGCAGACCGACAGTGAGAAGCTTCGCGTGCCTGTCATTTATCAATCGAGTCCCTACTACACAGGTACCGGCTCCAATGACAAACGGTTTATGTGGACCCCGCTTCAGCAATTGGGGCAGGTGCCAAAGAAACATGAGAACCCTCCGGCGATTCCTCAAAAGAGCATGCGTCCAGTCTTGTCACGAGAGCATCTCTCGGAATGGGTGCCACGCGGTTTCGCTGTCGTTCATTCCTCATCCCCTGGGACGGGTTTGTCGCAAGGATGCCCTACGGTCGGTGGCCCCAACGAGTCACTAGCTCCGAAAGCTGTGATCGATTGGCTCAATGGACGAGCCAATGGATACACAACGGTGGATGGCGATGAGAAAGTGAACGCTTATTGGTGTACGGGCAAAGTCGGCATGACTGGCACTTCTTACAACGGAACGTTAGCGTTGGCCGCAGCGACGACGGGGGTAGATGGATTGGAAGCGATCATCCCCGTGGCTCCCAATACATCGTACTACCATTACTATCGGTCTAATGGATTGGTGAGGCACCCCGGTGGGTATATGGGAGAGGATATCGATGTTCTCTATGATTTCATCAATTCTGGAAATCCCGAGCGCCGCGAGTACTGCGATTGTAATGTGCGTGACAAAGAGATGATGGACGGGTTCGATCGCATCAATGGAGACTACAACGATTTCTGGGCCCATCGAGATTATCTGAATCAACTCGGCAACATGAAGGCTGCGATGCTTATGTCGCATGCATTCAACGATTGGAATGTGATGCCCGAGCATAGTATTCGGATCTACCAAGCGATCAAAGCAAAAGGGCTACCCACCCAACTCTATATGCATCAAGGGGGGCATGGCGGTCCGCCTCCGATCAAAATGATGAACCGATGGTTTTCCCGTTATCTATATGGCTTGCAGAATAGCGTTGAGAAAGATGAGCCCGTTTGGATTGTTCGCGAGGGAAAACCCCGCAATCAACCTTCACCGTATAGTGCCTATCCCCATTCCGATTCGAAACCCGTAGGGTTAAAGCCGAATTCTGGAGGCGTCAAACTGGGTAGTCTTGTTTTGCAAACGTCTACCGATTCGACAATCCGAGGGAAAGAAACACTCGTCGACAATTTCTCCTTCTCTGGGCCAGTATTGGCAAAAGCAGAATGGTCCAATCATCGAATGCTCTATGCGACACAGCCATTGCAGCAAGATCTGCATATCTCAGGCACGCCTCGCCTAAAAGTGCGTATCGCGAGCAACAAGGCTGCGGCTTGCCTGTCGGTTTGGCTCGTTTCATTGCCATGGACAGGTAGCGAGCGCATTACGGACGATGTGATCTCTCGCGGATGGGCTGATCCACAAAACAAGTCGATGCGACATTCGGAACTGCTCAAGCCAGGCGAATTTCGGGATGTAGAATTTGAGCTTCAACCAGAGGATCAAGTGATTCGAAAAGGGGAGCAGATCGGGTTGATGATATTTTCGAGTGACCGTGACTTCACACTCTGGCAGGAGCCAGGCACCGAGCTGACCATCGATCTAGACGCCACGCAACTTGACCTGCCTATCGTCGGTGGAGAATCGAGCTTAAAGAATGCTCTACTCCAAGCAGCAGTGAATCCGAATAATTGAACTCGATTCGGCGTCGATTGCGTCGATTATTCTCCCCAGCAGAATTCGTTTGCGAGGTTCGGGCGAGTTTTGAAGCCGTTTGATAATCGACTCAGGGAAGACCAAGGGTAATGGCTGATTGTCAATGATCAGCTTGGATGGGAATTTTTGATCCCCAGCAAGGTCTTTGTTGATCGACAATGTTTCGATGAGCACGACGTTATCTCCATGTGCTGGAGAAGGGATACCTTGGATGCTACCTTGCGAACAGAGTTCGATGGCTCTTGAAAAGGTTGTACTTGCAAGGATAGATTTCGCAAACTGATCCAAATCTTCTTGCCAAGCTCGAATGGCGTTTCCTCGAAGGGCCCCCGTTTGTGAAGAAAGCTGTAGGCAGGCGGAATAGAATTCGGAAAGTTTCTTCAGCTGTTTCTCGCGGTCTTTGGGAGTATTGTTCCAATCTTTTTGCAAAGCTGCAATTTGAAGTAGTGTCTTACGTACCGACGGGCCCACATCCTCCTTTTTTTTCGAAGCCGGAGGACGATCGGTTTCTGGAATTGCAAGATCGACAATCGGGACTTCGGATTCGGAACTAACGTTTATGGACGGAACATTTTTTTCCGAATTCGAAGTGTCGGAGGGGGCAGATTTCGAGAGGGGCTCGGTCTGGCTAGGAATCGTTTCTTTCGGTTTTTTCTTCGCAACACTTCCTCCGAAGGTTCCGTCCGAACGAAAGGAGCCACCTTGTAGTTTGGTAGGGACAATCCATGGCGCGTACTTTGCAACGAACGGTCCGGTGGATCCGATGTCTCTACCGAGCCCATACCACATGATGGCCGTCGCGATAGGAAAAGCAGCCAGCCCGCCGAGGATAGGAGGTACAACTTTCTTGAAAAAGGAAGGTTCGTTCCTCGGAATTCTGCGAATTGCAAAACTCTCAGAACCTTTGAAGAGCAGTGTCGATTCTTGCTCTGCAAGTATGGTTTCTTCCGTCGCTCCCTGGCCAAACGACGATTTCGCTGAATGTTCGGGCTGCGAACCCCCTTCTATTTCCAGAACCACGGGCGACAAATCGTAGGGAGCCCGGAAGTCAATAACGAGGTCCATTTCCTCGGATGACGAAGTTGGATCCTCAGGTGATTCTGGACATCCCTGAGAAGGATTCCCAGAGTTTTCACTGTTGTGATTGGGATCGGTCATGGTCGCAAAGTAGTAGGGGCAGAGAACGGCGTCCTAGATTGGACCCTCCAGAATACCCTAGGCCGCTAGGTAGCAAAGGTTGTGAATCGCGAACAATCGGCATTTTCGGGAAATCTGACGAAGAAAATGTGGTAGTTATCAAGAAGATACAGGGTTTGGGATCGCCATGAAGGCTTGGCTTGCGGCCTAGTTTCGAACATACTTAGTGAACGATTAATCCGAAATGCGGTCCTGCTGATGCCAACGGATCGCGAAACCTACCCACCTTAAGCTTGCACCTTCCATGCTGCTCAGAAAAGCGCGTCTCAGTTTTCTCGCCATCATCGCTCTTGTTGCATTGCGATTCGTCATAGGCTTTCATTTTTATATGGAAGGATCCTCCAAGGTAAAGGAAGGAAACTTTTCGTCGGCAGGGTTTCTGGCTTCAGCGAAAGGACCGTTGGCCGATAAATTTCATAGTTTGATTCCTGACTACGACGGTCACTATCGATTACCCGATTTGCGGGAATTTATGATGGATAAGAAAGCCGATGAGAAAACGGCTTTGGATAAAAATCTTGGTGGCGGAGATGCAGAGGATACCGAGGAAAAACCCGCGGCCAAAAAGCCATCGATCAACGAGAAACTCGATAAGAGTAAAGTGTTTTCCTACAAACGGCTTTTCGAGTATATCGATTCGTTTGCTTCGCGAGCTTCTAGCCTTTACGGATTCACAGAGGAGCAAATGCAAGCATCGGTAGTGGTAACGACCGAGGCCAAGGAAAAGCTGAATGTTGTTGTGGAAGATTGGGGAAGCGATATATCGAAGTACTTGAAGGGCTTTGAACGAATTGAGAAGAATAGCGTCGATGAGATGCGCAACAATGTTGCAGGCATGCGAAAGCAGAAAGACTCAATTGAATACGAGTGGAAGGGGCTGGCTCGGGCGCCTTTGGCGGAGATCGATCGGATTTTGTGGGATGTTGAAAAAGAGGTAAATGCATTGGCAACAGCCTCGCAGGTCGGTAAAGACGTGCGATACGAAAAATTGCGAATGCCAGACGCGGGGCCGATCGACGTTCGTTTGGTGGACAAGTACTTGCCCATATTCGATATGTCGGTCGGAATCCTATTGATGCTAGGTTTGCTCACTCCGGTTGCCGCATTGGCTGCGGGTATTTTTTTGGCGTCGGTCGTATTGACACAATTCCCTGGCTATCCCGGAACACAACCAACCTACTATCAAGCGATAGAGATGGTCGGCTGTTTTGTACTCGCGTTTGCAGATGCAGGACGTTTTGCAGGGCTCGATTTCTTGCCTTGGAGTTTCTGGAATCGCAAAAAGTCTGTAGAAGTCTAATAGTTTCGTATCCCCAAAACCTTATTTTATTTTCGAATACCAACATAGGTTCCTAAGCGGAGCAAAATCATGAATCAACTAACACCAGAAGAACGAACGACCGGACAGAACAACTTCTATGAGGCTGTAGGCTTCACGCGGCGCGAGTTCATGCAAGGAGTTATGGCTGCGGGAGCGGTCTCCGGCGCCGGACTCGGCGCGATGTACTTTGGCTATGCAAAAGTGGGGGATCCCATTCGAGTGGGAGTGATCGGTACCGGCGATGAGGGAAATGTGCTCATCGGTGGTTGCAACCCCGATTATGTAACTGTCAAGGCAATTGCCGACATTCGCCCGTTCAGCATCCATCGCGCTTTTCACGGTGACTGGTCTTCGCCAGCGGCGAACACAGCTCGACCAGGATTGATCAAACAATACAAGTATGCCAGCGAGGATGAAGCACGTCGAAACGTCAAGGTTTACGATGCGTCCAATGGAGGTATTGATGCCTTGCTGCAAAACAAGGATATCGAAGCTGTCATCATTGCGCTTCCGCTTCATTTGCATGCCCCGATCGCAGTCAAGGCGATGCAAGCGAACAAGCACGTGCTTACAGAAAAACTGATGGCTCACAATATTGCTCAATGCAAAGTCATGGGCCGAGTTTCTGAAATGAGTTCCGATCAGAACGGAAAGCCGATCCATCTCGCGACCGGTCACCAACGACATTACAGTGTTTTGTACGACAACGCTGTTCACATGCTGAAGTGGGGCCTGATCGGCCAGCTTCATCACATTCGTGCCCAATGGCACCGAGGAAACTTGCCAGGCAAGGATTCGTGGCAGCCACCATTGCCAGGTGGTGAAATCGGAAAGGATGCGAAGGACAGTATTGTCTTGAAAGAACTAAACAAGTGGAAAGAAGATCTAAAGAAAGCTAAGACAGCTGCAGACATCGACCTATTGACGAAGAAGGTTGCTCAATGGGACGCATGGATGAAGGACATCGATGTCGATGCCGAAAAGTTCGGTTACCTCGCAAAGCAACTTGGAAAACGAGATAGACCCGCGATCGAAGAACTCGTTCGATGGAGAATCTTCGAACGAACCGGTGGCGGGTTGATGGCAGAACTTGGAAGCCACCAACTCGATGCTGCAACCATCTTCTGTAGCGCCCTCCGAAAGGACGGCAAGAAGGCCCATCCTCTAACAGTCCACGCGGTGGGTGGAAGGCATATCTTCCCGCTTGATCGAGAGTGCGATGACCACGTCTACTGCTCCTTTGAATTCCCAGGTCCAGAGTATGACGATAAGTTCGATTCTGGATACAGCATCCCGAATGTGAAAAACATCCCTGGATACGATGCCGATCCGAACAAGAAGATTGTCGTGACTTACTCCTCCATCAATGGAAACGGTTATGGTGGTTACGGAGAGGTCGTCATGGGCAGCAAGGGTACGATGATCATCGACAAGGAACAGGAAGTCCTCCTTTACGCCGGTTCGGACACGGGAGCGGCTGCCGGGGTCAAGTCGGCCAAGGGCGGATACGCTTTGGATACGCAGGCGAGTGGTGGTTCCTCTGCTCCGGCAGCGAAGGCCTCGATCAATCTCGGCCCCATCAGTCGTGGCTACACAGAAGAAATTGAGCATTGGGCTTATTGCATCCGCAACCCCGACCCAACGAATCGACCCAAGTGCCACCCTGAGGTAGCGATGGCTGACGCGGTAATCGCGTTGACTTCCAACGTTGCAATGAGGCTGGCAGCACGTGGCGAAGCTGGCTTTGTAAAGTTCAAGGAAAGCTGGTTTGATTTGAAGTCGGATGATACTCCCGACGGTAGTAGCGTGGCGGAAGAGATGACCGCGATGAAGAACTACACCATCCACGGTGGCGGATCACAATCGGCATAGTCGCATTCGGCATAGTCGCATTCGGCGGAGATCGAGTTCCTAAACTACAACTTTGTCACATCGCAAACCAAAGAGTGACAGAGTGACAGAGTGACAGAGCCGACAAAAGCCAAAGTAGTAGGCACATTCCATGTGCCGTTCGCTCAAGCTTCGGGTTGGGATGGACTCACCCTTTTAGAAAACGGTTATGGATAGAGGTAATCAAAAAGATTTACGAAGAGGCATTCCAGGCCGTTTGTTCGTCATTCCCTTCAGCTTGTTGCTTGCGTTCTTGCTTTGGCTGGTTTTTTCGATGGCGGTTCGATTCCAGACTATCATGACACAGCTCGAAACAACGCGGGCAGCGTGGCCAGCGGCATCCCGTTTATATACTTCTCGATACGCGGCGATTGACGAATCCGGGCAACAGTCAGAGGAATGGAAGCAGCGGTTTTCGGAGCTTCGAAAACAGTTTCTCTCCAGTACTCAATTTGATTCACAAAGCCTAGTCATCAAGCGTTTGGAGGAATTGCTTGCCCAGGATCGAGGAGGACTTCCCAGTGTGGGCGAGCTCGATTCACTCCGACCGGAATTTGCGAAGGTGCAGAAACTGGAAGAGCAGAGACAAATGTTGCAATCGGACTTTGTTGGCAAATGTACGGTTGCAGGGTTGAGGCTCAAACTGCCACCAGTCTTCTTGCTTCAGGATTGATCCATGGACTGGCAATACTTTGTAGGCCATCATCTTCAGCAAGATTGGTTCAAGAACGCGATCCAGCACGATCGATTGGCAAGCACATTTCTCCTGGTGGGTCCCGAAGCGATTGGCAAGCGTACGTTCGCCAAGATGATTGCAAAGACACTGTTATGCACTAGCGCGTCCCCGGCGGACTTTGCACCATGCGGAAAATGTGAAGCTTGCGTCCAGATCGAAGCGGGAACGCATCCTGATTTTATTCAAATTGCCAGAGACCCAGAAAAAACTGCATTGTCGATAGATCAATTCATCGGACGCGAAGAAGCTCGTATGCGAGAAGGGCTCTGTTATGAGATCCGTATGAAACCCTATTCAGGTCGTCGTAAGATTGCGATCGTCGACGATGCCGACACGATTGGGGTAGAAGGAGCCAACAGTATCCTCAAAACGCTCGAAGAGCCCCCTCCTGGTTCCGTTATCTTCTTGATAAGCACCAGTCTTCAGCGACAGCTGCCGACAATTCGCTCTCGATGCCAGGTAGTGCGTTTTCAAGGTTTGTCGCAGGTGGAGTTGGCGACGTTGGCGATGCGACAGGGGTTGACCAAGGAAGCGGATGAGGCGCACCAGATCGCCAGGAAAGCAAACGGATCCATGGCCTCGTTTCATGTGTTGCTCGACGAAGAGCTTCGAGAATTCCAAAGAGAGATGATTCGCCAATTGTCCGAGAGGCCTATGGATTTCATCAAGTTTGCAAAGGCAATTCAGGCAAATGTAGAGTCGGTGGGTTCAGAGTCACAATCAAAGCGGGAACGGTTGAAGCAATTGATCGAGTTCGCACAACAGCATTATCGAGCGGAGTTGAGAGATCTATTGCTTCAAAGGGGCATATCCCCAGAACCCAAATTACAATGTATCCAACGTTGCTTGGAAGCGAAGGAGCACGTGGATCGCATGGTGGCACCTGCTGCTCTTATTGAAGCATGGTCAGCAGATTTGGCAGCTATCTAGGAGTGGATCATTTGCCCCATCGACGACATTATGCAATCGCTGATCCTCACATCTCAACAGCGATTTGGTTGACGCAATTGCGTTGGGTGGCCGTGATTGGTCAGTTGACGGTCATTGGTATTGTTGAGTTTCTTCTTCGAATCCACTTGGATCTCCTGCCATTGCTCATTCTCGTGGGATGGACAGCAGTCACCAATGTAGGAATGTGGTATTGGTCAAGACGATTGACGCGTTGTGCGACCTCACCTACGGTCAATCGCAATCAAACGTTGGCGGCAGCTTCTCGCAATCGTTCTTTCAGTGACGACACCATTGGCAACCGTGCGCTGACGGCAGTGCTTTCGATGGATGTTTTGACACTTACAGGTTTGCTCTACTTTACCGGTGGGGCCTCTAATCCGTTTTTGCTCTTCTATTTTGCGAACATCGCGATCGCCGGAATGATACTTCCGAAGTCGCTTGCATGGTGGATCTCAACGATGTCAATCGGGGGAATCATCTTGTTATTGAACTCTGCGATATCTGTTTCGGAGATTGGAAACTCTCCGTTGGCGGATGAATCCGCCTGGGGAGTGGCAAAATTTGCATTCCTAGTTGCCTTCTCAATGTGCTGTTGCGTAATCACGTACTTTGTCACAATGCTAGCAGGAGAGTTGCGGGAAAGGGAAAGTCAGTTAGC
The DNA here is from genome assembly GCA_903858115.1 of uncultured Pirellula sp. Classification (GTDB taxonomy): domain Bacteria; phylum Planctomycetota; class Planctomycetia; order Pirellulales; family Pirellulaceae; genus JBKCUI01. The sequence continues at coordinate 13,862 of CAIOHR010000070.1, read as the reverse complement.
TATTGCGGAGAAAGAGCGAGAGCGAGCTCGGAGATTGGAAGCGATGGCAACCTTAGCGGCCGGCGCTGGGCACGAACTAGCAAGTCCGCTTTCAACGATTGCGGTCGTCGCGAAAGAGCTTTCGAGAAGCTTGGACAAGTACGATGTATCATCAAGTGTTCGAAAAGATGTGGAGTTGATTCGAGAAGAGCTTAATCGTTGCCGTGAGATTTTGCATCGCATGAAGAGTGGTGCTGGGGAAGCGGCTGCGGAGAATTTGAATTCGGTATCGTTGCAAGAAATTGTGCAAACCACAATCGAGCCGATGCGAGAACCGCATCGAGTCATTGTCGAGATTCCTCCCTCGCTTTCGAAACGAATGGCTATCTTACCGAAGCAAGCAGTCGGCCAAGCTATTCGGAATCTATTGCAAAACGGATTGGATGCTTCTCCTCCACATGAGAAGGTATTGCTACGCATAAGCGAAGAAACGGATTCGATCTATGGGGAACGAACCTGGCAAATGGAGGTCATCGATCGCGGTGTGGGGTTGTCCGATGAAGTCTCGAGAAGGATTGGGGAACCCTTCTTCACCACGAAAGAAGTGGGGCAAGGGATGGGGCTGGGTGTGTTCTTAACGCGAAATGTGATTCATGGAGTCGGTGGCACTATCACCTTCGAATGTCCGACAGATGTCGGAACGACTTGCCGAATCACGATTCCGGCTAGGTCGACGTCATGAATGTAATGCAGCTCAGAAAATGAAAGACGAGTCCTGAGTCAAACTAGACGCGATAGTATTCGCGGTACCAGCTGACGAATCTCTCGACACCAACTTCAAGGGCTGTTGAAGGAGAAAAACCAACTGCTTTCTGAAGAGCTTCGACATCTGCATAGGTGGAAGCTACATCGCCAGGTTGCATCGGCAGCATGTTTTTGACCGCTGTTTTTCCCAAGGCCCGCTCCAAAACGGCGATAAAATCCAACAAGTTCGTTGGTTGGTGATTGCCGATGTTGTAGACCCGATAGGGTGCTGAACTGGTGGCAGGGTTGGGATGGTAGGGATCAAACTCGCTAGCGGGTTCGGCAATTCGGTCGGTCACGCGAACGATCGCCGTTACAATGTCGTCGACAAAGGTAAAGTCTCGCTTCATTTCACCTCCGTTGTAGACATCGATGGATCGCCCTGCCAGGATCGCGTCTGTAAACTTGAAGATCGCCATATCGGGTCGCCCCCACGGGCCGTAAACAGTAAAAAATCGCAATCCGGTCGTGGGAATCCCGTACAAATGTGAATAAGTATGGGCCATCAGTTCATTGGCTTTTTTGGTCGCGGCATATAGGCTGATGGGATGATCGACGGAATCTTCGACAGAGAAAGGCTGTTTCGTATTGTTGCCGTACACACTCGAACTGCTGGCGTAGACCAGATGAGGCACGCGGTGGTGTCGACACCCCTCGAGGATGGTCAAAGTTCCTGAAATATTAGAATCGACATAACTGTAGGGATTAACAAGCGAATATCGCACCCCGGCTTGCGCGCCCAAATGTACGACTCTGTCAAAAGAGTTCTCTGAAAACACTCTCTCGATCGCTGTTCTATCTTGAAGATCTGCACGGTACATCGTGAAATTCGGATCTTGAAGCAAAAGATCCAAGCGAGATTGCTTTAATTGAACATCGTAGTAGTCGTTCAAGTTGTCGATGCCGACCACTCGTTCCCCCTGAGCTAAGAAACGAAGAGCCGAATGAAATCCTATAAAACCGGCAGCTCCGGTGACCAATATTGTTCTTGTCATGCCTGAGTTCCGACTCGAGTTAATGATAGCGATTGGATTTTCGAGAGGATCGGGTGCGGTTCTTCGAGGCAATTCACTCCTCGTTGCACCGCGATGCTCGACCAGCTTCGAAGTGTTGCAATATCGAAGATTACTCCGCCAAATCCAACGCAGGTCGCCCAGGAAAGTGCTTCTAGTCCGAGAGCCGACCAATCCCAAAGGATCGCGATTTGATCCTTTGGCAGCGAGCGAGCAAGCGGTTGCTCATGCGATGGACTTGCCGCGAGAAATGTTTCTTTCGTGATGACAAGGACATGAGCAGTGGAAACCAACTTCAATAGTTCATTCTGGTGAATCGACGCGACAGTTTCATGGTCGTGTACATCAAACTGCGTACAGACACCTTGTTCGTTTGCTGCCTCGGAGATCGATTGACGAAGCAGCACGCGATGCCATGGATTGAATCCGAGGAGCGCCCAGCGTTGGACTCGCAGTTGTGATAGATTCGCTCGCAACACAGTATCGGCTCTCAAGGATTGGGAAGTGTCGACAGAAGTGCGATCGAGTCTGGTCCCAACTGCAAAAGGGAATCTTTGCAGGCGGCGGGTACAAGTACGGTTTCTGCGTGCTGGAGTTCCAGCGAGTTATCGCCGCAACGTAGAGTTGCAGAACCTTTCGGGATGGTCAGAATAGATACTCGATTGGAGGGTAGTGGTAATGGCGATGTCGATTTCGCCTCGCTCAATTGAAACTTGTCACATTCTACTAACGACCGCCACAGAGTCGAATACTTGGATGCCGTAGAAGAGTCACTTTCTTCCCAGGATTTGGCAAACGAAACCGGCCCAAGAGCAAAGTTTATCACTTCGACTGCTTGTTCAACGTGAAGTGCTCGGGGGTTGCCATCTTTATCGACTCGATTCCAGTCAAAGAGCCGGAATGTACAATCGCTCGCTTGCTGAATTTCAGCGACCAGTAGACCTGCCCCCAAGGCGTGAACGGTTCCGGCGGGGATGAAAACGCAATCGCCAGCTTTCGGGTAAAGCACGTGTAAACATTCCTCGGTTCGCCCTTCCTCGATCGCCTGCACCAGCGTCGGACGGTCGATTCCTTCTTTCAGCCCGGCATAAAGGACCGCGCCGGGCTCTGCATCGATGACATACCACGCTTCCGTTTTTCCCCGGTCGGGTGTATCCATTTTGGAGCCGTATTCGTCGTCTGGGTGCACTTGGACGCTGAGGACTCGTTGGCAGTCGAGATACTTGAGCAACAGGGGGAATCTTTCCCTGGGAGTGTCATAACCGGTAATTTCGACAGGAAAGGACTCGATTAATTGACGAATTGTCCAGCCCTGGAATGACCCTTCGGACACGCAGGACTCACCTTCGCGATGGTCGACGATCTCCCAACTTTCGGCCCAAATGCCGGAAGCAGGCGGTTTTTTGCCCAATTGGGATGCGAGTCTCTCTCCTCCCCAGATGTAGGAACGGAAGATCGGGTCAAAACGAAGTGGATGATCTGGTAAAAACATGGATTGCCAAAAGTTGCTGTCGGAACAAAGCTAGAGAGCACCTTATATGTTATCGGAGAGATGAGACATGCTGAAAAGCACCCTAGGCTTAAAGAAATCGGACGATCTTTTTGAAAAAAGCTCCATGAGCTTCGGAGACCACCTCGAGGAGCTGCGCGCCGCCTTGGTCAAGGCATCGATGTGGCTCCTGGGAGGCATATTCGTCGGTGTCCCATTGGCTAGTTCCGTCGTCGACTATGTGCAGATTCCGCTAAGAGAAGCCATCGAACAATACACCATCGAACGCAACGTCGTCGATATGGAAGCGGCAACGGGAGAAAAAGTCAGTCCCGAACTTAAGGATTGGATGACCGCCAATAAGAAATCAAGCATGATCTTTTACGTCGATCTGAGCCGACTGAAGGAATTGGTTTCGGACCCCAAGAACGGGAGTGATGCTGCTACAACAACCCTGGAATTGGAAGCTCCGAAAGCCACGGAGAATACAAAGAACACCAAGGAGTTCGCCAATTTGGATGCACACAGTCTGCCCACACCGGATCTATTGGCACCGATTCGGCTGTTTCAACCCATTAAGGCCCAGGCCGAGGCGTTCAACATTCAGGAACCGATGTTTATCTGGTTCAAGGCGGCATTGATGGTCGCGTTTATCGTCGCCAGTCCTGGGATCTTTTATCATGTGTGGGGATTTGTCGCGGCGGGCCTCTATCCCCATGAGCGACGCTACGTTTACTTCTTCCTACCATCCAGTATCGCCCTCTTTCTTATCGGAGCGTTGTTTGCGTTCTTCGTTGTTTTCCAATTGGTAATTAGCTTCTTGCTGAATTTCAATTCGATGATGGGTGTAGGAACAACACCTCGACTCGAATACTACATGTCTTTTGCGTTGCTGCTACCGTTAGGTTTTGGTATTTCTTTTCAATTGCCATTGGTAATGCTCGTCATCGAACGGCTTGGAATCATGACGGTCAAAACGTACATCGAGCAGTGGCGCATCGCCGCCTTTGCCATCGCGGCTGGTTCGATGGTTTTGACACCAGGCGGTGATTGGACAAGTATGGTCGCGATGGCCGTCCCACTTTTGTTTTTGTACTTTTTGGGGATTTTGCTTTGTAAGTATCTGCCCCGTTCTCAAATGCTTGACGGTCGCGCTTCGGACCCACGCTAAAGATGAAATCTATTTCTGTCCCACATTTACCCGATCGATTACCAGGCGATCACAAAGGTAGATTTGGTCACGCCGTCGTTGTCGGGGGGGCGAAGGGTATGACGGGCGCAGCGATCATCGCAGGCCGTGCAGCACTCCGTTGCGGAGCGGGACTCGTTACGGTCGCGGTTCCTGATTCAATGCAAATCGTAGCAGCGTCTGCTGACCCATGTTACATGACGATTGGGGTGGATTGGCATCAAGCAGACACGCATTTGCGAACTCTGTTGCATACCAATCGCTACCAACGGTGCACCATTGCGATCGGCCCAGGGCTAGGGCGATCGAGCGCAACAGACGCACTCGTCCGAAGCTTGTATCAAACATGGCCGAACACGCTCGTATGCGATGCGGATGCACTTAATGCTTTGAGCGAGAACAGCCCAGAAGAAGGGGTAACGCTGCCTGCGTCAACGGCCAAGCGAATCCTGACTCCACATCCTGGGGAATGGGAACGTCTTTGCGGTGTGGATTCTCACGACCGCATTGGCCAAATAGAAAAAGCGAATACGCTTGCCGCACAATGGAATGCGATTATTGTTCTCAAAGGGCAAAAGACTTGGGTTACCGACGGTGAACGTTGTTATGAAAATCGCACAGGAAATCCAAGCCTCGCCGTCGGCGGAAGCGGTGATGCACTGACCGGCATCATTACGGCACTCGTATGCCAAGGAATGAACGCCATGGATGCTTCCGTTTTCAGCGTTTATTTGCATGGATTGGCAGCCGATATCGCGCATCGAGAACTTGGGACACCCAGTACGTTGGCGACAGATTTGATTCACTATTTGCCGCAAGCATTTCGTTGTATGCCTGATGAAGTCTCATCCTAAGTCGTAGCCTCAATGCGCAACCGACCTAAGTCTGTTGCTACATCGCTGACTCTGCTTCCGTTCTATCCGCTTTGGTAGGCCAAAGAGCGATCACATTCGCTGCCAAGATGAACAATCCACCGACGATCAACTGCCAAGTCGCCGATTCATTCTGATAGATCAGGGGGATAAAGCTCGCGATCACACCCGGCAGGATCATCGCCCAAAGCGACGCGAACAATGGTTCCGTGCTGTAGATGACAGACGCTTGGGATGCTGTGATGTAGGGTTGGTATGTGTTCATCCCAAGAAAGGAGACGAGCGAACAAAACAGTGCTAAGAAAAAAACTAAGCTAAGAAATGCAGGTTGCACAAGCAATGATGTCCACTTGGATAACTCAATGCTCGAAGCATCCCCCGGAGGGCAAAACTGAATTCCAGCAAAAATCGCGGCAGCCACGAGCGTTGCGGTTGCAAACATGCCAGGCGTAAAGGAAGCGGATCGGTAGCGACTACCAAAGTGATCAATCAGGAGAACTTGGACACTAAAAAAGATCGCACCAAGCGTTGTCCACAGGTCTCCCCAATTGAGCGGGACTATTGTCGTCGTTTCTGTCGCAGTCATTTCAGGTTGGGGTAGTATCCATGTCAACGCATTCGACAACGTCGCAACGCCGATCAAGGCGAGCAGGATGCCAATACAAAGTTGAAGCGACGGTAAGCGTTTGGTCATGACTGCGTACATGAGCGGGGTATAAACTGCAGTCAAGCTAGTCAAGAAACCACTACGCGATGCTGGAATCGTGGATAACCCGATCACTTGAAGCACCAATCCAATACAGAAAAACAGTCCGATCCAAAACCCAGCAATCCACTCTTCCTTCTTGGCTCCTAGTACCAGCCTGGGAAGAAGTATCGTGATCAACAACATCGCCATGGAAAACCGAATGGCGATCATCCCCGCAGAAGATGACACCGAATACGTCATCGATACGGAAGCGGACGATACCTCGAGTCTTCGATCCATGATCTCATTGAGCGCCTTCATCACGGGAAATGACAAACCCCAAAGAGCATTCACTCCGATCAAGGCGAGGATAGCGAAACGAACGGAACGAGAATGGTTCAAGATGTTGATTTCATGAGTGAGCATCGGAGCAGCAGACCGCGAGATCTATAGACTATCGGCCGGTCCTAAACCAGTCGATCTCACTTGCATCAAGATCACGAAGGCTGATTTCGCCATTGATTGCAATGGTTTATGCTGGTCCATCTAGGCTCGAGGAAAAATCCCTTGTTTTTCGAAGCTTCGGAGTATCAGCCAATTGATCCCGAAAAAGAGTACCAAACTGCCGTAGGCATACCAACTCGGTGCATCTTTAGGAGCAAAACGCTGGACAGCATCGCTAACCATTCCATGAAGAACGTAACCCAACAAAGCATTAGTCCCGAGGGTTCGAAAGAAGGGGAGTTGAAGCCCCCCGAGATCACAAACGATAAAAAAGACGATATAAACCAGCAGAGACAAGCCAGCTGCGAAGACCAAATAGGAAAGAGTACCTGCCCGTTGACTCATCATCCAATAATTCCATTTACGTTCGGTGTGACTCGGCGGTTTCACAAAAGGTGGTTCTGCAAGAATATCGACCAAGGTTGCATTGCTTAGTTTGTCTCGAACACGAACAGCCAAAGGCCAAACCGGATCGCGTGCCAATTTTACGGACCGATACATTTCAACTTTGTCGACAGGCACGTCATAAAAACGAGTACCGCACGAAAATGCGTATCCTGCCAGCATCAAGACAAAGCTAATGGCCGTCATAGATGCAATGCGTTGACACACGGACGTCCCCGGTTGATTCCAATTCACAAATGCGTCGCACGCGAAGGAGCCAACCAGCGCTGGAATACTCCAGGTCAAAAAGCCAAGCGGTCCACCATCAATTCCACTGGGTGGAGAGTTGACCCACGTGAAGTTGAACCAGTAGGACAATACGACGTGAGCCCCGGCAGAAAACAGCAACCAGTAAACCCGAGTCAAGACTTTGTCGTGAATCACGGGTAGGATCCAAAGCGTCGTAACGGCGATATGCATCAATGTCTGGAACCATTCACGTTTGAGTGGGTCTTTGATCGCATTCCAAAAACCCATATCTCGCAGTTGTTCCCAATTCTGAGCACGTGCGCCAACTTGATAGACTATCAAGGACACTAGTATCAACCCGAGCATGCGGCGAAACATGCGCCAGTACGCGGACACAGACCCTTGCGTTTGCATGCGTCTACCGAAAGTTAGACGCAATGCAAAGCCGACTGCGAACAAAAAATGAGGCATGATCGTGTCAGCATAGCTACAGTAATCATGCGTATGTCGCAACACCTGAGGGCAGACCGTGAAATGCGCAAAATAATTGACTAGGAACATCCCTGCCACGGTGTAACCTCGAAACTGATCAAGAGATACAAGTCTAGAAGTGCTGGGCTGGATGGAGTTGGGTATCGAGTTGGTCATCAGTTCGATTTAGCGTCAGGATGGTGAATTACAGAAAGAAAGATATTGGCAAGCGGGGGAGAAATTGTACTATATTCTCGGTCAACACTAGCGTCCGGCAGCGTAGCCCAGTAACGACCACGTTTTATTAGAATCGCTAACCGGTCCAAGTCTAGTTCGTGACCGAGTTTCACTCGATAAGCGGGATCTGGAATTGGTTCGTTGCTTTGGCCACACCGACAAAAGTCAAGGTATTAGGCACATTCCATATGCCGTCCACCTAAAATCCCTGCAAAGAATCCCTGCAGATCTTGAAAGGCGATACTACTTTTGTCGGCGGTGTCGCTTTGGCCCTGGTGCGTACTAAAATTTGGAGTATGGACTAACAGAACTCCGCCAAAACGATAGAATAAGAGATTGCTATTGGATGGGTGGCAGAGCGGTTTAATGCACCGGTCTTGAAAACCGGAGTAGTCGTAAGGCTACCGTGGGTTCGAATCCCTCCCCATCCGCTTCTTCCTTGTGGCTCTAAACCAATGATTCTCCTTTTCCTGGTCATTGCCATTCTGTTGTTGGCTTTGAATGGCTTTTTCGTCTTGGCCGAGTTCGCTGCTGTCAAGATGAGGCCATCACGCGTCGAAGAGATGGTGAACGACCGTGTTCCTGGGGCACTGGCTGTCAAGCATGTACAGGATCACCTGGATGAGTACCTGTCGGTTTGCCAGTTAGGGATTACTTTCGCCTCGATCGGCTTGGGGTTTGTCGCAGAACCGGCCGTGGTGAGATTGATCGAGCCGATTATCGTTTGGATGGACTTGTTCCCTGAGAATTCCACGACTGCTTGGGTCACCACCCACGGCATAGCGTTCACCATTAGCTACCTTATCGTCAGCTTCTTGCATATTCTCGTTGGCGAACTTGTGCCCAAGTCTGCCGCAATTCGATTGACCGATCGCGCATCATTATGGAGCGCGCGACCGCTGAAAGTCTTTCGGATCCTTTTCTACGTGCCTCTCAAGTTCCTCAATGCATCCGCCAATCTCGTTCTAAAGGCGATTGGATTGCAAGACTATAAAGGGCCGGAAGCTCATAGCGAAGATGAACTGCGCATCTTGTTGAGCCAAGCGCAGACCGGCGGTGTTATGTCGTTTCGGCGTCTGCTCTTTGTGGAGAACGTATTCGATCTCGGTGAATTGCGAGTCAAGGATGCCATGCGTCCGAAATCGCAAGTCCGCGTACTTCAAGCCAATTTGCCGTGGGAAATCAATCGTGCCCAGTTGCAAAAGTATCGATTCAGCCGATATCCGCTCATTCATGAACATTCGCCAGACCCCATTGGGATCATTCATATTAAGGACCTGTTACTTGCGGACAAAGATGAACCAAATCTCATGCAACTACAGCGGAAATTCATCACCGTACCAGAGAATTCGTCCTTGGAGTCGCTGCTGGCTGAAATGCAGCGCCGTCGCATTCACGTCGCATTGGTCCAAGACATCGCCGGAGCGTGGACCGGTTTTCTGACGTTTGAAGATGTTATCGAAGAGATCATCGGTACTATCCGCGATGAGTTCGAGGATGAAGAACAAGTCAGCTTATCCGATGCATTGTCCGATGAACGTGTCTGCTTGGGAATCGAGGCGAACAACTCGGTAGAAGCCATACGAGTTGCCTTTAGTCGCATGACCAACTGGCAGCTACCGGTCAGCAAAGAGAGCATTGTCAAAGCCATCGATGAACGAGAACGTGTCGTCGAGACCTATCTCGGTAAAGGATTAGGAATGCCCCATGCGCGGGTTGCAGGCTTGTCCAAGCCTGTGGTCTTCTTTCTCCGATCTGAAAAGGGTATTCCCTATCGAGGGAATCAAGAGCGAGCAAATATTTTATTCGTACTGCTAAGTCCCGCGGGGCAACCCCGTATCCACCAACGGCTACAAGCCGTTATTGCTACGATCATGGACGAAAGTGATTTCATACCAGGTCGACTGCGCATCGCGAGTAACTCGGCTGAAATCCTGGATATCTTGAAAACAGGCGAACAAGCGACCTTAGATTGATCGAAGGATTCTATTGGGGAATCGGATCGCCGCGTCTTATGGTTTTTCCTTCCCAAATAGCTTCATCCGTGTTTTGGTCGTACGTCAAAATGCGACTGGCACTGTTTGGTACGGGTGGCAAGTCAATCTTGGGTAACCACTTTTTGTGCTCCGCAATGATTGGCGACAATGCCGGATCTGCGACGAGATTCTTCCATTCGTTAGGATCAGAAACCATATCGTAGAGTTCCTCGCTCCCGTCAGCATAGTGAATGTATCTCCAACGTTCACTTCGGATTCCGTGGTTTCCTTGATTGTGACTGGTGATAGCAGGTCGCTCCCGTTTGGCCATCGCATCTTTGAGTTGAGGTAGCAGACTGAGTCCCTCCAGGTCGTTGCGAGGAGAAACACCGGTAAGATCGATGAGCGTAGGATAAATATCGAGGAGTTCGGCAGGTTGTGTACAACGTTTCCCATGAGCGATTCCCGGTCCAGCAAACAGAAGTGGTACGCGAGTTCCATCGTCCCATAGCGTGTTCTTGCCGGTGATCTCTTTTTCTCCAAGGTGCCACCCATGATCTCCCCATACGACGACGATCGTATCCTCCGCGTGCCCTGACTCTTCCAAGGCGCTAAGCAGACGTCCGATTTGCGCATCGACGAAACTGGTGCTCGCAAGATAACTGCGAACCAAATTCCTCCATTGATTATTCTCTTGGACCCATTTCAATCTAGGTTCCGGAAGCTCCCAATGGATGTACCATGAAAACCGAGGTGTATCTGATCGATCACCTTCGAGCACAGATGGCAAAACGGAATCGTCATCTGGATAGAGGTCGAACCATTTTTGCGTTGCATAACAGGGAACATGAGGAAGAAAAAAACCTGCGGCAATGAAGAAGGGTTGATCGCGTGGGGCTGATTTAATCTGCTCTACTGTCCATGAAGCAACTTGGTAATCCCCTTTTTGCGTGTCGTCGTTATCGAGCGGCCATACCCCCCAATCCATCAGTGGGTTGTTGCCCATGGGTGTGTCGCCAACCAGTTTCTTCGGAGGCTTGGTGCCAACGCCCCCGAACGGCGCAGTTAATTGGAATTCGGGGGTGAAGGTTGGAATGCCTCCCTTTTTGGCGTTCGGTCGACTTGCTCCGCCACCCGTTCCGCCGTGGTAGATTTTGCCTGTCGCCGCAGTCCGGTAACCGTGATTGGCAAAGTGTTGCGGCAATGCGACGCGATCTTTCCATTCGGGCAATGTCCGAAACCAAGGAGCGAGGCCATAGATGCCCGTGGTCGTAGGTCGCAGTCCAAGTAAAAGGCTGGTTCGCGATGGGTTGCAAAGCGGAGCGTTGCAATGGGCATTGAGAAAACATGTACCCCTATTTGCTAGTTTGTCCAAAGATGGAGTCTTGGCCATAGGATGGCCCCCCATCGGACCGATCCAGTCGTTTTGATCATCGATGGCGATGAATAGGATGTTCGGACGATCGGCAGCGTTTACGGTCGACACCCGAAAACTGATCGGTAGCAAGACGATCCAATAAAGAATGAGGGGAATGGACTCCAAACGACGTTTTCTTGGAGATGAAGATGGGAGGAGGTTGGAAATCATGGTTTCGATTTCGTAGGGAAAGACGGGGCGAGGATTTTTTCACGATCAATAATGATAACAACAAGCAACCGCAACATTCGCGAGGGATCGGAAAGTTACCCCGGCTAATTCCCATTCGCGAACTAAGAAGGATGCCACACGCGAGTATGCGATTGACCTTCGTGGAGAGGTGCCATAGAAATGCGGTATGAGTACTTCAGACAACCTACCTAACGATTCGACGTCCACCCGGCCATCCACACTCGATCGGCAAATAATCGATCGCCCTTTGGCGAGTCAGGAGGCCCATGATCCGGCTGTACAAAGGCTTCGTAGGCGGACGTTTGCGATTATTTCTCACCCTGATGCGGGAAAAACCACACTGACCGAGAAATTGTTGCTGTTTGGCGGTTCGATCGACGTCGCCGGGGCCGTTCGTGGTCGCAAAACTCAAAAGTCAGCAACCTCCGACTGGATGGAGTTGGAAAAGCAACGGGGTATTTCTGTGAGCTCAACTGCACTCAGCTTTGAGTTTGCCGGCTGCCAAGTCAATTTACTTGACACCCCTGGGCACCATGACTTTAGCGAGGACACGTATCGCACCTTGATGGCGGCAGATGCTGCGGTCATGGTGATCGATATGGCGAAGGGGATTGAAACTCAAACGGAAAAGCTCTTTCAAGTTTGTCATTTGCGAAAGATTCCGATCATTACGTTTGTGAACAAAGTAGACCGGCCAGGGCGTGTTCCTTTCGAAATATTGGATGAGATTGAGCGAAGATTTTCATTAACACCAATACCGCAGAACTGGCCGATAGGGGCTGGGGCTGAGTTTGGTGGGATTGTCGATTTACACACGGACGACATTCACCTTTTTCAAGATCGTCAGAGCTCACGACGCAGTGCCGCGAAAGTTTTAGCGTGGGAAGATGCAGAACTGACTGAATCATTTCGTCCAGAATTGATTCAGTCGACTCAAGAAGAGATCGATTTAGTTCGAACCGCCGGAGACGAGTTTGATCGTGAGAAGTTTATGGCAGGGGAACAAACTCCCGTTTTCTTCGGCAGCGCATTGACCAACTTTGGAGTGGAACATTTTTTGCACGGCTTCTTGAAACTCTGTCCACCGCCGAGCAATCAAGCAACGTTGGCTCATCAAGGAGAAATTGATGACCAGAACTTCTCTGGTTTCATCTTCAAGATTCAAGCAAACTTGGATCCGAGGCACCGAGATCGGGTTGCCTTCGTAAGAGTTTGTTCTGGTCGGTTTCAACGCGATATGGAAGTGTCGATTGCACGTTCAGGTCGAAAGATCCGGCTCGCTCGGGCGATGCGTATTTTCGGTCAAGAGAGAATCACCATCGACGAAGCGTTTCCCGGAGATATCATTGGAGTAATTTGCCCTGGGGAGTTTCGATTGGGTGACACTTTGTGCGAGGGGCCTATCGTGAACTACGAGGGACTGCCTCAATTTTCGCCAGAGTTCTTCGCGGTTTTGGATTGCGCAGACACAAGCCGACGCAAGCAATTCGACCGCGGTTTGGCTCAGCTTGTCGAGGAAGGGGCAATCCAGATGTTTTATGATGCGAAGGCCACGAGGCGAGAGATGATTCTCGGGGCTGTAGGGGAGTTGCAGTTCGACGTTGTTCAGTTCAGGCTTCAATCGGAATACAACGCACCATCGAAACTGAATTGGCGGTCTTTCAAGGTAGCTCGGTGGGTCGATATTCCGAAAGACACCGAGCTTACACTGCCTTACGCAGGCAAATGGGTCACCGACCAATTTGGTTACAACGCAGTGTTGTTGCAGTCAGAATGGGATCTCAAATTTTTGGAGAGAGAGAACCCGGGCATCGTCGTCCATTCGATCCGGCGTCATGACTCGGAAACTGTCAGTACAAAGCAATAATTGCGAATGCAAGATGAAGTCACCATTGCCATCGACCAGCGGAGAGCCCAGCCAGCAACGGAAAAACAATTGTCCGTAATTCCTCGACATATTAGCAATCTAATTCCACGTAAACACAACGACTTCACGCGTTGAATCCAGTAACAATCAAACAAAACACTTACGGACTTTCTTCTGCCCAGGTTGGAACTTGCGCACCCCCAAGATCGATTCTTCTCGCATCCGATCCGGTGATCCCGGCCCGCGACTCCTGCCAAAGTATCGCTTAAAGTTCCATACCAAATCGCACCACATCCCCTCCGCAATCCCCAGCTTCGCCAAAATCGGTGCATGGTCTGCCGTGATTTTTCCATTCTTGTCCTCACGCCCCTGTCTCCCGGTCCAGTAAAGCAATGCCATATAGTCCTCTAGGCTCATATCCAGAAACCCCTTATCGCTCGCACGCACCCCATCCTTATTCACCGCAGGACCCGTAACCCGCGGATTCAACGCAAGCGGTGCCAGCCACCCATCACGTGCAATTCGCGGTCC
>CAIOHR010000069.1 GCA_903858115.1 uncultured Pirellula sp. | reverse complement strand
TGGCAGCTGGAAATAGAGTTCGCTCGCGACGGCGAAAAACTCGCTTTCCTGCGTCAGTCCATAATCGTTCATCAAAATGTTGTAACCTTGCTCCACCATTTCGCGAGCGCGGTGGTATTCCGCCGTCATGGCAGTACGCCAATCGTTTTCGTCGATGTGAGCTGGCAGCGGGGGAACGCCATCGGCTGATGGACTATTGATCATGTCGAGTTGGTGGGCAAATTCGTGTATGACTAAATGTTGCCCGCGATTGGCTTCCGTCGCAGCAGCGTGAATGTCTTGCCAATTCAATACGACAGGCCCGCGGTAAATGGTTTCGCCCGCGCGTCGAAATTCGCCACCCAAAACGGGATTCGGATTGGTCATTAGATTTTCCGGTGAGACCCGCACGTTGTACGGACGAGGATGGATAAGCACCGTTGCTGTTCTGTCAAAATACCAGTCCGGATAAGCGAGAACGAGTAGTCCGGCAGCCGTCGCAATACTCCACTTCATCGCTTCCGTCACCGTAACGCCATCGCAGCCCTCCCAATTCTTCTCCGCAACGAATACGCGAGACCAACGCACCAATTGATGGCGATGTTCGGTGCTTAGAAAAGCGGACTGCCAAAGCGAACTTTCGAGAAGCTCGAGTTCCTGGGAGGTTACTTCCGATTTCAGCAGTTTCTTGCGACTTCCAAAAAGCCATTCAAGCATCTTAAGATCCCAAAATCTTCTTTCTAGGCATACTCTTGCCTTGGACGAAATTCGCTTTTCTCTACTGGGAGTGCGTAGTGAAGCGGGCTTGCTTCTCTAGACTAAAACTATCAATGAGGTCACAATTCTTCGCCATGACAGGTTTGTTATTGGCACCCATCCCATCAATTTACTGAGTAAACACCGTGATAGTTTCCCCGACAGCCCTTGGATTGCAAGCCAGTTTTGGTTTTGGAGATCGTATCGGAACGGCAACCCCTGGACACGTGGCGGCCATGAACGCTGCTGGCAAAGGTATCGCGCCGATTTTTCCACAGCAGTCCATTCGTGAGATGCAACGTACTGGGCGAAATCCCGTGCAGGTGATGCGCGATGCGATGTCGGCTGCTATCGAGTGTGGATGGAAAGGGGCAATCGGTGCCGACGCGGACCATCTAAAAACTACCCAGGATGTTGATGTAACAGCGGAAGCGGGATTTACGTTCTTTACGATTGATCCATCCGGCTACGTAGATCAAAAAGCGGACAACTACGATGAAGCAACCCTTCGTTCTAAGTTCGCAGAGGTCCGTGAAGGCTCGCCATGGTTTTCCAAATATTTGGGAAAGAGCGTCAAACTTGCAACGGGTACCGAAGTGGTCTTCGATGAAGTTGCATGCATGCGAGCGGTAGTCAAGTATGGACAAGCCATTCAGCATGCTACCAATCTTTCGCAGTACATTGACTCGGTTCAATCCAAGGCCAATCGCCCTTTTGAAATTGAAATCTCCGTCGATGAAACAGACCAGCCAACAACTCTCGCCGAACACTTTATCATCGCTGAGCAATGTCTGCTCGGTGGAATGCGTCTCGTTAGTTTAGCTCCCAGATTCATCGGCGACTTTGAAAAAGGTGTCGACTATCGAGGTGATCTCAAAGCCTTAGATCGTTCCATGCATGATCACGCTGCCATTGCAAAGCAACTCGGTCCGTACAAGATCAGTCTGCACTCCGGCAGCGATAAGTTGTCGATGTACGGTATCCTTGCGGCTGCCACCCAAGGAATGTTTCACGTTAAGACGGCCGGAACAAGTTACTTGGAAGCCCTCCGAGTCGTTGCTCACCATGATCCCAAAGGT
>CAIOHR010000068.1 GCA_903858115.1 uncultured Pirellula sp. | reverse complement strand
GTAGCGCCCATGCAACTCGGTGCATGGCGCCTGCGGCGTTGTATTTCGCGTCGCGCACCCAAATTCGAGTCGTTTTTCGAGTCGCGCGAGTCGCCAAAACACTAGGGTTTTGAATGTCACAGTCTGGCAACGATCCACGCCGGTGGAGGCGGTAGGATTCGAACTATCATCTCGATTTCGACGCACTTCACAACACACAGCGAGTTTCCTTCCCACGCTCGGTCGCCCTCGCGCAGTTGCCTTCACCTTGTACTTGTCCCCTTGAAGTGGTCATTTGGTATACTGATCTCCCAGAGATTACTATCTCACACAGGGGACTTGAATCCCATAAATCAATTCCCATGACGGGCGTACCCAAGCGATGAACCGAAGTCGCGGAATCGGGCGGCTTCGAAATGGAAAATCAACTCCCGCGACTCGTTTATCGCAATCGTTATTTGGCAAAGGCAGACATGCGATTAACACTCACTCTTATACTGGGTTCGGCACTCTTGCTTGCGGGCTGCTCGTCAGAAAATCCGAGCTCATCCGCAGCTCAGGGACCGCCAAATACCGAAGGTTCCGGTGCTGCCACTGCCCCTTCAGTAGGTGGTGCCGAATCCGCCGCCGTTGCATCATCCCCCAGGCATGAAGCTGTTATCGTCGTCAACGCGGCAAAGAAGGGTGACAGCGGTCCTTCGTGCAGTTCTGACATGGCAGCGAATGGTAAATCAAAATGCGGTCCAGCTACGTCACTGACGAAACTTTCATGGGAATTCACTGAGCATCGTGACGGGGCTGACTACTACAAATTCAATTGGAACCTAACCTCTAACGGCGAACAGAAGAACAGCAAAGGTCTTACCGTCGGGTTTGACGGGGATACCGAAATCACCGTAATCGACGCGGAGCACTACATCCTCATTCGTAAAGGCCCTCTCAACCCAGAACCTGAAGACGCCAAATAAATCGCGTAAGCCTACCCGTTGCCGTCCACCCTCCCCACACCACCGAATCACTCCACCATCACCTTCGCTACACCAGCCGCTTTGGCAAAATCATCTTCCGTAACCAGCAAGTAACTCTGCTGGGCGATACGCGAATTGCCAAGCCAAGAGCAAACCACGTGCAGCGGGAACTCACGCGGAACTCACGCTGGAGTTCCGTTTGCCGGCTAGCCCGCATCGAGTGGAACAATCGTGGCCAACCCGAGACTCCGGCGCGGCGCAGCAGTCGCGTCATTTCGGTGCGTAGGTTCGAGTTCTTCCAGCCCATCGCCGTGTTGGCGGCCGCACGATACTGCGGAGCGGCGACCACGTATTCGCTCTTGTCGCCGAATATCTCGAAGGCTTCGTCGAGGATCGGTCGCAGCTCCGGGAAGATCGGGCAACTACGAATGCCACGACCTTCGTGATGTTCGACCTTCGGCTCTGGAATACTCATCCGATTCATCTCCCAATCGATGTCCTCCCAACGCAGCGATAGCGTTTCCGAGGGTGTGCGAAGCCCACCGTAGCGACTCAGCCCCAGGATCACTTTCCAGACCGGATTTGCCT
>CAIOHR010000067.1 GCA_903858115.1 uncultured Pirellula sp. | reverse complement strand
CTGGCAAGTCTGAGTCTGGCAAGTCTGAGTCTGGCAAGTCTGAGTCTGGCAAGTCTGAGTCTGGCAAGTCTGAGTCTGGCAAGTCTGAGTCTGGCAAGTCTGAGTCCGGTAAGTCTGAGTCCGGTAAGTCTGAGTCCGGCAAATCTGAGTCTGGTAAGTCTGAGTCTGGTAAGTCGGGCAGGGAGCCAGGCGATTCCAAGTCAAGTTCTTCTTCGGCGAAGGGACAAAGTCCTCCGGGAGCAAAGGGACCGACTAACTCCGCTGATTCGGGACAACCCAATCAGCCTGATGCGGAGATCAAGCCGCCTGAAGCGCCGAGTAGCACGGAGTATGCAGACGAGTTAACTGACTTGGCGTTAGAATACCTCAAAGAGCAGCGAGAACAGCCCGATCCCGAGTTGCTTCGTCGGCTTGATTGGACGAAGAACGATATGCAGAAGTTCTTGGACCGTTGGACGCAAGCGAAAGAAGAAGCAAAGACGAACTCCAACAAGAAACAGGAACTGGAAGCAGCACTTCGTTCGTTGGGACTCAAGTCTTCCAAGAGTCAAGCGAAGAAGTCTTCCGATCGAGACGACCTATTGAAAGGTTATCTAGAGAACGGATCCCGTACCCGTCCACCTGAGTCCATTCGCGAGAAAGTCGAAAAGTTTCGACGAGCCGCTGACAAGATCAATCAATGATTGCATGAGTATCAACCTATGAACACACCACAAACGATCCACAACTCGATTGCTCGCCGACAGTTTTTTGAAGGTGCAGGACTTCGACTGGGCGGACTAGCGATGGCTGCCGTGTTGGGAAACCAGGTCCGCGGTGACTCCCAATCGCCGAGCCGCGTTCACCCTGCACTTCCAGGCTTGCCCCATTTCCCTCCCAAGGCGAAATCGATCATTTATCTTCATATGAACGGAGGACCTTCGCAAATCGATCTGTGGGACTACAAACCAGGTCTGGTAGATCAATTTGACAAAGATCTTCCCGATTCGATTCGGCAGGGGCAACGGATCACGACCATGACGAGTGGCCAAGCCCGATTGCCTGTAGCACCGAGCAAGTTCAAATTCTCGCAGCATGGCCAGTGTGGTCGCTGGGTGAGTGAGTTGTTGCCGTTTACTTCGAAAATGGTCGACGATCTTGCGGTGATCAAGACGGTTCACACAAACGCGATCAATCATGATCCTGCATGTACTTTTGTGATGACGGGAAGTGAAGTGCCAGGCAAAGCGAGTTTGGGTTCATGGTTGTCGTACGGATTGGGAAGTGAAAGCAATGATTTGCCTGCCTTCGTGGTCCTTACTCCGACTTGGTCAGCCACTGCACAGGCTCAAGCGTTGTTCACTCGGATGTGGTCGAGTGGATATTTGTCGACGAAGCATACGGGAGTCGCGCTTCGAAGTGGAGGTGATCCGGTTCTCTATCTTCCGAACCCAGACGGTGTACAGCCATCGGATCGTCGAGCCATGCTGGACGCACTTCGCGAGTTGAATCAGGAACGTTATTCCCAGCTTCGAGATCCGGAGATTCAAACGAGGATCGCACAGTACGAGATGGCATTTCGAATGCAAACAAGCGTACCCGACTTGGTGAACATCGCCCAAGAGCCAGCGAGCATATTGGAAATGTATGGCCCCGAAGTGACGAAGCCTGGTACCTTTGCGTCGAGTGCGTTGCTTGCACGTCGAATGGTCGAGCGAGGAGTGCGGGTGGTTCAATTGCTCCACCGAGGTTGGGATCAGCATGGAAACATTGCTGGCGACTTGCCCGCGCAGTGTCGCGATGTCGATCAAGCGTGCGCCGCTCTCTTGCAAGATTTGAAGCAGCGAGGACTATTGGATTCCACGTTGGTGGTTTGGGGGGGTGAGTTTGGTCGAACCGTGTACTGCCAAGGAGGTTTGAGCAAAGAGAACTATGGTCGGGATCATCATCCCAAGTGCTTTACGGTTTGGATGGCGGGAGGTGGCATCCGAGGAGGCATGGAGTTGGGAACAACCGATGATTTTAGCTACAATGTCGCCGAGAATCCTGTGCATATCAACGATCTCAATGCCACGATACTGCAATGCATGGGAATCGATCACGAGCGGTTCGTATTTCCATTCCAAGGCCTCGAGCAACGTCTTACCGGAGTAGAACCACAACGTGTTCTCAAGGAGATCCTTGTATAACATTTTGTTTTTTCTCGTCCCTAGGTTTTGTAAGATTCACTCCTTACCAAGCTTTGCCTAGGAACGCATTACCCCCGAAGTTCAGTCCCTTGGCCCAGACTCCTGGGATGATCTATGATTGCGTGCCGAACTACTCAATGCAGTAGAGGGCCTCAAAGGTCCGAAGATAGATTCGATCGTCGAGAAAACTAGGGGTAGCAACGGCTTGGCCGTCGAGCTTGTTTTGGGAAAGCAATTTGCCTGCCTCGCCGGAAACGTCTATCACAAAGGTCATCGCGTCTTCACGAAGACAGTACAATTTGTTCCCTGCCAAGATGGGGGAACTGCTAAAGGCTCGATTGCTTTTGGGAAGTTGCTCTTGCCAGAGGATGCTGCCATCTTTGGCTCGCAAGCACGACACGAGCCCTTTATCTCCAAGCGTATAAATAGAATCCCCACGAACAGTTGGCGTCGGAACATCGCTACCAAGGGCAATCGACCACGCAACTCGCTTGGATGGTTCGATGTTGGGAGCAAGGTGTACCGCGGTCAAAGAGTTGCCACGAGCGTAAGGACAAATCGCAAGCTCGCCAATCACAACCGGCGAAGAGATGGATCGAAAGTATGGATCGTTCTTCGGATTCAGCCCACCAACTCTCCAAAGTTCTTTCCCGTCTTTGCTATGATGCCCCGTAACGTGATCTGCACCAACGGTAATGATGGTGTCACCATGTAATGCCGGCGTTGTATAAGATTGATTGGACTCTTGATTGACATCGAGCCAACGATCGGATTTCCATAGTTCGCTTCCGGTTTTCTTATCGAGTGCAACCAGAAAACTAGGTCCCGAGTGCATGACGGCAATGACGAGAGCATCGTTGGTCAGAATCGGTGATGTCCCAAGATCCCACCATAGCGTGTTTTCACCATACTTCTCTTGCAAGTTAAGGGACCACACTTTGTTTCCGTCCATCGAGACACAACCGACATCCCCACTTTTGAAGTAGACGAATACATGCTTTCCGTCGGTGATAGGTGAGGAGTTAGCTTCGCTCGCTTTGGCATTTTTTCCAGCCACCGATTTACCGAAGACCGCTTCCCAATTCTTTTTGCCTAACATGTCCACCGACCAAAGTGTGTTTGCTCCCTCGTTGCCAAGCGTGAATAAAATCTGTTGCTCGACAACGATTGGCGATGAAGCACCTCGTCCTGGCAGATCTAGTTTCCACCGAATCCCTTCGGACGAGGACCATACCGTAGGATACTTGCCATTGGCTGTTGTTCCATTCCCATTCGGACCACGCCAACTCGGCCATGGTGAATTGGATGGCGATTCCGCCTGCATAGGACCGGTGAATTGAGAAAAAGAAAGTACCAGTAGTGCTAGTGTGCTTTTGACTAGGCGCATAGGAATTTTGATTCCGTCGAAGGAGAGGTACAAGCGGGTTTTGGGATCATTGTTGAACGCCTGGAGTTGAGCGATTACAAAAGTATACTTCGTCGCGCGAGTGGATTTCAATCAATGTTGTGCCAGTTGGCAGCCAATGGTTTTATAACAATCGGCTCCGTCACGAAACGTCAGGGTTCCAACGTCGCATCCAAAGTTCGAATATGAGCAAGTTCCAAAGCCGATAGGCTTGATTTTCTTTGCCCGACATATGGGCATCGATCAACGAACGAATGGCCTCGGGCCGAAAAAAAGCGTGACAGCGTGTATCCTTGGAATCTAAAGCGTCGTAGGTTCGATCTCTCAGCGAGGTGCGAAACCACTTGGCGATCGGGACTCCGAAGCCCATTTTTGGCCGAGTCCAAATTTCTTTCGGCAAGAGTTCGTTGAAGGTTTGCCTCAGAAGATACTTGCCTTGATTGCCTCGTAGCTTGAGATGGCTCGGCAATGCAGCGGCCCACTCGACCAGTCGATAGTCCAGCAATGGCTGTCGCGCCTCTAGAGAATGTGCCATCGAAGCGATATCAACTTTGGTCATCAAATCACAAGGCATATAGGTCTGAAGATCCGCTGCGGTCGCGCAACTAACGAGATCTCGCTTTCCTGATTTGCTCCATGCGTCTTGTAGAAATCGAGCTGGATTGTAGTTCGGTAGTTTTTCGATAAAGGATTCGTCAAACAAGTCGAGTCGCTGCGCTTCCCCGAATATTTGAATCCAGTTCATGTAACGCGCGACAGGCGGTTGGCCCAACGCTTCACAGAAGCGACGAACCCGACGAAAGAACGACCGCCTCGCACTGGAGTCCGGCAATCGAGACAGAATGCCCGACTGTCTGAGCCAATCCACTGGCAGCCATCGTTGCAGACGTTGACTGAGCATCAACGCCCTGTAACGTTCGTATCCGCCAAAAAGTTCATCGCCACCATCGCCACTCAAAGCAACGGTCACATGTTTGCGGGTCAGTTCACATAGGTACCAAGTCGGTACTGCAGAAGAATCGCTAAAGGGCTCGTCGTATTGATACGAAAGCTTGTCGACGATATCCAACGCATCAGGCGTTACTTCGAAGCGTTCGTGCTTTGTTCCGACGTGATTCGCAACCAGTTGAGCGTATCGCGTTTCATCAAAGTCCGCTTCTGAAAATCCAATGGCAAATGTTTGGATGGGTTGCTCCAGCTCGCGTTGTGCAATCGCGACAACCAATGAAGAGTCGATACCGCCCGACAAAAAAGCTCCCAGTGGCACATCGCTTCGCAACCGAATTCGAATTGCATCCGTAAGCAGCGATCGCAGTTGCTCTCCTGCCGATGCTAAATCGGTTGGAACCTCGCGCGACCAATCGACTTTCCAAAAAGGTTCAACCGTCAGTTCATTCTCGACAAATGTTGCATAATGCCCAGGTGGTAGTTTTTGTATGTCTCGATAGATCGAATGAGGATGCGGGACGTATTGATACGTCAAATAGAGATCAATGGCACCCGGATTGATCGCTTTGGAGGTTCCTTCGATCTGCAGAAGGCTCTTCAACTCGCTCGCAAAGAATAGCTGGTTTCCTACCTGCGTATAGTAGAGTGGTTTCTTTCCCAGTCGATCGCGGGCCAAAATCAATTGATCGCGTTTGCCGTCCCAGATGGCGATGGAAAACATCCCGTTGAGATGCTCAAAGCAATCGACGCCTAAATCTTCGTATAGATGGACAATCGTTTCGGTGTCAGAGTTCGTTTTGAATTGATGGCCAGAGCCTTCGAGTCGATGGCGAAGTTCGCGGTAGTTATAGATTTCCCCATTGAAGACAATTTGGATCGAGCCATCTTCATTGCAGAGCGGTTGATGCCCTGTGGACAGATCGATAATGGAGAGACGGCGAAACCCCAGTGCAACACCCGGCGAGGGGCGTTGGTCTTGATGAAACGCGTTGTTATGCGAATCTCGAAACCAATGCCCGGCGTCATCGGGGCCACGATGTTCGAGAGCGTTGGTCATTCTCAGCAGGGTAGCGGCATCGAGACCTTGGTCACCGTGTTGCCAAACGCCTCCTGCGATTCCGCACATGGACTTCCCTAACTGAAGGTTTCAACAAAAGAAACACGGACGAAACGAACTCGCGTTCAACAAATAAACAGTAGACTGCGTGAGAAACTAAGTTGCCGACTGGAAATGGCCTGCCAAGAACGCTTGTGCCATCGCTTTCGGAACCTCGCTTTCGGCCAATACGAGATTGGAGCGATTCTCAGCAACTTTGGCTTTCATCACTTGCTCTTGAGCGATCGCCTCGGCACGCCTCTGTTCTGCTTGGGCTCGAGCCATTCGCACGTCCGCTTCAGCTTGATCGGCACGAAGACGGGCACCGATGTTTTGGCCAACTTCGATATGCGCAATGTCGATAGATACGATGGTAAAAGCCGTTTGATTGTCCAACCCTCGCTTGAGCACAGTGCGAGTGATCAAATTCGGATTCTCGAGAACGCTCAAGTGGCTTTCCGACGAACCGATCGAACTGATGATGCTTTCACCAACTCGAGCAATAACGGTCTCTTCGGTAGCGCCGCCGATCAGTTGAAGCAAATTCGTTCGGACCGTTACCCGAGCCTTCACTTTGAGCTCAATCCCGTTCCTAGCGATTGCGGACAGGAATCCAGTTCCGCTATGCCGAGGATCAGGACAGTCAATAACACGTGGGTGCACCGAAGTCTTCACTGCGTCCAAAACATCGCGGCCAGCCAAGTCGATGGCCGCCGCTCGATCAAAGTCCAAGTCGATTCCTGCGCGTTGAGCAGCGATGATCGCGTTGATCACGTTCATCACGTTTCCTTCGGCGAGGTAGTGAGCTTCCAAACGCTGGGTGCTGATGCCGTTTCGGCGATCGATATCGAGTCCCGCTTGCGCGGCCATAATTTTCCCATTGACGATGACCTGGGGCCGCACTTGGCGGAAGTACATACCGACCAAGCTGGCCATCGAAATGTCGGCGCCGCTCGTCTTCGCCTGAAGCCAGACGCTTCCGAAATTCCAAAAGACAACCATGCAAATGATGCCAAGAACCACGGACCCAATCAAAAGAGCGACCAGCAGGATGCTCTTGAAGTCTACTTGAATATTATTCTGGGCAAACAACAACAAATCCATGGTGCTTCTCGAAATTCAGAATCCGGGGGTAGTGACGGCCAACTTAGTAAGGCACACGATAATTATAGCATGGATTCCACTGAACAAATGGTATCTTTCGAACCAAGTCGCGGTCGCAAAGTCGCGACGACTCCCAGAGAGGCGAGGATAGAAACGGCTGGCATACAGACTGCCCGCATCCGCATATTGCTCCAGAAAACGGAATGAACCATGGAAACGCTCAGAATCAGCGTCAGCAATGGAAACCAATAACGAGCCGCGCTAGGGGTGGGACGGAAAGTACGGATCAAGCTCGCAAGCCCGAACATGGCGCCTATATAAACGACAAAATACCACGCTCCGATCCCGATCCGAGCGAGGAGCCCTCCTTGATTGGGCCACGGAGCCCAAAGCCATAAAAGGCGAGCAACGCTGCTTTTCAAAAATGCCAACGGTCTTTCGCGAATGGTTTTCAAAGCGATGTTGCGTGCAAGCCGATCTTGTTCAATCTCGCTGCTCGAAGCCGAAGATCGCTGACTCCAATCCGCGAAGAAAGAGGATTCATCCCAATCTCTCGACCAACTGCGATCGAGATGATCGTACAAAGATGGGTTGTTCGCCAAGAGGAGCGTATATCCACCGTGGGTTGTCGTGAGGACAAATTTGCCGAAGAATATCGAGTTGCGAATGCCCCACGGCACGATGCATACAGCGAACCCGACGAAAAGGCAAAGGAAGGTTCGAACAGGAAATTGAAAGTGTCGTGACAGCAGTCCGACGCATACGAGAACCAAGGCTAGCCAAGCGACAGCGGTCGGTCTGCATAGAGAATTGAAGCCAAAGGCCAATCCCGTACCGATCGCCAAAAGAAGCTGCGCGCGCTGACTTTGAGTTTGTATGAAACGATGGCAACATACCAATGAGACAACGGAGAGAAATGTAGCCAGCGTCTCCGTCATGATGAGTTGCGATTGGCGGATCAGTATTGGATCGACAGCCACGATCCATGTTGACGCAAGAACTCCCACGATCCACAGGGAGCGGCTAAGGTGGGGCAACGTCATCGTGAGTAAAACGTGCGAAAGATAGGCTGTTCCGCAGCAAGTAGCCACTCCGAGGATGGAGTGCATGGCAGCGAGAAAGACGAAGCTCAGCGATCGATTTTCTTGATCGACGCCGAACGACAACAACCAGGGATAGAGCGGCGGTCGAAAAGCGGTTGGCTTGATGGGGGGATCGACTGAATTTCCGTAGATGCCCGATGCTTTCAACCCCACCGCGAGAGATCGATAGGCGTCGGGATCTTCCAAAAAAGCATCGCGAGAAAGAAACAGGACGGAGATTCGGAGTATCGACAAAAGCCCCAAAACAGCTATCGCTAACAGAAGAACCGCTCGCGATCGTTTGGGAGAATCTTTAGGGGTGTTGTTCGCGATGGAAGGCAATGGGCTAAGGTTTCTCCGACATAGGGCAGTCGCATGCTAGCTTTTTGCAACCCGGACATCCGCTGCCGTATTTAGAGGCGATAGCAGCGCTCAAATCGACACCAGCAACGTTCGCGATGGTGGTCAACCATGCGACAACATCCGCAAATTCTTCTTCAAGGTTGGCACGATCATGGTTGGAACGAAGAGCCGAGGCAAGCTCACCAATCTCTTCCATCAACCACATGAAAGTTCCGGAAACGCCTCGTTCCGCATCCTTTTCGTAGTACATCGTATGGATCAATTTTTGAAAATCTCGCAGCGATATGTCTGGTTGACTCAAGATAAATTCCAAGAAACGAGTAGAGCGAAGAGGCGAGATGCTGGTGAACCGACGGCAAGTAGGAAGGCTCTTTCCGATATTTGCTGCGATCGTAAAGGAAAGAGCAACAGGAAAATTCGTTTGCAACCGAAAAAATACAGGCTTCGCGACCCGAAGTGGCCGCAAAATTCATCTTGCAGCGAAAATGCCCATCTGTACACTAGTGCGACTCTGAATCCGCAGAAGGGTGGTTTAGATCGTGTTTCCAGCAAAACAGCATGGGAACGCGTGGTTTGCCGGTGTAGCTCAGTTGGTAGAGCAGCTGATTTGTAATCAGCATGTCGGGGGTTCAAGTCCCTTCGCCGGCTCTGGATAGTGGGTCGAGTTGGCTCGAGGGTGCCGTTGCCGGCAGTTCGAGCGGATTCGGCAATAAAATAAGGGAGGTTGCCCGAGTGGTTAAAGGGGACGGACTGTAAATCCGTTGGCTTACGCCTACGTAGGTTCGAATCCTACACCTCCCATTGTTCTAATCGCAAATGCGTTCGGCAGCGGACGTTTTTGAGTGTGTTGCTGGGGTTGGAAACCAGCAAAATCGCGAGATGAGCTGTTATTGCGGGTGTAGCTCAATGGTAGAGCAGCAGCCTTCCAAGCTGAATACGAGGGTTCGATTCCCTTCACCCGCTCTCCTAGAAGATCGGTTGGGCCTAAAAGACGGGACGGGCCTTACCAACCAGTGCGAAACTGAGCTTTCCTAGCTTGTTTTCAAAATTGGATGGTGAAATGCTGCTGTAGCTCAGTGGTAGAGCACTTCCTTGGTAAGGCAGAGGTCCTGGGTTCAAGT
>CAIOHR010000066.1 GCA_903858115.1 uncultured Pirellula sp. | reverse complement strand
CCGAGCAGGAAGCAACGGCGGCAAACTCTTGCGCAAAGGTGAAGGACCGCGATTTCGCGTGGATTGAAGATTTCGGCTCGAGTGATGCGTGCCATGGCAAGTCTCCTGGGCAAAGGAACTGGTAACCAAACCATCAACTGAAGCTGATATTTGAGCAGATTCCAACCCGTCAAACATCCCCTCCAATGGTGGGTAAAGCTACAAATAGCAGTGTCCCTGTTCTAGCTGTCCCCATGGAGAATCGAAGGTATTCGGCAACGCTAGTTGGCGTGTGTGATATTCTTTTCGACGATGTTCCTCGCGGCGGATTGCATCGATCTCCCGCCGCTTGAGTTTACGCTTCCCATACTCCCCCTGCCACTTCGCTGGTTTGTTCCAGCAGCTTGCAGCGCCCCACGACCACAACGCCCGGGACTACCTGACCGGTGGGCCATTTGCGATGCGGACGCCAAGAAAAGGAGTCGACTAGTGATCGATTTGGCGAGGCATGTCAAACATACCTCGCCAAATCCGTGTTTCGGTGCATGGATTTGGCGAGGTATACGCCTTGGAGTCGATTTGTTTCAAATACTTGCAAGCGATTCGCGGTGCTATTGGTATCGCCGACGTGGAAACAAACGCTGCGTCGTGGCGTTACGTCGCCAAAACAGACGCCGACGAAGAAGGGGCTCAGATTGATCTCTTGCTCGATCGAGCAGATCACTGCATCAACATTTGCGAAATCAAATTCTCCGATAAGCCCTACGTGATCACGAAGAGCTACGCTCAAGCACTGGAACGCAAGCTGCGTGTCTTCCGTGCTCGCTCGGGGCGCAGGCAAAACCTGTTCCTGACCATGATCACTCCGCATAGCATCGCACCCAATCGGTATTCAGCAGTACTGGTTGCGAATGAAGTGGTCTTAGATGATCTTCTTGCGACTTAGCTTGAGGGGTAATTACTTGGTTTCGGTGAGTGCCTCTCGGTCCAGCACCGTAGAATCGAAATGGCAATCCAATTAGTCAGAGCAGTCGTAAACTGGGATTTGCGGAAACTGGGACATACGATATCGTTTTGAACGGTGGAAGGTTGTGAGATCCAAGGATGTGTGTGCAATGATCCGTTAGGATTTTTCTGGAGTAAAGCGAAGGTAAGTATGAGCGTAACGCCACCATTAGGTCTTCCTACCGGTCCAAAGGGCAAATGGGGGCCAACGTTACGGCTGATTCGCAATCCACGTGAAGCGATGGAAGCTTGGGTTAAGGAATTTGGCGATCCATTTTTGCTAAATGCACTCAACGGTCCCGTTGTGGTGACTGGTCGCGAAGAGCTCATCCGTACGATCTATGGCCAATCGCCAGATGCATACGAACCATTCGCAGTTGCGACCACGACCCCGCTCATGGGTGCCGGTTCCATGTTCGTCCTCGATGGTGAGGAGCATCGTCGGGAACGCCGCTTAATCATGCCCATGTTCCATGGTGATCGCATGAAGGCTTATGGCCTGGCCATGCAAGAGACTGCGATGGAACAACTCACGAAACACGATCTAAGTAAGCCTCTGCTCACAAAAACGCTCATGACTGATATCTCACTGGAGATCATCGTCCGAACAGTGTTTGGTGGTGACGATCGCGAGATGGCTCAACACATGATTGATGCCAGCCACCGCACTGTGGCCGCAGCAAGCCCATTACTTTTTTTCTCGCGTAAGACTCATGTTTCGTTTCTAGGGCTCACCCCATGGGACCGATGGAACAAAGCAAAAGCCAACTTGTTTACGCTCTTTGACAAAGCTATCGAGGTACGTAAACGGACGGTCGCCCAGCGAGAAGACATTCTCTCACTGCTATGTGATGCAAAGTATGAGGACGGGCAATCGATCTCAAGAGAACACATTCACGCCGAGTTGATGACATTCCTCTTTGCCGGCCATGAGACCACAGCATTGACCTTAACATGGGCGATCTATCACTTGCATCGCTGCCGTCAACATTTGGTGCGTTTGCGAGAAGAGCTTGATGCACTTCCAGACCTGCAACCCTCTACCTTGGCTGCTGCTCCTTATTTAAAGGCTGTTGTACAAGAGACGCTTCGCATCCACCCCATCGTGACCGAGACGCTTCGCAAACTAAAGACTCCAATGGTTTTGGGCAACTATACTATTCCTGCAGGCATGGCCGTTGCCCCCGCCACCGTCCTGGCTCACCACAATCCGCAAACGTACGTTGATCCCGATGCGTTTCAGCCAGATCGGTTTCTAGGAAGGAGTTACTCGCCATTCGAGTACATGCCATTTGGTGGTGGCCATCGCCGCTGTATCGGCGCAGCATTCGCTGGTTACGAGATGGCAATCGTCCTAGGAACTTTACTGAAACGATATGAATTCGAGTTGCAAGAATCCCAAGAAGTCGTTCCCAAACGACGCAGCGTTACCATGGGACCATCCAGTGATATTCCTGTCGTAGTGAGGACGCGTTGCTAACATGCGAATCGTATCATTATTGCCAAGTGCCACAGAGATCGTATGCGAGATTGGCCTTGGGCATCAATTGGTAGGAGTGACTCACGAGTGTGACTATCCCGGATCCGTTCTTAACCTGCCAAAAGTTACGAAGACGTTGATTCCACATAATGCGACGAGCAAGGAAATCGACGGTCTGGTGCGTGTGCGACTGAAATCGGAACGAGCTTTGTATAGTCTTGATATGCCAACGCTAGAACGGTTGCGACCGGACTTGATCGTTACTCAAGCTCTATGCGATGTGTGCGCCGTGGCTGAATCCGAGGTCGCGGCGGCTGCGTGCAGTCTTCCTGGGCAACCGAAAGTCATCAATCTCGAACCGACTTGTTTGGAAGAGGTCTTTCAATGCATGCAACTGGTCGGTGACGCCGCCGGCGTTCCTGCTCAAGCGTTCTCAGCCATAGCACGCTTGCGAGAACGAGTGAAACAAGCTGAAGAACGAGCACGCAGCCTTGTTGCTCGGCCCAAAGTTGTTTTGCTGGAATGGATCGATCCGCCGTTTAGCTCGGGCCATTGGTCGCCGGAGTTGGTTTACATCGCAGGTGGCATTGAGATGTTGGGAGTTCAGGGGCAGCGGTCCCGAACGATGGCATGGGATGAGATCGTGAAGGCAGATCCTGAGTTCTTAGTCATCGCCTGTTGCGGCTTCGACATCGAGCGAACACGTCAAGATTTACCGATACTGTCGAGTTATCCTGGATTCGAACAACTAACGTGTGTTAGGTCAGAACAAGTCTATCTGGTCGATGGAAATGCATATTTCAATCGACCAGGCCCACGGCTTGTCGATAGCCTTGAGATTCTCGCTCACATTCTTTGCTCTAACGTCCACCCGTTGCCCAGTTATGTTCCGGGGCTAGAACGACTAGCGAAGGTAAGCAATCTAACCGCCGACTCGATGACAGGCTCGAACTCGCTCCATGAAACGCTGAATACTCGTGAGTTGAGCATCTTCGATACCAGGCACTTCACTTTTCCACCTCTCCGATGAGCGCGGTCATGCGTTGGCTATCGGCAGTAAGTTTGACCTGGTCCAGGCATACGACATTGCCACAGTCAATGCACAGAAAGTGTGGATGTGTCGCGTCATGATCCAACGAGTTATTGCGAATCACCTCGAAACGCCAAACATGGTCTCCTAAGTCGGCTCGACGCAGCAGCCCAGCTTGTGCCATTCGATTCAAGCTTCGGAACACTTCCGGCATTTTCGAGAAAGGAAAAGACATGATTTCACACACTGTAGTTATGGCATGCGTTTGTCTTTTGGGTTTCGTTCCAATTGGTTTTGCAGGAGAGCCATTGCCTGTTTTCGTTGTGGTGCCCGACCTGAAAACAGCATCGGAGATTACTAGGAACCTGCCCGGAATACGAGTGGTTGTTCTGCAATATCGTGATGATGAGACCGACGACATCGTGAACGCGCGGGCTATCGCATTACGTAATGCGACGCATCTACTTTACGATCAATCCAGTGAATCACTGCGAATGGCGATGATTCGCGAGCGACTATCAGCAGATACTTGGATTAGCTTCTCCATGGACAGTGGAGTGTGTGAAGCTGGATGTTGAGGCCAGTGAAATTTTGGTGAAAGTGGAGCACCCACGTGGTACCAAGTTCTGTTGCCCCGAATGCGATAAGCTCCTTCCATGTTATGACCACGAAGCGGAACGCCGCTGGCGACATCTGGATTCTTGTCAATTCAAGACTATTCTTTCTGCGAAGGTTCCACGAGTAAATTGTCCAGAGCATGGAGGCTTCGCCACTTCCAAGAATTGGCATTGATGAGAAAGCTTTCAAGAAGGGGATTAGAATTTATCTGTTTCCAGGCACGTTGTCTTTTGCCGCTTGACTGCAGTCTGGGTCGCATTCGGTTGAAAAAATCTTCGAAGGAATCCAAGATGCCTAATCGTATTTATTGGAACATGGCTATCTAAAGACCGATTTTGGGACTAGCCACGCGCGCCAGAAAGCGGATATTCCCTGGAGTCTCTATGTTCTTGTGAGCGCAGCTACACGTTTCGCAACAAAGCCTAGTACAATCTCAATATCCTCCGCCGAACTAAACTCCGCTTCTATCCTGCGATGATCCTGTACACCATGAAGAGTCCTTGTTTGATTGTCCTCCTTTTAATCCTTTCATTGCTGCGCGATGGGCACTCTTTCGAAAAACCAATCGCCCCCAATCATCAATCGAAAACGATCAATGGTTGGACGGTACTTGTCAGCGATCAATTGACCCGAGATGACAAAAATGCTTTAGAGATCGCGCTGAAACTGCTGACGATCCAGCTTGACGAGATCACACGTGTGGTTCCTCCGCCCGCTGTTGCCGAACTTCAGAAAGTACCTCTCTGGTTTTCACCAGAGTATCCAGGTGTTCAACCGCGCGCCGAATACCACCCTGGTGCAGGATGGTTGCGGGATAACAAACGAAATCCTGACATGGAAAAAGCAGTCGAATTCACAAACATTGCGATCTTCGAGAAGGAGACAAAGCGGATGCCGAACTTCGCGCTCCACGAACTCGCTCACGCTTACCACGATCGCTTTCTCGCCAAAGGATTCGGGAACTCCAAGATCAAGGAAGCTTACCAACAAGCCAAAGACAAAGGTCTATACGATCATGTGGAACAGAGATTTGGGGACGGTCGATCTGCAACCGTCAAAGCTTACGCCATGTCGAGTCCGATGGAGTACTTTGCCGAATGCACGGAAGCTTTCTTTTCAACCAATGATTTCTACCCGTTCACTCGCGAACAACTTCAAAGGCATGATCCAGCCGTATTCGCATTACTCCAAAGCCTATGGGGCGAACCCACTGTCACTTCCGCGAAGAAGACTGAAGTGCAGACGATGGATCCGACCAAGATCACGTTGGATCGTATCTTTGCTTCGGAGGAGTTCCGAGGAGATCGAGTCCCCATGGTCAAATGGTTAGAAAAAGGGGCCTATCTCACGATTCGATCTACCGACACCAAGCCAGAGTCGAGCGATATCGTACGCGTTGATGCAACCGGCAAACAAGAGACACTCGTGGCCGCCTCGCAATTGGTGCCACCCAGTGCTAAGGAACCCCTCAATATCCAAGGCTTCGAGTTCTCGAAAGACTTGGATGTTATGTTGATCTATACAAACTCCGTGAAGGTATGGCGACAGAATACGCGCGGCGATTATTGGACGTTGCGCCGTTCGACCGGCAAGCTTTCGAAAGTGGCTACCGATGCGAGGCCGTCCACCTTGATGTTTGCCAAACTATCCCCCGATGGCTCAAGAGTTGGCTACGTACGCGAAAACAACTTGTTCGTGGAGCAAGTTGATGGCGGGAGCGTCACGCCACTCACTCAAGATGGCTCCGCGGAAGTTATCAATGGCACCTTCGATTGGGTGTACGAAGAAGAGTTCGCATGCCGCGATGGTTGGCGGTGGAGCCCAGACGGAAAACAGATCGCTTACTGGCAACTGAACACGACCGAAGTAAAAAAGTTCACGCTTGTTGACTATACGACCGAGAACTATCCGGTCTTGAAATCGTTCGCTTATCCGAAGACCGGTGAACAAAACGCCGCTTGTCGAATCGGTGTTGTACCTGCCGCCGGTGGTGCAACGAAATGGGTTGATATCCCAGGGGATACTCGAAAAGACTTTTACCTTCCACGAATGGAATGGGCCGGTAATCCTAAAGAACTCGTGATTCAACGCGTCAACCGACTGCAAAACACGGTCGATGTCTTGATGGCGGATGTCGCTGCTGGCACTGTTCGGAACATCATGACCGAGCAAGAAGAAACGTGGGTGGATATTCAAGACGACGCGATGGACTGGTCTGAGTCCGGAAACGCCTTTACGTGGATCAGCGAACGCGATGGATGGCGGCAACTCTACATCATTGCTCGAGATGGCACACCATCTGAAAACACTAACCCCAAACGTGTTATCCAAGGTGACTTTGACATCATCCAGATGTTGCATAGGAACCATCGCACCGGACGTAACTACTTCCTTGCTTCGCCTGATAATGCGACGCAACAGTATCTTTTCACTTCTAAAGACGAGAACAGAGTACCAGAGCGATTGACGCCACAGGACCAGCCTGGCAATCACGACTACGTTGTTTCGCCGGAAGGGGATTATGCTATTCATACGTACTCTGCATTCGGCAAACCTCCCAAGGTAGAGGTCGTTTCGTTGCCCGAGCACAAGGTCCTTCGTTCGCTCGCATCCAATGCTACCTTGAATGCGTCAGTCGACAAACTGACCAAAGGGCTATCAGAATTCTTTCGCGTCCCGATCAGCGATGGAGTGCAGCTCGATGGCTGGATGATGAAGCCTGTGAACTTTGACGAAAAGAAGAAGTATCCAGTCGTCTTTCATGTTTATGGCGAACCAGCGAGTCAGTCGGTTCGCGACCGATGGGGCGGCAACAATTATCTTTGGCATCTGATGCTAACCCAGCAGGGATACGTCGTCGTATGTATCGACAATCGAGGTACGCCCTGTCCGCGTGGCAAAGCATGGCGAAAGGCCGCCTATCGCAAGGTGGGTACACTCGCATCTCAAGATCAATCTGCAGCAGCCCGGGAATTGCTCAAGCGACCGTATCTCGATTCGAAGCGTGTCTCCGCGTGGGGCTGGAGCGGTGGGGGATCGATGACTCTCAATTTGCTATTCCGCTATCCGGATCTTTACCACACAGGCATGGCTGTCGCTTCCGTACCCGACATGCGTCTCTACGATACGATCTATCAAGAGAGATACATGGGACTTCCTCAGGTCAATGGAGAAGATTATCGAAACGGTTCACCCATTACGCATGCTGCTGGGCTGCAAGGCAATCTGCTAATCGTTCATGGGAGCGGTGACGACAACTGCCATTCTCAAGGGATGGAGAAGTTGACCGATCGGCTCATTGAGCTCAACAAACCGTTTACCCAGATGGCGTATCCGAATCGAAGCCATTCGGTCAACGAAGGGAAAAACACCAGTTTGCATTTGTATGGATTGATGACCCGATTCCTGAACAACAACCTACCTGCAGGGCCAATTCCATGAGTTCGATGCGAGCCTAGATGCGTTCAGTTTGTACCCTCAGCTTAACCAGTTTCGGATCGCTTCTAAATTCTTCTGTTCGTCAAAGAGAGTTGCTATCTCGATTGCAAAGCCTGGGATAGCCCGGCTCTCGACGATACCTGTAATCTGATTTCTTTTTTAGAGCGAGTCCATTGCCTTCTTGTAGGTACTGTTCCATCTGGGCTCACTCGTCCGAACATGGTAATGTAGAAACAGCCGACAAAAGTCAAAGTAGTAGGCACATTCCATGTGCCGTCCACCTAGAATCCCTGCAAATCTTGAAGAGCGGACGGCACGACGGAGCTTGCCTGCTACTTTTGTCGGTTGTGTCGTGCGTAGCCATCATAGCTTCGCAGTAGAGCGAGGCTATCGTGTGAGGCGCGCTACATAGAGAAAACTTGGTCGGAGCTTATCCGAAGTCAACGAACCTTTTGTGGGGAGAAGCGATGAAAGCTGCAGCGGCAATAGATGAACTGAAGCGTCTAGCCTCGAGCGAGGTCGCGAGCTCATCCGCGCGATACTTCAAATCGGGGCCTGGCGAGTATGCGGAGGGGGATATCTTTATCGGCGTGCGAGTTCCGATGCTTCGCAAAGTGGCCCGCGAATTCAAGCATCTTCCCGTTTCAGAGATCGAATTGTTGCTTCAGTCAACGATTCACGAAGAACGTTTACTGGCCTTGTTGATTGCAGTGCACAATGCGATGAAAGGGGATGATCTGTATCGCCAATCGGCATATGAACTTTATTGCAGGAATATTCGTCACGTGAACAATTGGGATTTGGTGGACACCTCTGCACCGGTGCTCGTCGGTGGATACCTCCACGATAAGTCTCGCCAACCGCTTGTGAAGTTTGCCAAATCTCCCAATCTTTGGGAACGGCGAATCGCTATTATTGCGACGCAATACTTCATCCGGCTCGGCGAGTTCGAAGATACGCTGAAGATCAGCAAAATCCTGTTATCCGATGGTGAAGATCTCATTCACAAGGCAACGGGATGGATGTTGCGAGAGGTTGGCAAACGGGATGAAATACTTCTAATTGCTTTTCTCGACGAGCATGGGTCCTGTATCCCACGGACGGCGCTTCGTTATGCCATAGAACATTTTCCTCTCGAGGTTCGCAACGAGTACCTACGTAGCACACGTTCGTGACACTCTCTTTCCGACGGTCTTTATTGGCTTCAGATAGCTGCTGGCTGCCAGCCGGCAACTCAAAGCTTTCCATCTAAATTTCCATCTAAACTTGTAGGCCAGTAGCTTGTATGGCCGTCGGCTGTTAGACAGAAGCAAAGAATGCACTTGAACGAAGATTCGCAACCTGGTTATTGTGCTAAAATCGGACAAGGGCGTTTCCGAGTCTTGGATTGGCAATCAGACTGTGTATGAATCTCCGTTAGAATAGAAGGGATAATGATGCGGACAGTTTTGCTTTTCGTTTTTGTACTTGCCTCCTGGTCGAACGCTGCTTTGGCTCATAAGAAGCCCAAGTCCTCGACTCCCGACGGTGCCACACTCGATGGAGCCGTCGCAGAAGTTTACAAGTCGATCGGGGATGTGAACCTTCATATCTATCGCTTCAATCCTAAGGATCACCGAGAATCGGATCAAAGACCAGCCGTGGTGTTCTTCTTTGGAGGGGGGTGGCAAAGTGGTGATCCAAAGCAGTTTGCCAATCAATGCGTTCATTTAGCGAGTCGAGGAATGGTAGCCATGACAGTGGAGTACCGCGTCGCTTCTCGGCATCAAGCGAAGGTGGTTGATTGCGTCGAAGATGCAAAGTCTGCGATTCGATGGGTGCGTACGAATGCAGCGAAGCTTGGCATTGATCCAAATCGTATCGCCGCGGGTGGCGGTTCTGCGGGCGGACATCTGGCTGCTTGCACCGGCCTTATCAAAGGATTCGAAAGATCGACCGAAGACACATCGGTCAGTTCCGTGCCAAATGCCATGATACTGTTTAACCCCGCGCTGGTACTTGACAGTGTAGAGGGGGAAGAACCGGTGAAGAAGGAGAAACTAAATGATCTTCGCAAACGGATTGGCGATGATCCGAAGAAGGTCTCACCCTACCATCATATTGTCAAAGGTGCTCCTCCTACCATCATTTTTCATGGCCGAGCGGATACAACCGTTCCATTTCGTACCGCGGAAGTGTTTACGGAAGCGATGAAGAAAAATGGCAATCCATGCGAGCTTGTTGCATATGCAGACAAAGGGCATGGCTTCTTCAACTACGGTCGGGACAACAACGCAGGCTACCGAGAAACACTCTCGGCTACCGATCGGTTCCTTGTTTCGATCGGCTTCCTGGTTGCGGAATCAGCCGAGAAAACACCGAAGCAATGACGGCGGATTGATCCAACAGAACATCCCATACCACGGTATTCTCGGCATTGTCATGTATTTCTCAACAGCGGTACACAACAGAATGACTCTGGTCTTTAGAATGCTGGAAGCGTAGCGATTGCACAAAGACTACGCATCGTTCCTTTCCCTACAAAGCTCTTTGATGACAGCGATTCTCGGAATATCCGCCTTCTATCATGATTCGGCTGCTGCGTTGGTGGTGGATGGTGAGATCGTTGCGGCAGCCCAAGAAGAGCGGTTCACCCGAAAGAAACATGATTCGTCCTTTCCAAAAAATGCTGTCGATTTTTGTTTGCATGAGGCGGGTATCACGGCAAAGCAATTGGACTATGTGGGGTTCTATGACAAACCACTTGCCAAATTCGAACGGTTGATCGAAACCTATCTGGCATTCGCCCCTCAAGGATACTTTTCGTTTCGACAAGCGTTGCCCCTTTGGCTGAAACAGAAGCTTCACATACCGACCGAAATCCAGCAAGCTATTCCGGAGTACCGAAGACGCATCGTATTTCTCGACCATCATCAATCGCACGCAGCCAGCGCTTTTTTTCCATCGCCTTTCGAAGAGGCGGCCATCCTCACGCTGGATGGTGTTGGAGAATGGTCGACAACCTGCATCGGGCATGGGCGAGGGAACAAACTATCGCTCACGCATGAGATTCGATTTCCTCATTCGCTAGGTTTGCTCTACTCAGCCTTTACCCAGTACACAGGCTTTCGCGTCAACAGTGGCGAATACAAACTCATGGGCTTGGCACCTTACGGTGAACCACGATATCAAGACCTCATCTTGGACTACCTGCTCGATCTCAAGCCCGATGGCTCACTGCAGATGGATATGAGTTACTTCAACTACTGCCAAGGATTGACGATGACCAACTCCAAGTTTCATCGTCTCTTCGGGGGCAAACCGCGTCTTCCAGATTCTCCGATCACCCAACGCGAAATGGATCTCGCCGCTTCTATCCAATCGGTATCCGAGAAAGTGATGTTGCGTTCTGCCACGCACGCGCACCGTCTGACAGGATCCAAGAATTTAGTCCTGGCTGGTGGAGTGGCTCTGAACTGTGTGGGCAATGGTAGGATACTTCGGGAAGGGCCTTTCGATAAAATCTGGATCCAGCCCGCCGCGGGTGATGCTGGGGGGGCGTTAGGAACTGCGCTCTTCATTTGGAACCAATTGCTTGAGAAACCGCGAAGATTGGACGAGTCTGATTCTCAGCACGGCTCGTTCCTTGGTCCAGAATATAGTCAGTCTACAATCCGCAGCGTCTTGGATAAGCAGCATGCGGTCTATCACGAGTATGGATCACACGATCTGTTATGCGAGGAGGTCGCGACGGCAATTGCTTCCGGTGCTGTTGTAGGATGGTTTCAAGGCCGGATGGAGTTCGGACCGAGAGCCTTAGGAGCGCGAAGCATATTGGGTGATGCTCGCAATCCTCACATGCAATCGGAGATGAACCTCAAGATCAAATTTCGCGAGTCGTTTCGTCCCTTCGCACCGATGGTATTGCAGGAATTTGTAAATCAATACTTCGAAATGCAAGCAGACGAGGAAAGTCCCTATATGCAAATTGTTGCACCGGTGAAGAAAGAGCATCGTCTTCCTGCTCGCTCGGCTATTCCGGCGGTAACGCATGTCGATTATTCTGCACGTCTTCAGACAATCGATCGTCATCGAAATCCTTTGATGCATAAACTACTGACGTGCTTTCATCAACAGACAGGCTGCCCTGCGATGATCAACACCAGTTTCAATGTCCGAAGCGAACCCATCGTGTGCACTCCGATGGATGCGTACCGCTGCTTCCTAATGACAGAGATGGACACATTGGTGATCGACAAATATGTGCTTCATAAAGTCGAGCAACCGAAGGCGGCTGATACGACCGAGCGTGAGCGTTATTTGAAGCGGTTCGAGCAAGATTGAGATTTACATGATGCGAATGGTTGAGATTCAGTGGAAGCCGACGACTCGACAGCTTCGGCAATTTGGGTTGCTGTGCCTCGTTTTCTTGCCATCGATCGGGTGGTTGTGGGGGGCTAGCACGCAGGGGATTGCTGTGCTTGTTGGGATCGCGGTATTATTGGCTGTTGCTGCATGGTTGCGGCCGAATCTTATTCGACCGCTCTATATTGGAATGAGTTGCATCGCAGTTCCGATAGGGATGGTCGTCGGCGAGATAGCGATGCTGCTTATCTTTTTTGGTCTATTTTTGCCGATCGGATTGTTGTTTCGACTAGTGCGTCGGGATGCGCTAAAGCTTAAAATGGATCGAACGCGTGTCTCTCATTGGCAGCCGAAACAAGAGGCCGAAAACGTATCCAACTATTATCGGCGTTATTGATCCGGCCGTCTTCAAGACCCACACACACTTCAACATTCTCGTTTTTGATTTTCTTCCACCATGAACAACACAGAGAATGCCCCAGAGAACCAATCGGTGGAGAATTCTGTGAACAATTCTGTAAAGAACGAATTCGAACAAGCGGGGGACGAACCCTCACAGACGCTCGTTCAAGAGTTTTTGCAGTTTATCGTCGAGAACAAAAAGTGGTGGTTGATTCCAATCCTTCTTTCATTTGGATTGATTGGTTTGCTTGTGGCGCTCAGTTCGACCGGCGCTGCCCCTTTTATCTACACACTTTTCTGATCAACGAACGATACCCCTGACATGCACCACACGATCTGTTTCCCATCCATTGCTTCACTCGTTTCGATTGTCCTGGGCATTCTTGGTTCGTTCGTGTTTCCAATGGCTGCCTTGCAAGCGTTGGAGCATCCAGTCCCGGAAAGTCCGTTGTGGTTGACATACTCTGGCGGCGATGGGCCAGGGGCAGGCAAGCATGTTGTGTTGGTGGCTGCTGAGCAGGAGTATCGCAGTGAACATTCGATGCCGATGTTGGCACGGTTACTCGCAAAGCACCACGGCTTTCATTGCACCGTGCTGTTTAGTCTCAACAAAGACAATGAAGTCGATCCAACACAAAAGATCAAGTGGGACGATAAGACGGTCATGCACAACATCCCTGGCCTGGAACATTTGAAGCATTGCGATTTGGTGATTTGGTTCAGTCGCCTATTGTCGCTACCACCTGAACAGCTCCAGCATGTTTACGACTATTTGGATTCGGGCAAGCCGATTATTGGTATTCGAACGGCCAATCATGGCTTTATCGATTGGGACTATAAGAAAGATGGCAAGAAGGTTGACTTTGGCGTCGGTGTCTTGGGCGGTGCTTTCCGAGGGCATCACGGCCGTTGGCAGCAAGACTCAACGCGTGGAATCATTATCGATG
The DNA here is from genome assembly GCA_903858115.1 of uncultured Pirellula sp. Taxonomy (GTDB): domain Bacteria; phylum Planctomycetota; class Planctomycetia; order Pirellulales; family Pirellulaceae; genus JBKCUI01. Next base: position 2,408 of record CAIOHR010000066.1, on the reverse strand, counting down.
AAAATAAAGACCATCCGGTTTTGAAGGGCGTTACGGAAATCTGGGGCACTTCGGATGTCTACCGTACTTATAAGGAGGACAGCAGCTTGCCTCAAGACTGCCTACCCCTAGTAAATGGTCAACCGCTCGTGGGTCGCAAACAGGATGACGCTGTCAATACGGAGTTGATACCATTGCCTGTAGCATGGGTGAAGACATGGACCGGCAATACCGGCCGCACCGCTCGCGTATTCCATGTGACCATGGGTAGCGCCAAAGATTTTCAGAATGAAGGGCTACGACGCATGACAGTCAACGCTGCTTATTGGTGTCTCGCAATGGAGGCCAACATTCAGGCGCAATCCCGCATGGATATTGTTGGACCTTACAATCCACCTGACAGTGGATTCAACTACAAGAAGCTAAACATCGTTCCTCAAAAACCCAGCTACTATCAATAGCTTGACGACTATCCACTGCGATTATTTCAATTGCTTCTTCATCCAGGCGATGCCTGCGGGAATCCCAGTCGATATCATCGGTTCATAATGATCCCCTGTTGGTACTTCAAGGAGGGTGGCATCTTTCCCGCTTTGTTTTAGTCTAGCAACGAAATCGCGGCTTTCCTGTATTGGTACATTAGAGTCATCAGCTGCATGGAAGAGCATCACAGGGCAATGGAGCTTTTGCTCGTGCGTGCGCGCCGAACTCTTTACGAGGAATTCGGGAAGTCCTTGAAATGTTGTGCTCAAGCCACGTACCACGAATCCTGGAAATCTAGCTTTTAGGTCCGAGCAAGGGGCAAAGGCTACGCAGCCCGCCAGTCTTGGCTCATGTGCAGCGAACAGCAGTGCGGTGCCTCCAGCCGAACTATGGCCAACAGCAAAGATCTGTTTAGGATTCACTTCCGGGATCTGAGTAAGTGCGTATTCCATTGCATTGCGAGCATTAACGAGTCCCGCATTCGAACTTCGAAACTCTTCATAGGCCTTCACTTCAGGTTCTTCGCTCATCCCTGGGCCGTCGAGATCATATGCTACAACAGCAAACCCAGCGGCGACATATGGTAGATGTTCCGGTTCGTCACCATCGCCTAGCCGCATACCTGTGAGCATCGTGCTTCCTGCACCACAAATCAATACGCACGGGAGGGAGGCTGCTGGCACTTTCTGCTCGGGCAAGTAAATCCAAAGTCGCGTGTTCGCACCTGCTGGTGTTCCGTACCCAGAGCCATCCCCTAAGACCAATTCTGTTCGAATCGCGGTCCCTGGAAATCTTTTCGAAGTTCCTTTCTGCGGAAAAGTTGGGACAGCAATCGAATCGGAATCGAAGGAAGTAGCGGCATCTGCGGAAACGCTCGGGAATTGAATGATCCACAATCCAATACCACAACACAAAACGAGTCCGACTGCAAAAACACCGGCAAAGATGCCCAAGACAATCCAAATCGGGTTTCTTTTCTTCGGAGCTGAATTGGCGTGTGACATCAGACAAAGTTCCTTCACAATAGATAAGACAAACGTTGAGTAGCTGATCGAGCGACCGACTTTTCTTCGCAAAATGGAGTAGTCGTTTGATATGATATCCAACGAGGATAAAGTCTGTTAGTTGGCATCCGATGCTCCATTGGATCGATTTCTAGAAATTTGAAGATTCCATGAAAAATCAAGATCAGGTTGGCAAGCAATCTCGTATGAATATCCTGTGGACTGTATTGATTATTCTTGCAGTGTTCGTTTTGCTGCGCCGCTCGGCTTTCGAAGAGCTTTTTTACAACGCGATCGGCTACAAGTTTCCTGAGTCGAAGATCCCATGGCGAGAGGACTTTGATGCATCGCTTGCAGAAGCAAAAGAAAAGGGAAAGCCTGTTCTCCTAGTCTTTGGAGCGACTTGGTGTCCACCCTGCAAAACGATGAAACGGAATGTTTGGCCTGACGAAGAGGTTACAAAAGCTGTGGAGCAAGGCTTCGTGCCCATGTATGTGGATGTTGACGAAGAAAAACATTCGCAACTATCGGCACGTTACCGCGTCTTGGGAATTCCCGCAGTGCTTGTTCTGAATGCGGAGGGTGAAGTATTGCAACAGCGCAATAGCATGAGTCGTTCCGAGACCTTGGCGTTCTTGGCGTCTAATTGATCGCGATCAGCGCCATACTGCAACACTTCTCCAGCTCTCGCCGATTCGGAATTCGTCGATTTCAACATCCACGTTTCCGATGCAGGTCAAGACCAGTACATCAAAGGACTGATCCATGTACACTCCCCGCGTACTGAAAAAGAAAAGAAAAAGAAAAGGACAGCGACGGTCTTAATCCTTGGCAATTGCTGATTCAAAAATATTTTGAATTCCTTTCTGGTTTGGTGTCTTGGGTAGGTGATGTTTGGATTTTTTGAGGCATAGCGCCGGTGTTCAAAGGCTCTTTGAAGTG
>CAIOHR010000065.1 GCA_903858115.1 uncultured Pirellula sp. | reverse complement strand
TACAGCACCGCTCCAAGAACCCATGTTGTAGGCATGGGTGAACGTAGTGCCACGCTTGACCAAGCGATCAAGATTGGGAGTCTCTATATCCGTGTGGCCCAACGCCGAAATCGCTTCGTAGGTGAAATCGTCGGCGAACAGGAAGAGGAGGTTTGGTTTCTCTTCGGCAACGGCAGTTGCTGCTAGCAGAATCGAGCATACTGCCGAGAGCACGTAGAACCGTTTTTTGTTATAGAACATCTTGTTGGATTTCCTTGTTTGGAGTTCACCATTCGACTGGTTGGAAGTCAACTTTGCCTTGCTGATAGTTTCGCTGAATCTCTTCCTCACTTAGGATGCGATTGAGCAAAACGAATTCATCGATTCTTCCACGAAACAATCTATCATACTCAGTTTCGTTTTTTGGGTTGACGGTTACCCAAGCTCCAATCTGAGACTTTCCGAACACAAAAGGAATGTCCGTTGCAAAACGTTCTTGAAGGAGGGGCTTTCCATCGACATAGCAGACTGCAAACCCGTTTTTGCGATCCACAACAACCGCTATGTTGTGCCATTTGCCAACAGTTATAACACCCGGCGAACTCGACACACCGAAGACCCGCTGTATGCCAAATCGCACTGAACCGTCACGACCGACTTGCAAGTGGAGTTCACCTGGATCGGCAGCATGAGTTGTAAAGATTGCTTGAAGCGGTTCGGCTAAGCGAGTAAAGCACACCCAAGTCGCTAACGTGTAGGTATCGAATCGACCAGGTATATCCAATTCAATCCTGTCGTTGCCCTGTTCAAAAAGAAGTGACTCTTTCGAAATCCAGCGACCACTAACCTCAAGGGGGCCAAATTTTTCGCATGCACTTATTCTTCTCTGTGCAACATCGCCTTGAATGGCTTCATTGTTGACTCTTCGCGGATCCGTTTGATTTGATCGAAAATCAAAGCAGATAATCGCAGACGGATCATGTCGCAATTTCTCAAAATTGGCTTTCCAGTTTCGATACCCTATGGCTTCCCGTGTAGCAAACGAGCTATCCCTGGGCCTATCCTTTTCGGATCGAACGCCATCGTTCCAGGAAACCGCAGTCCCGGCCTGAATGATCTCGGGCTTTCGATGATTCGACGTGAGTTCAACAGCACCATCAAACACGTGCAGTTCAGACGTCTTATTCTCACGAACGCTTACCCCAAACTCAGTTCCAAGATCCTTGATCTCCATATCAGGGACCTTGATCACAAACTCTATGCGGGCATCGGGAACATGCGCTCGGGCTGTTCCATCCCTTAGCTCCAAAAGAGCGGGGCTCTTCAGATCAAAATCAAGCGGGCTCTCCATATCCAGGGTTACGCCATTGCGCAATACTAAGCTGATTGCCCCTGCTGCAACTTGATATCTTCCGGCCGCCATTTTTTTTCCAGACTCAAAACCGAGATTAGCAGAGGAAACATCCGATGCAACCACCGTTCCGATGACGTTATCGATCAACTCCCCATTAGGCATACTTGCGGTGGACGAGTCGGTGGTGTGACTGGTGCCGCCAAATTGCCAAGTGCTCCAGAAAATGCCGACAACAATCATCAACCCAATGGCCACCGATGCAAAGTACTCTAATCCTCTAGTTCCAAAGACCGAAGACGATTGGGTCTTCCTCACGACACTTCCCTGAATGCCATTGTGCGCTAGCTTCAAATCGCTTCGACGCAAGCGAGTAACCAGAGCAATTTCTTCCAAGTAGTACTGTCTAGCATCGGAATCGTTGCAAATCAACTGATCGAGTCGCTGTACTTGTTCTCGTGTTAGCTGATGATCTAACGCGGCGTCGAGCAATGTTCTCAGTTCTTGTTTTTCTTGGTTATCCATCTTCTCACTTCTTAGTACAACCCGTCGGAAGTCGACAAAGTTCGAATGATACACTCGTGTAATTGCTGACGCGAACGCGACAAAGAGCGATAAATCGCTTGTATAGTACGTCCTGTTTTCTCTGCGATTTCAGGGATGTCGAACCCGTCACGATAACGAGAAAGAAGTATCGATAGGCTCGCTTGATTCAGTTGCTTAAGGCAGCGTTCTAACGCCAATCCTTTTCCTTCGAGTCTGTCCATCACGGGCGTTTCCGATGCTAGCAAGTCGATAGCATCATCGCTAAATCGCAACTTGTCGCGTGAGCGCGCACGATTAAGCTCCTTGACCTTGAACAGCATGATCCGGCATGCCCAATTGGCAAAGTCGATATCCGACTCCTTGGAATCAAACTTTTTCAGCATCGTCACTGAGGTCTCTTGAAAAAGTTCGTCCGCATCGTGAGAGGTAAAAACAAGCGCACGAGCTAAAGCACGTAATCGCCATTCATGTTCAAGGAACAATGTCATAAAGTCAGGTTTTGAATCCAAGCTCTCCCTCCCCCATCCTGGCCATTGAATCGTCGGAGGCAAATCAGACGCCCGATGCAGCTACGGATGCTTCATTTCACAGGCAGTGAGTAATAATGACCAGCCGTAGATCGACTTGGACACAAATGCGCTAGATTTCGAGAATTTTTGAAACAAGGGGTAAGAACGAACTTTCTGTTTTTCTCAAATTCTCAAATTTTTTTGTCCAATTCGCAATTTCCGCGGCCATTGCAATGGTATCTGGATTTTCTTTGGCCGAGATTGCCGAGTGATAGTTGAGCATTAGAATGAAAATCGATCATTTCGCCGTGGGTGCTTTGCTAGTAGTTTGCATTGGATGCTGGGGCAACGACAATTTGGCCCGCGTTACTGGCAAGGTAACACTTGACGACCAACCACTTGGCAATGCGTTGGTGGTATTTTCTCCGCTTTCTGGCGGCACGACTTCCTACGGCCGCACCAGTGCTGAGGGGAACTACGAAATGATGTTCTCGGATTCCGAAAAGGGCGCTTGGCTCGGTGAGAATGCGGTGCGAATCACTACTGCGGACGTTGGAACGGGCTCATCTTCTGCGACTAAAGAACGCGTACCAACCGTCTACAACACACAAACCACGCTGAAAGCCATGGTCGAGAAAAAGCGAAATGTCTTCGACTTCAGCTTGAAGTCGAGTGCAGGAAAGATCAAGCAATCCATTATGGAATGATCGCCTAACAGTTCTGTTTCCGTATTCCTTTATTTTTTCAGTATCCGTTCATTGAGGCTCCTTATGTTAAAGCAAAAGTGTCGAGCGTTCACGTTGGTGGAATTACTGGTAGTCATTGCGATTATTGGAATTCTGGTTGGCCTTTTACTTCCAGCCGTGCAAGCTGCTCGTGAGGCGGCAAGAAGAATGCAGTGCACCAATAATCTGAAACAGATTGGACTGGCCGTACACAACTATGTCGATGCAAATAGGAATTTCCCGTCGGGGTTTTATTTTCAAGGACAAGGGATGACTGGCCGTGGTGATCGAGCTAGGAGACTGCCAGGCTTCACGTGGACCGCCTCCATTCTCCCGTACATCGAACAAACAGCCGTTTACAATCAATTGAACTTCGCCCAAAGAATTTACCTCGCGCCTAACCGAGCTGCGGTAGCGTCAAGGATTCCGTCTGCGGTATGTCCATCTGCGCCAAACCCAACTGCTCATAAGGCGATGGGAACTACGGGGGGAACTGCCTATTCAGATCCTGGAATATTGGCAACAAATTACGTGGGATGCGGCGGCTCGTTTACGACCAGCCAATACTACAGTTCAGAAGAAGGCAGAAAGAACGGCATCATCATGGAAGACACGAAATTCCATTTTGGAAGTATCTCCGATGGAACGTCAAATACGATTCTCGCAGGCGAGTCGCTATACTATGGAACAGGGACCGTAGCAAGTTTCCTATGGGATCCAACGTGGTACGGTCACTATCAAGTTGGGTGGGGCACTGCGGATGCTCCAGAGGCTATCATGCGTGTCGGTCAGTTCCGCACAAATCCACCGAGTCTTGCTAGTGCAGATATCAAGCGAAACACTTTCAGTAGCAAGCATACTGGCGGTGCAAACTTTGTGTTGGCAGATGGTTCGGTTCACTTCATTGCTCAGACGATTCAGCACACCGAAACACCGTTTTCAGCGACGATCAACTGGGCCGACGTTGGTATCTTTCAACGTTTGTGCGGTCGCAACGACGGGCAAGTCGCCAATCTGGGCGACTAGTTCCTATGCAAATACAATCCTTTAAAGCTTCACCGTGTACAGCAACTTTTAGTTGGATAGATTGCTGGCAGAACAGATCGACCAAACCAACTCGCCAATCAGCTACAAAGGGTGCGGGCATGCGTAAAGACTGTTCCATTTCGAATTCCGCTATTTTTTCAGCGATAGCCGCCACTTATCGGGGATTAAGTAGCCCATTGATGGCGATCGTTTGTCTCTTCGCCGGGTTTACGCGGCCCAGTCTGGCGGCTCCCCCAGAGACGGCAGAACTTGCTGCGATTATTGCAAAAATTGACCGCACTCTGGTTCAGCAAAATGAAGCCGATATCCGTGAGTGGCTCGATGCGAGAATTGCCGAAACCGGACGATATGGGGTATACTCGTTTGGATACACCAGCGTCCAAATTAAAGAGAATGTCGCACATGTCGATTTGAACCGGGGTTCGCACGCCGATGCCGCCGCACAGTTCTTTCGTGCCTACGAAATGCTTGGCGACCGGAAGTATCTCGATGCGGGCCTGAAGACGGCCGATTTCTTTCTGCAAATTCAGCAGCCGGCTGGCCATTTCCCCACAGGAGCCATTGTTCAACCGGACGGCAAGGCTTCAGCCGGTGGCGGGAAATGTCCCCTTCCGATGGCACGTATGGAAGATGGCTACCAGTTTCGGCCGTTTACATTGCTGATGACGGCCTACAAATTAACCGGAGACAAGAAGTATTTTGAAGCGGCCAAACGAGTGGGAGACTTGGTCGTCGAACGTTTGCAACATCCGGAATGGGGATGGTGCGCCACCGAATTTGATACGCGGATCGAGGGTGCTACCGATAAACAATTACAATCGAATGGTGCTTACGGTGTTCGAGGGGGTGGATCGTTTGCTGATGCGTGCACAAACGATGGATTTCGTATTTCTGTCATCATGTATCACGCCACGGGAGATCGCATGTATTTGAAAAGATCGTCCAGGCTGGGTGAGTGGCTTTTCGCGACTCAGTTAGGCCAAGGGGAAGTTCGTGGTTGGGCCGATAACTACAATTGGAAAAACATCCCGGTTCCCGCCCGCAATTTTGAAGGACTTTCGATCGACCCACGAAACTTCAGCCGATTTGTCAGTCCACTGTGCGTGTGGATTTACGGAATGAACAATCAAGACAAATATCGCCAACTCTTTCAGGAATCGTACTCGTGGCTCAAAGCTCAGGAGAAGACCGACGGCTGGGCTGCGGAATTCTCTTACGATGGCCATCCTGTGTGGACCCAAGACTATAAAACCTATCGTTACGATCAGCCTGAAACCTGGCCCAACCCGCTCAAGCACGTTGAAGTGCGCGATGACAAGCCGTGGTACAATCGCGTGAAAGTTCAACTCGACGACGGCCAGATCCATAACCAACTGTTGCAAAAGGGTGGTCGCCGCGCTTTGCTGAATTGGTATCAAGGACCGGTGACGTATCGTCCTGAAGAATTCGTTGCCGTTCGACTGGAGGCAGCCAAAAGGTGTGTCGACGAAGAGTTCGTCGTACCACTTCAAGGACGGACACCCGACGGATCGTTGGGGGCCATTCAAGGGAAGTATCTTGAACAAGTCCGTCTTCGGCTGGCCGCCCCGAATTGTCAGCATTTGCCCGAGGCAGACTCGATTGGACGGAGGGACTTAACCCGTCAATGCTGGCACGGTCCCCACACGTGGCTCGATCCGTATCATCCTCCCTATGGCTGGGCCAGTTGGCAATACGTTTGGGATGCCCGCATTGCGATGGGGCTGATTCAACCCGAGACCGTGGCCTGTGGCGGACGAGGTCTGGAGAATATGCATCTCTGGCCATCATGGGATGTTATGGGAGACTGGACGACCCGTTGCATCGCGGTTGAAAACTGGCTCGATGTTCCCTTGAGTTCCGAAACCGAAGCATCGAAGTAAGTAATTCTCCTTTGGAAATCTCCCGAAAGTATCGATCTTCGAACGGTAGTCCACCAATCGATTGATACTTAAGTCCACTGTTGTTTCTTTGCCCGTCCGTTGTTTGCGAAGAGGGAATATTAGGCAAACGGGCAAGCGGCCATGCAGAAAGCAGTATGCGTTGGGAAAGATTGTGAATTACTTTATTCCCTCTGTGCATAACCTGGCATGAATGGTTTTAGCAGAAGGCAATGCAATTCAATTCTCCGGTGCAGCGCAGAGGCGCTGCACCCGTGCTAGTTGTACAGGGGAAAAAGGACAACGTCGTGCATCCAGGGACGTAGTAGGGACACAGCTTTTTATTGTTTCACCCGCCATTGGAGGGGATGTTTGGCGGGTTGGAATCTGCTCAAATACCAGCGTCAGTTGATGGTTTGGTTACCAGTTCCTTTGCCCAGGAGACTTGCCATGGCACGCATCACTCGAGCCGAAATCTTCAATCCACGCGAAATCGCGGTCCTTCACCTTTGCGCAAGAGTTTGCCGCCGTTGCTTCCTGCTCGG
>CAIOHR010000064.1 GCA_903858115.1 uncultured Pirellula sp. | reverse complement strand
TGGTCGAATCAACTCATTCGCCAGCGGCTTGGTGAATTCTGAACTCACGCTCTACCAGAGTCATCTCAATATTAAACACGCGAGGTTCGGCGGTCAGTATGCATTCCATAGAGACGCACTCTACTTTCACCACCGTGACAAAATGGTAGACGTGAATTCGGCCGTCGGAGTAGCGATCACGATGGGGCCAGTTGAACCTCTGATGGGTCCGTTACTGACAGTGCTCAGCAGCCAAAAGTCGTTCGATGTGCAGACTTCGCCGACCGGATCTCTAAACGACCTGAGACACGACAACAACAATGACGTTGGAGTGGTTTCACCGAACGAAATCAATGACCCGATTGGTGTCGATCACGTGTTTACGGCTGATCGCGGTGGAGCAACGTCATTCTTTGATACTCGTTGCATTCACGGAAGCGCTGGGAACATGAGCAGGCATTGCCGCTCCGTTCTGCTGCTCTTCTTCGCCAGGCAGGATGCGTTTCCAAGTCAGTTGACTCTCGACAATCCTTATTTGCACGAGGTTAGGTCATGATTTCTCCGAGACACAACGCTCTGTCCAAAGTGACGGAAGAAGTCTTCTCATCGTACTGGAACGTGAGAAACTCCTTGAAGGAATTCCGGACGGGGGCGGTTATTAATCTCGGGATGGGTTCGCCGCCTGTCGACTTCCAGAAGATTCCCCCAACGCTGTTACGTGCACTCGGAGAGCATTCGTGTAGCCAAGCAGCTGCGGACTACCAACCGCAGACTGGCGAATCCGAATTACGGAACGCGATTGCTCATGCCGAGAACGCCCGACTGGGAGCGACTCTGTACAGCGCGGCCAACGTCCTGGTTGTTCCCGGCGCTTTGAGCGGGATGTCGCAGGTCCTTGAATGCATCGCTCAACGAGTGCTTGTGTTTACGCCAGACTATTTCAATCTGGTATCGCGACCAGATGCGATCAGCCTTCGGCGGTTCGGTGCGCGACTGACACAACGCGATATCGATGCCAGTCGACAGTTCCATGTTGATGCCATCGCGATAACCAATCCAAACAACCCGCTCGGTACATACGAAGCTCCTGAAAAGATGGATGCCCTGCTGGCGCGCTGCAAACAGAGCGAATGCTTCCTGGTTGTAGATGAGACATGTGATTGTTTCGCTACGCCGGGCGCAACGGCCGCTTGGCCGGTTGCTGACGATCATTTGATTCGGGTAAATGGCGTTTCAAAGAGTCTGAATTTGGCGGGGCACCGAATAGGATGGATTCTCGCCGCCCCTGCGATCATTGAGTCACTTGAGCGAGGGATCTCGGCTCGGTACGGCAATGTCCATCTGCCAGCCACACGAGCATTGACCGATTTCTTCAACGGAATCAACAATCGCGACACCCAAATCTTGGCAGAAAATGAGCGGTTAATGTTCGAATCGAGAGGGTTTGCCATCGATGCAATCAAAAACATACCCGGACTTGTCTGCGAAGTAGAACCCGAGTCTTCATATTACATGATGGTACGAATAGCGACGGGGACGACTGGAATTGGCACTGCAAACGCATTGCTTAACACTGTCAGCTTGGACGTGAT
>CAIOHR010000063.1 GCA_903858115.1 uncultured Pirellula sp. | reverse complement strand
GGTTTTGTTTAACCGTTATAACTTTGGTCGCATCCAAAAGTTGAGTGTCATCGTTATCCACCACGCTATTTATCATCTCCACTACCATGGGAAGAGATTCTGGTTCCAAATTGATAACGATTCGACCTACCGAATCGGCAGCTGCGTCAGGAATATGCTCGAATAACACCTTTTTAAAGGGGAAGAAGGCTTTCTGTGCCTCGATTTGCGTCGCGAAACCATCGATCATTTCGTACGGAATCGATGCAAGAATTAATAAGTCACGAAGGAATTGTTGTGATTCTTCTTCTGTTTGTGGTAGCCTTGTCATAGGTTGCTCATTGAGAGGATTAGGGTTTTCGATTACGTGTCGAAGACATCAATGTTTTAGTAACGGAAGTCAGTTTACAAGATCAGTCACGTTGCCTGTCTTATGCAACGTTTTCTCAGAGGTACAGGAAGCCCCCAGGCGTTGAGTTCATCCAGTGTTTTTTTGATGCTGAGTGCTTTTTCTTTGACGACTCCTTCGAAGTAGTCTGCTATGCGGAGATCGTCGAAGTTGGCATTGGTTTCTTCGTCCCATTGGTTGAGACAAGGAAGAAGCTCTCGCGTGAAAACTCTTGGGAGTAAGCGGTGTGCATCGTAGGTGACCCAAATCTCGGTTTGGGTCACCATGCCGGGCCTAACCACACTCTCTTTTGGACACTTTGTTTCGACCATTTGCTACCCTCTCCTACTACTTCTGTTGCTTCCGGCCCCCTTGGACGCGTTGCAGGGCCCGCAAGTTAGGGCGGCGTTCGAAAGCTCCGTACGGCCACCGCGACTGTATGCTTTGATATGGTCCACCTGAAAATTCGTCCAGTCAAGTTGCATGCCACAAATGACGCAGCTTTTCGCGTCTTCGCTGTTCCAAAGTATACGGCGTTGCTCAGCACTGAAGATCCGTTTGTCGTCTTTTCGCTCGAAAAGTCCATCCAGAACCTGATGGATGACCTCCCCGCGTCGCTTTCGCTGGTTGAATGCATCGGTAGATTGTTGCACTAACAGCAAGTAGTCCACATACAGTCGCTGATCTTGACGGGCCCCCTCCGAAGCTCGCTGCTGTAGTCGCACCTCGTCTACTCCATCCGAGAATCGCTGCAGCATCCTCATGGCGACGCTGTTGCGCTGACGATCATTGAGCAGCAATTTCTGTTGAACGAGTTGCCAGACAACCAAAAAGAGCGAATAGAACTCGGCTGAATTGCGAAACCGAGTGGAGCGTAAATCCGGAAACATCAGTTTTATCGCTTGCATAGTCGCCATGTACTCGGCGATCGCCTTTTTCATCGATCCTGCATGCGTCGCAGTGTTGCCCACCGCTTTGTCCACTGCTTGCTTCTTGTGGATCGGACCGCCCGCTAAGATTGAAGCGAGTAACTCGCATACAAGCTCAACGTCCCGCATGCGATCAAGATCTCCGTTACTGAGGATTTGCTGAGATGTGAAGAACTCCCGCGCACGGCGAGCGAGTCGCTCGGCCTCTTTAAGAAATGGACTTGTGTAGAACTTTGCATGCCTGCGCTCACTGGTCGTGAGAGCTTTTCCAGTGGAGTTGATTCGAACGAACAGATCGACGATTTCTCCGATTTCACCACTCACCTCCGCAACCTGAATCTCGTAGGTCAGGAATTGCCCGCAGCGCCCGTACCTTTGAAGCTCCTTCCAATCCCAATGTCCGGTCCACTCACTTGGGTCATCTTCCGGAAAGGAGTACTTCACCGAGAAAGATTGCTTTTGGAATGGCTTTACACATGCGAACATGAAAATGGTCTCAAGCCGCTGCTTGCCGTCCAAAACGTCGTAGATCGGCACTCCGTTTTCTTCACGTCGGTACAGAAAGATCGATGGGACAGGATACCCTTCCAAAACGGACTCGATCAGTTTCCGGCGATCACGGACTGTCCAGACGCTTTTTCGCTGAAATCCAGGGTCAAGGTTTAGGCAACCCTTCTCCTGATTATTCAGTAGGTCTTGAATCGTCATCGTTCGATATTTGACTGTAATTCGGTCTTTCATTCGTGTCTTAGTTCGTCATTCTTGGTCAATTGAATGCTTGTCATTTCGCTTTTTTTCGATTCCTTGTTGCGGTACGCACTTGGGGAGTCCAGGCTTTGATTTCGGCGAGGGTTTTGCCGAGGTTGCGGGCTTCTTCGTTCACAAAACCTTCGAAGTAGTCGCCCATGCGGAGGCCGTCGAAGTTGGCGTTGGGTTCGTTGTGCCATTGCTTGAGCCAGGGGAGGAGCTCGATCAGGCTGGCGAGCAAGGGAATGAGCCGGGGATCGTCGCTGCCGCCGAACTCGGTTTGCACGCGGACGTAGTAGGCACTGATGGCTTGGGCTTGTTGCAGGTGATCGTAGCCAGCCCAGCAGATGACGAGCGTGCCGTCGGGGCCTTCACACTGTGGAAAGCTGACCCAGCGTTCCTTTGGTACGTCCAGACTTCCTCGCAAATTCCAAAAAGATGACTGTGCACCGCTTACAAAATCGCTGCTCTTGTATTTCGGGGGCACCGGAATCGAGACCACGAGCGAGTCTCGCGCCTCTGTTTGCTCAATTATCTTGCTAGTCAGCTCGTCGCGAATGGAATCCGTTTCTACGGTCGCTAATTCACGATGCAAATTCGCCAACTGCTCACTCATTCGATCCACATCACGTTGGCGAGCCCATGTCTTCTCCCATTCAAGTCGCACTCGCATTCCTTCAGGCTTGTATCGAAGGATCGGCAACAACGGAACACTCTCCTCATCGACTAGATCTTCGATAAGACGCAGTACGTCAAATGCCGGATTTTCGCGGTACACCTCTCCCACTACCATGAACTGTGTGTCATTCCGAGCAAAGTCCGCTAGCTTGCCAAGAGATGTTAGGGAAATGTCCAGTTTTGCCGTAGGCTGTGCCGAATGGTTCATTCGCCCGTCAAAATCGAAGTAGCTTTCCAGCCGGTCAAGTAACCACGATTTCAAAGCTTTTCCGACCTGTAAATCCCACGCATCCTCATCCCAACGACGCTTGCATTCAGGCTGCTCAACAAGCGAAACGTCAACAT
>CAIOHR010000062.1 GCA_903858115.1 uncultured Pirellula sp. | reverse complement strand
TAAACCAAATTGTCAATGAACCTTGTCCGCCGCGTTCCCACTGCTGAGCCATCTGGCTCGGGGATACTGGCCAGCGGATCACTAAGTAATGGTAGCAAATTCCGCCAGACCGGTCGCAAATTCCACATCCGAATTTTACGATTTTTCTACGAATGTTTTCCGCACAAAATGCTCATTTTGATTTTCCAGGACCCTTCCAAGTCTCAGCGGCAATCGGCGACGGATGCCAAAAGCCTCTCCATTCAACAGATCGATCCAGCAAACTTCGTCGATATTGCCTTACCAAAGACCGGACCTGATGCAAGTAACTGCTTGGCTCAGACTGTCCATATCCGGTAACTCCAATCGCCAACCCACGATGCAAGATCTCAACAAACCTGACTCTTGCGCGAGGCTTAATACTCAATGGAAAAGGTCCTTCATTGTCGCGCACAAAATCACTGATGGACAAATTACTCGTGGCTTCGACAACCGCTCGATCGACCAAATGCCGAAATGGCTCTTGTAGATCGGACGCTAGCGTCGAATGTCCGGGCCTTTCTCGATGCAGGGCTGCCAACGTCGGAACCAAACCAGCCTGAGAGATGCACTCTGTTACCCACCGATGCAACATCGTCTGGCCCCAATTCAATAGTACGTTAATCGGATCAGATGCCTCGGGTGCAACCCTCTGTTCGAATTCAAAACTACTTGAGAGCAACTCTCGAAAACTACCGTACCAAACTGCCGCAGCCCGACCTTCATAACCCAATAATCTCTCGCTATTACCTGCCTTCAGAGATGACTCAGCAAGCTGATATAATTCACGCACCCTCCCTTCGGAGCGCCTCCAACTAACCGCCCCCAACACGGCATAATTGTTGATTTTACTAGCCACTAGCCTCCTTGCGATATCCAATCGTCGCTCCTCATCATTGGTCAGTTCCACTTGTGCAGTTACCGCTTTGGCATCTGGAACCGGTATCTCGCCTGAAATATGAACGACCGATCGCATGTTGCTATCGAGAGTCCTTAAGTTCACGGCATTGATCGCTATGGATTTGACAGCAGCCCAATCAATGCTTGCATCTCCGATGAGAGTGATTTCTCTGAGTTGATCGATTGGAATCCGGTGTACATTTGCGTCCGACGCTTGCTCAATAACGAGCTTTTGCGATTGGATTGAGATCCGATTTACTGAGACACCCAAGATCAGCGATTGCCCCTTCCGATCGTTACTCAAATCCCCTTCGCCCGGTAACTGCAACCGAGATTTTTGTTCGACTTTCGGTCTTGCATTATGCCATCCAAGATCCTCGACGAGCTGCGGTCCACCCTGTGAATCCACTTCCCACTGGGATTCGCCTCGAAATTGAAACCCTAGAAACTCAAAACCCTTGGGTAGATGGACGGTTGACGATTTCTGTTCATTGAGCTTGAGTCTTAAAGATTCGGCTTGCTTCGCCGCTTCTTCGAACAACCTTTCAGCTTGCGACTGGTCTTTGCACAGGATCATAAAATCATCAGAATAGCGGATCAATTTACCACCTCGGGCTTCGATCATCTCGTCGAAGTGATCGAGAAAAAGATTCGCTAAGAGGGGAGAGATTGGAGATCCTGTTGGAATGCCACGAGTTTGACTACCGAGCGCAGAAGTCACCGAAAGTATTAAGTAGTCCGAGACGGAGGGATCGGGCAGGTAGGCTTGCAATCGTCTTCGAAGTAACGAATGATCGAGTGTATCGAAGAAGTTTTCAAAGTCGGCCCGGACAGCCCATTGATAACCATTTCGGAAAAGTTTCCTCAGTTCGCGTGCGGCTTGATCCCTTCCTAGTCCTCGGCGATAAGCCATTGACGAGGATTCCATGAACATATCCATAGCCTTTGTGATCCCATCGAGGACGATCCTCGCGACGGCTCGGTCCCTACGCGTCGGGATCGTTAGTGTTCTGACTCCACCTGACGGTTTGGCGATTTCAACACGGAAAGCGGGGTCCGGATTGAATCGTCCATTTTTGAGGCCTTCAAGAGCACAAGAAAGCACGCCACTTTCCAAATCCATCGATTCGCTGAGCTCGTCAACACGGGCTCTTGCGACACAGCGATCAAGAAGTGGACCAGATCGAGGGCATCTTGGGGCGAGATCGCCCAATTCAAGAATTTCATACGCTCCGAAACCAAAACGGGTGTTTTCACCTACACGAACATATTGCCCGAGGATCAGGAGTGACAGGTCCGTAGGACTTAGTCCGTGCAATGAGATCGTCCCGACGGTACCTCCAAGCGTTTTTCGGTACTCCGTTCCATAACCGATGTCGAGCCATACCAACTCGTTGTTTTCTGAATAAGCGATAGTTCGATAATTCTGCTGGTCAAAGGTTGATTGGTGGCTCGATTTACTCCCAATGGAGTGCCAACCCAATTCCGAGAGCCGACGATAGATTCGTTTGAGGAAAACATTGCCCGGAAAAAACTGATCGTCGAAGAAGGCGTGGCCATCGGTGCGATCCGCTTTAGGTCTCGAGCAACGCAATGGCATATAAAATCGCAGCGTGAGAGATTCTCTGCCTTGGATCACTTGGAGTTGCTCTTGAAGATGGTTGCGGTTTAAGCATAGTGCTTGGGCCGCTGTTTGAGCCGTTTTTTGGGCGATTAAATCTTCGATACGATCAAGTGTGAATTTTCCGAGCGACTGGGAACGGGGTGGATCGCGACCTATGGAACGCAGGCCGTCGATAATGCTATTGAGTTTATTGTCTGGAGACGTATTTCGAGGTGCAAAGACAGTCAGTCCCATGGCGATGGGCCAATCCGGGGAAGCAGAAACGACGGCTTGTTCCGGCGCATCGAGCAACACACCATCGGGCATGGCGCGCATTCCGTTTGGGATTCTTTCGTTTGCATCGCAGAGCATCGCATAGAACATTGCGGCTTGATGGGGAGCGATGCTTGAAGTTTGTTTTGGGCGGAGCAGAACGCGAAGACGAAAAATGTCTAGCGGCAGATCGAACAGATCGGGCATAATAATTATTCAATAGTTTGGACTGCTTGTTGGCAAACCGGATCCGATAGCCAGGAGAGCTGGGTGTCCGGATTTCGCAGATCTATGGGAAACCATTCGACTCGGTCGCCATGTCTGAGGACCACGCCAAGTTCGCGTTTAAGTTCTGATTGCTGCTCTTGATCGAGGACTGCAACAAACACGGACTTTTGAATTCGTTCACCGAAGTGCAGCAATACTCTTGCGACCCGTTCTCTTCGCTTATCGTTAGAGATATCGTAGGCAATGACGAATTTCACAATTCAGGCCGAGTTTCGAAAACGATATCGTACTGATGGACGGGATTGCCATTGGCATCTTGCACGGTATCAACGTACTGAAAACTGGTTTGACGACGGTAAGTCACTGCGGCAGCAACAACACTTGTTAATTTCAGTCCGCCTGTAGCATCGATGCAAATGCTTCTGTCGGAGGCGTCATGGAATCGATCGTGAATCGATTCTAGTATTCTCTCGATGGTGGATTCCAGATCATTGTAATTATTAAAACTCAATTCCCGTCCTCTTATCGAATCAATGATTACCCGATGAAATTGGACGTTTGGCAGATACATTTTCAGAAAGTCAACCGCATCTGCGACGAAAACCGCCGATCCCCCTTTCTGCAAAATGTCGATGTTTTTCAGTTCTTCGGTTGGTTTGTTTCCATTATCGAAGCTTCCGTTGGATCCGAAAATCCAAATGGATTTCAACGATTTTTGATGGGGTTCAATTGCTCGAAGAATTTGCTGCCAGTTATGGCGAGCTACATTTAGCTTGCTAATGTCTGTATTTAAATCTCCAGGTTTGCCATCCAATGAGATTGAATTCCCTGATCCAACTGGGAATTCTATCACTCCGCCTTTGACTCTGGGAACCAAACCGCTGGTCGGTACGCTCAGCGGCAGAATAAGGTGTTCGATACTATACTCACTTGATGAAGCTAATCGTTGTGACAGGGATCTTCTGGGAAGCCTTCGTTCTTCCAAAGCTAACCAAAAGGAGCAACCGAGGGTACAAGTTAGCCAGATAAGCAAGTCGATAATAGATAAATGGTGTATCTCGTGGGCCTCTGAGTCTGGTTTACCATGCTCTGAAATTACTTGCGTTACTAACTGTTCGACATCGTGACAGGTCCCTACAACGCCAATAGCGCCAAGCGTCGATATCAACATGATAAAACCGAGGTGTGTTTTATGTCGGTGATGGGTTTCGAGTCTCATATTCCAAAGCAATCCAGCGGTGACCACGCAAGCTACAAGAGCCAGCAAGCTAAAAAGCAGGTGGATAAGTAATGACGAGTGAACTTGGCTTTCCAGCCAGCGCCAAAAGACCGATGCAAAAGCGTGAGTGGTAATTGCCAAAGCGAAGAAGGCAAGTGCAAAGCGAATGGGAAACTGTGCTTTGGTTGTTGCTCGGTGGGGCGAGTCAAGGACGATGCGATGTTCGAGGGTGTTTATGACTTGAGTGTTTGGATCTGGGGATTTAGTGTTCATGAAAGAATCTTAAGTACGATTGGATTCATGTAGGGCAGAATGTTATGAAAAGTCAACAAATATGTTAGCGTTGAGAGGTTTTGTTTTCAACGAATTGCAGAGTGTTTTTTGGTTGATTTAAAACTTAGTTCCCCTCGGCTAAGTAGAGCCGCGTTGGTGTAACCCGTTCGTGGGGGTCGAGAGGTCCGCCACCCTGACCGTTTCAGTCGGCTCCGTAGAGCCCCATTAGTGTGACTCCCAGCGCATGATCCCGGTCTATTACCAGAAGTCCATGCGTTTCAGTCGGCTCCGTAGAGCCCCATTAGTGTGACCCTGGGGAACTCTCACAAAGGG
>CAIOHR010000061.1 GCA_903858115.1 uncultured Pirellula sp. | reverse complement strand
TGGGCTGTGGATTTCGTGGAGTATGCAGTCAGCAGCCCCTCCGACATCGTCGAGCGGGCGCGGTCTTGCGATCTGGTTTGTCATCTCCGTTTTCATCGATGAACTCTAAAACATAAGGGGCAGCACTGACCAAGACTCGGTTGCCCAGAACACACAATCCAAGAGCCGAGTCGATGTCGCGGCCTTGATAGAACACGGTCGTCTTGTCCATCACACCGTCATGGTCAGTATCCTCTAGAATGAGAATGCGATCTCCCTCAGGGCGATCATTCCTGTGGCCGCGATAGTTAACCACTTCGCAGACCCAAACTCGACCGCGATGGTCTATATCGAGATTGGTCAAGCTTTTTAGTACAGGCTCAGAGGAGGACAGTGTCGCTTGTACGCCATCCGCAACATCGAGGCCGGCAACAGCGTTCTCTGGGCTTCGTGCCTCAACGCTACCGGATGGGTCTTTGCCCCAATCATTCAGGCCGTCTGGAACACCACCGGTTGCAACAAAGAATCGCACCGAAGTCGCGGCTCCTCCATTTTGGTTCACGCCGCCATCATCCAACGCACACTTGACTTTGAACTTTTCGTAGCCTTCGGGGAGATCATATTGAACTACGCTGGTGGCATGGGTGCCTAGACCAGAAACCCTTTTTCCCTGGACCGACATGGGGCCACCATCGGCATTACCATTCTTGTTGACAGCCCCCCAGTCAGCAGTGGCTCGTTTCCAGTTTAAATCCAGAAGCGATTTCTCCCCTTTCGGTCCCACGATAATAGGCTCAACCCAATTCGCCCAATCGCATCCGAAACCGTCGAGTCCTGGGGTAACGATCAAGTACAGATCCTTAACTCCCTTTATGTCGACTTCTGTAGAAATCTCATGGCCTGGTGTTTGGGATGTGAGCACTGGACTGGAGAACAATAGCTTGGCCTTTGACTTGGCCGCTCCCTTGTCTTTGGTCGCTCCATTTCCGTCGTTCTTACCAGCTTGGCCGAGTGTTACGCCGAATTCTTTGGCGGTTTTCTCTGGATCAAAGTTCGACGGTGTTGGCTCATCTTGGTTCGCAAGCAACATATCCATCGTCAACGAATCAATCTTGATCCCCGATTCTGGCACATCAACTTTGGCGGCCCAGAGAATGGCATTGGCGACCAAACGGGTCTGATCAACCCGTCCCCAATTCCAATGAAAGTGCCCACCAGTGAATCCGAACGAACGTCCGCCATCTTTTCGTTCCGTAGCCCAGCCGACGTGTTGCTTGTCGCCACGCGCGACTTCTTCACGAACAGCGGGATTGCCACTGTGTGGACCATCTGGGCGTTCCATCGTGCTCTTCGGTGGAACGGCTGACAATACAGGAGTTACCCCAACCATGTTATCTCGAAATCGCATGTGAAAGTACCACTCATCGAACATGCTGAATGGTTTAACGCCGCGAGTGATAGGATGTACAGGTAGCTCTTTAAACTCGGCGTTCCAAATCGGATTGACCGACCAATGGGTTTCAAAGTATCCACCTAGCCAG
>CAIOHR010000060.1 GCA_903858115.1 uncultured Pirellula sp. | reverse complement strand
GATGATACTCAATTGCTTCGCCAATACGCTTGGTTCGACAAAAACGGAGACGAACAAACTCATCCTGTCGGCCTCAAACGACCAAACGATTGGGGGCTCTATGATATGCACGGTAACGCGTGGGAATGGGTCGCTGATTGGTATGAAGTTTATTCCCGTAAGAATGTAACTGATCCCCAAGGACCTCGCTCGGGAACGGACCGCGTCTACCGTGGAGGCAGTGTGAACTATAGCCCTGGCTATCTTCGTTCGGCCAATCGTACCGCCACTGCGCCAACATTTGACGGTTTCGAGTTTCTCCCTATCGGTTTCCGGGTTTCTCTCGATCTTCCAAACTAGTTACTGGTTGCACAAACAGGTCGCTCCAATCGCTGCTTAACACGCACGAGATCTTAGGCGACAAAAGCGAATACGTGGTCGCCGCGCCACAGTATCGAGCTGCCGCCAATACGGCGATGGGCTGGAAAAACTCGAATCTACGCACCGAAATGACGCGACTACAGAATTGAAAATGGAGAATTGAGAATGATTAAGATGCAGGAAGGCCGACCCAAAAGCCAAAGGCGACTTCATGGTTTCGGCCGGGATCACCATACTTATGAATGTATTCACGAACTCGTTGGATAGTTGTTTCAATGGAGTCGTCCCAATTCTGAATACATACTTTGCCTTCGACTAGTTTTGATGGCCCGATAGTTACTCCCTTTTCCTTCATCAAGATTTCCAAGGATTCAGCTAAGGTAGTAGTTCGTTCGCTAAAAGACTTTCCAACGAGTTGTTCTTCTGTGATCTTTAATAGCCAGTCGTAGGACAAGATATCGCCATGTAATTGGCGAGCGATTTCGTCAGCTAGTTTACTGGTAAGCATGGGAATAAATGAACCTGACTATCTTCTCAAACCATTCGATGCCTCGCAGAAGATCCCGTTGAGTATCTTCGGTACGTTTTGCGATCATTTCCCTCGCGAAGTCCGCATGCGTTCCTTGAATTCTTCCACTGTTAAGGCAGAAGAAGGATCTTTCTTGTGCTCAGCCCAACGCCGATCAAGCTCCGCTTGTTGTGCTGCAGAAAGGTCGGTTCCAAGATCATTCGGAAGCTTATCCCAAATCACTTGCGCGATCTTCAGTTGCTCGCTCGGCGTAAGCGATGAAATCTCATTGAGTACTTGCTCTGGTGTCATGTGCTATCCCTCCATACCGATTGTAACGGGTATCTTTCTGTTCTTCCGTGCTTGCACATGCAAGAAGCAGGCGGCTTTCACTCGCACGTGGAGGCGAGACAACAACCCAACGCTTGTTCTGTGCAGGAACGAACGCGTCCTCGACAAGCTGAAAGGACCATCGGGGTTGATCTCACCGCCAACCTTTTAGCCTCGCCGCCTCAGCCTCGCGAGCTTTACGGATCTTCATTTCGTTCTCACGGTTGAGTTCAGAAAACCTCTCATGGCGAGCGAAGTACGGGCCTAACCAACCGTCTTCATGGGTGAAGGCCATGGTCCACGCAAAGTTCTCGGGAAACACATACCAGTCGGACAAGTAGCAATTCGTAGGACGTTGGTCGGTGACAAAAGCCACATCCCTATCGTTTGAAAGCACGATGTACTCGCTCGTAAGTTGAAGCTCGTACTGCGCCAACGCCTCTTTCCCCGCAGCGGAGGGGTAGCGATTAGCGCTGAAGGTATGCCAGAGGTACGCCTTGGTATTTGCCCCCTGCCTATTCTTGGCAAATACTTCGAGCCAGGCGTCTGCCAACGCCGATGCCTCAAGCGCAGGCGACACACGCAGCATCTTTCCTGGTTCTATTTCGATGCCCTCGCGCATATCCCCTCAGTCGTCAGTTCGATGGCGTTGTAGAGGTGTATCGTTAAACGATTTCGACGTGGCAGTGTTTTTCTTTTGAGGCAACTGAGGTGCATTTGCCATCGGCTTTGCTTTCGCTAGCGATAACCCGAGTTGATGAAGTTCGCTCACCTCTCGTAGGCGACTTGAAATCGCAGAGCTGGTCATGTCCACTGCGTTGGAATTTGAAAACCGCTTGTGATTCAATCCGCTACTCATCTTCTGTAAAACCAAGTTGTTTGATATCGATTCGATCGATGTCTCGTCCAGCGGCAAGTTTCATTTCGATCAAACCGTCTCTCGATACCGAGCAAATGGGAAGACCGTTCCAGTCATACCATTGTCGTTGGGTCCAAGCAATCGTGTCCAATCTTTTTGGTACCAACAAGTCGAGGATTCGGTATTCAGTACCCTCTAGCTTGAGAATACGATAAACATCAGAGTCGGGGAACGGAATCTGGCCTGACTCGTCAAGAAAACCGGTTGCCGCAGCAACTTCTCTTGCTCGGTCGAGCGATTCGGGCGGTATCAAAAAATCGATGTCTTTTGTAAATCGAGGATAGCCATGGAGAGCGACAGCCATTCCTCCGCACAATGCGTACTCTATCTTCGCTTCATTGAAACGTTGCACAAGTTCGCGAAGCTCGGATTCAAGCGTCAGCACAATATTTCTCTAACTTTTATCTCTCTAACTTTTCTTCGGTCTCGGTAATTATCCTCGTCGTTTCTGCGATACCTACGGATAACCATCTAGCTCAATAAATACTAATCTAGTATCCCCGACTTTGAGATAGGGATCAAGCGTTGCTCAATAGAGATTTGCCGTAACCAGTTCCCGCCGAAAGTCGCTACGGCGGTCTTCGTACACGCTCGGAATAGTAATCGCTGCGTTGGGAAGACATCGACTGGGAAATGAAATGGAAGAGCATCCCACAGCCGAATGTCGAGTACAACGAAGCCCGTGGCGTTCGTAGCTGCCCGATCTTTCCTGATCTTCACCGATTCTGGACGAAGCGTTCGAAATCTTTGGTCACAAGAGCGAGTATGTGGTCGCTGCGCCGCAGTATCGAGCTGCTGCCAACTTTGTTGCAGGCACATTCCATGTGCCGTTCGCCAGTCGGGCCTATTTGCCGTAGATCATTGCGAACCTCCCATGCCAATTCCGGTCAAGCAGAATTTCATGAATCTTAACATTTTTTTTAGGAAACTCAAATTTGCTTGGAAAAACCGAGAAAGTTGACATAAAGCGATCTCTGTTGACTATACTCGCGTGAACATTGCTTGGGTATGTACCAAAATTGTTAAGTCTCTCCAGAGGTATGTGAACATGAAGTATGTGATCGCTTTACTAACGTTGGGTTTTTGCAGCGTGGCTGCAAACGCGGATTGGATTGATGAATTCACCGGTGGAACTCCACAGCAAGTTTGGACGTTTGGAGGTTTACCGAACAACAACTTCACCCCTTCGTATTCAGCAAGTAATAACGGTTACTTGCAATTGAGTAGTTCTGTAGGAGTTGGAGACGGACCCGCTGCCATTTTTGGGTTTGTTGCAACGGAGTCTTTTTCTCCCCAGGTTTCAGTGCGTACTTCATTGAATCCCAATGGTTCGGCTCTCTTGACACGAGACATCGGAGTGCTGGCTCACTTGAATCCCGGGACACTGACAGGCTACGCCTTCACTATCGACTACCAAGCAGGTAATATAGATCTGACTCGTATCAATGCAGGCGGTGCCACGCAGGGACTAAGCAGCGGTTCGATCACAGGATTTAGCAACACGACGAGTTATGACTTGCAGTTGACGGTTTCCAATGGAAATCTAGTCGGACAGGTCTTTAATTCCTCTGGTAGTTTGCTGACATCTATACAGGCAGCGGATACGACGTACTCTTCCGGTTTTGCAGGTATCGTAGCGAGCCGAGATGTTACTGACCCAACTTTGTTAGGGACATTTGGCCGCGTAACGGCAGTTCCCGAACCTGGTAGCTTGCTTACAGTGTTGTCCGTAGTTGGGGCATTTGCGCTCGCCAATCGTTATCGCCGAAACAGAGCACTCGTGCGACTGTAGGACGTTCGGTAGATCATTAGATTTCTCCAATCACGGCGCTTCACGAGGAGCGAGCAGAAATCCTAAATGACAACGTGATGTCGTTCGATGGTGGCGACATCGGCTAAGATGACGGAGACAGCGTAGATTGCTAGGATTCTGAAGCAATTCCCTTAGCCAGTTCGTCGTCGGCATGAATTTTTTGGCGAGAATCCCTTATAGGGCGCATTACTTGCTGCTGCTGCCTCTGTAGAATAGACATCCGATGATTTAGCTTGGGGCTTGGTCGGGTCTCTCGTGGGCGTGAGACTTCGGGTGGGACTGCGGTCGACGAAATCCTTTCGCCGTTGCATGATTCAGCGGCGTTGTTTGGATGATATGCCGATTTAATACTGTTGAGTTTCATTCCATTGAGTCCAAACGGGAGTTGGTGATGCGGTTAGTTTGTTTGCGTGTAGTGGCTTGTGCGTATGCGGGTCTTGCCATGGGGGCGGTATTCAGCCCACTGTCATTCGGTCAGACGCCGGCGGGCAACGTCAAAACTGTGGACCGCAGCGTGTTGCCGATTCACGAACCTGATCGTCCGTTTTACAAGGAACTCGACGCGAGGAATGCAAAGCCGCCAGCGCGGTGGGATGTAAAGGCTCCTGAGGGGGCACCGAACGTTGTGGTCGTATTGATTGACGATATAGGTTTTGGCCACTCGAGTGCGTTCGGTGGTCCGTGCGTTATGCCGACCTTGGAACGGCTGGGAAACAATGGGCTCAAGTACAACCGCTTTCATACCACAGCCCTGTGCAGTCCGACGCGAACGGCGTTGTTGACAGGGTACAATCACCACAGCAATAATGCGGGCGCGATCATGGAGGTGGCGACTGCGTATCCTGGAAACACGGGTATTCGCCCCCAGAGCATTACGCCCATGGCGGAGGTGCTGCGCATGAACGGATACTCAACCTCTGCGTGGGGCAAGTACCACGAAACACCACCTTGGGAAGTGAGTGTGAGCGGTCCGTTTGACCGCTGGCCAACCAGGTCGGGGTTTGATGAGTTTTACGGCTTCATCGGCGGTGAGACCAATCAGTGGGATCCGATGATTGTTCATGGCACAACCCCGATGCGCAAGCCCGAGGGTGAGGAGGACTATCACTTTACGACCGACATGACGGAACACGCCATCGCGTGGATGCGATCGCAGCAATCGCTGACTCCCGAGAAGCCGTTTTTCATGTACTTTGCAACGGGTGGCACGCATGCGCCACACCATGCACCCAAAGAGTGGATCGACAAGTACAAGGGCAAGTTCGATATGGGCTGGGACAAGCTGCGCGAGCAGACGCTTGCACGGCAGATTGAATTAGGGGTGGTTCCCAAGGGGACCAAGTTGGCTCCCAAGCCGGAAGCGATCAAGGATTGGGACAATTTGAGTGCAGACGAGAAGCGGCTTTTCGCTCGCCAAATGGAAGTCTTCGCTGGATTTGCCTCGCACACCGATCACGAAGTGGGGCGGTTGGTGCAGAGCATCGCCGACATCGGCGAGCTCGATAACACGCTGATCATCTATGTCGTCGGTGACAACGGTTCGAGCGCCGAAGGTGGCATGTTGGGTATGTTCAACGAAGGGACTTACTTCAACGGAGTTGCTGAGACGACCGAGTTCATGCTCGGTAAGATCGATCAGTGGGGTGGACCCGAATGCTTTAACCATTTTGCGGCCGGTTGGGCTGTGGCTGGAAACACTCCGTTTACCTGGACCAAGCAAGTTGCCAGCAACTTTGGTGGGACCAGAAATGGCGTGGTTTATCATTGGCCTGCAGGGATTAAGTCCAAGGGGCAGGTTCGCGATCAATTCCATCACGTGGTCGACTTGGCGCCGACCGTTTTTGAAGCGGCCAAGATCCCGGCTCCTAAGGAGGTTAATGGCGTCAAGCAATTGCCGATCGAAGGGGTCAGCATGGCTTACAGCTTCGATGCGCCCAAGGCGGAAGATCGTCGCAAAACCCAGTACTTCGAAATGGCGGGCAACCGTGCGGTGTACCATGACGGTTGGTTCGCCGGCACGATTCACAAAGCTCCGTGGGAGGCCCAGCCCCGCCGTCCTTTGCCCGACGATGTTTGGGAGTTGTATCACGTCGATAAGGATTTCAGCATGAGCAAGAATCTGGCCGCTGAAAATCCGGTTAAGCTCAAGGAACTGCAGGCATTGTTCACCAAGGAAGCGATCGATCACCATGTCTTACCGATCGACGATCGAACCATCGAACGGTTCGACCCGAAGGTCGCAGGACGCCCCGATTTGATGGATGGACGGAAGAAACTAACCGTTTATCCTGGCATGGTTTTCTTGGCTGAAAATGCATTCATCAACGTGAAGAACGCTTCGGTAAACATGGTCGCGGATGTTGAGGTCAAAGGGGATAAAAACCATGGCGTGCTTGTAGCTCAAGGCGGTCGATTTGGCGGATGGGCTTTCTGGGTGGATCATGGTCGGCCGATGTACTCCTACAACTTCCTAGGCTTGGAGGTCTTCAAGGTTGCGGGTAATCAAGTGATGTCCGACGGGAAGCACACCCTCAAAATGGATTTTAATTACGATGCGAATCAGGGGCGAGGTGCGGGCGGAACCGCCACGCTTTTCATCGATGGCAAGAAAGTAGGTGAGGGGAAAATTGGCAAGACGCACGCCAATGTTTTTTCGCTCGACGACACGGCAGATACCGGTGTCGATACGGGAACGCCTGTGGATGAAACCTACGGTGAGGGACGCAAAAACGCTTTCTCCGGCCAACTGAGCCAGGTAAGCATCGAATTGAAGTAAGGCCGTTTTTCGGTAGGTCTTAGTTCGTTGGCTTGAATGGAAATCGGGATTCGTTATCACCTTTCGAGGGAAATTTCTATGTCGATTTTGCGAGTTGTCTTTGCGATGCTCTTTGGTTTTTCATTCGCGCCAGCTGTCTTAGGGCAATTGCAGTTGCCGCAGGCAGATCCGGCGTTTAAGGGAAAAATCGGGGAGACCTACAAAGATTCGCGGCCAGACTATCCCAGGTCGATTCGAGCCTCGCAGGGAAGCCCTAACGTTTTATTGATCTTGCTAGATGACGTGGGGTTCGGCATGTGCTCGACCTATGGTGGGCCCGTGCCAACACCTTACATGGACCAATTGGCCAAGAATGGATTGCGATACAATCGTTTCCATACAACAGCGTTATGCAGTCCCACGCGAGGGGCGCTGTTGGCGGGGCGAAACCATCACTCGATTAGCACTGGGGTAATCATCGAGATGGGGACGGGTTACCCAGGCTATACAGGCATTATCCCAAAGAGCACCTCGCTCATCTCTCAGGTGCTGAGGGACAATGGCTATGCGACAGGCATGTTTGGCAAATGGCATAACACGCCGGAGCCCGATATCAGTCCTGCGGGGCCGTTTGATCGTTGGCCCACTGGTCTTGGGTTTGATTACTTCTATGGTTTCAATCAAGGGGAAACGCATCAGTACTACCCGACGATTTATCGGAATACCACCTGGGTTCCTCAACCCAAGACGCCGGAGCAAGGTTACCACTTTACGGCTGACATGACGGATGAAGCGATCGCTTGGACTCGAAATGTTCGCGCCGCAGATCCCGATAAACCATGGTTCAACTACTTTAGTACGTCTGGAGTGCATGCGCCGCACCATGCCCCAGGGGAGTGGAGAGAGAGATTTAAAGGAATGTTTGATCACGGCTGGGACAAACAGCGTGAGATGACACATGCAGCGCAGTTAGCGATGGGGATCGTTCCCAAGGGAACCAAATTGACGGCGCGGCCCAAAGAGATTCCGGCGTGGGAGTCCCAAGCTCCAGAAGCGAAGAAAGTCTACACGCGTTTGATGGAAAATTATGCAGCGTATATGGCGTATACCGATCATGAAGTAGGGCGTTTGCTCGACAGCTTGAGAGAATCGGGTGAATTGGAAAACACGTTAGTGATGTACGTCGTAGGGGACAACGGTGCGAGCGCTGAGGGTGGCCTTGAAGGTACGTTTAGCGAGATCGCTAGCTTGTTGGGAGTGCAGCTGGGGCTGGAGAGTTCCATGAAGCGAATCGATGAAATCGGTGGTCCCACGAGTGAGCCTCACGTTCCAGTCGGTTGGGCATGGGCGATGAACGCTCCGTTTCAATGGACCAAACAAGTCGCGAGCCACTTTGGCGGAACTCGCAATCCGATGGTCGTCCACTGGCCGAAGGGGATCCGGTCGAAAGGTGAGATTCGTACGCAGTTCCACCATGTGATCGACGTGGTTCCCACGATATTGGAAGCGTGCAAGATCCCCGAACCGAAGGAGGTCAATGGTATACTGCAGAAGCCTATCGAAGGGGTTTCGATGCTGTACTCATTCGACAACGCAAAAGCCGCAGAACGGCGAACGACCCAGTACTTTGAATTAGCCACCAATCGAGCTATCTATCATGATGGATGGGTTGCCTGCAGTCGGTATAGCTTTCCCTGGGAAACCGCGGGACGCGGCGATGGTTTCGTCAACGCACCTTGGGAACTATACAACGTGGCGGAGGATTTTAGCCAAGCCAATGACCTCGCGTCGAACAACCCCCAAAAGCTGAACGAGCTGAAATCCAAATTCCTGGAGGAAGCTAAAAAGTATGATGTGATGCCACTCGACCCTCGATTCTCCGAGCGAATGGACCCCAAATTGAGAATCGCGGGTGAGCCAAAAACGAGCTGGACGTATTTCGGCAATCAAGTCTGGTTGCCTGAGCCGATCGGTCCACAACTATTCCCGAGAGCTCATACGATTGCTGCGGAAATCATTGTGCCGGAATCGAGACCGGAGGGTGTGATCGCGTGTGTTGGTGCATTTTCTGCGGGCTGGTCCTTGTATGTGGAAGATGGAAAACCCTTTTTCCGCTACACCTACTTTGATATTGCCGACGTGACCATTCCGGGATCCGACAAACTGCCTTCAGGGAAAGTTACCGTCTCGACGCGATTCCAACCGGATGGAGCGCGGGCCGGGTCGGGTACTCTCGAACTGATGGTGAATCAGAAGTTGGTTGGGCAAGGAAAAATCAAGCGATCGGCTTTCCGACATGGTTTGGAACCATTTGAGATCGGACGGGATTCGATTACGCCGGTATGTCCTGACTATAGCGGCAAGGGTGATTTTCCATTCAATGGGAAAATCGAAAAAGTGGTTTTTTCGTTAACGAAATAAGCCACCACGAAATAAGCCACCACGAAAACCTAGGTACCATGGCGGCCCGAGTAAATATCGGGCCGATGCAATTCCATGTATCCTTCTGGGCGAGACAGTGGACGAAATCCGAACTGATCGTACAGTCCGTGCGCGTCCCGAGTAACCAGGACGAAACGCCGCAAACCCTGAAGATCTGGATGGCTGGCTACGGACTCCATCAACCATCGCCCCAGTTTCTTGCCGCGGTGCTCCTCCAGAACAAATACATCGCACAAGTACGCAAAAGTCGCCTTGTCGGTGACCACGCGGGCAAAGCCGACTTGCGCGTTGCCGTGGTAGAGACCGAAGCACAGAGACCCTGCAATCGCACGTCGCAAGACCTCGATGGGAAGACCGGGAGACCAATAGGATGTCGAAAGAAAACCATGAACGACACCTAAGTCCAGTTTATCCCTGTCGCATGAAATCGAATACAACTCCCGGTCTTGTTTCAGGTCAGAGCGCATCTAACCGCACTTTCTTTAGAAAACGACATCGACGATTTGTTAGTCCACGATGAACAGCTTTGCACCATTTATGCCGAAGGGAATGCCGCGAATATCCATGGGGTTGTCCTTTTCGCCAGCTCACTCTGAAAATCCTACATTGCAAGTGTGTCCTCGACGGAGACGTTGCCTACTTAGACGCTTCGTGATCCAGGGTCCATTGCATAGCGTCCGCGGCCTCAGCGTCGGTGGGTTGGCCTCGTTCACGTAGATTTTGGATGATCATCGCGCGCGTCTGACGGTCGCGATTCTGTGCGAGTTTCCACTTCACTTTGCATTCGCGGATTGTCAAGGTAATCGCTGCGATCGTATTGAGGGAGCCATGGTACATCGCGTGCTGGGAGTTTACGGTTTCGTAGCCCCCTTCCGGCTGATAATGCATCATCAATCGCTGTTGATGTTCCGCGATGATTTTCGGATCCTCGGAAACCGACGCATCGCATTCAAAGATCGCGCTTCGATAATAGGCGGTGGCAAAAGCGGCGTTGGTGGGGTGGATCCAGTGGGACGGGATGGTTCCTAGAATTTCATCGACTTCGAAAACGCTCTTCGAATTGGTCCACAAATCCGCCAGTTGCTCGTCCTTGCGGTGCAGGTGCATTTCAATCGTCGCACCTAAGAAAAGAAAGGGGTACAACCCGATATGAGGCTGTCCGCTGTCGCTTACCGTAACCAATCTGCCAAGCTGCTGTTCGGTGACGAATTGCTGAAGCACCACCTTTGGTACGTCAGAATAGTAATCGTAAAATATCATCGATTTTCAGAAGGATTCAAAAAAAGTGTACAACATCGGTCACAAGGACACGCTGCCATCGAATTGGTTCGGGGAAAAAACGGAGAGAAGACGTTTGGGCGTACATAGCAGAGCCTACCTTCCTAATGACATCTTCGTGTCAGGCAGGCATCCCTCGGCAATTGCAGCGCAACGTTCCGGTCGGATAGAGGTTGCCAGTCGACAATTGTACAACGGACTTCCAGTCCGTGGCTGTTATCAGTCGACGGACTCCCAACGCCACCTCACCTATTGACAGTGTGTGTGTCCCTGGGGTGTCCATTTAATGACATCTTCGTGTCAGGCAGGCATCCATCGGCAATTGCAGCGCAACGTTCCGGACGGATAGGGGTTGCCAGTCGACAATGGTACAACGGACTTCCAGTCCGTGGCTGTTATCAGTCGACGGACTCCCAACGCCACCTCGACACAGCCGACAAAAGTAGCAGGCAAGCTCCGTCGTGCCGTCCGCTCTTCAAGATTTGCTCGGATTCTAGGTAGTCGGCACATGGAATCTGCCGACGAATTTGGCTTTTATCGGCTGTGTCCACCTCACCTATTGAAAGTGTGTGTGTCCCTGGGGTGTCCATTTAATGACATCTTCGTGTCAGGCAGGCATCCATCGGCAATTGCAGCGCAACGTTCCGGTCGGATAGGGGTTGCCAGTCGACAATTGTACAACGGACTTCCAGTCCGTGACTGTTGTCAGTCGACGGACTTCCGACGCCACCTCACCTATTGA
Source organism: uncultured Pirellula sp. (assembly GCA_903858115.1). Classification (GTDB taxonomy): domain Bacteria; phylum Planctomycetota; class Planctomycetia; order Pirellulales; family Pirellulaceae; genus JBKCUI01. Next base: position 147,433 of record CAIOHR010000060.1, on the reverse strand, counting down.
AAGTGTGTGTGTCCCTGGGGTGTCCATTTTGTACGACGGACTGGAAGTCCGTCGTACAGGAGCGTAACGTTCGATCGAGCTATCAGTTCGATCTCGCTATCAATTGTTCGCAGCCCTAGTAAAGACCGTTTTGCCTTCCTTGATGGTTTCCAGAACGACGATGTCTTTGATCGTTGTCGATTCCACCTTGAGCGGATTCTTCTCGAGGATCACCAAGTCGGCAAGCTTGCCCGCTTCCAACGTTCCTTTGGAGGCTTCCTCTTTCAACTGGTACGCGGCCATGGCTGTAACGGCTCGGAGCGCGTGGTAGGGAGGAATGGTTTCTTCCGGTCCAACCACTTGGCCACTTGCCGAAATCCGATTCACACCAGCATCGACCAAAGCCAAAATGGAGGGGACTGGCGATACAGGCGCGTCGTGTGAAAAGGTGAGCGGCAGACCATTTCTTAAGAAAGTTCGAGAGGCCAGTGTAATGGCAGCTCGTTCCTGCCCCCAGAGCCTAACCACGGCATCTCCAGCCGTCGGGATTCCCGCCGTGAGGAAACTCGGGATTGCGCCGTAGGTTTTGATTTTTTCGATCTGGTCCACTCGCACCAACGCGGCGTGGACAAAGACCGGTCGATGGTCCCGCATGCCATATTTCTTCACCGCCTTGGCGATCGCTGAAAGAGCTTGATCTGCGGCCGCATCCCCATTCATGTGCATATGGATCTGTAAGTCGCTTGTCCAATACTTGTCAAACACGGCATCAAGAACTTCATCAGGTATCTGACGGTACCCGGAGAACGCACCGGTCTTGCCTGGCGGATTCTGAGTGTAGGGCTGGGTGAACCAAGCGGTATCGAGACTCCCATCCAACCAGAACTTGACACCTCCCATTCGAACTCGATTTACATAACGCCGATCAAGATCCGGGCGAGCTGCCCTCAGCTTCTCGACGATACCCTCTGAGTTAGGGTTGTATTGTGATACGACGGAGTAGGCTGCTGCGAGCGTATCATCCAATGACGAGTCTTTCGCGGCGATGTAGAGGTCGATGGGCAAGAGTTTTTTATCGATCGCATTGAGGACTATTCCGATATCATCGTTACCGAGCCCCAATCCGGCCTCCATCGCGGTGGTCTGACCATAGCTTGCCCAAACCTCCGCGGCTCCGGTGATTGCGCGCGCTGCCAATTCTCCAGTGAGCGCGGGCCGATTGCTCCGAACCGCATTCAGAGCTGTTTCCTCCATCGGGCCCAACAGCGATTTCCCATCGGTTTTACGCGCGAATGATCCACCGGTCGGGTCCGGGGTATTCGCGGTGATCCCAGCCGCTTGGAATGCCTGGCCATTCGCAGCCCCCAAATGCCCCGACGAATCGACGATCATCACCGGGCGATTGGCCGATATTTGATCGAGTTCTTCGCTCGTCGGTGCGCGGCCTTCCTTCAGCGTTCTTGCTTGATACCCAAATCCGACGATCCATGCACCCTCGGGGGTGCGTTCCGCCTGTTTCTTCATCCTCGAAACAAGTTCCGCGATGTCGGCACAGTCGAACAAATTCGCATCGACCAGGTTCTTTCCGAAATAGACGAAGTGCCCGTGCGTATCGATGAACCCTGGCAAAAGCGTCTTACCTTTCAGGTCGATACGTTTGCTGTTGGTACCAGCGAGTCTTGCCGACTCGGCAAGCGTTCCAGCGAACAGAATCTTCCCATCCTTCACCACCAAACTCTCAACATACTCCGGCGTCGTCCCTCGCATGGTGAGGATATCCCCCCCCAAGTAAATGCGTGCTTCCAACTCAGGATTGGCCGGCTGCTGAGCCAAACAAGTTGCCCCAGAAAAAGCCCATGACAAAACGAATGCCGATGAGAGAAATAGCTTGCCCTTAAACATCAATAAACCCTAAAGATGGAGGAGTGACGCGGGTGAAAAGTGCATAAGCGAATCGCAGACAGTCTAATTATCAAGCGAAACTTTGACAACGAGCCTGAATGATCAGGTCGGTTTTTTGGGGTGCATGACACAGGCCCTATGGTATCTGGTTGACGCATCATTTCAGCCGGCCGCGAATCTTGCTCCTCCATGGAATGCAGCCAACTTCAAACCAAGGGAGTGCACCTACCTAGCATCCGTTTCGGCATGCGGATTCTCGTTTTAGGTCTCAATCGACAACCGAAATCTGTATTCTACGATGAAGCAAATCAAGCTGAAGATCCAAACGTTCTTTGATTGAATTTTGAAATTCTGTTGAAAGTTGACTTCACAAATCCTATATTGATGACTTCTATGCGGTTCCTCTCTTGTCGCACACGTTCTTTGGCTTCATTATCTTTTGGAGGATCTTCGATGGGGTTTCGTTCACTCAAAAGCAGGCATGCGTTTACTTTGGTCGAACTTTTGGTGGTCATAGCGATCATAGGCATTCTTGTTGGCTTGTTGTTGCCAGCCGTCCAAGCAGCTCGTGAAGCCGCCAGGCGGATGCAATGCTCAAATAACTTAAAGCAATTGGGATTGGCCCTACATAACTACGAGAGCAGTTTTCAAAGACTCCCTGCGGCGCGCATGAGCTTGGGCTGGCTCAATGGGAGCACGCCTGCTACGTTTGCACCTGACCCTATCACCAAGAACGGTCACGGATTGGTCGCCTTACTTCCATTCCTGGAGCAGAACGCACTTTTCAATCAGTTCGAGATGCGCGGAGCGTTTGGTGACTATGTTCGAACCATTGGTCGACCAGTCCCTGTCGGACTCAATGCGACAACCAGTGGAAATGCACTCCTTTCCCGAAACATCATTCCAGGGTTTTTGTGCCCTTCGGATAGCGGAACGAGAACGGGAACCTTTAGTGCTACGTATAGTCCAGATCTCGGAGTCAACACATCGCTTGAATACGCGAAAACATCGTACGACTTTCTGAACCCCGCGTCGTCCTATCCATTCTTCAACCACTACCGAGCTCTGGCTCTCGAAAACAGATACGTGTTTGGTGAGAATAGCTTTGCAAAATTTTCAGCTATCTCCGATGGCCTCAGTAATACCATTGCGATGATGGAACAGACTCTCGAGTCGTTCAATGGACGAACCTCGGGATGGTCATTCGCTGGATTTCTCTGCTTGGGAATCGATCCCGTCGGCACGTACAATGTGACGTTTCCTCCAGCCGGCCTTAACATTTGGAATTACAACAACAATACAAGCCCGCTCAATAAGACGTTTGGCCGGCGCGCAACCTGGTATAACGCGGCCAGTATGCACACAGGCGGTGTACAAGCAGTTCAAGGAGACGGCTCGGTCCGTTTCGTATCGCAAAACACAGACATCCCAACGCTCACATTCATGTCCAGATCCGCTGACGGCCAAGTTGTCAATAATCAAGATCTGTAGAAAGGCATGAGTACGGAAAGATGTTCAAAAACCTAACTTATGGTTGGATCGTTTGCTTTTTAGGCGCAACGATTGCTGGCTGCGGGGATGGCTTAAGACGGGTCACGATCGAGGGTGTCGTCACTGCGCAGCAGTCCCCGCTTGCCGATGCAACGGTCCAGTTTTTCCCCAAGGGAAGTACCGTCGGCGAGGGTGCCATCGGGACCACCGATTCCAATGGCAAATTCACGGTGACTAGTTCTCGAGACGATGCTGCTGGAATTCCCCCTGGAACGTACACGGTCCGGGTGAGTCGCATGATGGATAGGGACGGGAAGCTGTTACCCCCGGATGCGACGCAGGCGGATTATCCGGATGCGATCGAGGCAGTTCCCCCACCCTATTCCACCGCTACATCGCCGATCGAAGTAACGATCACGGATCAGGGTGGAAATATCACCGTTGAGATCCCAGTTAAGCTGCTTGGTCCCAAGAAGAAATGAGCCGATGAGTACTCGAAATTACCGATGGCGAGCCTTGTCCGTTGCGGCGATGGCTCCACCGATTTGTTTCTCGATTTTGTTTATGGTATTCAACTTCGGTTGTCAACCATCGAGGGAAAAAGAAGAGATTGCTGTTGCCGCATCCCCAGCGGCACCGATTGAGGATTCAGTCGTCGAGCTGACCAGCATCAAAGCAAAAGTCGACGAAGAAAATGTCGTTCGGATCGAAGTCGCTTATAAATTTACAAAGGGAGGTCCGCGCAAGGTCTATCAATGCGAATTTTTCTTTCCCGATTCTACGGTGCATGGCATCAAGGACATGGCAGGTTGGGAGTTAAAGCAGGAAGGGGTCATTAAGAGCGGACTTGTCGGACAAGGAGAGCCTGGTGATACCATTGAAGCGATTATGCGAGAAGCCGATTCGCCGTCGTTGGGTTACCACGAAATCTCGAACAGAGTTTTGGGGAACGTTGAGAAGTGAGCATCTCGTTTGCCAACACAGGTACTCACGAGGAAACAGGGAAGTGTCCCCAGACCATGACGTCGACACCGTGGGGATGTTCTGTCGGAACAGAAGAGGAAAAGGTCTTAAGACATTCCCGTGGGATGCTGAACTAGCCTCATGGATGTGGCGTAGTCTTCACGTTCACTCTGATAAATTGATATGCTCTTGGAGTCGCTTTCGCGCGATTGATGAAATCAACTCACAGGAGAAATTAGTCTTTGATGACAGAACATTACAAAATCAATCTAGCTTCCTTCGCCTTCTTTGCAGGACGGGTGACACTGTTCGGTTCATATCCCATCACGGTACGTGGACAACAAGAAGATTTAGCCCAGGTTTTGGAACAGTTGAAAAGTGAATCCATTGGCTCGAGAAAAAAAGCGATTGGGCGATCAGGTGAACTACGACATTCCGCCCTACGGCGCTGCAGGACATTCTGCAAAAATACGCTTGAGAACTCGGCCGGCCGCTGCGCGGCTAGAGATTAGTTGATAGAGAGTTGATCACGTCGGTTTTTTGAGAATCGGTAGAACTCCTCTTAACTCGATATTTTCCCTATTTCTATAAGCCAAGCATTGCGCTAGCTCGGTTGGCGGCGGGCGGTTTATGGACGAAGTCCACGGAGAATGGCGGCATGCGATACCTGATCTGCGTTGGATTTCTCTTCTTTGTCGGAACTGCTTCCATCACCGTCTCTGCGCAGTCACCTATCGTAAAGAAAGACGTAGCGTCCGAGGAAAACACGGACAACGCGGATGCCAAAGCCGATCCATATGCCATTCCTAGTCAATCGGGTGAGTCTTGGGTGGATCGGGAAATGGATGCTGCCAGCGGCAAGCCTGTCGCGTTGCCTGAGTCGTGGTTCGCGCCTCCCTCCGATGGTAAGATGGAACTTCTATTCGGTGCTGGGACACTCAAGGCAAGCGGGACGTTGTCCATCTTAACGGTCAACGGAACACAACGATCCTTCGTGCCATGGAGTCCCCTTTTTCTTCTTCCTCCGTCCCCATTTGGACTGGATACGTCGACGTTCGAGATGCATGCTCGGCAATCGAGTTTTCAACTGCTCTATGATGGCCCGAACATCGAAGGATGGAAGACGGGGGCGCTCGCCAAGCTCTACATGTCCAACTCAAGCCTCACTTCGGACACGTACGGCGTTTTACCGATTGTTGCATTCGGCGAAATGAGGAATGACGATTGGCGTTTCGCGGTCGGTCTGCAACCCGACCTGTTCGCCCCTCGCGATCCTGGCGTAATTCCGATGACGTTGATGGGAGGAGCCGGGAATGCCGGTACGTTTCGAGGCCAAATTCGCCTGGAACGCTTCTGGACGCCTAGTGAAGACTTCCAAGCGACCTTGCAGGCCGCGCTTAGCGATCCGATATCCACAGTGTTGCTCGATGCGACGCGCCGTACAACCGAAGCGAATGGTCTGCCCAATTTAGAAATCCGAGGCGTCTTGGGGTTGGGGGCGAAAGAGGAATTGGTTGGTGGGCGGACCGAAAGGCCGGTGGAGCTAGGTGTTGCCGGCTTAGCTGGCCAGATTCGAAACACTCAAAACGTTCTCGATTTAGACGATATCAATCCCAACATCCCAGTCCGTTCGGTCATCAACGTCGGTGGATTGTCGGTCGATGGCAAGATAAACCTGACTGCCAATACCGGACTCATCGGTGAAGGTTACGTAGGGCAAGGCCTAGGCAATTACGCGGGTAATATTTTCCAAACCTATCATCCAGAGACCTATGCAGTGATCCGCGGTCGGGGTGGTTTCCTCGAACTGTTCCATTATTGGAACGACCGATTGCAAGTTCATGTCGGGTATGGTGTGGAAGGACCACTTCGCCAAGACCTGCCCGCGGTGGGTACCGGCATCTTGAAGAATTCGGCTTACTTTGCCAGCATGTTCTGGGATATCACGAAATTCCTTCAGTACAGCTTCCAGGTCGACTATCGCCAGACGGACTACGTAACGCTCAATGACAATCAAGGCTTTGTTTTCTACAATCAATTCGTCATGCGGTACTAGTGCTTTGTTCCAATGAAGAATTCATGTTGAGGTTGACTTGTACGACGGACTTCCAGTCTGTCGGTGGCAACCTTAGCCAACGGACTGGAAGTCCGTCGTACCCTAAATCCCAGTTGGAGCAATGCACTAGGTGGTTCGCGGAATCACTGCAGCTGAAGAAGAGTTGCTTTAAAAACTGCGTTGGCTCAGAATAAACCACCGCCGATCGCGATGCTAAAGAAATCCATCGTCTTGCAGCTTGGATGGTATTCGCTAGACTGGATAATTCGGCAAAGAACAGCACCCGATTCCGGGTGCTAGCGTGGGGCTCTCTAAATTGCGAACATGAGTTCCTCGGCCAGGTCCGTCTCGAAACCGACGTGCTTGCCTGGTGTGCTTCTCGACGTGAGCCCGCGCACGAGCGTCCAGACCAATGCCGCCTTTGCGTTGAAACCCTAGCTGTACGTGAAAGGGAGTCGAGCCGTGAATTCAGCAATCCGTTTGACACTATTGGCATTTGCTCTGGCATTGATATTCAATGCAGCGGTTCTCGCTCAAACGGCTGACGTGATTTATCACAACGGTTCTATCTTGACCATGGCTGGGGCAGAGGCAACCTATGTCGAAGCCCTCGCGGTGAAAGATGGGAAGATCGCGTTCGCGGGTAGCAAGAGCAACGCGTTAAAGATGAAAGGGGGCGTCACCAAGATCGTGGACCTCGGCGGCAAGACGCTCCTCCCCGGCTTTATCGATGGACACAGCCACTACATCAACTCGCTGTTAGTCGCCGACCAGTGCAAGCTCTACTCGCCTCCATCTGGCCCAGGCAAGGACGTGCCGAGCATCATCGCCGAGTTGAAGAGATATGCCACGGAGCGCAAGATACCGAAGGGCGAGATGATCATGGGCTACGGTTATGACGACACCGTCATGCCCGGCGGCCGCCTGCTCAACCGCGACGATCTCGATGAAGCCTTTCCCGACAATCCTGTTCGCATCGAACATGTCTCCATGCACGGCGTGGTGCTGAACAGCCTCGCGCTGAAGTATTACGACATCAGCGCCGAAACCGAAACCCCAGCCGGTGGCGTCATCGTTCGCAAGCCGGGAACCAAAGAGCCGTGGGGACTCATCATGGAAACCGCCTTCCTTCCTGTGGTCGCGAAATCCGAGCCCATGACCGCCCAGCGGGAAATCAACGCCACTCGCGCGGGCCAGATGCTGTATGCGGAAAACGGTGTGACCACCGCGCATGAGGGAGCGACGCATTTCCCGCAAATTCAGACCATCCAGCGTGCCAGCGATGCCGGAGCCAACATCATCGACGTCGTCGCCTACCCTTTCATCACCGATGCCGATAAAGTCCTGGCGGAGTATCCATTGGAGAAATGGACCAAGTATGAGAACCGCTTCAAGCTCGGTGGTGTCAAGATCACCCTCGACGGTTCACCCCAGGGCCGCACTGCCTATTTCACGACACCCTATCTAGCCGGTGGCCCCAGCGGGGAGAAGAACTGGAAAGGAGAGCCCACCTTCCCGCAGGACCTCGCGAACAAGATGTTCAAGAAGGTCTATGAAATGAATGTCCCGCTCCTCGTCCACTGCAATGGCGATGCCTCGATCGACGCCTTCCTAACTTCCTACGAGCTCGCCCGCGCCGGCGACTACAGCAAGTCTTGGAACGTGACCACCATCCACACCCAGTTCATACGCAAGGATCAAATCGCCAAGTTTGTGCAATACAAGATCCGCCCCTCCTTCTACACCCTGCATACCTTCTACTTTGCCGACGCTCACATCGCCAACCGCGGCAGGGAGCAGGCAATGTATATCTCGCCGATGCGCGACGCCATTGACGCCGGACTTCGCCCCACCAACCACACCGACTTCGTCGTCGCCCCGCTCGACCAGATGATGATGCTTTACTCCGCCGTGAACCGCATCTCCCGAGCCGGTGCGGAAATCGGTCTCGACCAGCGGGTCAATCCCTATGAAGGCCTCAAGTGCATGACCGAATGGGCTTCTGAGCAGTACGGCGAGCAAGCCAGCAAAGGGACTCTCGAAGCAGGCAAACGGGCTGACTTGGTCATCCTCAACAAGGATCCGCTCAAGGTTGATCCTAAGGCCATCAAAGACATCAAGGTTGTCGAGACGATCAAAGACGGTGTTTCGATCTTTCCAGCCCCCGCCGGCTTCGAGAAACCTCTTAAAGCTTCATCTAAATATGCAGGTATATCGTACATGTGGCGCGCTCATGTTTGTGACATGGCAGAGGTGAATCAAGCCGCTGGCAAGGAATGGATACTCGTTTCGCTCAACGGCAAACCAGTCGCGACCGACAAGCCACCCACCATGAAGTTCGAACGAGGCAAGCTGGCAATTTTCGGTGGCGTGAATCGCATGTCCGGATCCTATGCGTTGATCGACAACGGAAGTGTTACCCTGGGGCAATTGGTAAGCACGAAGATGGCAGGGCCATCGGACTTAATGGAGTTAGAACTCAATTTCTCCGAGATCATGGTTTCGGTGAATGGCTTTCACGTCCGTGGAAACGAACTGCAACTCCTGAGCGATGGCCGTGGGGTTGCCGAGTTTCGCGCTACGGAGTAGACCATCACCAGCCGCCCGACAGCGCGTTGCGAGGGTGCGATAGAACTCATCGATATCTCCACTGTCGGTCGCTCGATTGCCGCGGAGGTGAGGGAGGACATGGAGCGGGATGTTCGAAATCGGCCACTTTTGATGTTAACGATTCATGCTTCCTGCGGGTGCGGCACATGTAGATTCGGTTGACCTGTTCCACTGCTTTGGGTGGAAATTTATTCAGAATCAGTAACGAGAATCGACTTGCTCCACAGATCTAGAATTGAAGAACAACTCAACCCGTTGAGGGAAGTTCTGCTAAACCATCGCATCTACGGCGAGATGGATCACCTCGATGCGTTGCGACTCTTCATGGAACACCACGTTTTCGCTGTGTGGGATTTCATGTCTTTGCTGAAAGTATTGCAACGACGACTCTGCTGCGTCGGTGTGCCGTGGGTGGTCCCCGCTGATCCGCAGGCATGCCGCTTTATCAACGAGATCGTGCTTGCCGAGGAATCCGACGATGATGGCCGAGGAGGGATCGCCAGCCATTTTGAGCTTTATCATCGCTCGATGAAACAATGCGGGGCCGACACTGCTGGCATCGATGGATTCCTCAGTGATCTTCGTCAGGGCGTTCCTGTGTTGACAGCGCTCGGATCACCCGCAGTTCCCGAAGCTGCTCGCCGGTTTGTTGAGAAAACCTTTGAGATTATCGAGACTGGCAACCTCTGTGCAGTCGCTTCAGCCTTCACATTTGGTCGGGAAGATTTGCTGCCAGACGTTTTTCAACGCATCGTGGAAAAGTTGAATACGCAGGCTGGTGGGAAACTGGATTGCTTCAAGTATTATCTCGAACGCCACATTGGCTTGGATAGCGACGAGCATGGCCCGATGGCGACTCGGCTCGTACAGTCGCTTTGTGGATCGGATGAGTCCTTGTGGAAAGTTGCTGAAGAAACAGCGGCGAGTTGCCTGGTGGCCCGACAGCAATTGTGGGACGGAATCTACGATGCCGTAAATGGAAAGGGCATCGCTTCAGGGGAAGCCGATGTATAGTGGCTCTTACTGTAGGCCAGGAATTTCAAGACCCCAGCGCCCTTGTGCCGGGACGAGCCTGAACGGGAAACTTAAGTTACAATAGCCCTAAGCGGGCTGACGGCACAGCGGAGTGTGCCTGCTCCTTTGCGGGCTAGCCTGCAAGCGGAACTCCAAGGGGCGTTCACGTTGCAAGTCGTTTGCAGTTGGCTCGGCAACTCGCCACACCCATCGCTCAGCGCTCTCGGCATCCATGACGAGGGTCGAAGCCCACAAGCAACTGCTTGAGTAAACGCCTCTCGCCCAAGTGTTTTACTCCATCGGTGTCTGGATTGCGTCCGCTACGACCTGAAAGAAACGGGTCCAATACTCGTTGTCTTCTGGTCGAAACTGCTTCCTCACTTGGACGATGACCAGTTGCTGATCGGGATCGATCACCAAGATACATCCCGAAAAGGAACCATGCCCGAAAGTATTCTCGCTAAACAACAGAGCGTTGGACTCCGCGGAATTCTTGGATGGCCCTTGTCGGCGATGGCGAATTTTGTGTAACCCTAACCCATGTTCGCCAGCTACGTTGGGTTCACCAGTCGTCTTGGGACGCAACTCTTCAAACGTCTCAGGCGATATGAATTGATCATCACCATAACTGCCGCGATTCGCTAGCCATTGTCCGATTACCGCCAGCTCCAGGGCCGTAAACTCCCCATCGGAGCTGGCGTTTCCCATGATGATGTCCTGCAACCCCAAGGGAGCAAAAAGATGTTCCTGGTAGATTTTCGCAGCACACTTGCCGGTCTTGATTTCCATCGCTTTGGCAGCCAATTCAAAACCAAGACCGCAGTATTCGTGCCTCTTTCCCGGTTCGTTCACGTCGATGCCATTGAGCACGATGTTTTCAAGATACGGATGAAACATTCCACCCCACTCGCCATGCCCGCTCAAACCACTGGTATGGTTTAGCAGCTGACGAAAAGTAGGAATATAAGACACGTTGGCAGGGTAGTCAGGAAAAACTCGATCCAACGTCCAGTCCAATTCGATCAAGCCTTGATCGACGAATTGGCTAAACAAGATAGCCGTCATCGTTTTGGTGATGGATGCAACCCAACAACGGTAATCCAAATCGAGCGACTTGCCCCTTGAATCGATTCCAAACGACGCATGAGTAATGATGACTCCATTCTTGGCAACCAAGGTTACAAACGGTTCCTTGGTAGATTCGGCCCATTGCTGACAAAACGTGTCGATGGCAGATTTGGCATGCGTTGGCACACCAGATTCCTGCGTAGAGCCTGGGCGAATGATCGGAGCTGGGGTCAAATTTTTTCGCGGCGGTTGGAGTGGCTTTCGCGGAGCATCGATCCCCATCAACTTCAGCTTGAGATTCAGATGATGTTGTGCGTTCATGGAAGCTGTCCATTCCGGGAACTTCTTGGGGCGACCAAGCTCTGGCGACTCTGCTATGCCGGCGACCATAATCGCACCTTGTTCGTGATCCATCAGCGACTTCACCAAGAAATCTCTCGAGCTCCGATCGAACTCAGCCTGATGCTCTCTCCAAGCAGCAGGAGCTTCCGTTCCAGGAAAGTTAGGAAGGTGAACGGTCAGGTCGGGTACATAGACATTCGTGTTATCCAACTGGGATGGTAACGCGTAAAATGTGAGCCCCCGGCGGAACGGCGTTTTATTGGGAGCGGTTCCTTCTAGCAGAGCAATCCATCTCCCTCCCTTGTTCGGATGCTTGGCTTCTTCCAGATGAGAATCAAACCAACGGATATCGAAGCCTGGAGCAAAACCGAAACTCCTGGCTGCATCGGCATCCCTCCATACAATCTTTGGTGGCAAACTTAAGGGGAAGATCCAACTTCCTTGCCGAGAGGTATATAGCTCCAGTGATTGAAAATCCTTGCGTTGTGCTCGCAGTGCCTCAATGGAACTTTGTGCTTCTTGAGCCTCAACCTTTGAATGCCCCCGAGTGGCGAGAACGGCAATCAGGACAATAACACGAAGCAGAGTTGTGGGCATAGGGGTAGCAGACGGGAAAGCTATTGTTTCTGGACTGAGGAGGTCCTACGGACAATGCAACATTCATTCGCCTGAGATGGTCCTCGCGAAGGTTATAGAGGCACAGCCGACAAAAGTCAAAGTAGTAGGCACATTCTATGTGTCGTCCACTAGAATCCCGGCAAAAGTCTTGGAGGGAACGGCACGACATTCCCACCGCAATGCCTCGCTTCTTATCTTGAGGCCAGAAACTTCAAAGCCCTGCATTGGTCCGAAGCGATTCGCTTGATGCTCCAACACGATCGGCAATGTAACTATTTCGGCCGACGCGGAATAACCAGCCGTCTTCCCAGATGGTGGCGCCGAATCCAGCCGTTCGCCCACAGGGTATCGCGATCAAGGGTTCGTTTACATTCAGATCCCAAATCACCAAATTTCTTTCGAAATCTTGGGAGAGTAAATTGCGATTATCAGGAGACAATTGTATCGCCTCGATGCGATGTTGAGACATCTCCATCGTTGACAGAAGATCACCTGTGTCTAAGCTCCATTTTCGGATCTTGTTATCATCACACCCGGTAAAGACAGCCTTTCCGTCGCTTGTGAACTGAACACTTGAGATCCCGTTGGGGTGGGTTAGTTCGTTAGTCAGCGTTCCATCAGATAGCTCTCCGATGTAAACCACGGAATTGACGACGACCGCAAATCGTCCATGTTTTGCATCCAATTCGAAATGACGGATCTTCTCATCGGCAAATCTATTCTGAAATTGAAATATTCGTAGCTCTTTTCCAGTTGTCGCATCCAAGAGCCGAACAAATGGTGCCGAAGATACCATTTTAACTGCCAGCAAGTTTTGGTCTGCATCGAAGTCAAAAATACCTTCATCCGCTACCGACGTCTTTTCTAAGTTCCACAATTTCTTGAGCTCCATTCCATCTAATTGCCATGCATGGATCGACCCATCGATGCAGCAGGAAAAAATGCGGTCGGAATGTACGGCATAGCTTCGGGAAACCGAGTTTTCCTTTGACAGTCTGTGGAGATTTCGCGTTCCCATCTGCCAACCCAACACCTCATCGCATTGTTGGGAAAAGAATGGTTTCAAACGTGCCGGAGCATGCGAAACCGTAAATGCATCGTCGATCTTTGACAGCTCTGCGGTACTCGCACTTGCGTGGTCGGATCTCTCATCCGGTTTCCATCGCTTCCATGAACCATCTTCCGCCACAGAATGAAGGCAACCATCTTTCGAAAACGTAAGCTTATGCAATCTGCCTTGGTGAGTCATCCAGTCATTTGGAGACGACCCGTCGCGGCGTTTTGGATACCCCGAATCATCCAGCTCCACGACACTTATGGTCCCTCTGTGGCTTCCGATTGCAAGGTGCCTACGATCCGGTGACAAGGCCATTGACTTAGCACCGTCATTCAACTTGACAACCAAAGAGACTGTATGCGGCGCGACGGTATCCTCTCGCCATACATTTCCCTTTTGGTCGCAAAAAAACAGGTGCAACTTATCAGCAAGAGATAAAACTCCATTTACTTTTTCAGGGGCTCGCACTCCTGTTCTCTCCAGTTTGAGAGTCTCCATATCCCATACGCGATGCGTCGAATCGCGGCTGGCGGAATAGATCTTTCGATTCTTTTCGTCGACGTCCATGGATTCAATGGTACGTTCGTGCCCCGTCAAATCTGCAACATGCTCCCCGGTCTTCCAATTCCATACTCGAATTACAGGATCTCGTCCTCCAGCAACAATCCAATCTGGACCGTAAAAACATGCTTGATGCATCGGTTTTTCGAACGACTTTATTCTCCGTATGAGCGTACCCGTTTGGCTATTCCATAGGCAAACACACCCATCATCTCCAGCGGTCGCAATCAGGGAGTCACTTTCTCGGAAGGCGAGGGAGTTCAATTCCCCTTGGCCTGCGTCCCACTCCTTCAGGAGTTTTTTTGTTTCATAATCGTAGAGTCGAATAACGCCATCTTGACCCACCAGACCTGCTGTTTTTTCATCCTCGGAAAATGCAATGAAGTAGACAGCAGCCTTAGAGACTGGAATGGACTCATGATTGCGGTTCAGTTTGTTCCATATGTACCACCATGCCGTCTCTCGTATGTCCTCTTCCGTCGAGTGTTCGGCATACTTTTCAAGCAACTTCTCGCAACGGCTTAAATCTTTCGCTTCCAGCGATTGCATGGCCGATGTTACATCTTTCACATACAATTGATTCTTCAGAGAGGTTGCCGTTTCTTTCACACGATCGCGTTCCAATTGCAAATCGTTGTTTGCGTCGTAAAGTTGGTTACTGATAGCGACCTGCTTCTCAACCATTTGATTGATCTGAAAAACGTAAACCGCTGTCATGAGAAGAGAAAGGGCAATCAGTGCGGATGTCAAACCAACTAAGGCTGCCATCGCAGGTTGTCTTCTTGTCCACAACCGCAATCGCTCAACCGATGAAAAACGTTTGGCAGAAACAGGTCGTCCTTCTAGAAATCGAGCCAGGTCTTCCGAAAGCTCGCGTACTGAAGAGTATCGTTGTTCGGGGGCGTGCATTGTGCTTTTCGAGACGATAGCATCCAAGCTTTGCGGAACTTCCGGTCGAAATCTCCGAGCACTGAACGGCAATTGCGTCGCATCGACAGAAATCTGTGATCGGTAGTTCGCAGAGGATTCGCTCCCATGACACAGCAGCTCCCAAAGAATTAACCCAATCGCATACGCATCGGTATGCGTTCCAATCAGTGCCATTTTTCCAGAAATCTGTTCAGGAGCCATATATGCACGAGTGCCGACGACCATTCCTATTGAGGTCTCGCCAATTGCGGTCTGTTCGTCGCGGTTTGTCAATTCCTTGGAGACACCGAAATCAGTCACTTTGGGAATCCACTTGGTATCACTCTCCTCGAAACCATTCTGTGTGTTTCCGTCGGAAGGTGGAAACAGCAGAACGTTGCTGGGTTTCAAGTCGCGGTGAATGATTCCACGCGTGTGGGCATGGTAGACACCTTCGCAGATTCGCATCGCGATCAGCACAGCCACCTTGATCGGAATTTTTTCGCTGTGAGAGCGGAGCCATTGTTCCAAATTCGGACCTTCGCAATACGGAAAAATGATCGACGGCAACGTCGATGTTTCTTCGGTTGCAAGAATTGGAACAATGTTGGGGTGATCTAGTTTGGCGACGTTTTGCGCTTCACGGAGAAGACGTTGCACTGCTGCATTGGTAAGCAATAAATCTGGCCGTGGTACCTTGATCGCGACCTGTCGTTTCAGGAGCATATCCTCAGCGAGGAACACAACACCGAAACCTCCCTGTCCAACTTTTCGAATCAGTCTATAGCGACTATCCGAATGCAATTTCGGCTCATGAGAGTGATGCGTATCCAGGACACCGCTGACTTGCGAATCGTGATGGCTTGTCTGGGCAACTTGCGTCAATTCATGGATCGCTTCACGGAGCAATTCCAACTTCGCGATCCCTGCTTCATTGAGAGGGTGATCGGTCGTTGGCTGGGTTGTTGAATCGGTACCGTCGACTTGCTCTAGTAGGATGGACAAGATCTCTTCATCGTCCGGCTCTTCGTTATCGAGATTCATCATTGCGCAATGCCTCCGCAAATAGTTCGATGGCACGGTACCAAAGCTGTCGTGCTGCCTCAGGAGACGTGAACATGAGAGTTGCGATGGCTTCAAACTTCATCGATTCAAAATGACGCATGCGGATGATCTTTTGGTAATGTTCCGGCAACTGAGCCATGACAGACATCACTCGGACTTTCCGTTCTTGTTCGATCGTCCGATCGATGGGGCTTGTAAGGGAACGGTCCTCCAAACGTGAAGGATACAGTTCATGATCGAGTCGAACTTCTTTCCGTGCCTGGCGCTTTTGAGTGTTTAAATGCTTTCGCCATGTGTCTCTCAGATTGTTGATAAGAATCGACTGCAACCAACCATGAAGCTCTTTTGGAGTGGAGCCTTGAAACTCCGCGATGGAATTGTGGGCTTCGAGAAACGTATCCTGAACGAGATCGGACGCGGATTTTTTGGAAAGCAGTGGTAGATCTAATTGGTTTGCCGCGTGACTCCAAAGCGACTGCCAGTAAGCCTGCAGCAACGAGCCCAGCGCCTCTCTGTCGCCGTTCTGCGCGTCGGCTAACTGTTGTCGCCATGCGGAAGATGCCTCGGATTCAGTTCCGGACAAAACTGCGCCTCATCAATGATCCATGGGTATTGAGAAAATTCGTTCATGAAGAAATGGTGAAGTGCCAGTTCCATGAACTTTGGCAACATCGTGTCAGAACCGACGATACGCGTCAAGTTACCGAATCACAATTCACAGAAGCCAAGATGTTCTCCCACTTCGTCGAAGTAACTCTATTTTTCATTTTGAAAAGTCGCCACAAAGCCACGGGCTTTGCCTTTGGTTTGTTTGCATTCTCACCCGAATTCTATCGCCTGAGATTCCAGTTTGCAGACTCAAGCTTCCGTGCGTCGGAAAAAATTTTGCAAATCTCAAGATTTCGCTTTCTGTTCTGATGACAAAATTCGCCTAAGGAGAATTGGAGGGTGTCACGCCCGCTCTCCTTTTTTTCTTTCAAGCACCGCGTAAGCTCTGAATCGAATCTTCATTGCTTTTTTTACAGTTGACACAACCGACAAAAGCCAAAGTAGTAGGCACATTCCATTGGACTTCACTTGGAATGCCAGTTGCAATCCACCTGAAATGCAAGCAAACGCTCTTGGGCGGACGGCACGGCGGAGCGTGCCTGCTGCTTTTGTCGGCTGTGTCTGGTTTGCTGGCCAGCAAGTGGCTGTAAAGATGCCATTGCTGAAGGATTGCGGTATACTGAGTCGAGATTTCGGTTCTCTGTTCCTCTCCTGCATTTTGAAGGTAGATTTCCATGATGAAGTATTTCCATCGATACCTGCTCGCCATTGCTTTCGCATTGCCACTTTCCTTGAGCGTTCACGCCGAAGAACCTACGCTGCGCCCCCTCTTCAATGGCAAAGATTTCACCAACTTTAAGTCGGAGGGAGCTGCAGAGTTCTGGCGAATCGACAAAGAAGTACTTGTTGGCCAGAACAACGCGGAGAAAAAAGGGCACTACCTCTGGACCGAAAAATCTTACAAAGACTTTGTTCTCGAATTTGACGCACGATGGAAAGCGTCGACCGATCGGGGTGTTGATACAGGTATTGAAATGCGGCAACCCAAATTGCAATTACAGCTTGGCGTGTCGGGAAGCCTTCGTGTGGATATGACGGGTTCATTTTACACGGGTGGAAAACCAGCTTATCCGGAGGTAGGCCAAGCGAAGGAAGCGAAGAGTCTTCTGCGCCCAGAAGGGGAGTGGAACACATTTCGTATTCAAGCGAAAGGAGATACGTTCACTTGTTGGATCAATGGAAAGAAGGCCTCCGAGTTGACGGATCCCAAATTCTCAGGTGCGGCTCCGTTAGGATTGCAAATTCATGGAGGCGTCGAAATGAAATGTGAATACCGCAATCTGAAGATCGCAGAACTGTGATTCACCCGACGATCGATTCCTTGGAACGAGGAAACGATTCGACTTCTCGACGTTTGCGATTACCAATGTTGGGCGATGCGCGTTACCATTGCTCCATATGGAATAATGATTAATCCTTTCACTTCAAAATCCCCGGAGTTCCTGCCGCACTATGAAGTCAGCCGCTGTCGTTAATTTTGCACCACAAAAAGGTTCTGTCGAAATTCGTGAATTCGATCTACCGAAGATCGGTGACGAAGACGTCCTGCTTGAAGTGATCAATGTCGGTGTCTGCGGTAGCGATCTTCATCAGTGGACAGCGGATCATTCTTGGCCGGTCAACTATCCTGTCGTGCTAGGGCATGAGTTCGGCGGGCGAATCGTTGAGACGGGTTCGCGTGTCGTCGGCTGGGAAGTAGGCGATCGAGTTGTCAGCGAAACTGCCGCGATCATCGACTTGAACAACCCAATGACGCGACAGGGGCGCTACAATCTCGACCCGACCCGCAAAGGGTTTGGGTACGGTGTCGATGGAGCCATGACCAAGTATGTGCGAGTTCCGTCCCGAATTCTTCACCGCGTACCCGACGCGTTGCCCATGGAGCAAGCGTGTTTAACGGAACCATGCTGTGTCGCGTATAACGCCGTGGTGAAGAATGCGCATATCGAACCTGGAGATCGAGTCGTCGTCTTGGGACCTGGTACGATTGGTATTTTATGTGCGGCGATGGCTCGTTTGTGTGGAGCGGAGGTGGCGCTCGTCGGGCTCGAAGCCGACAGGCATCGACTGAATATCGCCGCCCAGGACTATGGTTGTACGGCTATCGTCGGTGATGCCAAAGCCTGGGCTCTGGAACGAGATGGATTGGGAGCTGATGGAGTGATCGACGCGGCTGGAGCCAGTATCACTTTGAAAATTGCATTAGATTTGGTCCGTCCCGCAGGCTGGATTAGCAAAGTTGGCTGGGGGCCACAGCCGTTGGGTTTCAATATCGATCCTCTTGTGCAAAAGAATGTTCGATTGCAGGGAAGCTTCAGTCATCACTGGGCGATCTGGGAGCGAGTCATCGCATTGCTGGCGAGCGGTCAGTTGAATGTAAAGCCTATCATCGGTGGTGTATGGCCCTTGGAAGATTGGCACGAAGCGTTTGAAAAGATGCACACGGGTGCCGTCGTGAAATCGGTTTTACAACCGTAGTACGACACAGCCTACAAAAGTAGCAGCGTACAAAAGTAGCAGGCACGCTTCGTCGTGCCGTGCGCTCCTGGACATTGGCCGGGATCAACATCTGCCGGTACTTTAGGTGGACGGCATATGCTATCGAATTTTAAATAACCATCGCAGAGCCGAGACGAGAGAGTCTCGCTGCTCGTTTTGTGATACATCGCGTATCGATTGCAGCGGTTGATGGAGTATTTTATTCACGAGCCGGTCAAAGGCATGTTCAATCTCTTGCTGGACTTCTGGACTCGCATTTTGCATCGACTGCTTTCCGAATAGTCGAGACAATTCCGATGTTCGAATCTCGGCAGCCCTATCGCGAAGGGCTCGAATCGTGTCGCCAGAAGCCCGAATCTTCCAATCGGAAACGATTCGCTCCACTTCTTCCTTGATAATACGTTTTGCTTTGGGCAATTGTTGTTCACGAAACGTACGATTTCGATTGCAAACAACCTGCAGATCATCTACCGAATAGAGATAAACGTACGGCAGTCGCCCGATCGAAGCTTCGAAATCGCGAGGAACAGCCAAATCCAATACCACCAGCATCCTGTTGTTTCTGGCGGTTTGCAGTTTTCGGAATCTGGATTCCGTGATGATCGGTTCTGTCGCCCCGGTGGTACTAACGATCAGATCGGCTGCGATGACATTGGCGTCGAGTCGGTCCCAGGGTTCCGATCGCACCCCAAACTCTTCAGCGAGTTTTTGAGCATTTTCCAACGATCGATTGACGATCGTTATCGACTTCGCTCCTTCGTTTATCAGATAGGGAAGTGTTTCTCGTCCCATTTCCCCACTACCGATCACCAGGACTTTCTTGTCGTCAAATCGTTCGAAGACATCCCGAGCCATCTCACTGACTGCGACGCTCGGAACGCTGATGCGTCGAGTGTGAATTTCTGTTTCGTGACCGACTCGCTTTGCAACTCGATTTGCATGTTGAAAGACCGCATGCATGGCTGGACCGGCAAATCCTTGTTTGACCGCTAGCTCGTAGGCTTCATGCACCTGCGCCGCAATTTGTGATTCGCCAACGACAAGCGAATCGATACTGCTGGAGACAGAGAACAGGTGCTCAATAGCTTCCTCTTCGTCTAAACGAGTAAAGTGCTCTTCGTAGGACATGGGAGCGAGCTGGTGGAAATCGGCAACAAACTGAATCAACTGACTGGTAGTCGGAAGCTCCACATCGGTCGATGCCCCAACGTAGAGTTCCACTCGATTGCAAGTGCTTAGCAGCACCGATTCGCAATCGCTGTACTGATCACGCAGTAGATTCAGCGCTCCCTCTACTTGCTGTTCCGTAAAGGAGAATTTTTCGCGAATCTCGACGGGAGTTGTGTGATGGCTGCAGCCAATCATCCTCAACTTCATGGAACTTTACCTTCCGATAAGGAAGGCTCGACCCGTAAATCGCGATTCACGGATGATTGGCCATTTTCGTCTGGAGCGAACATTTTGTTGCCACCATGTGGTGTGCTTAGAACTAAAGCGACGGCGGCGGCGACAATAAGAAACGAGAGAATGTTCATCCATGCAGTCGCATCTCCGCTTCCTCGTCGAGACAATTGCCATTGAATCGCTGATGCAATGACTAACCAGACGAATAGCCCTGCGGAGAAGAGAATCCCTCGATCGAGCCATTCCACTCGACCGTCGCGAGTCAGGTTCATGATCACGCCCGAGACCATTCCAAATCCGATGGAAGCCGCACTACCGAGTAAGCAATTTCGGCCAAACAATTGCAAGTATTCCAGAGAAGGAAGTTGGAATCTAGATTGAGACGCGCGTTTGTTCTTGAGCCTCCAGGCTTGGAGAAAATACATCGCTGCCATCGCGAAGCCGAGCGAAACGAGCATCGTTCCTACCATCATGGCGAATCCATGAAGCAATCGCCAACCCGTTGCTGAGTTCGCAGACTCCAGTGTTTTGGGCGAAAGGATGATGGAGACGCTGACAAGCATCAATACAAAAGGCAGCACAAAGATCCCAATCCAGTTTTCGCTGCGCTGAATCAGCAACCATACGTAAGCAAGCGCCAGAGTCCAGGCTGATAGAATCCCCCAATCATGCCAAGAAATCGCCCATGTGCTGGTTGTGCCACTGGTGGCCAGAAAGATTCGATCGAGCAAGTAAAGGGTGTGTGTAAAGAGAGACACCGAAGCCGCACCCATGAGAACGACTCTTGTCCACCAGCCGACTTTTCCGGTAGAGGGAAGTCGCCATCGAGCTAACTCAAGGACGAAAACGACCGAATACGCAATGAGGAAGCAAGTTGCGTTTGGCATGTGGTGGTCAACAAGTTGAAAGGAAAAGGCCTCGCAGAATGCCCGCGAGGCCTAGTAGTCATTCATGGAGAAGGCTCGCTGAGTTCAACGGTCCTCGGGAATGATGGCGGTCTGGAAAATCGAGACTATCGATCAGTCCCAATCCTCATCGTCTTCATCTTCTTCTTCGTCATCATCGTCATCCCAGTCATCGTCGTCTTCCCAGTCTTCGTCTTCTTCCTCTTCTTCTTCGTCGTCATCTTCATCATCATCTTCTTCGTCGTCGACCTCTTCCCATTCATCATCTTCCAGGTCGTCATCCTCGTCTTCTTCGTCCAAATCCTCGTCGTCGTCGGATTCTTCCTCGTCGAATTCTTCGTCGTCTAGCTCTTCGTCATCGTCATCGTCCAGTTCTTCGTCATCTTCCTCTTCAAAGTCGTCATCATCATCTGACATGACAATGTACTGGCCGCTCGTTGAATATTGGCCAATACTGGACTGTTGGTCACTAGCCGACCATTGGCCATCGGGTAACCATTGGCCATCGGGTAACCATTGGCCATCGGGTGACCATTGGCCATCGGGTGACCGTTGACCACTGGGTGACCGTTGACCACTGGGTGACCAAGAGGCAAACTCCCAAGTTAACTGCTCGGATGTTGACATTGTTGACAACTCTCGCGCGGTTAGCGTCATCTTCACAGGTGAACTCCTTATCTATCCGTCGTACGTGAGGTTTTCTGGCAAACTTTCAGGACTATCTTACCGGGCAATTTCTTGTTGGACAGTGAGCCTAAGTAGAGAAATTGCTTTTGTTTTTTCGCAATTCCCTAATCAGGTTCGTCACCCGTCTGCATATCTTGAACAGCTTCGGCTGGGACTGCAAGCCTGGATGCAATTTCGGCTTCCGCCCGGCGAATCTTTTGTGCCCTTGGCAGAGATTCTAAGGATTGCAGACCAAACAATTGCAGGAACCGGCGAGTTGTGCCGTACAGATACGGTCTCCCGAGGTCTTCGTGGCGTCCGACGATCCTAACTAAATCCCGCTGCATCAGTTGCCGCAGAACTTCGTCGGTCGCAACTCCACGAATAGCTTCGATTTCGCTGCGTTGCACGGGTTGGCGATACGCAATAATCGACAAAGTTTCGAGCATTCCTTGGCTCAAGATGGTTTCCGGAGGGACAAGTTCCAGTCTTCGAAGCCAGTTCGCAAATTGTGGGCGAGTCAGTAGTTGCAATCCCCCTGCAATCTCTTCAATGCGGAAAGCATACGCATTCTGATCGTATTCTTCGTTTAGTTTTCGGGCCAAAGTCCTGGCCTCGGTGGGGTCCTCGAGTTCGGCCAAGAGAGCGAGTTTTCTTGCAGAAATTGGCTCGCGGCAAATTATCAATATGGCTTCTACCAACCTGGATTTGTCGGGCGACTTGCCTGTTGTCGTATCCCATGTTTCAGTTTTCTGAAATGAAGCGGGGGCGGCCGCCAGATTGGGAAGCTTCTTTTTCCAAGCCAGAGCGTTCGAACGGGAAGAAAAATTTCGAACGGAGTCGGAAAGGCAAGAAAACGAAGATGGACCCCCAAGTTGCCTTTCCTTCCTCAAAATATCAATCCTTTGGAATGATTTTCGTTCTTCACATTCGGAAAACCGCCAGTCATTTGCGCGTCGCGGATGATGGCCGAGTTCGTGTATACTCAACATTCATTAATTTCGATCCACGCAATGTAATGATTGATGGCTTCTCAAAGCAAGACACCCTCCAAGGCTTTGCCAGGTAAATTTCGTCTTACTGGCTTTGCCCTCACCCTATTTGTATTGGTGGGCTTACTCGCATTGTTTCTCTTTTTTATTATCGGGACTTCCATCCAAGGCGAAGAATTCTCGGCAGCTACTTTTCAGGTCCGAAGTTTCCAATATCGAAGAATTCCTGGAGTCATGCTTCGAATTACGCAAACGGTCTATGGAACTCCCAAGTCTATCGTGTCGGCGAGCATCCTGAAGCACTTGCCTGGGACCGTACCAAACGGTCGTTGGGATGTAGTAACCGTCTCTGAAGCGGCGAATAGCAACGAAAGGCGTGCCTCAATCTTGGTCCGATCGCTTGAAGCCCGCAGTCCAAATCAAACCAGGTTCTGGGAAGAATGGTCGCATCATCATCCCTCCCTTGCAAAAGAGCTTTGGCCTATTGTTCAGGATGCTGCGATTCAAGAAAAGTATTTTTGTATTCCTGAGCTTCTGCAAGTGGCGAGAAAAGCTTCATCTCCGGATGAGCTTGCCACCAAGGGCCGACAAATCTTAGATAATTCAGCTGGGGTTACCGCGCAATGACAAATCGTATTCAAATACCGAGTTACTATCCTATGACGGGAAAGAGTCCACGAAATGCTCCATCACGTCGAAGCTTTCTACGCTCCATAGCGACATGTATGGTGGGTGCAAGCCTGGGACAGAGCCAGAATTTGTTTGCTTCCATCGAGAAAAAGAGGCCATTTCCAATTCATGGTTTCTCGAAACACTTTCAAGAGTTGACTGCGGACGCGTTGGCGGAGTTCGCCTTGAAGTCGCGATGGGATGGAGTCGATTTGACCGTGCGCAAAGGAGGTCACATCGCACCCGATTCTGTCGAGAAAACTCTCCCTGCGTTTGTGAAGACCCTTCGAAACGCTGGGCTCCAAGTGGACATGATTACTACAGATATTCGCGATACAACCTCGCCTCAAAACAAATCAGTACTTCAGACGGCGGCAGAACTTGGAATTCGGTACTATCGCCTTGCTTACTGGAGCTACGATGCAAAGATCCCCGTTCTGAAGCAGTTGGACCAAACCAAACGCGAAGTGGAGGCGATTGCCAAAACGAATCGAGAGTTCAAGCTTACGGCAGGCGTCCAGAACCATTCCGGCGAAAAGTACATCGGAGCATCCATTTGGGATGCCTGGTATCTTTTGAAGGACATAGACCCTAGCGAAGTCAGCATGTTTTTCGATATTGGGCATGCCGTGATCGAGGGGGGGCTATCTTGGCCAAACGATTTGCGACTGGTGCAATCCCATGTTTCTGCAGTCTATGCAAAAGATTTTGAATGGAAACAAACCAATGGATCAAGTCGTCCAGTGTGGTGTCCGTATGGAAAGGGGATCGTGCCGAATCGATTTTATCAAATGCTGAAGGAGTCCGGCTGGAGCGGTCCGGTATCGTTGCATCACGAATACGATCTTCCGAAAAACATCGCAGAACGACTCACTGTGGTACTTGAAGACACGATCGCTTTCGACAAGGCGGCTTCTTAAGCGACTGAAATTTTGGATTTCGGAGGACCCAAGAACACTGTTTTTGCTGGCTGCAACCCAGCGTTTCGTGTCAGCAACGAGTCGCTGGCCACGCTCGAACGGTGATGGGTTGAGCGTAAAGCAAATGGGGCTGGCCGATCAAATCGACACCCAAGCCGCTACACATCGAATTTTTTTTCACTGTCCAATTCGCGTTGGTGAGAGTCCAAGGGGGATGGTCAATCTCTCCTCGAAATAGTCGCCCCTTTCGATTGGCACTATACAAACAATAGCGAGCCGTGAGCCAATGCTCTAAGGTTCCAGGGATTGCCTGAAAAGGAGTGCCGCAAGATTCGTAGCAAACATCGAGCGCAGCTAGAGCCTCGCCTCGGTGGGTTCGGTTGCTTTGATAAGTGATAGTTGCTGCATCATCCATTTTGGTCATTGCCATCGTCGCATCCATGTAAGGCAAGTTGAAGGTAGCACGCGCCACTCGAACCGCGACAGGATTTTCAGCGTCGAGAGAAAAGAACCAGACACCGGGCTTGCCATCGAGCTTTACATACGTGCGAACGTTCAATTCTAGAAATCGGCTCAATCGCGGTAATGGAGGACACCATCGCGGTGCAATGTTAGACATCAAGAAAGGGACGATGCCGATCCAAGCCTTGCCGTCTCGCGTGTCCAATTCCAGATTGGGTGGAAGCAATGCTGCGATACAACTCGGTTCCACCTGCCAGTGCGCGAATAGCAGTTCCGACCACGTCATTCGCATCACCCAAGGGAATTTTGGCAGCAGCCAAGTTCTATCACTTTGTTCGGACATAACCATGCGTTTGTCAATTCTCAAGTCTACAGACTTCGTGAAGCGTCATGGTGCTATTCGCTGGCCGTCGACTTGCTTCCTGCCCGGCCTGCGATGAATGTACCAAGTGGTCCAGCCAGGAATGCAGGTAAGAAGATGAGATTCGAAACCAAGGAGGCAGTCAACAAAGACAAAGTCAGAATACCAAAGCGAAAAGTCGGAACGAACGAGCTTAAAGCAAACACCGCTAGGCCTAAACCGATAACCCCCCAACTCTGCAACATTGCACGACCACATGTCTCATAGGCTAAAAGAATTGCCTGGGAACGATCCAGCCCCTGCTTTGTCCCCCGTCGGAACCATAGTAAGAAGTGGATAGAGTCATCGACCGTTACCCCTAAAGCGACACACGGCGCCATCACCGTACCTATGTCAACAACCCAGTTGCACCAACCCATCAAACCGAAAACCATCGTCATGGGAAAAACGCAGGTCAGGCCCAAAAGTAGACCACTGCTCCAGTTCTTCATCAAAACGATGCCTGCAACCATCACCAAAAAAACATCGGTCCCGAAACCCAGAGTTAATCCATTCAGCAGACTTCTTCGGGCCTTGTAAATAATCGGAACCGCGCCTGTGTAAACCGCCGATAGCTCCTGCCCACTCTTGTCTCTTTCTCGTTCAAGAATAGGTTCCACTTGCTTTCGAATGAATTGCTGAAACTCGCCATAGTCGAGATCTTCTCCGGCACTGACTCGCAGGCTGATTCGCCAACTTTCATCCTCCGGTGTGATCGACAAATAACCAGCTTCGACAAGTCGCGCCCGTGTCTGCTTCAAGCGGACGTTCTCCAATACACGACGGATAGACGGCGGTGCCTGACGAACAGGACGAGCGAATGTTGCACCCGAAAGGCAACCACTCACGCCGTCGATCTGTGCAATGCTATCGTGAATCTCGCGTATAAGTTCCAATCGTTGATAGCTGGCGTTATCGACACCTTTATCCGCATTCGGCTCTTGATTGGTTGCTGGCCTATTCTTGTCCTCAGACTGACTTGGCTCGTCAAATCGGATAACAACTTCCAAGGGAATCATCGCACACAAATTGCGTTCCAGCCAATCATAATTTGAAATGATGGGTGCATCGTTGGCGAATAATCGCATGATCTGTATCGATGTCTCGATACGTGCCAAGCCAGCCAATCCAGATATTGCGAGGATCACGTAGATCGCTACAAACCAAGAATGTCGTTTTGCAATGAGTTGAGCGAACCATTGCCAACCCCAAGCCGAAGTCGCTGGAACTTTTTCAGAAATTGGAGGGGTCGTTTTCGGGACAGATTTTTTGTTCGGCCACATGCACAGTAATGCCGGTAGTCCAATCAACTGCATCGCCAGCGAGAGCAACACACCGACTGCAGAAAACAAACCGAACATACGAATTGGAGCCAAGTCACTATACCAAAGCGAAACGAGTCCGACCGCAGTAGTAGATGCAGCCAAACTCAATGGTAACGTTGCTTGGCGAATGGCTAAACGTATCGCTTCGATGGTGTCTGCATGTTCTCGATTCTCCAAGTAGTAGTTTGAAAGATGGATGGCACCGGACATGGCTGCCACATACACCAATGGAACCATCGTTATCAGAATGGCGTTCAACGGCATTCCACAAAGAGGCACCAATGCCAGACTTAGCAATGCGCTGTAACCAGAGATTATGAAGACAATAATCGTTAATCGAACTTCTCGAAAACTAAGCCATGCAATCACCAAGCCCACAAACGCAGCCATACCTGCTAAACGCACGAGCGACTGAGAGCTCGCTTTGTCGATAGCGTCGTTCACCACTACCGGACCGCCAAGGTGTACGTCCTCGTCAGGCACGCCGCTCTCTACAGTTGCTTTTCGTATTTCAGACAAAACGTAACGTAAATGCGTTGGCGAGTTTTCGCTCAGCGTGACAACAACGCATGTCTGTTGGAGATCGGGACCAATAATCGTTCCCTGCAATCGATTCAAAGCTTGATTGAGGGAAAGCCCTGCTCCTACACCCGTTAGGTCGTCCACTAATTCCCGACCTGTCATAATCTCGGTGAACAATGGTGGGTTGCCCAGAGATTCCTCGCTGCGAGAACGCTCCGCGAGAATACTGGATAATTGTTCCAACCGCGCATCTTCAAGAGTACAACCGGGCCAACTCACGATCACAAACTCTTCACTACCGAATCGTTCTCGAAACCATTCGTACTGACCTGTCTCCTTGTAGTGTTTTGGCAACCAATCTCGAACGTCGTTGACGTTGCTGATGATTGCCGTTATCGCCGCCATGATGGTTAGCGGTAGAAGGCACAGTAATAGACAAAACACGGCAATTGCCCATCTCGGTCGAGACGGCTTTCCATCTCCTGATGGCTGCAAGATGTCGACGGCTACACTCTCACTGGAGCCGACGATCGGAGTCTGCTTACCCACCGAGCCCATCCATATCGGCTGCCGGCTGCACATCATCATTGTTTATGAAATCGACGACCATCCGATTAATCAATCGTGGGCATTCCAACTGCGGGGCGTGGCCGCAATTGGGAATTGAAACATATCTATAATTGGGTAAATCACGTATCGCCTCATGAACGGCGACGGGATCAACAATTCTGTCTTCGCGCCCGCAGATAACCAAGGCGGGGCGATCGATCTGCTTCAACTTATCTACCACCGAATGACTCTTGGTCCCTCGAACCGTTTCAAAGAATGCTTTTCGCCAGTGCTTCATGGCAAATTTTTGAGCATAATAATCCACGATTCGTGGGCTTGCGAAGCGGCGATCATGGAACGTGCTCTCCACAAGGCCCTTGTAGTTTTTGGCTCGAGCCCCATCCAAGACCGGTAACCGTTCCTCTGTCCCAAATCCAGAAGGACACAGTAGTACAAGCTTATTCACTTTGCCAGGATAGCGAGCTGCATACTCCACCGAGATTTGGCCACCCAAGCTACTAGCCACGAGATTGTATGGAGCGGATTGGACAAAACGATCCAGGTATTCTGCTAAACGATTGGTTAGAAACTCGATATTGATGGGTCGTTTTTCAGCGAGTCGCTCTTGAATCACCGGGCCTCCGTATACCAAAACGCCTGGTAAGTGAACTTCGAAGTGTTTTTGCCAAACAAACCGATTGGGGTACCAGCTTTCTTCTTGTTCAGCCAGACCGTTCACGAGAATCAATGGCCGATTCCCGCGCCGGTAGGCATCGAAGGAACCTATCCCCAGAATATTGATCATTTTTTGGAGCATCAAGCTACACAGTCTGTTCAAGCTATTTGTCAAAACAATTCGCGGCAGATTCGCTGTAGCGATCGCAAACCTACCTACAATAACGGACTTCCTAGTATTGTTCGCGCATTCTACGGGTCAATTCCCAGAAAATCTCTTTGGACGGAATTCTCCACGACGGAAACAGTGGATTGTTGGAGATAGAACTTCCGCTAATCTGCCCGTAATTGGGCGGTTGATGCGATGCTCCCGCCAAAAAGCAGTCTGAGCACTGCGTTTCTGGTGCATGAGCCACACTGCAGTTGGGTCACTGCTGCGTGGCCCGCGAACAAAATGAAACGCCGCAACCTACTACGCAGGAATACCTTACGGCTTTTGCGACAAATTTCAAGTCGCTGCGGCACGAAATGTGTAATGGGAGTCTCCAGTCAACACTGGCCTAACTCGGAGCCAGTCAATCTTTGTGCCAACCCGAATCGATGGACATGAATCAATTATCGCTTCTCGACGAGACGGTTCCACCCTCTCCTAAAACTCAACCCGAAGTCGGCAACTCGGGCACCGAAAACTCCCCTTCGTTGATCGAACGGTTTGTCTCCAGCTTCTTCGAAGAAACCAATATCAAGCGAATGCTGATGATCGGGGCCGCCATCGTTACGGTGTGCTCGTTGAAACTCGTCCACCAGAATTGGGATAGCCTTAACGAGACTATCAAATATCTCTCCATACTTCTCTACGTTAGTGCCGTTTACGGCTTTAGTGAAGCAAGCGATAAACTGCTGGGGCTTAGGTCTACGTCCACGGTGCTTCGCATTTTGACGTTGTTGCTGGTTCCGATCAGTTTTTTCTCGCTCGGTTGGCTAACTGAACAGAGTGGGATGAACTTGATTACCTCCATGCCTCTCTTGGCCATCGGTGGAGCAGCATGTTGGTTCTTTACCGACTCCATTTTCAAGAAGTTTTTCTGTGGAAGACAAATCTCCTACCAGTCAGCCTACTTTGCCTTGGCAATGGCATGCGCACTTCCTAAGTTAACCGACTATAGCCTGCTTGCTGGCGGACTGATTTGGCTGATAGGTACCATTGCCATTATCAAAGTCAATCGGCATGTATTTTGGCTTGCGGAGCAACATCGCAAACCAGCCATTTTCGGTTTCTTTCCGATCATTCTGGTGGGAACGCAAATGATCCTTCTGTTCTCGACCAAATTGAGTTGGATTGACAACACAGACTGGATGGGATTCGGATTGGTTCTATGTTCGATTCCGATCGCCCTGACGACTCGAACGGCATCCAAAGTCTTCCGTGCTCGCACAGGAGGGATGATTCCGATGCTTCCCGTGGCTATTGCCATCCCCATGTTTGTGGGACTGCTTATCGGTGCTGCCGGTATCGTGCTGTCCTTTCATGGTTTCCGCTGGGGTGGTAACTCGTCGATGGCTGCAGTTCCTACACTGGCGTTGGCATCGGGTCTCGCTTGGTTTGCAGCTCGCGACACTCGACATGCAGGGTTCTCGTGGGTTGCAATTGTTCTCACCGTGGCTGCCTACCAAAGCTTACCTGCCATGTTTTCGGAACTCTCTCGTTCGGTTGTTGCATCCGCTGCCACTTCGCTTTCTGAAGAAAGATTGCCACTCGCTTTCTACGGCTTGACCTATCTACCGTTGCTGATCGTCTTTGCATTTGTCAGTCGTTGGATGAATCGAGTTTCCGATTCGAACCAACTCCAATATGCATCTCGACCGTTGCAATATGCGACAACCACCATGTGTTTGTTGCTCTTGGTACTTTCGGCAACGAACGTCAAAGCGCTGTTTCTCATCCCACTTTTGCACTCTGTGCTATTCGCCGGTTTTGCGTATAGCTGGAATGACCGCCGGTATCTCGCGATCTCGATGTTGACGCTGATCACCGTGTCAGCAACGTGGGTTCCGTATGCCAACGCGATGTTCTCGATGCATCTTCCCGTCGCAGCGATCGTGGTGAGTATGGGAGTCCTCGGGTGTACATTCATAACCGGCCACGTTGACCGATGGATATCCATGTTTCCCGTTCCTGAGCGAGCTGTCCTTCAATGGCCATTACTATCCAGTGGCAAATCATTTTCATTGGCCGCTTGGGTAGGAGGGGGCTTGATCGGTTTCGTTGCCGCTGCATGGCTAGTCGATGCTGTACCAAATATCACACAAACCGTTTCTGCTTGGAATTATGCGAAATCTGTGGTCTGCCTTCTCGCATCCTGGATTGCGATCTACCGAACGCGTCATTATCTAGCAGGATTAGCGAATAGTTTGATCATCGCCGTGCTAGCGGTCTCCATCATGTCCTCTATGTCGTTCAGCTTCTTGGTGCAGTTGGACGTTGCAAACTGTGCGTTGGTGGCTGTTTCGTGTGTTGGCTACTCCGCGTGGATGTCTATTCGCCGAACGCAGTTGGTTTGTTGGCAAGCGGATCGACAAGCATTAGGCCTGGATATTAGTAATCTTTGCGTGCAACCCAGCAATCCTATCGCAATGCGTCATTCGTTGCTCGGTGCGATCATTATCCCGATGGCCGATCTTGCTACCTTAGGTGTTGTGACTTGTCTCTCGTTTCAATTCGCTGGCGTTATGCAAGCGGGCTTTCTCTTCAAGCATGAGTTGCTCCGTTGGAGTCTGATCGTATTGATCGGTTGGTTGGTCTATGCGATTGGAATGACACGAAGTCGAATCGCTACGGCTACATTTGTCGGTCTTTTACCCATTGTCGCGTCTGCATACTTCCAGTCGATACAACTCATCCCGTCAGAACATCGTTTCTCGGTACTGGTTTGGGTCGCTACAGCATGGTTGATGGGTGTGGTGCCCCACTGGCTAGAGCAACAACTGCAACAGTGGAATGGCCACATGCACGATACGATTTCTGATCGTGGTCTACTAACACGGTATGTGCCACATGTTGCTGGCATATGGCTGGTGATCATCGCGCTCGGAAGCGTGTTGGTCTTCACATGGTCAGTGCAGATCGCCGGGTTGATCGCACTAGCTGGCCTCCTGGTGATGTATCGACGACCCGTTAAGAACCCGGAGTTTGCTGCAATATGCATGTGGGGAAACATCCTGATTCTGATGCTTATCGCTCCGTGGTTATCGGTCTCCGGTTTAATCGCCGAAGCCCTTCGCGGTGGGCAATCCTTCACCAAGCCTCCACTCCTGTTGGCAATCCTCGTGGGAAACATCTTCTTGGTCAAGTGGCTTTCATCGCGATTGAATAGCAACGCCGCCAACGTATGGTTAGCCGGTCTCTATGCGTTAATGATTGTGTCGTATGGTCTATGCTTGCGAGTGACAAACGTAGCTATCGTTCCAGGGTTGGTTGCGATAGTTGCAATCCTGTCGCTGGCAACCGAGGAGCTGATGCATGCGGTTCGTTCTCGCAACGAATATCGAGTCTGGGCAGCCTTTGGAATCGTGGGAGCAGCACTGGTGTTCAGCCTCTGGCATGAGTGGCTCCCGATCACCGGAGCCGGATCGTTGATTGCTGTGATCGCTGGATTGTCCCTGCAATGGTTGGGAGCCCGTAGCATGAACAACGAGAAATGGTCTGTTGTTTCCCGTCCGTCTTATATTCTTGGCCGAGTATTGCCGGTGTTTGTCACGCTAGTTGGAGTTGCTACTCTCTTCGTTTTGCCCGGTCCGATGGCAACCGCATATCTCGCTACCGCTATCTTGCTTGCGGGCGTCGCAACTCTATATCGTTCCACGACACGAAGCAATAAGTTTGATGCATGGATCGCGATCGTGATGCTGAACACAGGTATCGCACTGGTAACCAGATCGACAGGTTGGTCTGATGTCCAACTTTATCTCGTTCCTATCGGACTATCGATTCTCGGGCTCGTTGAATTGATGAAACAACAGATTCCTTCCCACTTTCACAAATCATTGCGAATGATCGGATCTCTCACGATCCTCGTATCGCCTGTCTATAGCATGATCGTACATGAGAGCTGGTGGCACATGCTATCACTTCTGATTCTCTCGGTCTTTGTTATTCTTCTCTCCATTGGACTGCGAGTGAAACTGCCGATGTACACCGGAGTTGCATTTCTTTCCGCGGACCTGCTCGCGATGCTCGTTCGCTCCGCCGTCGAGTTGGAAATGCTATGGGTAAGTGGACTTGGAGTTGGAATTGCGGTGATTGCAGTTGCCGCACTTTGCGAAGTGTATCGAGAAAGGATTCTTTCACGCGTCCGTATGCTGAGTGTGGAATTGGCTACTTGGAACTAACGCATCGAGTGCCGTGGGCTCACGTCCCGTTGCTCTCCTCGTCGGAAGAGCGATGGCTCCGGCATTCTTTGCGGTCTTTGGTTGAACTCTGTTAGTAGATTCTTAAGGAAAAAATTATGGCTTGGTTATCACAGTTCTCTCTGGTTATGCGATCCAGTATCACGGCGCTCCGCGAGCAAATCGAGGATCCAGAACGTATGCTTCATCAGCTCATCATCGACATGCAAGGCGAGCTCGATACGGTGCGATCTAGTGTTGCAGAGGCGGTAGCGGATGAAATCCTCGCGAGGAAACGGATCGCTCGCGAACAGGAGGAGGAGTCCAAATGGCAAGATCGAGCGGGCACCGCGATCAAACGCGGAGACGAAACAACGGCGAGGACCGCTTTGGATCAAAAGCTCGCGTGCACCACGCGGATCGAACAATATCAACGAGATCACCTGAAGCAAGCGACAGAAGTTGATAAACTGAAATCTGCTGTGCGCGATTTGGAAGATAAGATTCGACAGGCTCAGCACAAGAAAACGCTCTTGATCGCTCGCATGGCAAGAGCACGGTCTACAACCAAGATTCATGCTGCGATCGAACGCACGGATCAGCGGTCTGCCTTTGCTCAGTTTCAACGACTGGAGGATCGAGTCGATCGCCAGGAAGCTCGAATTCAAGCTTGGACGGAAATGGATGGGGACCAATTGCCAAACAGCGATGTTGAGAAGGAATTCTTGGAACAGGAACGCAAGGATCGAGTTCAGGCCGAACTTGAGGCGCTTCGCCGTTCCTTACAATAGGACTAGCGAACAATAGGACTAGCGACCCCTCTTCACAAAAGAAATCGACTGACCGTGGGCATCCTCTCCGAGTGTTTCATGCTGATCCGTGATTGGATTGCTGTTGACCGAATTCGGTTGCCCAAACACACTGGACGTTTGGGAAGCCTGCGAGTGGGCGACCGATTTCTTTATTGCGATTCGGTTTTTCTCGTGGTTTCGAGCGAGATCTTCAGTTCGTCTGAGACCGAAACACGAAGCCTTTTGGATTTGATCGATACAGGAGCCTTACCGTTGGCACATTGGGAACTTGTTGTCATTGCAATATCGCAACCGACTATTGCGTTGACTGGAATACTGCGACGCCGAGGAGACTTCAACGGATGTGAAGAGTCTATTACCGATTCAGATATTGTCGTTTTGCAACCCTGCGCAGTTAAGCCGAGCTCTGTGCATGATTGAACGATTCGAGTGGTTTTTGATAGGCTTTTCTGGACTTTTCGAGATCGTATTGCTGTTGCTTTTGTGCCAACCGATCAATCGTTCGCATGTCGCACCCTGGTTGAAATGGTTAGTCGGTGGGGCGTTCCTCTACCATCTCGGGTACTTCCTCCGATTATTGTTTCATCGTGAACGTATGGAAACAGCCGCTTGGCTCGATCAAATCGCGATGCTGCTGCTTTGCTCAGGCATGTTATTGATGCCATCTGCTATGTTGCATGCGGCTATTCGTCTTCGAGGATTAGCGTCAGGATCGTTAAAGCCACTGCCGCCAAAAGATTGGCGGTATGGTTTGCTCTATCTGCCATTGCTTTGTCTCGTTCCAGCAATTGGGCTGATATGGTCTGGGCCCGAAGGTGACTTCATGGCGAGCATTGCACCGTTGAGTGCGATGTACGTAGGATGGTTGTTCCTTTCGAATCTTGTTTCCGCGGTACTTTTCTCCATAGTTGCCTATCGGACAGACCTGCCGATGCGACGCGTCTTCTTCGGATGGATGGCCGTTCTGCTCAGTCTCTTTACGGCGGGAGCATTCTATTACGCGTTGGTTGCTGTCGATACAGAGTATGAGTTGGTTGCTCGATTGGCGGCCGGTGTTGCCCCGCTCGGACCATCGATCTTGTTTGTCTGGTATAGCCTCAAGAGTCGCCTGTTACCTGTTGTTTTTGAGCAATCGATTATCTACGGTGGTATCGTGTTGTTTCTTTTGTTTCTGCATCGGCTGATTGTTACCCCGTTCACGATCCAATTGCGTGAGAGTGCTGATATTGACTTTATCGTTCTGGAAGTACTTGCCGTAGCTGCTTTGGTTTGGTGGATTCGCCCGTTAAGAAAGCGAGCCAGCGAGTCGCTTCGATTTTTGATGAGCCCCAGCGCTTTTCGGTTTCGAGACGAGATACGAAACTTGGCATTAGCTATCACACAAAAGACGAGCGACGACGCGATGGGTCGTTGCCAATGGTTCGCCAGCGAGCTGCAAAAGCGATTCGAAATCAGCTGGGTTCGGATTTGTCTCGGAGATTCGGATGGCAAATTGAAATTGGATTTTAAGTGTTCTGAAGTAAATGCTAAGTCAGCGCTACCAGAAAACTACTTAGCGGTCGTCCATTCACTTCTATTGCTTGTACCCAATTGCACAAAGGCGATCGAACGAGGGGAGGAACCAACACCTGAGTTGTCAGAACATATGGAGTCGCTCGAGTGTGACCTCGCTATTCCCATGGTATGTAAGAGTGTTCGAGGTGTGGTTTTGTTCGGAAGCCGGAAGAGGTTCGGTCGGTTGGCAGACGAACAGGTAACTTCGCTTCTCGTACTGGTCGAGCAATTTGCGGCGACATTGCAAAACCAAAGGGAAGACGAACTACGACGTAGGGCTGAACATCATAGTTTGCAGCAAGAAAAGCTATCGACACTCGGGATGATTAGCGGATCGTTGGCTCATGAACTGCGCAACCCTCTCTCTTCGATCCGCACCATCGCTAGTCTTGTGCTCGAAGATTTGCCTCTAGAAAACACCAATCGTCAAGACCTGCGTTTGATCGTAATCGAAGTAGATCGATTGACGAGTACACTGCAGCGCGTTCTCGATTTTTCTAGACCGCCTGAACGGATGAACCCACTTAGCGAACCGGATCGAGTGATCTCTCGAT
Organism: uncultured Pirellula sp.; assembly: GCA_903858115.1. Taxonomy (GTDB): domain Bacteria; phylum Planctomycetota; class Planctomycetia; order Pirellulales; family Pirellulaceae; genus JBKCUI01. The sequence goes on along the minus strand of CAIOHR010000060.1, from coordinate 111,895 downwards.
TGCTTGCGATCATGGATTTTTTTGCCAAGCAGAATCAGACCGAGCTCGAGATCACACTCAACGCGACAGGCGTTCAAGTCGCGTCCAGCGACATTGCGTTGAACGAAATCTTTATGAATCTGGTCAAAAACGCGATCGAAGCATCCTCCGACCGCGAGCATGCCAAGGTTTCCGTTACAAGTAACATTGAGGACGATTGTTTCGTGGCAACTATCGAGGATAACGGAATTGGAATTTCCCCGGAACGAACTCAAGCAATTTTTCAACCTTTTGAAACGAGCAAATCAACAGGTACAGGTCTCGGATTGTACATTGTGGCGGAACGGGTGCAGCAGATAGGAGGAACGATAAAGTGTACATCGATCCCAAGCCAAGGCAGTCGATTCGTTGTTCGAATTCCCATCGTGATTGCAACTCCTGGAAGGCAACAGAGGTTACAATAGACAACCAGGTAAAGCGCATTGCTATTGATTCGACTCGAAACGGCGAGTATGTCTACAGAATAGAGATTCTCGATGAATTGCGGTCATCATATTTTTTCGAAGATGGAGTTTTGGCGTTATGGGGAGTGCTGAAAAGATCCGAATTCTCGTTGTTGATGATGATGAAGTGCAACTGTCGTTAATTGTTCGTTGGCTTCAGAAGCTAAGCAACGAGAGTGTAGTCGTGTTGGCCACATCCAACGTCAATGAAGCGATTGGTAGAGCCATCGCGAAGGAATTCGATATATGCCTCACCGATCTGGATATGCCTGAGAGCAATGGAATTAAACTGCTAAAGGCAATTAAGGATGCCGACCCTTTGACTCCGGTTATCCTCATGACTGCAATTGATAGCAGAAATGCTTTGGAGTCGTCGCTCGCTTTTGGTGCCGACGATTACTTTCTGAAACCGCCAAGTTGGCAAGACCTTCTTAGTTCAGTGGACTTTCAAATCGCCCGGTTGAAAAGATTTCGGCATGACTTTCCCTCGTGAGATGTCGTTTAGTCAACGTACCATGCAGGAACGAGGGGAATGAAACACGATGCATCCCATTGGATTCAGCAGCAAAAGGATCCTATGCCGATTTGTGCTCGGCTCGAATCCAACGCCATCGAATCGTTGAAAGAATTCCTCTCGAATCAGAGAGCAATTGTGGGCTCTAACCGAGAAGCGATGCTTTGGTTACGAATCGGCTTGATCGAACGACCGCACGATATCGTACAAACTGCGACCAATGGCATCCCTGCCTACATTCACGGTATCGTCCACCGACTCGAAGGAGACTACTGGAATGCCAACTATTGGTTCCGCCGTGTCGGCGATTCAATATTGGTAAACAAGATCTCAACGGTGGTTACTCAACAGTGCAATGTCCACTCTTTTGCCCCTGCCGAATTCACTACCCAAATCGAATCCTGGAATCGCTCCAAAGATTCGACCAAGTTAGCCGAACTCGGACGAATCGCTACGCAAGAGTGGGAAGCTCTGTGGGCGATGCTTTGAGTCGCGGTTGTTGCTGTGTTGCACAATGAAAAGCGCCTAGCCCAAAGATAAACTCCGATGCATCGATACCGATCATGGTGCGATCTGGAAACAAATCTTGCAAAATCTTGAGAGCCGATTCATCTGTCTCGCGAAATCCGAACATGGGTACGATCACGATCTCGTTAGCAATATAAAAATTGCAGTAACTCTCGGGCACTCTCTTTCCTTGAATGTATCTCGGAGGGGGAGTAACCAGCGGTACGATTTCTAGCGGCCTATTGTTCGCATCGGTAGACTTCTTGATCGCTTCATATTGTTTTGCAAGCTTCGGGGCATTGCTATCTTGAAGGTTGTACGAAACGGCAGCCACAACAAGCCCAGGTCTCACAAATCGAACAAGTTGATCGATGTGACTATCCGTGTCATCCCCCGCCAGTTCTCCGCCGTCAATCCATAGCACCTTGCGAACGGCCAGCATCCGTTTCAACTCCGCTTCGACGAGTTGCCGCGTCCAGTTCGGATTGCGAGTCGACGCGAGCAAACAGCTGCTGGTCGTCAGGAGTGTTCCTTCGCCATCGGTTTCGATTCCTCCACCTTCGGCGATCATGTTCGAAACGAACATGCGGCATTGGATCGTATCGGATTGCAAGACACTCGACTTGCAAATAGATGCTGCGGCGTTCGTGTCGTCATCATGTGGGTGGTACTTTTCTCCCCATGCGTTAAATCTCCAAAGAACAGCCCCGAGTTTTGTTCCATTTTCGTTCAGGAGAAACGTTGGACCATAGTCGCGAATCCAACAATCGTTGGTGGGAATATCGTGCACATAGACATTGTTGGCGTCTCCCAGTTGCATTGTCGCTTGCTCCAAAATCGAGGGAGGGCCACCCAGCACGTGGACCTTTTCGACTTCCGCCAAGGTACGGATCATTCTTTCCGTAATCGGCGGAATGGCATGCAGCAATCCAGGCCAGGTTCTCGGGTTGTGAGGCCACGCAATCCACGTAGCCTCGTGAGGTTCCCATTCTGCTACCCACCGATATCCAGCCTCCATAGCCGAACCTGTTACGTGAGGTTCAATCATGTTGCATCAATCCATCTCTTGGTGAGATCTTGGTAAGCGTCGATTCGGCGATCGCGAAGGAATGGCCAATGCGTTCGTTGTGTATCGATTGCATCTAAATTGCATTCTACCAATACAGTCTCTTCTGCATCGTGCTTGGCGCGGTGCAACAAGTTTCCAGCGGGATCAAATACAAAGGAAGCGCCCCAAAACTCGAGTTCGTCTTCGACTCCCACCCGGTTGGCTGCACCTACGAACAGACCGTTTGCGATTGCATGCGAACGCATCATCGTCTCCCACGCCTCGTGTTGACTCTTTCCAAAGGTGGGTTTTTCTGGAGCGAACCAACCGATTGCTGTTGGATACAGAAGTATTTCCGCACCTTTTAGGGCAAAAAGTCTGGCTGCCTCGGGGTACCATTGATCCCAGCATACTCCGACACCAATTTTGCCAAACTTCGATTCAGCGATTGTGAAACCGGTATCGCCGGGAGTGAAATAAAACTTTTCATAGTAGAGCGGGTCGTCTGGAATGTGCATTTTTCGATAGAAACCGCAAAGGGAACCATCGGTATCGTACACAACTGCCGTGTTGTGGTAGAGTCCATGAGCCCGTCGTTCGAAGATAGACCCCGTTACAACAATACCAAGCTTTTTTGCCACATCAGACATCGCTTGGCTGGTTGGTCCAGGGATCGTTTCAGCCCAAGCAAATCGATCAAAGTCTTCACTCTGGCATGGGTATGGAGCATTGAACAATTCTTGCAAACAAACGATGTTTGCCCCCGTCAAAGCAGCTTGCTCAACTTTTGCTATGGCTTTTTCGATGTTTTCCTTTTGGTTTTTGGTGCAAGCCATCTGGATCATGGCTAATTGAACGATTCTCCGCTTACTCGTCATACTTTTCACTCGTCGCTCTGGAATTTTGAGACTGTCGTAGATAAAAGGTACCGTAATGTGAAGACTTGTTCTAGAGATGCCTCGTCGCGGTTCGACACGTCAAGAATTGGGTTTCCGCAGTTCTACGTTGTGAGTTTTCTATTTGGTATACTTCAAGATCCTTTCCCCCTCCAGCCTTGAATACGAGGATTGACTTCGATGATACGTTCTTCTTTTCTTTGGCTTTGTTTTGCGGTCAGCATGCTCCCCTTGCGAGAGGCAGCATCCCAGAAGCCAGCCGAGGAAGCCTATCCTATTCATCCCGATTCTGTTCAAAAACCGGGAGTGCCCGAAGGGGAGATCTTGTCTGGCAATTGGACTGGCTCCACCGTCTTTCCTGGAACATATCGGGACTATTGGGTTTATATACCCAAGCAATACGATGGCACAAAACCAGCCGCTTTGATGGTGTTTCAAGACGGTGGAGGATATGTCAAACGTTCAGGAGGAACAAATGTCCCCAATGTCTTCGATAATCTGATCCATAGCGGCGAGATGCCCGTCACGATAGGGTTGTTTATCAATCCAGGCATCGTCCCCGCAGCCAATAACAACAGCCAACCACGTTTCAATCGCTCGTTTGAATATGACAGTGTTGATGACAAATATGCAAAGTTCTTGCTCGATGAGTTTATCCCTTCCGTGTCAGAGAAGCATAAGCTAAATCTGAGTAAAGATCCCAACGACCGGGGCATCTGCGGTTCGAGTTCTGGCGGTATTTGTGCTTTCAACGTGGCATGGCATCGACCCGATGTCTTTCGACGTGTTTACACGACGGTTGGGACCTATGTGGGCTTGCGCGGGGGGCATGAGATCTCCACGTTGATTCGTAAAGTGGAGCCAAAGCCTCTCAGAATCTTCCTGCAGGACGGTTCAAACGACAATAACATCTATGGCGGTGATTGGTGGATGGCCAATCAAGCAGTGCTTCGGTCCTTGGAATTTTGCGGGTATGAAGTCAATCACGCTTGGGGAACGGGTGGACACAATGGGAAGCATGGGGCTGCCATCTTCCCTGACGCGATGCGATGGCTCTGGAAAGAGCATGGCAAAGTTCCCGTTGCAACACATCGTGATCGATCCAAAAGCGAAGCGAACAAATTTCTGGTCGATGGTGAGGGTTGGGAACTGGTAGCTTCTGGATTTGAATGGGCCGAAGGATTGGCGGTTACCGAGGACGGAACACTTTACTTCACCGATGTTCCCGCATCGAAGTTGTACAAATTGGCTCCAGGTGGCAAACCGATCATCCTTGTAGAAGACACCGGTTGTGCGAACGGTATTGCGTTGGGCCCCGACGGAAAACTATACGGAGCGTCGAGCAAAGCGATGCAAATCCGAGCATGGGATCTGAAGACATTGCAAATGGAGGTCGTCAACGAAGGGACGCATAGTAACGATATCGTGGTACGAAACGACGGAACGATCTATTACACAGACCCGGCGGCAGGAAAAATCTGGATGCTTGACAGCAAAACTCGAGTGCGACGCGAGGTCGATACATTCCGCGATTGCAATGGCCTGACACTTAGTTCCGATCAGACGCAGTTGTTTGTCGCTCATTTTCCGAGTCGATTCATCTACGCTTATTCGATTAAATCGGATGGAACGCTAGAGAACAAACAGCCCTACTACCATCTAGAAATTCCGATGAACGATCCGGTAGGAAAGCTCGATGGAATGTGCACCAGCACCGATGGTTGGCTTGTTGCGACCTCAGAGACTGGCGTCCAAATTTGCGATCAGCCGGGCCGTGTGCACTTGATCATGCAATTGCCGTACGGTTGCAAGAGACCGTGCTATGCTCGCTTTGGTGGACCGGACAACAAAACACTTTACGTTGCAAACGTCGACAAAATTTGGAAACGCAAAACACAATTGATGGGCGCTAAACCTTACGAAAAACCGGTTATGCCTCCCAAGCCTCAATTGTGAACAAGCCATGGGATCGTGCTTTGGGTTCCTAGAGGGAGCCATTCAGAATACGGATTCATTTTGGTATGGACAGAGTAAATACCGAGCCCTGGCCCAGGGTGGAGCTAACCGTGATGGCACCCCCGTGCAATCCGACAACCCGTTTGGCAAACGCCAGACCCAGCCCGAATCCTCCACGATGCGAGGATCGTGCGGGATCAGCTCTAAAGAATCGCTGAAAAACATTGCCACAATCTTCTTGACTGATGCCTATCCCATCATCTTCGAACGCGATCTCACAACGATTGTTTTGTTCGCAGACGCGAATATGGACGCTCCCTCCGGGCTTTCCGTAATGGATGGCGTTTTCGACAAGATTGAGAAAAGCTTGGCCTAGACTGACTTCATCGGCATGAAGCGTAACCGAATCACCCATGCAATGAACGGTGATCGAATGACTCGTCGCTTTGTTCTCCAAGGTAGCGATAACCGAACGAAGCAAGGCCATGATTTCAACAGGTTTCTTGTCGAGTTGATGATCTGGTGTATCGATCCGTGCGATCGCGAGCAGCGACTCCACGAGCCTTTTCATGCGTTGCGCCGATTGCAAGTTTATCGACAGATGCCTTTGATATTCCTCGACCGTTCGGGGACGCGATAGTGCCAACTCGGTGTTCGCCAAGAAGGACGCAATAGGTGTCCGCAATTCATGCGAAGCATCTGCAGTAAACTGTTGCTGCTGCGAAAAAGCCTGCTCGATTCTCTGCAACATTCCATTAAGAACCCCACCCAGCTGGGCAAGTTCTGTATCAACATTAGCCACATCCATTCGTTGCGAAAGATTCGTTGCGCTAATGAGTGACGCTGTCCTCCCCATCGTTTCGATCGGTTCCACAGCACGGCGACTCAACCACCAACCACCCGCAAGTCCAGCCGCGAGAGTCACCGCTCCGATGCCGAGAATCCCCCATAGCCGTGCACGAATCCTATCTCCTTCTGCAGTAACGGATCGGCCAACGCAGACCAGTGTATTGTGCGGACCACGAATAAAGACTTCACGGTATTCTCCTCGCTGCGTAGTCACGTATCTGTGTCGCAACAGGTCCTGACGCACATACTCACGCGGAGGAGATACCATCGTTGGGATAGCAGATTGCTTCAGGACAGAATTGTCATCTCGCCAGATCACAAAATAAGTAAAGCTGACACGACGGCCAAGTTGTTGCGGCAGAGAGTCTGGCAGCACCAGGAGTTTCTCCCAATCGTCCATAGATTCCGGAATCGAAGTATCCGGAGATATCGCTCCCCAATCGATCTCCGAACGTTCGGAAAGCGATTCTGAGCGAGGAACGATGGAGCCATTGCGATCTGGTCGCATCGGCCGACTAGGCCGATTGTTGGGACTTCGCACCGACTTGTTGGCTGACTCTTTCTTCCACGCTGGTAAACGAGGCCCAGGCGGCATCGCAATGTCCTGCGACAAGCTATTGAGAATTGGAATGGGCGCTAAACGAAGTGCTCCTTCGAGTACCCTCGCCGCGCTCACTAACTCTTCATCAACTCCATCCCAATGGGAACGCGTCATTTCCCATTGAAGCATTCCCCCAAACAAACCAATGACCAAGACGAGAATGAAGGCATGCCATGCTTGAATGCGCCATCGCAGTGATCGAAACCAACTACCCATGCAGAATGTACCCTTGTCCACGACGTGTCTCGATCAAATCGTGTGACAATTTTTTTCGCAGATGGGAAATATGAACATCCACGATGTTGGAAAGGCTATCGTCGTCATCGTCAAAAATATGATCGTAAATCAAGGTCCGAGTGACCACCTTGCCTTTATGGATCGCAAGCAGTTCTAACAGGGAATACTCTCGGGCCGTCAGAACAATATCCTTACCAGAGTATTGCACCGTTTTCGCCCCTAGATCCAATGTCAACTGCCCCGCAACGATATTGTTCGAAGCATGTCCAGCCGAGCGTCGGATCAAAGCGCGAATCCTGGCATGTAGTTCGGAAAGCGAAAATGGCTTTACCAGATAGTCATCAGCTCCAAGATCGAGGCCAACAACACGATCTTGGATCGAATCTCGCGCCGTAAGGAGGAGGACGGGCATGGATCGCTTTAATCTCAGTTTCTTGAGCAGGTCAATCCCGCTCATCCCTGGAAGCATCCAGTCCAACAATACTAAATCATAGTCCAGTGCCATCGCCTTACAGTCTGCGTCGATTCCATTGTTCGCTTCATCAACAGCATAGCCTTCCTCGCGAAGTGATTGCGCAATCGAAGTCCTTAAAGTCTCTTCGTCATCCACTACCAGTACTCGCAACGCAAAGTATCCTTCGATTCGACTCGTTCTATTTTCGGCAACCAACGACATTCGGCACCGTCGAAGCCACGCGTTTTTGTGTGGCGATTCGCTATTCATATCTGGTTATACGGTATCAACCTTAAGCAAACATGAAGTGTGAGTTTGGAAAGCTAGAGGGATCGGGTCTGCTGAACTAAAATCACTCCGGCAATTCTCTAGCTAGTGATGACGGTATAACGCTCTAGATAGCCAAAGTCAGGAAAAACATCTTCTTTTCTTTTGGGCTGTCCTTGCATGCCAGCAAGATACAGTTGCTTCCCATCCGCACTGAAATGAGCTGTCGATATCCGCATTCCTGTTTTTGCCTGGCCGATCAATTGCCCACTCTCGGTTGCAAAAATACCGACGTTCCAATTGCCTCCGCGCAAACGGCCCGCCATGACAAAGTACTCCCCGCTCGGATGCCAAGCCAGAGTCTCCATCAGTCCCTCACCGCATTGATCGGCGGCAGACTCCTGGATCTTGGCTACAGGCGTGGATTGCCAAGAGAAACGCTGCCACAGTTGCTTTCCATTGCCCGCCATTGGGTCGCGCATGTCTCCCATGCCTACAGCATAAAGCGACTTGCCATCGGGCGAAAAACTCACACGAAAGATTCCGCTGATGTAGCAATGACTCTTGATGATCCCCCAACTAGTAAACGACTTGGTACGCCACTCGGCGACGGTCATCCCTGTCTCGATATCCCATACGGCCAAATCGCCCATCAAATTGCCAGCGGCCAAGTATCGACCACTTGGATCGAAAGCAACACACTGGACCGGAGGCAGCATAGAAAAGCTTTTCCATTCTGCTCCAGTGTTCGTATCGAAAATTTTTACCGTTGGCTCTTCACTTGGAAGCGGCGAGTAGTCCTCGGCACCGGGAAGATATTGACCTGATACCGAGGCGATTCGGGTTCGATCTGGGGAAAGAGCCGATTGCCAAGACCAAAAGGAGTGGATTTTTTCTTGAAAGCGAGGTGCAATCTCACCAACCGATGCGTCGGACAAAGAACGAATTTGCAGTGTGCCATCGTATGCTGTTGTCGCCAGCTCACTATCGTCCTTCAGCAAAGCAATGCCCGATACATAGCTTGGATGCTTTCCAATACAGAACGGCTTGGGTTTCATATCCTTGGAGTCTCGCGGGGGGATCTCCAGTGAGTAGATTCCATCCATACAAGCCACGTAGGCGCGTTGCTCGTCGATGCGAAACGCAACATCGAGGACTCCCATAGGGAATGAATATCGACCATTCTTTTCAAGTTCAATTTTCATGGCTGAGATCACGCAAGCAACTCGCGGATTGGGGCAGCACTTTGCTCCACGCGATGAAATGTGGGGAAACCGGGAAGGTCATAGGTTTGATGCGGGTCGAGACCCAACGCTGCATAGATGGTTGCGAAGAGCCGACGCTGGTCCACTGGATTTTCAGAAACCTGAATACCGAACTCGTCTGTTGCTCCGTAAACGACTCCAGGCTTTAGACCGCATCCTGCCATCGCAAGACTCCATGCATCAGGATAGTGATCGCGGCCGCGTGCTTCATTCAAGTAAGGGGTCCGACCAAACTCGCCCATGATCAATACCAATGTGTCGTTCAGCATTCCGCGTTGTTCTAAGTCGTTGATCAAATGAAAAACGACCCGGTCCATCTCCGGAACCAACATCTGGTGGGTTTCATGATTCAGGACATGGCAGTCCCATGGCATCCCATTGGCCACCATCACAAAGGTTGAACCGTTTTCGACAAGATGTCGAGCCAGCAGCGAATACTGCGCAAAGAGCCCCAGTCCATATCGTTCTCGATCTTCTTTGGGTAACGAATTAAGATCGAACAACGGAGCAGCCTTCATCAGTCCGTTCACTCGCTCGAACACTGCATTGTACGATTGCACTGCTGCATTCTGACGGTCGTTCGAGAATTTACGACTCAGAAAGGAACGCAGCGTCTCTCGATCCTCATGGTCGACGTCCAATAGTCCTTCTGGCAACTTGACATTCTCGAGCTTGTACTGGCCCCCAAAACGAACGGGGCCGTATTCAGCACCGAGCCATCCAGCCCAATTTGCCGCTTTAAAAGATTTGAATTCGTTTCCTTCCGGACATGGCTCCAACAATACAAACTGGGGAACCGGACTATCGAGTTGTCCAAGCTGTTGTGCCAATACCGATCCGAGAATGGGTCGAGTAAACGGCGGACGCGGCGGCTCTCCTCGGGTTAGCATGTCGATCGCCTGAAGATGCTCTTTGGGTTCCGTAGACATGGACCGCACGACGGTGAGCTTGTCCAAAATCGACGCACACTTGGGCATCAACGAGCTGACGTGAATGCCGGGAATGGAAGTTGGAATCGTCCCGAATGGACCGCTGGTGGGTTTGCCGATCTTCGGGTCCCAGGTTTCAAACTGACTCGGGGCTCCACACAACCACAACAAAATACAACGTTTGCCTCGCGCCTTCACCGAATCTGCGAATGCGGGTACGCTGAAAAGACTTTGAAAACTCGCAACAGATGCGGCGCCAGCCATGCTACCCTTTAGGAACAATCGCCGGTGCAATCGGTGATCCACATTGCCACCAACCGTACCGGAAAAGCATGGTTGATTTGGTTTCGCCGTATTGCGTTTACTCATTTTTCGCGTTCACTGTTTTCGCGTTCACTGTTTTCGCGTTCACTGTTCGTTGCCAACTTTAAGTTAATGATTGAATCGAAACTCTGCGCTAGTAATCAAAGCCCAGACTAAATTCTCGATGGCCGTGTGGCGATGAGCGGCACGTGCGCTCAAGAACTCTACACAACGACTTTGCTCTTCATCGTCTGGGCTTCGTCCAAAAATACGGTGGAATAAATGATCGACTAATGGATGTGGCATTTCAATCTCCAGAGCTCGTTGGACGATTTTTGAGTTTTTCATCGAGGCCATTTCGCGAACTGCTACGCTATTCGATAGCCACAAACCCTGCGTCACGTTAGCAAGGGACTCTTCAGCCAGGACGTCTGGAAAAAGATTGGCAAACTCGGCAATCTTCGTTGGTGAATTCCATGCGACCGGGTCCGTTACATCCAATGCAATGCTCAACGAACGATACAACGATTCGGCCGTCAGAGGTTTTGTCGGCCCCGATGAAAACCACTTGGGATCGGAACCAGTCTGTCCAGTGGATTCCAATTGATAGGCTCGACTAAGAGCCATGTGCCGCAATAGCCGTCGAACATCATAGTTCGATTTTTCAAAATCTCGCGAGAGCCAATCGAGCAGCCCTGGATGGCTTGCTGGATGAAACGAATCGATCGAGTCCACCGGATGAATAATGCCCCGTCCAAACATCCAGCCCCACATTCGATTGACCATCGCTTCGGCCACTAAGGGGTTGCCCGCAAGTATTCGATCAACGAATTGCTGACGGCGCGAGAATTTGGGAATTTTGAGTTCACCATTGGCGGCAGGCAAGTACAGTTCATCGCGATCCTCTTCCTTCGTCTCTTTATCAGGTCGCGACTCCTCAACGGGTTGAGCACGCAGATAAACCAGTCTGTTTTCAGCAGACTTTCCGCCGATGTTGGTGAATTCTGAAAACCCTCCGATCGCCGATTCAGCCATGCGCGGTCCGTCCGCGGAATCCGCATTGCTGCTTCGATTGAAGAACGCGACGAGCCCCCAATAGTGTTTTTGTTCGATTTCGGAGGCGAGGGGATGATCATGGCACTGCGCGCAATCGATACGAACACCAAAAAAATCTTTAGAGATCGCTTCTGCGATTTCCTGATGTTTGTTCTGTCGCGAATGCAAGTACCAAACAGCACCACGATCCTCTGTTCGTGTGGGCCTCGCCAAAATGACTTCGCGAGCAACCTCGTTCCACGGCCGGTTTGAGTGGATTGCAGTGCTCAAGAATTCCATCCACCCCGACTTCTCTTTGGGGCCTTTGCGATCGATAGGATTGCGTCCCATCAAGATGGCGTTCAACACTTCGGCCATATGCAATGCATGAGCATCGCTCGCCAAGAGCGAATCGACTAGATATTCACGTTTTCGACTATCCGCGTCATTTACAAACGACTCAAGCTCCGATTCTCTAGGGATGCGTCCGATCAAATCTAAGTATAGCCTTCGTACGAATACGGCATCATCGGCCAGAGCGGAGGGTTTGACACCGTTTGCTTGCCAGCCAGTCGTGATCGCAATGTCGATCACCTGCGTGGGATTCAATCCCATTGGCAGTTGCCGAATCGGGTCGCTTTTCAACGCAGGCGCATCTGATTGGCTGTTGCTCCCATTGGGTTGAAGGCGCCCAGTCTGCCATGCGTCGGGAAGCGATCCGAGTTGCTTGAAGTCCTCCAGCCAGTGCGATATCGACTTGATCTCTGGTTCGCTGAGCTGTTCGTCCGGTGGCATATGCTTTTTGGCGTCTGGTGCTAACACTTGGAGCAACAGACTACTCGACGGAGACCGGTGGTCGATAGCCGCCCCGCTTAGTCCACCACGGAGAAGGCTAGAAATTGACTCCATATCGAGCTTGCCAGAGTGTTCGATCGCACTGTGGCACTCCATACACCTCTTGGCAAGGAGAGGGCGAATGGTGGACTCCCAAGAATGGCTGAGTCGCTTGGTAATCTCGGCAGGGCTAGGGGAAACGGCCGTATTTTCTTGGGCGAAAACCATCCCGCCGAAAACGAATCTGCACCACATCAAAAGCAAAGCGAGGAATGCAGTCGGCTTCATGGGGTTGATGCTGGTGCTGGATGGAAAGTTGAGGAAGAGGCTACAATCGTTCCATGAGGCGGGCGGGCAAATGGAAGAAAAATGGATTGTAATCGACAATGGGTATTGCTGACCACCATGCGACAGAAAGCGCTGTTCCGAGAAATAACTAGTGTAATCCATAAAAGAGGTTGGCTCCATCCGATCGGAACGATCGATACGTATCGTGCAAGCCAACCGGAATTCGAGCATCTTTTTGTTGAAACTAAGGATTCGGCAACAAAGTAACGGGGTGAGTCTGAGTTAAAATAGGAAAGGAAACCCTTACGCCACGCCGTCACCCCGTCAACGAATTCCCATTTTTCAATGTCTGATCGCAATCCTCCCCAACGATCCCCGGCGACACGGGCTTTTTCGTTGGAAGACAACGATTTTTCGACGAAGGACGACGAAGGCGGATTCGAATTCGGTTTCGAAAACCAAGAATCGCAGAATGTGATTCGAGCTCTTGGCAAAGAGAGAGCAACGAACCAACCGATTCTTGGCGATTACGTGATCGAGAACAAATTGGGGGCGGGTGGGATGGGGATGGTGTTTCGTGCGCGGCACCGAACCATGGACCGCGAGGTTGCTTTAAAGATCCTTCCGCGGTCGATGTCGCAAGATCCAGTGGCTATCGAACGTTTTTATTCTGAAGTGCGGGCGACTGCTAGGCTGATGCACCCCAATATCGTGACGGCATTCGATGCAGGTTGCTATCGAGCGGGCAATACTCAGGTGCACTATCTGGTGATGGAACTAATACGCGGCGAGATGCTATCCCAGCGAATGGCATCTGCGGGTTCGTTCTCGACGCAAGAAGTCGTCGATATCTTAGCTCAGGCGGCATCTGCGTTAGAATACGCTCACTCGCAGGGGATTGTGCATCGCGACATTAAGCCGAGCAACATGATGTTGACGTCGCAGAATGTCCTCAAAATACTTGATTTTGGTTTGGCCGTTTTGAGGGATCGACTTGAGCCCGATTCTGTCTCGACGAGTTCGCAGATCATCGGCACGGTCGAGTTCATGGCGCCTGAGCAAATCAATACACCGAACAAAGTCGATCACCGGTGCGATCTGTACTCGCTCGGGGCGACCATTTTTTATCTGCTCACAGGGCGCCCAATGTTCCACGGTGAGTTAGTTCAGACAGCGTTGGCGCAGGTGCATCGCAAACCCCAAGCGCTCTATGAAGTCAGGGCCGATGTCGATATTCGGCTGGACTCCATCTTTCAGTCGTTGGTCGCTAAGAACCCCGACGAAAGACTGCAAACTGCCGGAGATCTCACCGAAAAACTGTATCGCCTCAACTTATTGGAAAGGAAAACCACTCTTAGCAAAGGAGGCGATCTCTCGTTGCCAAAATTAACTCCACTCCGTCCTACAAGCTTCGGCAATGGGCAATCCACTTCGTCGCGATCTATCTCGGCGGTGGGTATCGAGTTAGGGATGATCCACTCACGCGTTAGCTACGTCAACAAGGATCATAGTATTGAAGAGGTGCCGGTGGACGGCGATTCGTTAAGCCTAAGGAACATGTTGTACAGCGAAGGCGAAAAAGTTGCTGTCGGAAAAGCGGCCTCGTTGTTAAGGGTCACCCACCCTGATTGTATTTTTTATGGTATGCAGCGATGGTACGGATCGCCTTTCTTGGGGCGACAGTTTGGTGGTAGGCAAGTGCCTCCTGAGGTTTTGGTGGCTGCTGTTCTTCGTCAGTTGATGATGGCATCCAAGAAGAAGATGACGAATGCGACCCATGCCGTAATCACGGTACCCGCCTGTTATGATCAGCTGCATCGTTTGAGCACAAAGACTGCAGCCTCCGTTGCTGGGCTCGAAGTACTGCAACTTCTCGACAAGCCTCTGGCTGCAACCCTGGCCCATACAGAAATTGATTCAAGATTAGCGAAGTCATCGATTCAATCCTACCAACGAACTTTGCTAGTAGTCATGCTCAACGGTGCAGCGTGCGAAGTCAGTCTGGTGCGCGTTGACGGAGTCGAAGTCAAATTGTTGGCATCACTGGGAGACTGGAAACGCGGTATGGTTTATTGGCATGATCGAATGGCCAAGAAAATTGCTGCTGAAGTGGAGTCGAAATTCGGAACCAATGTTCGCGAAGATAGACAAATCGCCTCACGCATTCAGAGAACTGTTGAGAAAGTTTTCGAACGGTTGCGTGCTTCACAAACCGTACCATTCGTCGTAGAAGTGAAGGAGGGGCGAATCGAAAGTAGTCTTGATCGATTGGAGTTGAATCGATGGGTGGACGACTTGCCGAAGGATTGCTGCGCTTTCACGCGTGAATTGCTGCAGAGAGAAGGAGTGGATCCTTCTGAAATTGATTCCATTCTCATGATTGGAGACGTTCGCTGGATGCCCACAATTCAGGCCGAATTATCCGCCGTCGTGGGAGAGCATGCGCCGTTGATTCCCCTCAACTCCTCCGACATTGCCAGAGGAGCTGCAATACAAGCCGAGTATTTGATGCCTCCTATGGACAGGAGTATTCCGCACGCGGTGAGCAGCACCAGCTATGATCTCGCCGTCTTGATGCATGACGACGACAATATGCTCGCTCCTCCCAAGGTATTGGTGCCACGAGGGACACCCCTTCCTTGTAGTGTTAGCCGAACGCTACGATTCACGCGAGAAGGAAAAAGACAACCTACCTTGCAGTTCCTGGAGGGGTCTCGGATCGGGCAATCCACATGGAATAAGCTTGGAAAGGTCGATTTGCAGACTTGTTTCAAGAATCGCAGCGAAGCGGATCCACTCCAACTGCGGCTGGAAGTGGACCAAAGCGGGCTTTGGGTTGGTACGGTAGCTTGGCCAGCCGGCAATGATCAAATTCCCGTTTCGCCTTTGAATGAACCATTGATGGACGTCGTTTCCATCCGGCAATGGAGAGATTGGCTCGAATCCCTTTTCCTCTGCAATAGCTAATCGGTTGTCGGCAAATTTTTTTTGATGGGGTCTACTTGAAGGCTTCGATCCGCTAAACTATTGAAACGTGTGCGGGGTTGCAGCAAAGCTTTTGTTTTGTGGGTTCGGAGTTCTTGAGGTGAGGTGACGAGGATATGTCAGTTGAATTGCCAGTGATTGAATCGGAATCCAATGGATCATCGTGCTGCCGACTCAGCCCTTATTCCATTGGTATGTTGGTTGGTCTGACCATAGCATGTGTTGGGGGCGCGTTGATTGGCGGTCTCGGGTTTATGCTAGGTCGTTCTACGTTGACAGCCCGTCCATCGGAGCCCTCAGTTGCTTCATCGACTTTCGGAATTCCTAACGATCGTATTCCACCAGAGTTGCTTCGTGCGACGGCGACCCATGGTGGCAACAATCTTGCAGTATGTACCGGTTGGATTGACGATGACGCCGAGGGATTTTTCGCTCTCGACTACAACACGGGTGATCTGAAATGCTGGGTTTATTATCCGCGTCAAGGAGCATTCGGCGGTTTGTTCATGACAAATGTGCAGCCTGTTTTGGGTATGAGCAAGAATCCTGAATATCTTCTGGTATCCGGTCAAGCCATTCCCGTAGGCGCGGGAACAAACGTCAGGCCAGCAAATTCGTTGGTGTATGTTGTCGATACGAAAAGTGGATTTTTCGCTGCCTATACGATTCCATGGAATCGAACAATGGAATCGTCGAGTGCTATGCAGGGTGGCCAGATCATTTTTGTTGGAGGAGGTGTTGTTCGTGAGCCTCAGAGCGGTGTGAAGAAGCCGGCGACTCCACCTCCCGCTGGAGGAAAAAATGGAATTGGAGGAGCGCCAGGTGCAAATCCAAATGCTCCTGCGAATCCCAACGCTCCGCCTGCGAACCCAGGTGCTGCACAAGATCCGTTTGGTGCAGGAGGAAACAAACCTGCGGGTGGAAATCCACCAGCCGGTGGCAACCCGCCGGGCAATAAAAAGAAGTAGTTCCCCAATTATCGCGATATTGCGTTAGAAGTCTTTCTGTAAGTTATGGCCATCAGTGAGTGGGTTAGCGGGCGAGTTTTTCAATTTGTCCACGGTAATAATCTTGTCTACAACACCTGCTGGGAAGATCCGCGACTCGATCGTCAAGCGATGGACTTCTCGGCAAACGATACGGTGATGGTGATAACATCCGCTGGATGCAACGCCTTGGACTATCTGTTAGCCGGTGCAGGAAAGGTGCATGCGGTCGACATGAACCCTCGCCAGAACGCTCTTTTGGAGCTAAAGGCATCCGCAATTCGAAACTTGGACTATGAGCGTTTCTTTCAGATGTTCGGCGAGGGGCGACTTCCGAACGTCGAATCCATTTATGCAGCTCATCTTCGAAAGTCCCTTTCCCCACTTTCTCAAAAGTATTGGGATCGATGGATCAAATTTTTTGATCACCCAAAGAAGTCCTTTTTCTTTCGTGGGACATCCGGTGCGTTCGCCAAGATGATTGGCACTTATATGCAAAAAGTAGCTCGTTGTCGGAAAGAAGTTCTGCAGCTTCTGGAGGCTCCCACGCTACAGGATCAGCAGGAGATCTACGACAAGGTCTACCACAAAATCTGGTCCAAATCGTTGCGATTCGCCATGAATCGAGACACCACATTGAGCATGCTGGGTGTTCCAAAAGCACAGAGACGGCAGATCGATCAGCAGTATCCAGGCGGGATCGTAAAGTTCATCGAAGACTCGATCGAGGCCGTCTTTAGAAAGCTACCCATCCAAGATAATTACTTTTGGCGAGTATACGTAACAGGAAAATACACACCTAGCTGTTGTCCCGAGTATGTACGACAGGCAAACTTTGATCGCCTAAAGAACGGGTTGTTGGATGGATTGCATGTCCATACGAATTCAGTCCAGGGATTCCTAGAAAAGAATGACGCGCCGATCAATCGATTCATCCTACTGGATCATATGGATTGGCTCAGCGACTACTACTTCCCATGGCTCGAATCAGAGTGGCAAGCGATCCTGTTGCGAGCGGCGCCAGGTACTCGAATTCTGTGGCGATCAGGTGGTTTGCGAACGGACTTTATCGATAATGTTATGGTGAAGAAGAACGGCGAAACTGTTCGCTTGAACGAACTCCTGCAGTACCAAACGGAACTTGCCAATAAACTGCATCAGTTGGATCGGGTCCACACCTACGGCAGTTGCTGCATCGCAGATCTCGTCGCTTAATCCTGTCGTTTTATCACAGTACGTTTTATCACAGTACGCTTTATCACAGTACGCTTTATCACAGTACGCTCTAACGCTGTACTTTCCACTCCAAGTGCCAAATCACAGTATCTAGCATGGTTCATCTCCCGATAGGTTTTCGTTTTGCAGGTGTGTCCGCCGGTATCAAAAGCAAAGCGGGCGCGAAAGACGTGACGCTGATCGTTTCAGATACTCCTTGTGTTGCTGCGGGCGTATATACGACCAATCAGGTCGTCGCCGCTCCGGTTGTCTTATCGCGTTCCAGAACCCCTTCGAATACCATTCGAGGCATCGTTGTGAATAGCGGTAATGCAAACGCTTGCACCGGTGTGCAAGGAAGCAAAGATGCAATGGCGATGACCGAACTGGCGGCAAAGGCAATCGATCCCAAAGGTGGGCTACGGGGGGAGCAGTTCGTAGTGATGAGCACTGGTGTCATTGGTCGCTTTCTGCCAATGCAAAAAGTCGAACTGGGGATTGAGCTTGCCGCGAAAGCGTTAGCCGCTTCGGAATTGGGATTCCTCAATGCATGCGATGGCATTCTCACGACCGATATCGCGCGGAAAGTTTCGGAGCGAACGTTTGAGTTAGGCAATAGGACGACGCACATCGTCGGGATGTGCAAAGGGGCTGGAATGATCGGCCCAAAGATGGCGACGATGCTTGCGATCATCATTACCGATGCGCCGCTCGAACCAGCGCAGGCACAACGATTGTTGCAGTCAGCCGCCAACAAATCATTCAATTGTATCAGCGTCGAAGGGCATATGAGTACCAACGATTCCTTGGTGCTTTTAGCGGCTCAGCCCACCCCACAATCTCCGTCCCTCTCCGGAGAGCAACTAGATCGATTCGCTTCGGAGTTAACTTCGTTGGCGATTGAACTCGCGAAAAAGATTCCGGATGACGGTGAAGGGGCGACGCACCTGATTGAGATTTCCATCCATGGAGCCAATACCGATGCGGATGCTGATGCCATTGCGAGAAATATTGCGTTGAGCAATTTAGTGAAGACAGCTATCACCGGCGGCGATCCGAATTGGGGGCGAATCGTCTCAGCGGCAGGTTTTGCCGGTGTTCCGATGAGGCCAGATTGGACGGCTCTCAAGATCAACGACCTGCCACTATTCGACAAAGGGGAGCCACTTCCTTTTGATGCATCGACCGTCAGTAACTCGATCAAGGGCAGCAAGCTCACTCGGATTGATCTACAGGTCGGCCTCGGACCTGGGCAAGCGATGCACTGGACCACCGATCTCAATACCGAGTACGTTCGGTTCAATTCCGAATACACGACGTAGTTGCTGTCTCGACAGTTTCAGTCTCGTCTGACGCAGTTCCGTGTTGATACTGAAACGATAATTTTGCCGTTGAGAGCCGCTTGCCGACGCCGCGCTGCGTGGAAGGTGGATGATGTCACCCTTGCAGGTTTGGGGCTAGCTCCGATTTTGGACTGGTTCAACGGCTGGAGCCTGGCTTACTGGCTTAGGGTCCCTTCTGCAAGACATTCTTTCTCTCGCAGCGGGCAAGTTTCTCGGAATAAGTTTTTTGTATTCAGTGGAGTGCTTACAGAGACCTTTACTGATGGCCGCATTTTGGCGACAATCTTGGGTTTTGCAATTATCCTGGCGAAGTAGTACAGTCTGCTTGCGCTTGAGAACTTCGGATTATTGAGAAAGCCTATTTATGTCGGACGCAGAAGTCTTGGGAGAAGTCGACCCTTCGGTGTTGGCTGCATCCGGTCAAGTACCAGCAGAGATGGATTTAGACCCAGCGGAAACAGGAGAATGGCTAGGGTCACTGGATTATGTTCTGAAAAGTAAAGGTGAAGACCGCGTTCGTTACTTGGTAAAGGCTCTTGAGAATCGCGCTCGCCAAGAAGGGGTTGAAATCCCCATTGAGACCACGACACCCTACGTCAATTCGATACCAGTCAAAAAGCAGCCTGCCTATCCCGGCAATCGAGAAACCGAACGCCGCATTAAAAGTATCATTCGTTGGAATGCGATGGCGATGGTGGTGCGTGCCAACAAGACTACCGATGGGCATGGTGGATTGATTGGTGGTGGTGTCGGTGGGCACATTAGCACGTTTGCGAGTAGCGCAACGCTTTACGAAGTCGCGTTCAATCATTTCTTCCGAGGACGCGGCGAGTCAGGATACGACGGAGATATCATTTACTTCCAAGGGCATGCATCTCCGGGGATGTATTCGCGAGCGTTTTTGGAAGGACGATTGAGTGAGGCAAAGCTCGAGAACTTCCGACAAGAGCTTCAGCCCGAAGGTGGATTGAGCAGCTATCCCCACCCTTGGTTGATGCCAGACTTTTGGGAGTATCCAACCGTTTCGATGGGACTTGGTCCCATTATGGCGATCTATCAAGCTCGATTTAACGAGTACTTGAAGGACCGTGGGTTGAAGGATACGACGGGGCAGAAAGTATGGGCGTTCTTAGGTGACGGTGAATGCGACGAGCCCGAAACTCTGGGTGCCATAACGCTGGCATCGCGAGAGAAGTTGGACAACCTTGTCTTCGTCGTCAATTGCAATCTTCAACGGCTAGACGGTCCGGTGCGTGGAAACGGTAAGATCATTCAAGAGCTAGAAGCGATCTTCCGTGGTGCGGGTTGGAATGTGATCAAGGTGGTCTGGGGAAGCGATTGGGACGCTCTCCTCGAGAAAGATGAATCCGGTTTGTTGGCCCAACGCATGACGGAAGTCGTCGATGGACAGTATCAAAAATATGTTGGTATGGGCGGCGCTTACATTCGCCAACACTTCTTCGGAAAGTATCCAGAGCTACTGAAGCTGGTCGAAAACTATTCCGACGAGCGGCTCGAGAAGATGAAACGCGGTGGCCATGACCCTGAAAAAGTTTACGCGGCATACAAAGCAGCAGTCGAACACAAAGGTCAGCCCACGGTGATCTTGGCAAAGACGATCAAAGGTTATGGACTGGGTGAGGCTGGCGAAGGCAAGAACATCGCCCACAATCAAAAGAAGATGAATGAAAAGGAACTACTCGAGTTCCGTAGTCGATTTGGCATTCCGATTTCTGACGAAGAGGTAGGTAATGCTCCATTCTACAAACCTCCCGTGACAAGCACTGAGATCAAGTACTTGAAGGATCGACGTGCAACATTGGGTGGCCCCGTACCGAGCCGTCCAATCACTCATCCGACGTTGGAAATCCCGACGATCGAGGACTACAAGAAGTTCATGCAAACCCAGTACGAAGGAAAACCAATCAGTACAACGAATGGTTTCGTTCGATTGTTGGGGCGACTCGTAAAGGACAAGAAAATCGGCTCCAACATTGTACCGATCGTCCCCGATGAGTCTCGAACTTTTGGTATGGAGGGCTTGTTCCGCGAGATCGGAATCTATGCACATGCGGGGCAACTTTACGAGCCGATCGATCGAGCGGAACTGTCGTATTACAAAGAAGCGCGAGACGGGCAGATTCTCGAAGAAGGAATCACCGAAGCGGGCTCGATGAGCAGCTTTAACGCCGCTGGGACCGCCTACTCAGCGCACGGTATCAATATGATTCCGTTTTATATCTATTACTCGATGTTCGGCTTCCAGCGAGTTGGTGATTCCATTTGGGCTGCTGCCGACATGCGAGCCAAGGGCTTTTTGATTGGCGGAACCGCGGGCCGCACTACTCTCAACGGCGAAGGACTCCAGCACCAAGATGGTCACAGCCACCTCAATGCGATGGCCTTCCCGACAGTACGTGCTTATGATCCAGCATGGGCCTACGAGACGGCAGTCATCATCTTGGACGGAATGCGACGTTTGTACCAAGAGAACGAAGATGGAATCTATTACATCACGGTTCACAACGAAGACTATGAGATGCCAGCGATGCCTGAGGGTGTCGAGGAAGGGATCATCCGTGGTATCTATAAGTATTCGTCGAAAGAGGCGGCTGAATCTAAGGCTCGAGTGCAACTTTTTGGTAGCGGTGCGATTCTCCGCTATGCGCTCAACGCCCAAAAGATCTTGGCAGAAAAGTACAACGTCTCTAGCGATGTCTGGAGTGTGACCAGTTACACGCAACTGCGTCGCGACGCTCAATCATGTGAACGATGGAATATGTTGCACCCCGATCAACCGGCAAAGAAGGCCTATATCGAAACGGTTTTGGATGGTGTCAACGGCCCTATCATCTCCGCGAGCGACAATGTTCGTGCAGTAGGTGAACAGCTCTTGCCCTACTTAAGCCAAGATTACTACGTTTTGGGAACAGACGGTCTCGGTCGAAGCGAAACGCGAACAGCACTAAGACGACATTTCGAAGTCGATGCGGCATCGATCACCATCGCCGCACTTTATCGTTTGAGCAAGACCGGCGTCGTTTCGACGAGCACCGTTGCACAAGCGATCAAGGACTTGGGATTCGATGCCGAAAAGCCGAACCCTTTGTTCACGTAACATTCAAAGTTCACGTATAGATTCAGATTGTTTAGATTCAGATTGTTGCAGGACGCGAGAGTTTTTATGTGTCCTGCTACGAGGGGATGTCCCTCATAGGAAAGAATAGCAACCCACTTCAGAGCCAGCATAATCAGCATAATGTCAACAGAAATCAAGCTTCCATCGTTGGGCGAAGGTATTGAATCGGGCGACGTCCTCGAAATCTTGGTCAAGGTAGGAGATGTCGTGAAGAAGGAGCAGTCGTTGGTCGAAATGGAAACCGACAAAGCGACGGTCTCCGTTCCTTCTCCTGCGGCGGGCAAGATTTTAAGTATCGCTGTCAAGGAAGGGCAGACGGTTCCAATCGGCGGCGTGATAGCCACCATCGAAGCGGTAGGTGGAGCAGCACCAGTGGCTGCTCCGAAACCGGCTGCACCCGTTGCCCCGCCACCCTCGCCCGCAGCCGTGGCTCCCGAGGCTCAAGCCGTCGTACCACCGCCACCAAAAGTGGAACCCATTCGTGTGGCTCCAGTTCCTGTATCGGCACCGTTGGTCGTGCCGCCAGCTCAGGTGCAGACTGTTGTTCAAAGCGCAGCTCCGGCAGCTCCATCAGGGACTCCTTTCGCGGATGACGTTATTCCTGCGGGGCCGGCCGTGCGTCGATTTGCTCGCGAAGTTGGTGTCGACCTAGCTTCCGTTACGGGGACTGGCGAGAGCGGACGGATTACGCGCGAAGACGTGCTGACCGTCGTACGAACCGCGAACCAAACCGCGCGAACTCCGGTTGCCGTTTCTGCACCGGCTCCTGTGTCTCACTCGCCTACGGACAAGAGCAGTGGCAAAGGCCAGGCAGCACTTCCTGGTGTTGCATCCAACGACGACTACGGTCCGATTCGTGTGGATCGAATGACCAAGATTCGAAAGACGATCGCAGCTCAAATGCACCGCTCGTGGGAGAACGTTCCTCGCGTGGTGAACTTCGACGATGCCGACGTGACCGAACTAGAAGCGTTCCGCCAAACGAGCAAAGATGATTATGCAGCTCGCGGTATCAAACTGACCACGATGCCGTTTTTGATCAAGGCTGTTGCAACCGCTTTGAAGCATCATCCATCGTTGAATGCCAATATCGACATGGAGAACGAGCAGATCATCTACAAGGATTATGTCAACTTAGGAATTGCGATCGATAGCGAGAGGGGACTGGTTGTTCCGACGCTTAAGAATGCTGACAAGATGTCGATACCTGACATCGCGTACGGTCTATCCGACTTGGCAACGCGAGTTCGCAACAACGATTTCGCGGTTAGCGATCTTCGCGGTGGGACCTTTACGATCAGCAACCTCGGTGCGATTGGTGGAACGTATTCGACTCCGATTGTCAATGTGCCTGAGGTGGCAATTCTTCTTGTCGGACGATCCCGTAAGCTACCTGTAGTTATGGACGACGATAGCATCAAGCCACGGTTGATGATGCCATTGAGTTTGGCATATGACCATCGACTGGTCGATGGTGCGACCGCGGCTCGATTCCTTAACGATATCATCGCGTATTTGGAAGCGCCGAGCCGCCTGTTGCTCGCGATCTAGAAAGTCAGCTATCCAATCAAAAAAGCCAGATCGTCGTCAGAGGATCCGGCTTTTGTGTGCTAACGGCTCTGACTGGATTGTGGAACCGAAGCGATGTGCGGTGACTGTTCGTCGCTTACAGCAACGGCAAGCCAGCCATCTCGCATCTCAAGCTGAGAAACGGCAAGGCCTGCGGCACGTTTGTCTTTCAATAGGAAATCTGCAATTACCGGAATGGAATCGCGATTCGCGAGGACTTTGGCAAAGATCATTCGCAAAGCGAGTTTGTCTTTTTGTCCCAGTTTGTAACCATCCACACTGATGACGCCATCTCGTTCCAATCGAGCATCGAGTCCCTTTGCCGAGGGGCTGAATGCAGTTCGTATCGTAAAGTTCTTCAAATGAACTCTTCCAGGTTGTTCGAGGGAGTCGATCCTGAGAGTCAGCCACAATTGCCCTTTCTCAAACTCGACCGTAATCGGGTTGTTCGGGTGGAATCGAACAGTAATGTCT
Source organism: uncultured Pirellula sp. (assembly GCA_903858115.1). Classification (GTDB taxonomy): domain Bacteria; phylum Planctomycetota; class Planctomycetia; order Pirellulales; family Pirellulaceae; genus JBKCUI01. The sequence continues at coordinate 87,719 of CAIOHR010000060.1, read as the reverse complement.
TCCGCTTGTTCGACTCCGATCGATTGCTTTGGTTGTTTGAGGATATCGGCGATCTGATCTGCAAGTTCTTGCGCGGTCCAATCGCGGTCCGAGCTAACCACTTGGCATGCTGCGTTGTTCAGTGCTGATTGATGAATCTGCATCGAAACAAGACTATCGCTAGGTGCGAGCGGTCGAGGAGAATGAGCGGACGTTTGATCTTCGCTCGCAACGCGATACCGAACAATCAGTCGTGACTCCGTGGATTGCATGTCTACGATCATCGGATGCAGATCGAGGCCCATAAGTGGCCCGATCACCCGTTGTTCGAGTTGGCTTTGGGAGGCTTGGAGTTTGTTCTGTAACTGGGCATCGAACTCTTTGTCAGTCTCTTTGGCAATCGTCAAATGAGTGATTCGCTTCGCGATGGGCCTTGATTCAACAAATTCTTGATGGGCGATGTTTCGAATAATCGATCCAACGAACGGCAGTTCATCCCAGTCTGTTGAGAATTTGCGAAGTGCATCGCTTGAACGTACGGTAGCAGGTTTACCGTCCACTTGGAATCCTGACGGTTCGATTCTGACTTCGCGTGCGGCTTCGACGTGTGCTCTGGAGGAGTTGTAGAATGTTGCACCATTCCGACTGGAACGAGTATCGCTGTTGATATCACCATTTAAATTGATCGACACTCGCCAAGCCTTCGGATCCGGTTCAAAGTTGATCTTCAGTTGTGTTGCGATTTGACTTGCACCACGTGTTTGCGCGCCAAGAATCGTTTGTCGGACCGGCTTTTGAGTCACGTTTTGCTGGTTCAGCATTCGATTTAAGAAATCTTCGGAGACCGCAATCCGTATGTTTGCATTTCGATAATGCGAATTGATGGCTTGGCTAATAGCCGCTTGCGCCGGGTGTTCGGAGAATCGCAGACACTGCATGGCTTCGGACAAGCTTCGGCTGCATCGATGCGTACGATCCGCTTCTAGTGTTTCGATATCATCGAGCAGTCGTAGATAGTCCACTGGGCCGATCGCCAAAGGATGAAGGAGGTCTGCGATTTGCCCAACCTCTGGTGATGTAAGTATGCGCTTCTGAGATTCCCGAACGTTAGTCAACATGACTCTAGCCAGAAGCGTTCTCGCTGTTTCAACTTGGGATTCGGATCCATCTAATCCTTGCTGGGCTATTGTCCTAATTCGGTCCAGCAACAAAAAGTTCTTCCAGTTTTCGAGGTCTCCTGTCTTTGACAATTCTCGTTCCAGGATGTCGAGTTTTTCAAGAAGGGATTCGTTGCTCAACTGATGTTTTCGATAGGAGCTGACATTCTTGCCGTCGGAAACACATAGATGAATAGCCGACCAGACCGCCCCGCGTCGTTCGATGGAGTAAGCTACCCTCGCAACGATCGAAGCCATCTCAGGGGATTCGTTCATTTGTTTTTGAGAGAGGACTGTTCCTTCCAGTGCGAGCAACCTAATCGTCTCGATACCAGATCTCGAATTCTCCGATCTTAACTCTTCCTTCGCGATGGACTCCATCGCGGTCGATACCTCATTGAGCCATTCGACAACTGCTTGATTCCTCTCGCTATTCGCTTTCTCAAACGCCTCAGTGAGTTGTTCGCGCAGTTGAATCGAATGAGGCCATGTGCGCCTCGTCATCTGAAACGCTGGGGGCTCAACCTCAGGGGTTACGGTTCCAACTTTGGTGGAGTCCTCGATTCGAGATGCTGAAACAAGCGAGGCATTGGTTTGAATCTGTTGTGCGGAATCCTCGGCTAGTCGGGTTGGGCTTCGGCCGTAGGTAGCTTCTTCATTAGGGATAGAACCGCGCATGGGTGCTAGAAGCTTGACTCCTGCTGGCGGTTCCATGAGTGTAATGGAATGGCCAGCGCTCGACCGATAGTCTTTCCAGGATGGACCTTGCAAGATATGGTCTAGCGGTTCAATATCCAAAGGAAGATCTTCGGTTGCAATGTTGGAATTCACTTTTCCAACCGTGGATGCGGCCGTAAGCACTGCCGTTCGAGGATCCCGAAACTGACGCAATCGCTTCGATTGCGCTAAATTGCTGCCGACGTAAAAAATGAGAATCAAGCATATCGCGATGAGAATCGCGTAGGCCCAACCTCTTGCAGCTCGAGTCGTCTCTCGTACCATCCCTGGTCCCTCTGATCAACCCAATGGGTTCCGACGTGTTCCAACATTGAAGGCCGTGACGAATCAACCTACCTCTTCGAGGCAAAATCTGATCCGACGACGAATCCACCTCTTCGTTTTCGGTCGTCCAGGCTGTCCATATGAAATGCCATCTCCAGGAAATGATGATAGTCCCTACCGAGACCGTTCCTGTTGTTGCGCCTAGAGAAAGGATAAGGATTTGCTGTAGATTGATCCCTGGGAAGAACGGGAGAGATGGGGCAACTTTTTCTTTCACTTTGTTGGTACGATCTAGCGGGACATTTCGTGTTGTGGCGTGTTTACAATGTCATGCGAATTTGGCTGAGCAACTGTTTGACTTAGTAGTTTGTTTATTCCAACCCTCCTGGAGATAAAATCATGCGTTTGAAGTGGTCACGTTTTTTGCTAGTTGCGGGGCTCGGCGCTGCACCAATCATTGCTATCAATTGCCCGGCAGCGTTGGGTGCTACCGAATTCTCGGCTCCAGAAGTTATGCCTGAAGAGGACGACGAAGATGACGACGATGACGATGACGACGAAGACGTTAAACAGAAGCAAAGACACAAGAAACACAAAAAGACGAACCAAGAATATAGAAAATCAGATCGCCATAGCAAACCGTATTCCAAGCACGGAAGAGTTCCCAACCAAGGCGGTTCATTGCCAGCATTCTCCTTTCGTGGTCCACCACGCTTCCCAAAACACCAGTTCGTGCCTGAGGGCCATCCATTCCCAGGTTCTTTCGGAAAACCAGAAAGCCACAGTACAAACCGCGAGAATAGCGTTTCGGAAGAAGAAAGGCGGTTTCGCGAAGAACAACTGGAGTTGCTAAGAAACATCAGCAGGTCGCTGAAATCGATTGAGGGCCAAATGAGAACAGAACGGCAAGGCCCGTTCGTAAGGGGAATGCCTATGCCTTTTGGCCAAATGCCCAACTTTCAAGGTCCTCAACCTTTTTCTCCTCCACGAATTCAAGGACCGAATTGGCTTCACCGTCCCGAAGGAGGACCTCATCCTGAAGGCGCACCACGACCCGAAGGCGCACCACGACCCGAAGGCGCACCACGACCCGAAGGCGCACCACGACCCGAAGGTGCACCACGACCCGAAGGTGGCCCACGACCCGAAGGTGCACCACGACCCGAAGGTGGCCCACGACCCGAAGGCGGACCACGACCCGAAGGCGGACCACGGCTTGAAGGCGGACCACGGCTTGAAGGCGGACCTCGACCAGATCGCGCGTCACGACCCGAGGGTGGAACACGGCCCGAAGGTGGACCAAGGCCCGAAGGTGGACCACGTCCCGAAGGTGGACCACGTCCAGAAGGGAGAGGGCCACGACCAGAGTCCTTCCCTCGGGAGCCAGCAAGACCTAGCGACTCGGGTCGCTGAAGCTGACCCGCGTTCACCAGCGGCTTGCAGCACGAATCAGCCAGAACGACTTAGCGTCCGGTTCCACGCCGCAAATCGGGTGCTAACGCACTCCGGCTGATTTCAAGTAAATCTCGATTCATGAAACAAACCAATGGGTAGGGGATGCAAGCTTCTAGGAGAGCATAAAGTTTTCACTTCGAGAGGACCGTGGGTGGTCCTCTCGCTTCGTTTCTAGACCGTAGATGGAGTGAAAGATTGGTTGAATGTCTAGAAGGCCCAAAATCTTAACGAATTGTTCTTCTCGAGGGCAACAAGTATGATGGCATTTTTGATTTCCTTCGAATCTCGATAAATTCATCAAAGTACCTTATGCATCGAGCCATACTTCTACGTGTTGTTCTAGCCATTGGACTTTTCGCAACCATGAATTCTGCTCCCGTGCAAGCGCAGACGATTGCCCCAATGTCATTAGATGGTCTTTACCAATTGGATCGAGTTGCGGACCCTCAGCTTAGCCCCGATGGGAAGCGCGTCGTTTATCAAGTGACGCGCATTTTGGATGCTGCGAAGAATCAAAAGACGACGCAGTTATGGTTGTCGAATACCGATGGTTCCGGAGTCCGTCAATTAACCCATTCTCAAAAAGCAGATTTGCATGCGCGATGGTCGCCAGACGGGAGTAAGATTCTGTTTGAATCGAATCGAGATGGATCGCAACAGTTGTATGTTCTCGACGTTGTTCTTGGTGGCGAAGCAAAGAAGCTAACGGCGATTTCTACGGGAGCCAGCAATGCGGTCTGGGCTCCGGATGGAAAGTCGGTTGCTTTTCTTTCTACGGTGCGCCCAGAGTTTAGTGAACTCTTGTTTGCCGAATCGGATGCAAAGAACAAAGAAGCTGATGATGCAGTATCTACCAGTTTAGTGAAAGCAAAAACGTTCAAGCGATTGTTCTATCGTCATTGGGACTCTTATGTTGAAGACAAGAGAAACCATCTGTTTGTCATTAACGTCGACGGTTCCGATTGCCGTGATGTGACGCCTGGCGATCGAGATGCATATCCCACGAGTTCAACGTTCAGCGCCGGGGACGAGTTCACTTTTTCTCCCGATAGCAAGAATCTAGTTTTCACGGCGGTTCCAAAAGACGGTGAATCATGGTCTACGAATCATGACCTATGTCGCGTTGCGATCGGCAACAAAAGCAAGGACTGGCAAGCGATTACGACGGGGAAGGCTGCAGAGAGCCTTTTGAAATTTAGCCCTGACGGAAAGCAGGCCGCGTTTCGCATGCAGTTCAAGCCGGGCTACGAAGCAGACAAATGGGAGTTGATGGTTCAAGATTGTAATCTGGATGGAACACTCCGGGGTGAACCCTTTTCCCTCACACATGATCTGGACAGCCCGGTAACCGACTTTAGTTGGGTCAATAACAACGACTTGATATTCACATCGGACGAGTTTGCGTCGAGTGTCCTTTACAGAGTCTCGAAAGGTGCCAAACCGAGCCGAATGAGTGTACCGTTCGAAGCAGGCAGGATGGGGCAACTCACTGGGCATTCGGTGCGAGGAGAACAGCTCGTTTTGGCACGAGCCACAATGAACGAACCAGCCGAGTTGTACTTTGGAACCCTTACTAGTTCAAAGCTCGCAGCCATCACGCAACATAATAAAAAGTTACTTGACTCCTGGGAACGTCCTAAGCCTGAGAGTTTGCTGGTTGCCGTCGAGGGGGCCGTCAATATGCAGATGTGGATTCTCAAACCACCTGCGTTCGATCCCGCCAAGAAATGGCCTGTTGTTTATCTGGTTCATGGTGGCCCTCAAGGGGCATGGGAGGATGGTTGGAGTTTTCGTTGGAATCCTCAGCTTTGGGCTGCGCAGGGTTACATTGTGGTTCTTCCAAATCCTCGTGGTTCTACAAGCTTTGGCCAAAAATTTTGTGACGAAATCAGTGGTGATTGGGGAGGCAAATGTTATCGCGACTTGCTCGCCGGTTTGAATATGATTAAATCCTTGGACTATGTTGATTCCTCGCGAATCGCCTCGGCTGGTGCGAGCTTCGGGGGGTATATGCAAAACTGGTTTTCCGTCAATGAGATCGCAAAAGAGTTTCGGTGCTTAGTAACACATTGCAGCGTCTACAACTTTGAAAGTATGTGGGGAACAACCGACGAGCTATGGTTCGACGAATACGAGCACGGTGGACTGCCCTGGGAGTTGCCTGAAAAATACAGAGAGTTCAGTCCGCAAAGATTGGCGGGCAATTTGGGCAAGTACAAAACGCCAATGCTGGTCATTCATAATGACCTTGATTTTCGCTGCCCAATCGGTCAGGGACACGAGCTTTTCCAAGCGCTTCAACGTCAAGGTGTTCCGAGCAAGTTCATCAACTTTCCAGACGAGGGACATTGGGTCAATAAGACGGCGAATAGTCTTCATTGGCATCGTGAGATTTTTTCGTGGCTTCGCGAGTACTGTCCACCAGGGGTGAAGTAATGCGAGGGGCGACAATTCCGACATCGTTCCATCACTGAAACACTTTCCTAAGTTGAAATGCTATGACAGACATTGCGGCAGTTGGCCCCATCTACCTGTGGAAACCCTGGACATGGAAACTTCATTGGCAGATCCTGCTGGGGTTACTGTGCGGAGTTTTCGGTGGCTGGACGCTTGCATATTACATTCAGTCGAGGGCTACGGAGGCCATACCGGCTGCAAAGCTCTTGGTGGAACATCCGTTGTGGCAGCTATCGCAGACGATTGGCGATATGTTTTTGGCGGCACTCAAGATGATTGTGATTCCGCTTGTGCTTAGTTCGATCATCCTATCTATCGCTTCCATAGCGGGAAGAAGCGGTTTTGCTCGGATGGGAATCCGCACACTAGTCTTTTACGCATTGACGGGGATTGTGGCAATTCTCATTGGTATTGTCTTGGTCAATACAATTCGTCCCGGTGTTTCGAGCACCGGAAAGCCTTTGCTTCAAATGGAAGGAATCGAGTCTTTTTCGTCGAGCTTCAATGTGGAAAGTGAGAAACTGAAAAAGAGTGCCGCAATTGATTCCGAGAAGGCGGGCGATACACTCTTTACTCGTGTGTTAGCTGTTTTCAAGCAGTTGATACCATCGAATATCTTCAAGTCGATGGTTGATCTTGATTTGCTTGGGATCATTGTGTGGGCAATTTTGTTTGGATTCTTTACGAATCGATTGGCGCCAGAGTTATTGACGATTCAAAAAGGGTTCTGGCAAGGAATATACGAGATCAGTTTAGGAATGACCGAGCTTGTTCTTCGGTTCGCCCCGATCGGAGTGATGATGTTGCTGATAGCTTCATTGTCAGACAATTTTGTCAAGCTATCTGGTGACAATCGTATTGGTGAGTTCGGGACAGCATTGTCGTATTTTGCGTTCACCGTCGTGTGTGCTTTAGCGATTCATGCCTTTGGCGTCATGTCATTCATCATGTATGCATTTGCTAAAGTGAATCCGATACGGAATCTACAAGCGTTTGCACCAGCGTTATTGACGGCATTCTCGACAGCCAGTAGCAATGCAACGATTTCAGTCAATATGGAATGTGCTGAAAAGCGAGCAGGGGTAAGCAATGACATTGCGAGCTTTGTAATCCCACTCGGTGCAACCGTGAATATGAACGGAACTGCACTTTACGAATGTGTAGCAGCATTGTTTATCGTTCAGTTGTTTGGGTTTCCTTTGGATGTTTCGCAGCAATTTATGGTCGTGCTCATTTCTTTGCTGACGAGTGTTGGTGTTGCGGGGGTGCCATCTGCATCGTTGGTTGCCATTTTGATAATTCTTGATTCGGTTTCAAAGCAAATCGGTGGTGGAGTCGATCTGGCAAAAGGACTTCCGATATTATTAATCTTGGACCGACCGCTTGATATGTGCCGAACTGCGGTAAACGTTTTCGGAGATGCGTGCGGTGCAGTCTATGTTGCAAAAATGGAGGGCGAAGATCCACTCTCACAGCCAATTGTCGATTGAGCTTTATCGGGTTGCGTTTGACAGCTTGTCGCGCGTGCAACTATCGGCTGGCGACACCACAAAGTTTTCTAATTCACCTATGTTTTCGAATTCACCTACTTGAGGTTTGCAAATAGGGATTCGATTTCATCAGCGGATGCGCTTTCGTTTAGGTTCTGGACCAACGCTTGGATATTCTTCTTGCCTTCGGGAGTTACATGGATGGGCGGAGCATTCGATTCATCTACGCTCGAAGCAGTTTCAATAGGTAGGTTACTCGGTGGAGCTGGCTTTTTGGCAGCAGCGAACAGAGCCGCGATATCATTTTGGGAAACCGATTTGTCCTGGTTGTCATTCGGAGAGTTTGCAACCTTGGACGGAGCTGGTGCGGGTGTCGGTTGTACTCGAGGCTTCGCTTCTTGTTTATCACTCTTTGCCATCGCAAAGAGTGACGCGATGTCATCTGCCGATACCGCTTCGTCGAGTTTTTCTGGGGTAGTAGAAGGAGTGGTTGGAGCTGGCAATGGTGCTATGTCGGCTGGAGCTTTGGCTGTAGCTTGTTGAGCCTTTGGTGTACTTTGAGCGGAGGCGAACAGAGCTGCGATGTCGTCAGCCGATGCTATTCCATTCTCATCCTCGGTAGTGTTAGGAACAGGATTGGGCGCCGGCGCTTCCTTTGTCTTCGGAGTCGAAGTCTGAGTTGCGCTCTTCACAGTCGCGAAAAGAGCAGCGATATCGTCTGCTGTCGCGCTTTCCGAAACGTCCATCTCAGAGACCTTAGCCGAAGGTACTTCAATCGCAGGTTTTTGCGAACTCGGTTTAGCTGATAGCTCAGCCGCGGCAGCATTCGATTTCTTGTTCTTGTTTATTTGCTCAAACAGTGCTTCGATGTCTTCATTCTTCGCAACGGCCTGGACGTCGGATTGCGGTTTCGTCTCTTTAGTATCAGGGGAGTCCGCGACGCCTTTATTTTGAGCCGCAGGGACTGCCTTCACGTCTCCAGTTGGAGCAGCTGATTCGATCGGTTCTTCGGCGACTCCGGTTTTTCCAAGGCCCTGTTTTTCGGTTTCGCTAGAAGCCAAAGAAGCTGAACCAGATTGGTCCGCCTGCAAATCTGCTTTTCGATTTTCGGCATCAGCTCGTGTGGTGGTAGACAGGGGAGCCGAATCGCTCCATTCTTGATTGGCCACCTTCGCAACGCACTTGTCGGTACTACCAATTGCTTGATTGATTCCCTCATCCAAATCCTCAATCGCTTGTTGCAGGTTTACATCCTCGTCTCCCAGATGAACAATACTGTTGGTGCAATCAAATGCGCCATGCCCTGTCGTTTCATCCAACACTATCTCACTAACTTTTTTGCGCAGTGCTACCAGGTCAGTGTACGCATTACCAATGTCTCCATCAAAGCTCAGAATTAGGAACCGATCTGGTTGATATCGGCTGATAATCGAAGTCGAGCCAAATTCCGACTTGACCATCTCGCTGAGTTTACGCAGTATCGCCTCTAGCTCCATCGCCCCCTTTGTCCGCAGCATATCGGAGTAGTCGTCTACAACGATCATAGCCAAGGAAGATCCGGTCCTATGTTCTATTGGCAAACGAAGCCATTTTGTTAGGAAAGCTTCGGCAAAAGCATGGTTCGCAGTACGGGTTAGTTTGTCCTCGTAGCCCACCAATCGCAAGGTCTCCGCCATGTCCTCGGTTTCATGGAAGCTCGCTCTCTCCGGAGCGCGGAGAATAGCAAGGCCACGAAATACCGCAGAGTCAACGCAGAATTGTCGTGCCCGTGCTGAAAGCCGATCAAGTTCTTCATTGTTGGCATCCGCTTGAGCGGTACTTTTCTTTTCGGGAATGGCAAATGCCAATAGCAGAAGTGCAGCAGTGATCTCTGCTGCAATGCACAACATGTCGACGGTAATAAATCTCAAAAATGACATAGGCCTAACCTACGAAGTTCGCAGCCCACTGCAAACGTGGATCCCTCTAGTTCTTCGGGCGTTTCCCACCGTTGGTACCATAGCCTTTCGTAGACTGTTTCTATTCCGTATAAAATTTGTTGCAATGTGCTCGACTACAAAGGGAATGCTAGCAAATCGGTTTGCGTTCGCTTTGTGGATTCTAGTAAAAAAACGCTTGACTTGCGTTTTGCTTGCCTTACTTTCAGTGCTTATCGTTGCTTGGAGCGAAGACGATTTCGTCATATCGATAAAGGGCTGAATCCATGATTGATGCAGGATTCCATGATGTGCTGGGGCAAGTCAAAAGGCTTATTCAGGAAAGCCCATTTCCGAGCATTCGATTGCTTGAGGTCGATGTTGAAGGGAAGCAATTTCTACTTCGCGGATCTGTTGAATCCTACTATCTCAAACAGATTGCTCAAGAAACGGTTCGGTCAGTAGTTCGTAGTGCCGAATTGTTGAACGACATTCATGTGAATGCATAGTTTCGTTTCGGTGTCGAAATAGTAACCTACTCCAATTCTTCAATGATGACAGAGTGCCAGCCTGTCGAATAGGTCTCGAAACCTGGAGATATTGCATGGGCAACACAAACAGGAACCCCGTCGATTTGATCCAAGACGTATCCTTTTTTGGTCTGGTAGAGCTTTTCAAACCGCTGAAGGGGAAATCGAAAATCAGGCGGAGTCGTAGAGGACGCAGCCAAAATGTTTCCGCCTTCATCTAGCAACAATCGCTTCATCTTCAACGATTCAATCGCATCAAACGATGCGTTATTCAAGATCGCATGAGCTAGAGCATCCCAGTTAAAGACGACACCCAGGACTCCGATTGCCTGACCTCTCGCTTCACCATCTCGCCTGACCGCGGCAGAGTAAATTGCTGTACTTTGATCATCTACCAGCGCAGAGCGATGGGGCGGTTGGGAAGCGAACTGGTCTCCATTCTGGGTTGCCATTGCACGTGTGAACCAAAGCGATTTTGACTCGTTACGGCCAAAAGAATGATAGGAGTTTGGACGCCCATTGGCGATCACTTTCCCTTGAGTATCGCATAGCACTAAATCTAGATAGACAGTGTACGCATTGAGAATGATTCCCATGCGTCGCGTTGCAAAGTCGACGGACTCAGGAGTCTGTGAGCTCAATGCATCAACAAGCGCCGAGTCGGTTGCCCACCATCGAACATCACAGGTTCGCTCGTATAGATTTCTGTCTACGAGATCGATGTTTGTCAGAGCAACATCCGCCAATCTGGTCCCCTTTACATTTCCACCAATAATCTGAATGAGGGTGTCGATGGAATCCCGCGTTTTATTTGCCATTTCATCGGCTACGCTGGCCGTCTTGCTAGAAAGGTCTTGCATTTCTTGAGCCACAACTCCGAACGCAGCTCCACTCGAGCCGGCACGGGCCGCTTCGATTCGAGCATTCAATGAAAGCAACTTTGCATTTTCGTTGATATCACGAATCTCACTGATGGCACTTTGCATTGTGGTCGCCAATTGCTCGACAACGCCAATGACTGTCGAGGTTGGGTTCGACGAATCAGAACCACCTGGCTTGGAGCTAGGCTTAGAGTGGGCTACGAAATTCTGGTTTTTGGTCGACAGCATAAAGGAAGTAGAAAAATGGATGGGTAATCGGAGGCGAAACTCGTACTGAAAATCATGCCGCCACAAATCGTTACGGTAGGCCAATTGGTTCTCGGCAGGTCAACTCGCTTCATTGGAGCAATTTGATTCTCCCCCGTGATTTTTGCTTTCTTCGCGAGGGGTCGAATCGATTATGGCGATAGAGCATGTTTTCGGATGGTCTAGCGGTGAAAGCGTTGCGTAGCGAACAACCCGTATACCTATGTCAAAACAGCCTTTGCCGACCTGGTTGCATCGAACGACTTGGACCACGGCTTCCGAAATGGGGAGGTTGAGCGTTAGTTTTTGGCAAGGGTAGAATTGGTAAGCCGAGAGAAAGGACATCCCGGTTTTCGAGACATTTCTAACGATACCCCTGGCCGTAGGTTGTTGGATTCCGAGCACACGCATCGGTTCCTCGCACTTCACGATCACATGCCCGCTGCAGTAAAACCGTGCCGCGCCGCGAGTCTGTCTTTGGGGAGAAGGCATAACCCCCCGCTTCGTGAGCTCTTTGGCGATGAACTCCGGCACAACAAACTTTAGCGGATACTGCTTTAGTTGTTGATCGAATCTTAACTCATCAGCTTCGCTAGACATTGGACAACTTCCGCATTCCAATAAAGTGACTTTTCCGATTGAATGGTTTGAAGTGCGCTGAATCTGGAAATCGCTTTACTGCCTCTTCTTTTGGTCGTCAGACCGTCCCATCGATTCGCAGCAGCGCAGATGCTTGAGCCAATAGGAATCTCTTCCGAGTAAAGTCCCACAGGATAGCCCTTTCCATTGTGTCGCTCGTGATGCTGGTAACAGGCCAAGAGCGGCAACTTTGTGATGATCGGATATCGCAACAACAGTTTGAAGCCAATCGATGGGTGTGGATCATGCTTCTTGATAGGTTTAGTCGCGAGAGTTCCAACTGGCAGAATCATTGTGGGGCTGTCTTCATCACCGATATCGTTAGTCAATTTCCCGACATCATGAAGAATCCCACTTACCATACACTCCACAGGATCCAACTCTTCGACGAGTTTCTTCGGCATGCACTTCGCCAATAGGTAACAATAGAATCCAACATTGAAAGAATGATTTACGTACGTACCTTCTTTCCAAAGAGCAAATAGAACTTTTCGCCCCAACGATTCAATCTTGCCCTTCGTCGCATTTTTCACATTTTGATCGAATTCATTGGCATTCGTGTAGGCAGTTGCTACCCAATGTTCAAAATTCAATGATTCCAACGCATCGGATAAACGAAAACGACTGTACTCGCAAATGATCGAAAGCTTGACAATCTCGGACAGCGAATTGTCGTTTGCCAAGTAGTTTAGGTTGTTTGCTAAAGTCTCGCGATAAACCCCCAGCGAATCGGCGGGGATGTAGCAGTTGGGTTCCGAGAGCATCGCCAACTGGTTTTGTGTTTCTGTGCTTATAGATTCGTCGGTATCGACGATTATCTCATAGGATTTCTTTTGCTCGTCCCAGGAAGAGATTTCCAAGCCAACATTGTGGTCGGGAATGAGGGTTAGAGGATGAACGGCTATTTGCTTTTTGGACATGGTTTGGCCAAAGAAGTAAGAACGAGCTTCTTTCAATTTAGTGCATGAAAGCCAATAAGGCAGAAAATGCCTCGAGATTGTTGAATCGCTTTACTCCTTTTGGCCGTTACAACAGGATTATTCGGATCTCGCCGGAATATCAATGCGGTGATCCAAAGGGTTACGGACGCATGGCAATCAAGTAACCCAGAATCGCCCCTATCACCAGCGCGGGGGGTACTAGAACGGCTGCAGTCAGTGCAATGGTAATGCTAGGAGATGTTCGCCGCGTAAACTGTGTCTGCCCTGAGATAGGGTCTTCGTGCAATACCGATGGGACCGAAGGAAGCGATGGGTTGCTATTTTGTTTTCTGCTGGAAGCTTGTGATGCGCCGGTTTCGTTCGATGGTTGTGATGTCTCTTGCAGACTGTCTTCTGCGAGCGGATGCTGTTCGGATTCGATCGAAGGGGGGGGCGGAGCTGCCCAGGGGCTTTTGGCGATGGTTGGATAAGAAGTAGTAGTCCACTCTTGGTTCGCCCACGGTTCGAGGCGAGCAGCAACCTCGGCGCACGATTGAATACGTTTGTGAACATCCTTTTCCAGCATCTCCGCGACGATATCGACGAAATCATCGTGGAGACCAGTTGCGAAACGCCGAGGATGCATCGGGATTTCTTCTAAATGCCTTCGTAGCTTGGTTGCCGTATCTCCACCAGGAAATGGCACTTTAGCACATACAGCGTAATAGAGTGTGCAACCTAATGAATACACATCACTAACGGGGCCTACCTCCAATGGTGTCTTTATCTGTTCAGGCGAAAGATAGTCGGCGGTTCCTAGAATTTTTCCAGCGCGTGGATCATCCAATAAACTCAAGGAATTCGATTCACCGCGATTGTCACTGGAATAGCGGAATGTTGCAGCCGGGGAGTCGACGAAAATTGCGGCTAGACCAACATCAGAGACTTTCGCATGACCGTCGGGTGCAACCAGTATGTTTCCAGGCTTCACATCTCGATGCACCATACCCTGTTGATGTGCATAGTCGAGTCCCAGTGCAGCCTGCATAATGATGTGCGCCGCTCTTCCCTGGGAAAGAGCCCCTTGCGACTTGACCAGCTTTCTCAGATCCATACCCGGAACATATTCGGTAACAAGATAATGCACCTTGCGATCCTGGCCTGCGTCATAAGCTCTCACGAGGTACTTGGAATCCAGTTTGGCCTGTAACTGAATTTCTCGCATAAATCCTTCTAGTGCCATCGAATCCTTCGCGGACTTCTGCAGTGGAAGCACCTTGACGGCACATTCCCGCCCCAGAATCTGATGGACAGCCTTGTAGACCTGGCCCATCCCTCCCTGGCCGATAAAGTCCGTGATGACATAAGGGCCTAGTGTGAGCTGGTGCCTCCCCTCCATGAGCTGATCGGCTTGGTACTTCGTCAAAGCCCCTTGTTCTAACAAAATCGATTTAAGCAGGCGATCTTCATCGACATTTCCGTTAGAAGCGAACTCGCTGGCTATTCGATGCCGGAGCAGTCGTAAGCAATAATCCCATTGCGTCCGGTCAACAATTCTACTCAGTGCGATCGCACGTTTAAAAAGACTGTCCACGTCGATTGATCTCACTTTGGACTATAGTTTCGTCTTCCGTCCAAGGCACTCCAGCAAGAATTCGATAACTTCCATGTGACGCACCGCTGAATCTAAATCCTTGCCCCAAGTATAGAGTCCATGCTGCCGAATAAGATAGCCCCAGCAGGGCTGATCCGGATTTGCATCAAGATAACTGGAGACACGCGTCGACAGCTCAGCGATATCTTGTGTGTTGTCAAAAATTGGGATCCAACAAACGGATTCATGCGTTGTTACTCCCTCGAGGCCCTTTAACATCTCGAAGCCTTCGATTCGAATGCCACCTAGCGGGAAATAGTGCTGAGAGAGAATCGTAGACCAAACTGAATGCGTATGAAGAACTGCACCTGCACCGTTTCGAGTTGCCGCCAAACAGTGAAGCAGTGTCTCAGCGCTACTTTTGGGCTGACCTGGAGACGTTAGTTTTCCCTCCCCGTCAACGAGAACAAAATCATTGGGCTGCAAATGCCCTTTGTCTTTGCCGCTCGCGGTGAGAAGCAGCTTCAATGGATTCCGTTCTATAACGACACTGTAGTTGCTAGAAGTCCCGAGAGACCAGCCGCGCGTCCAGAATTGTTGACCTGCACGTTGCAATCCAGCGATTTGCTGAGCATAAGGGCGAAGTACATCTGTCAATTCTGTCTCAAGCAATTTCGATTCTCAACAACCAAAGGGATCTTCATCGCCGCGTGCAAATGAAGGTAGCATGAACGTAACCAAGAAAACATCCACGAAAAACAACTGGTTTTTCGAAAGTAGGACCGGCAGGATTCGAACCTGCAACCAAGGGATTATGCATACCGACTACGGCTTTCGCCGCCCCTTTCGGGTTTGTGGTCTGGACCATACCTTCACGTGTTTCCGTCTGAGTCATCCAGCAACTTACTAAGGTGCCTTATGAACAAAAACGATTCCAGTGTCTGCCGTCTGGTCTCTACACCTTCCGCAACGGAATACCATTCCAGCAAAATCGACCCTCTCAAGTCGACTTACAATGAACATTCATACGTTGCGGCTTGGCTCGGGATTAGCATGCGTATTTCAACGCGAAGCCTTCCCCGAGTTTGACAGATTCTACCCTTTGAAGATCGTATGCTCCTCAAAGAGCAACCCATATGGTAGCACCTTGGCTCTTGGATCGCCTGAACCAGCAAACTACATTTATCGCCGGTCTGACTATCTCAATACGCTTTAGGCGCCAACCGCTTAAGTCCCCTGCTCTAACCGTTGAGCTACGGTCCCAAAACTTCTCTCGTAAGCATAGTATGCACCGAATTTTGAGTCAACGCCCTCGAGGATTCCTAGCTTTCGTGGTGTTTTGGGGCACATTCGATCTGCTTCCGAGAATCCAACCCGCCCGCCAGATCGATGTCGATTCTGCCTAGCGGTGAAGGTGGAAATCGTGTAGTTGAGTCAATCTCGGAAAAAAGACGAAATATCCCGATCCAGGCAATGTCGATGCTAGCAATTCGCAGATTCTCGAAGCTCATGAGCCATCCAGTTGCCAAACGCACTGGCAGGTTCGGGCTCCTGCTTTTCCTTCTTTTCTTTTCCTGTAACACGCTGCTTGCTCAAACTACGGTCGGTCAATCTTCGTTTGCTCCGTCGGTTTCGGATCCTGTCCTCCAGCGCACCCAAAACATTCGAGAAAATGGTGCGGCGCGTTCGTCCACAGAGGATTCTCAAACGGCGAGCGGAAACGCCGGAACAAATGCAGTGGAGCAACTAACAAACCAATTGGCGGGTGGGCCCGACGCTTGGTTAAGCCCTCGCGGATTATCAAGCTCGCTCCAAATATTGCTTCTCCTGACGGTGCTGAGCTTAGCGCCTGCGATTCTGTTGATGACAACCTGCTATGTTCGAATCATCGTTGTGTTCGGTCTGCTCAAACAAGCCCTAGGCGCACAGCAGTTACCTCCCAGCCAAGTCATTACATCGATCTCACTTTTCATCACCCTCTTCGTCATGGCTCCGGTCTGGAACCGTGTCTACAACGAAGCGGTTGAGCCCTACACAAAGTCTGGTTCGAAGATGAGTACTTTGGAGGCTTGGGAGCGTGGAACGACGCCCATACGAGAATTCATGGCCATGCAAATCGACATGGCGGAGAATCACGATGACGTTTTTCTTTTCTACAGCCGTTATTCGCCAGACAGCCCTGGGCCAAAGTCTTTCGAAGATGTCCCGCTTCAAGTCCTGTTGCCAGCTTACATGTTGAGCGAACTTAAAATTGCATTCTTGATGGGATTCAAGATCTACTTGCCCTTCTTGATCCTCGATATCGTGATCGCCTCTGTTACCGTCTCTATGGGGATGATGATGCTGCCTCCAGCATTGATTTCTACTCCGTTCAAGTTGCTTCTGTTTGTGCTCGTCGATGGTTGGCGGCTTGTCGTGCAAATCCTGCTCGATAGTTTCGGCACTTTGCCGAGCTAACTTCGGAGAGTTCCGTATTTGCGATTTTTTCTCCCTGTCAAAAATTCTCAACCTGTAAAGCCAATTCATGACATCCAGCGAAGCTGTCGACCTCATTCGTGACGCGATCATGATGACCCTCATCTTGGGTGCGCCATTGCTTGTGATCGGTATGATTGTCGGATTGGCCATCGGCCTCCTTCAAGCCTTGACGCAAATTCAAGATCAAACGGTTAGTACTGTTCCAAAACTGGTTGCCATGACACTTGCCATTGTCGTATGCATGCCCTGGCTGGCCGATCGAATGATCGATTACTCTCGCAATTTGTTTCTAGAGATTCCTATCCATGTGGCGAGCAAGTAAGGTCGAAGCAAGGGGCGTTCCATGACGAGTCTTGAATCGATCGCCCCATTGTTTTACGGCCTAATGTGGACGTTTCTGTGTGTGCTGAGTCGCATCGGTCCGATGCTGGTGATGATGCCTCCTCTTCAAGGAGCGACGATCCCCAATCGATTCAAGGCATTGCTGGTGATTATGATCGCGTTCGTAATCACCCCAGTCGTCATGGAGTTTACGACTCCCTTGCCTTCGCACTTGATGGATATGGCGCTCGGGATCATTAAGGAACTATTGCTAGGCTTACTCTTTGGCTCAGCCGTTATGATCATCGTAACTTCGCTCCAAATTGGAGGGCAAGTCATAAGTTCGTTAGCGAGCATGGATGTTGCTCAAGCTGCCGACCCGACAACAGAGGAATCTGTCACCGTCGTAAGCCAAATGCTATCGTGGTTAGCGATGGCGTTATTCATTACGTTGGGAGGGCATCGAATCGTCGTCGGTGCATGTGTCGATAGTTTTACCACGTATCCCGCAGGAGGCATTCTTCTTGAGGAGTATTGGCTGATGCATTTGCACGAACTTCTTGGGCATAGCGTCAATGTCGGATTGCGAGCCTCCGCACCTCCAGCCATCGCATTATTACTCGCGAATTTCGTTACCGCATTGATCGGACGAACGTTACCGCAGTTGAATATTATGGCGATTGGATTTAGCCTCAATGTGACCATCATGCTGCTGGTAATGGCGCTCTCGATCACAAGCATCGGCTGGGTCTTTCAGGACGAATTGGCTGGATGGATTGAACGCACTGCACAGCTTTTCCCGTCACCACGGCAAGGATAAAGATGGAGTATGGCTGAGGGATCCGGCGAAAAGAAACACGAAGCAACCGAGTACCGTAGGCACCGGGCTCGCGAAGAAGGGAATGTTGCCAAATCCACCGACCTGACATCGGCAGTCTTGCTGCTCGTCGGCGTCATCTTATTAGATTCAACGGGGCCCGCTCTTGGTGATGCTTTGCGGCAAATGGTGGAGGACGGAATCGGGAGTCGCGTCGACCTTCATTCCGACTCAAGAACTGAAATATTGCAACTGACGCGTTACGTATTGCAATCGGGGCTCGCATTATTGCCTTTGATGGGCGGCATGCTTCTAACGTCACTCATCGTCCACTTCGCGCAAGTAGGCCCTCTCTGGCTCCCAGATAAACTGAACTTCGATGTATCGCATATCAATCCATTGAAGGGCTTTCAACGGTTGCTGTCTCTCTCCAACACGACTCGCCTCGGGTTCGGCTTGGTCAAGATCAGCCTAGTCGCAGGAATCTTGATCGGCGGCGTATGGGGACGCTGGGATGCAATCCTTGCTTTGGGGACAGCTGAGCTATCGGTCGTCGGCAAATTTGTATGGACGACGATGATAGAACTCTGTCGTAATGTCGCCATCGCCCTCGTGGTTCTCTCGGTTGTTGATTATGCCTTTCAACGATGGAAGTATGAGCAGGATCTGCGTATGACTGACGAGGATCTTCGCGAAGAAATGAAAATGACCCAAGGCGACCCGCATACGAAATCGCGTCGCCGAAAAGTGCAACGTGAACTAGCGCAACAGCGCCTCTCGGTAGATGTCCCTAAAGCAGACGTTGTCGTGACCAACCCGACTGAGCTTGCCATCGCGTTGCAGTACGATCCCAAAACGATGAAGGCGCCGATCGTATTGGCGAAGGGGGCAGATCTGGTGGCAGCCAAGATTCGAAAGATCGCACTAGAGAATGGCATCCCGATCGTCGAAAGAAAGCCGCTAGCGCAAGCGCTCTTCAAACAAGTAGATGTGGGCAAGCCAATCCCCTTGAGCGAGTATGCTGCCGTCGCTGAAGTTCTTAAATATGTTTACCAAGTCAAAGGTAAGTCCGTCAACGAACTCACGGAGACATTGCAAAAGCAGACTCGAAAAACAGGATAGTGCTTAGTCCTTGAGCTTCTCAAGCAAAAAGTCGAGGGTCGAGTTGTGTTTCGCATTCGGCGCCTCGGGGTAGTAAAGTTCACAGGCTACACCATTGGTTTGGCAATGCTCTTGCAGCATCACGCCAAAGTTCGCCGTGTGCGTCGGATCCTTTTGATCTTTGCCTAGGGATGGTGGTGCTGAGTAATAGAGATAAATCGGTGGATCGTCGCTGCTCACCAAAGCATAGGGGGAATACTCTGCAATCCATGGCAAGATCGTGTCGCGTTTCGACAAGAACTCGTCGAACTGGCTTAGTTTCTTCGCACTATCGCCAGAAAATCCGAATGCATGACCACCATACTTGCTATTGGGTGTCCACTCTTTCATCTGCTTCGGATCCAGTGTGGTTTGAGCCCCGTTGACGGCAGCACACAACAATCGCGTCGATTCGCGAGCAATGGGATCTTCACTTTTCGGGTCCGCAAGATCTGCATGAAACGCGAGCCACAACGACGAGCAAGCGCCGGCGGAACCTCCGCTCGCAGCAATTCGGTTCTTGTCGATGTTCCACTCGGCCGCTCTGCTTCGAATAAATTGCAAACCGCGAGCGGCATCGTAGAGCGGTCCCTTCACTGGTGGAATAACACCATCGGCGGTCGCTTCAGGAATGAATCGGTATTCGACCGATGCAACGGAAATGCCTGCGTCGAGCAAAGTAGACAGCATGTTGGATAAACCACTCATGCGACCACCATTCATCCAGCCACCTCCATGAATAAAGTAGAGCAATGGAGTCGGCTGGCTGGATTCCGCTTTCCAGAAGTGCATCACTTGTTTTGGATGTGGACCGTAAGCAACGTCGTAATAGGTCGGATTGGGCAACTGCTTTTCTAGCTTTGCTACGCGTTGCGATTCGGCAGCGTCGATCTCACGGACAAAGATGTTCCTCCACCGAATTTCACCGCCATGTGTTTGAAGCATGATTGGCCCACGTGCTGGAAGCGGTAGCTTGCGATCCCAATAGTTTTCCATGACTGCACCCTCGACGACCAATCGGGTGTTGAGAGTAACCCAAGTGCGTGCGCCGATTTGGCGAATGCGTAATGCATTCCACTGACCAAAAGGTTTGTCGGCAACCATCATAGGGTCTCGACCAAGAGTTTTCGGAGTGTTGTTGAATAACCCGCCTGAGCCCAGGTGAGGTTTGCGATCTGGTTTCTTGGGATCGAACTTTTGATTTACGTCCCAGATCTGCACTTGAGGGGTCCCGCGAAGATAGACGCCGCTGTCCGCCGTAGCGACGGTTTTGTACTCAAGGAGCAACTCGATATCTCCAAAATCCTCTTCTGTCGTGGCATACGGACCGGTTCCGTTATTGACCAATTCATTGTTGTCGACTCGCCAATGTTGAGAAAACTCTTCGCGCTGCTTTTTTAGGTTCTTGGCTTTGGTATCACCCGATAGACTGGCTGACGCATGCGGATCCCAGCCATACCATCCGGAAAGATCTTGACCATTGAATAACGCACGAAATCCCTCGGGTGGCTTCGGGGGATCGGCCTGCAATTCATCGACATATCGGAAAATAGTTGCGAAAACAAAGAGCGTTAATGCGCAGAAAGTGAGTAGATGCTTCATAACAGAATCGGTGAGTGGAAGGCAGAAATCGAGTGAAAGGCAGAAATCGAGTGAAAGGCAGTCGCGTGGAAAGCGATGGCATCGTGAGTCATCGCTCTTGTCGGGCGACGCATCGGAATGCAATAGAGACCCATTCCATGAAGTATATCGGACGATGGTGCCAAATGTGCGATGGGGCCATCGATCTTGAAAAGGATTCTACTGGGAGTGGCCATTGCTATGGTCTATAATCCGCGATCCTTCCACCCAACCAATCGCTTGGAGCAGAACTGCCATCATGATTGTCGCTAGTATCCTAAGTCCATTTCAGTGGCAGTCTGTAATCCAACGCGCAGCTTTCGTGTTGCCTGGGCTCGTACTGTCGATTGCGTTGGTTGCTTCGAGTACCGTTCACGCGGAGACTAGACCGAATGTAGTTCTAATCATCTCCGATGACCAAGGGGCCGGTGACTACGGCTTTATGGGACACCCTCATATCCAAACGCCGCACATCGATAGGTTGGCGAAGGAGAGTTTAACGTTCACTCGCGGTTTTGTTCCTACCAGTGTTTGTTGCCCCAGTTTGGCAACCATCATTACTGGGCTCTATCCGCATCAACACAAAATCACCGCCAATGATCCGCCACTACCAGGGGCCGCAGATGCAAAAATCAAAGGCGGTCGTGGCTCTTCTCCCGAACTCACCACGCAATGGAATGCGATGCTTGATGATGTACCGACGCTACCTCGATTGCTTGCGAGCCGAAATTACTTCAGTTTTCAGACGGGAAAGTGGTGGCAAGGGGACTTTTCTCGAGGTGGCTTCACGCATGGTATGACCGAGGGGAGTCGCCATGGTGACAAAGGGCTCACGATTGGTCGCGAAGGATTGCAACCCATTTTTGATTTCATCGCTGAGTCCCGTCAACAAGAGAAGCCATTTTTCGTTTGGTATGCTCCCTTTATGCCTCATTCGCCACATACCCCTCCGGAACGCTTGTTCACAAAGTATGCGAACAAGACCGATTCGCCGCATGTCGCTCGTTATTGGGCAATGTGCGAATGGTTCGATGAAACGTGCGGAGCGTTGTTGAACCATCTTGATCAAGAGAAGCTGTCAGAGAACACGATCGTGATCTATGTGACGGATAATGGCTGGATACAGTCCCCATCGTCCGCTGGCTTTGCACCGAAGAATAAGACGACCCCTTATGACGCGGGACATCGCACGCCGATCATGGTACGATGGCCAGGACATGTTGCGCCAGTAAGATCGAGTTCGGTCGCTTCGTCCATTGATATTGCCCCTACGTTGCTTGCAGCTATTGGGGTTCCAATTCCGAAAGAACTTCGGGGCGTCAATCTGCTTGATAGCAAGAGCACGGAGTCTCGCAAATACGTGTTCGGCGAGGACTACACGATCCGTTCGCAGACGCTCGATGATCCTGCCGCAAATGTATTATGGCGATGGGTGACCGATGGACGTTGGCGGCTGATTATTCCACGTACTTTTGAAGCAAAAGGACCATTGAAATCGATTCCGTCCGATAAGTTTTTGCGTCCCGATTTGGAGGCAACGTTGATCTCCGCTCAACCGATGCTCTACGACTTGCAGGCAGATCCGAGCGAGGATAAAAATATTGCTGGAGCCCATCCAGAAATTGTCGCAACCCTCCGCCAGGAACTCGACAAGCATTGGGCTCCTAAAGTTATTGTTCCATGAAAACAAGGGAAACCGAGCAGATTTTTCACGATCGGGAAAGTTATCGCTGTCCCCGCAGTCTCGGTTAAGTGAAGATACGGACATTTTCCCCTTTCCGTTCCGACGATGAGAGAAACGTCTTTGATGAGAGAGTTGGCCTTTGAGCAGTAAATTAGCAACCGTCGACTCAGCCAAGAAGCGGAGTGCCCTGATCCCAGCGGATCAACGGAGCTTGCAGGGTGTTTGGCTATTGATATCGGCGCTCGGTGTCTTTTTTTTCTCGAGCATCATCCTCTATGTGGTTTACATCGCGATGCGAATGGGTCCCGCCGCAGGTGAAGTGGCCAGTGCTCTTCGGCTTCCGCGAAGTTTTATTTGGTCGACAGTGTTTCTTGTTGGAGTGTCTGGAGCTCTTGAAGTTGCTCTGAGGGCAGCCAGGCGAGATAGAACGGACCGCGTGAAGTACTCGGTGGTGTTTGCCAGTTTCTTTGCAATTTTGTTCATGTTGGTTCAAATTGAAGGAATGTACGTACTTGTTCGCTCGGCTGCCGAGATGGGAACCGCACGAAAAACAGCTTATGCGTTTACATTTACGTTGGCGCTGCTGCATGCGTTGCATGTCATCGCTGGTATCGTGGGACTATTGGTTACCGTGTTCAATGCATGCAGAGACAGATATGATCACGAGAGAAATGTTGGATTGCGATTTTGTGTGATCTACTGGCACTTTCTAGACATTGTTTGGGTACTGTTGTTAGTAGCATTCGTCGTCGCCGCCAGCCTCCTGAAGGCTACTTGATAAACACCGCAGCAATTGCTTTGTACCAATCGCGAATTGATAACGGTATCCGTGTGCGACATTCAGCGCATGGACCTTTCTTCGAGTAACTACTGGGGATGGAGTATCAAGCGCAACGAGAGACTGGGTAATACATCCCGCGGTGCCCGTGCAAGCCGCCGAGCTGCCTCATCTCGAAACTGCAAGAGCTGGCGATAGAGCCAATACGGCGAATCGCCGTCCATTTCATTGGGCGATGTTCGACACTCGGACTTTTCTTCGAGCGACCACGGGTGGGGGGGCAGCGACCAAGCGGATTTCTACAGTTGTTCCTAGACTAGGCGAACTCTGGATTTGTATCGAACCGCCAGAGGCTTCGATCACTCGCTTTGCGTTCGCAAGTGAAATACCGAGACCTCTCCCATGTTCCCGACCGCTGTAATAGAGGTGGAAGGCTCGCTGGAGCGAGTCTGTTGACAACCCCATGCCTGTGTCTCGAATTGCAATCCTGATTCGCGTTCCATTTTCTTCTCCTGGTCCATAGTCCGGATCTTCTGTTGTCAATGGATCGATAGCGATATCGATCCGATCCGAGGGGCGACACGCGTCCATGCAATTGCAAAGAATTCCATGCAGTACCTCCTGGAATGATTCCGCATTCGAAATGGCGAACAACGACTCGGAAGTGCGATGGAGTTGAAGCTGGATTTCATTACTAACCAGTTTGGCAGAAAGGCTCTCGATCGTCTGATTCACTATCTCTTCAATGCAAATGCTTCCAAGCTCTAGTCGTGCGGGCTTCACCACACGCATCATCTCGGCCAGCATCTCATGGGCTCGCATCGCTTGGTCTACGATAGTGGCTAACGACTTTCGATCGATTTCGCTCGATGCACCTTGAATGAGCTGGTGAGCGCGCGCGGCGATGTTTGCGAGTGGATTGTTGATTTCGTGAGTTAATCCGTAAGCAAAGTCATAGATCGATCGATGTTGTTCGTTTTGAACGGCTTCAACAAATCTTTGCCGATGCGAAAGCGCCTTGATCGTGCTATGAACCGCATCCACCAACGATTGAATATCTCGTTGGTCCGCATGCTGGAAAAGTAAAGAAGAGTCGTCCGATTGGGATGGAGAATGGATCCTCATCAAAATTGCTTGGAATCGCTCCAATAACGATTGCGTCGGCGAAAAGGCAAAGCCCAAATGCGGTGCAAATCGTGCAAACCAGTCTTCCAGTTCGGAATCCGCCCCGGACGAGTGATCCGAGCGTTCACGAAGGTGCAGCGAAGCAAAAAGCAAAGCCTGAATGGCTCGCGGGAGCGTGGGTTCTAGGTTGTGTGTCATGATGATGGTCGGCAATAACTGGAATTCGCGATACCGTTACTGCAAAAACGAAAATGGCGGAAGCGATCAACGATGGAAAGCTCCCGCCATTCTACGATTAATTGTTACAACTTTGGATAGGGTTTCTAAACCTACCGTATTTGCCGTTAAACTACTGCGACCGGTCTGTCAATTTCGAGCATATCGCACACTCGGTCGAGCAAACGATCGGTTGTAAACGGCTTTTGCATAAAGTCATTGGCACCGGCTGCTCGCAATTCCGCTACTCGGTCGTGTTCGATCATCCCCGAAATGCAAAGGATTTTGACAGAATCCATCGTTCGGTCGCTGCGAACACGTTGGCAAACTTCTTTACCATTGATGTCAGGTAGCATTACGTCGAGCACTACCATGTCTGGGCGAAACTCCTTGACTTGCATGCCCGAGTCGAATCCGTTGTTTGCAGTGCGGATATCAAAGCGGCCATCGCGAGCGAAGGTGTCATACATGAGATCTACCAGGTCCTGATCGTCATCTACGATCAACAATTTCTTCTTGCCGCTCTCTAAAGCATCCGTTGGAATGCCGTTGTCCTTCATGAAAACGAATAAGTGATCACGCGGTATTCGTCGGAATCGGCTTCCTGGGACTCGGAAACCTTTGAGTGTACCGTTGTCGAAACAACGGATAATCGTCTGTTGGCTTACCTTGCAAATTTTGGCAGCCTCGCCGGTTGTAAAAACCGTTTTAGTACTGGACATAGGGAACTATCCTTCCTGAATGTTCATTTCCATTTTGCCGACGGGTCGCCAAACCGACGCGATCTGTCTATCCTGTGACAGTCATCACGCCTGCCGAAACTACCGAACCTGCCGTAGCTGACGCGGAGGATATCCAAGCTACGGAAACCGGGTCAAGATGGATTTCAAAAGAAGCAGTCTTGGTAAAATCGTTGCTCTGCGCACTTCAGGCCTTACACGCGAATTACATCAAATCTAGGAACTTCATGACTTTATCTCAAATTCAATGTCGCTGGGGAATTCTCTCGGCAGCCGGAATCGCGAGGAAAAACTGGCGTGCCATCGCCCAATCTTCCTCAGGTTCCGTGGTCGCCGTGGCTAGCAGGCGAAAAGACGCTGCCGAACAATTCATTCGAGAATGCAGCCACCATACACCGCAACGCACCAGCGTCGATGCTCACGATTCCTACGAAGCGCTTTTGAAACGAACGGATATCGATGCTGTTTATATTCCATTGCCCACGGGATTGCGGAAAGAATGGATCATCGCGGCGGCCAAACAGGGAAAACACGTTCTCGCGGAGAAACCTGCCGCTTTGTCTGCAGCCGATCTTGAGGAGATTTTGGACGTTTGCAAAGCGCAAGGCGTTCAGTTTATGGATGGTGTGATGTTCATGCACAGCGCGCGGCTCGATCGGTTGCGAGAGACGCTCATGAGCCCGAGCCAAATCGGTGACATTCGACGTATCGCTTGTCAGTTCTCTTTCAATGGCGGAGATGATTTTGGCAAATCGAATATTCGGGTCAACAGTCAACTAGAGCCATTCGGTTGTCTAGGGGATCTGGGTTGGTACTGCATTCGTTTTCTGCTTTGGGCGCATCAATACGCGATGCCTACCCGAGTTGTTGGCCGAATTCTCTCCACGTTACAAGGTGAAGGAAGCGACACTAAAGTTCCTGGCGAGTTCTCGGCAGAGCTGGACTTCCCCAACGGTTCGACAGCCAGCTTTTATTGTTCGTTCGTTACACAGAATCAACAATGGGCACATATCAGCGGAACCGAAGGGTACGCCTACCTAGACGATTTTGTATTGCCATTTTTCGGAAGCGAAGTCTCGTATGACGTTTGCCAGCCTCGATTTGACGTCCGCGGTTGCTCTTTTCACATGCAGCAACACAAACAGCGAATCGCAGTCGAAGAGTACGATTCCGGCCATGCACCTGCTCAAGAGATCAATATGATTGAGACCTTTCAATCCATCGTGGCTAGCAAAACGCTCGATCCGTCCTGGGGTGACATTTGTTTAAAAACGCAACGCGTGATGGACAGCCTTTGGACTTCGTAGCGTCGTACGCAGATGTTTTTTAGGAACGGTGTCGCTTGACAGAGCCGAAAAAGTAGCGGCACGCTCCGTCGTGCCGTCCGCTCTTGGAGATGTACTGGAATTCTCTGAGAGATGTGCTGGGATTCTAGGTGGACGGCACTTGGAATGTGTTGCTAAATCATAATAGCGACCGCGAAGAAGGAAGAATCTTATTGTGAAGTGCTTGGAGCTTTTTGCAGGGATCGGTGGATTTTCCGCTGCTTTCAAGAATCAGAACATCATCTGCGCGGTAGACATCAATGAACAAGCAGCTAGAGTCTATCGAAGCAACTTCGAACACCCATTCTTAATCGCAGAAATAGCTTCTCTTTCAGTAGCGTGGTTTCAAGAAAATTCGGCAGATCTTTGGTGGATGAGTCCTCCCTGCACTCCCTTTACCAGGCGAGGTCGATCCGCTGGCTTGGAGGACCCACGCAGTTCGGCGTTGAAACACTTAATCGGGATCGTTCCTCAAGTGCTACCGAACCTGATTTGTATCGAAAATGTGGTTGGTTTTGAGAGATCGACGGCTTTCGACCACGTTTGTCGAGAGTGGGGAAAGGTTGGCTACCATATTGATTGGACAATAGCATGTCCAACACTCCTAGGCTGGCCAAATCTTCGTCCTCGATTTTATGCGATTGCTAGCTTGGAAAGAAATCGCACGCTGAGTCGGATGTACGAGAAACAGGCTCGTGTTCTTCTCTCCGATTTTCTCGATGCATCGAATGACGAGATCGAGTCACTTCGACTGGAGAATCGACTCGCCAACCAATATGAGAAGGCCATCGATCGTGTACAGGCAACGAATGTAGGCGCAGTAACAGCCTGCTTTACGGCTGCCTATGGGAAATCGGTGATTCGTTCGGGCTCTTACTTGGATACGGGAATGGGGTATCGAAGATTCTCGCCTCGCGAAGTTTGTCGATTGCTTGGTTTTGAGGATGACTTCGTTTTGCCATCTGAGCTTTCGCGACGCCAACTATGGCATTTGCTTGGGAATTCGCTGAGTATTCCTGTCATTCGAGCCGTTTTTGGGGGAGCGTTAAACTAGATCTCTTTACGGTTTGCTAGAATGTTGAACGACGTAAACGAGACTCCATCCAACGGTTTGCCAAATGCGTTCCGAATCTGTCGGCGGAATTGTCCATATCTACCAAAAATTCAATCCGAGCGAATTTCCGAGCCCGACGGCGGAAGCACCTGATCTTGTTTCCGGCGCTTTCGAGCACGCGCTCGCGTATGGAAAGTATCGTGAGCTTAGCGAAGAGGAACTGGCACGCGCGATTCGTTTAGACCCAAGTCAAATCTCAGGCTTAGGTCCGAGCCTAGATTCATTGCGACAAATGCTAGAAGAGCGAAAACGAAAAATACTTGATACCTATCAAGTACAGGGGTTAGATAAGAAAGCTTCCAATCGATTTGAGAAAATCA
Source organism: uncultured Pirellula sp. (assembly GCA_903858115.1). Classification (GTDB taxonomy): domain Bacteria; phylum Planctomycetota; class Planctomycetia; order Pirellulales; family Pirellulaceae; genus JBKCUI01. Next base: position 59,775 of record CAIOHR010000060.1, on the reverse strand, counting down.
CCAAACGCATCCATTCGCCCGGCAAGTTCAAATCCGATTTTCACAAAGCGGTTCAATCGAAGCAGATTTATCTTTTTGAACAGTTGTGGTACCGATCCGATCGAGAGTCTGCAGAATTTTCTAGCCAAGTACTGCAAGCCATGGAATCGCTTTCCGATCTGTACCAGATCGACGAGTTGCTCGACAAGTATTCATTCACCGGAAGTGAAAAAGTAGATGTCCCAGAAGCCATAGAACTCAAGAAAACTCTTGAGCAGATCGACGAGTTATTGAAACAGCTCGAAGAAGCTGCCAAGACGGCTCAGATCGGGCTCATTGATATGGATTCTTTGTCGCAATTCGCGCCCGAGTCGAATCTAAACGAGTTGAATGAACTGCGAGAGCAGATCAACAACTACGTTCGCGAGATGGCCGAACGGCAAGGACTAGACCGAAACGAAAAGGGTAACTTTGAGCTTACGCCTAAAGCGTACAAAGCATTTCAAAGCCGATTGCTAGAGCGAATTTTTTCGGACCTGAAAGCTTCTCGCTCTGGACGTCATCAAGGAAGAATTGTCGGCGATGGCAGTGTGGAGTTGCCATCCACCAAAGCCTATGAATTCGGCGACTCGGTCAGCAATCTCGATACGACTCAGTCGATTATCAATGCACTTCTAAAACGTCCCGAAGAGCGTCCGATCCGATTACGAAACGAGGACATGGAAGTCTTTCGCACTCGCAATAATCCGAAATGCGGTACGGTGGTCATCATGGACATGAGCGGTTCCATGCGTTACGACGGCCAGTACATGAACGTCAAGCGAATGGCGTTGGCACTTCAAGGATTGATATCGAGCGAGTATCCAGGTGATTTTCTTCGATTCGTCGAGATGTATTCTTTTGCGAAACTAGCCAAACCAGGCGAAATCATAGACTTGATGCCAAAGCCCGTCACCATACACAATCCAGTTGTCCGGCTAAAAGCTGACATGAGCGATCCACGCGTGAGCGAGTCTGAGGTGCCACCTCACTTTACCAATATCCAGCATTCCTTGCGGATAGCTAGGCAGAATTTAGCAACGATCGATACGGTCAATAAACAAATCGTTTTGATAACGGACGGGCTACCAACGGCGCACTTTGAGGGAGAGATGCTCTATCTGCTTTACCCTCCGGATCCGAGAACGGAGTTGGAAACCATGCGAGAGGCAATGCTATGCACTCGAGATGGTATCACGATTAATTTATTCTTGGTCCCTAGTTGGTCGCAATCAGAAGAAGACATTCGATTCGCGCATCGTTTGGCGGAACAATCGAAGGGGCGAGTGTTTTTCACCTCGGGGAACGATTTGGACCGATTTGTGCTTTGGGATTACGTGAGTCGAAAGCGGGAGATACTGTAGGCCTGAGCATGGATTACCACGCTTTGCCGCGACTATTCGCACGATCCGTGGCATCGGCATAGGCTTGGGAATCCGAAATGGATTCATGAAGCGAGACGTTGCAGTAGTTAAGTAGAGTCCCCTTTTCAAAGTGGACGTTTCGAATGGCTAGAGCGTACTCAATCCGAGATTGGTGGTACCTTAATCTAGCATCCAATAGCCTGCGATGGGTTTCTAATAGGACGTCCAAGGCTGGATCTTGACCGGCCTCCGATTTTGCTTGCAAGCTTTGAAGCTGTCGGACGATTTCGTTCAGCCTCCGTTGATGAAGCTCCATAGAATCATAGGATCTTCTCATTTCGTTCATAGCGTTACTGAGACCGAAGACAACATTCCTCTCTTGTTCCTGGAGCAATTGCACTTCGCGATGGAGAGCGAGTTGCGAGTTGCGCACCGCCGCATGACCTCTTCTTAGCCCAACTGGTATATTGTATTCCACTCCTGCTTGCCATTCCTGGTAATCGCCCCCGAGCAGATTGCTCGTAGCATCGCTGACCTGACTATTGTTGATCCACTCATTGCCGAATCCGCGGAATCGATAGCGACCGATCAAGTCAAGCTGCGGTTGCAAAAAGTGGCGGTTGGCGATCAATTCGAGTTCTCGTTGTTTCACAACCCATTTTTGCCTGCGAATTTCTTCCCTTTGGGTGAGTGCCTCGGCGCAGGATTGGCTCCAGTCAGGAAGCAACGGTGCCAGCGATGGTTCGTCGATTGGCTGAATGATATTGCCATCGTTAATAGCCAGTCCCAGCATCAATCGTAGTCTGCGTTCCGCGACGCGTACTCCCCCCGACCCACGAAACGAGCCTGCTGAACTGCCGTTGTTTGTTCTTGTTCCGTCGATCGTTCTGCCAGTGACGGCATCGACTAGATCCACTTCAAAGCGATAATACTGCTCCAACGCTTGCGCAGCATCTCCCGAGCCTTGGGTTGCTGATTGACGTTCGAGCTTCTTCGCGGTAACTAACGCGATATCACGAGCATCAATACGAGCTTCGAGGTCACGATAAGAATAATAAAGATCCCAATAGGCGTTTTCAACATCGGCAACGAAATCTCGTATCGATCGTTCGAAGTCGGTAAGGCTAATATCCGTTCTGACGCGGGCGATCAGTACACCGTTGATTTGTCCCGGGCGTGCGCCAGGACCTGCGATCCGATTGAACTGCGTACCGCCACCGAGTTTCAATGGATGGCGAACTTCTGTTTCCGCATGCTGCTCCCAAGACGTTGGGCCGATCGCATTCGAAAGTTGATTGTTGTTGTCGTAAGTGGTGAGCCCTCGAATACTCATCTGAGTACCAGCGGCGGAGCGTTTGCTCAGTCCAATCGTGTAATTGTGCAGATCTTGCTCGAATAAGCCTTGATTCCCGAAGAATCGATTGTTCAATCTTCGGTCATTCTTTTCGAAGAATAGGGAAGAGCTAAAGATGGCATCGAACTCCGACAAGGCTGCTTCTTCACCAAATCTCGCATCGGAGAATACAATCGCAGGATCATTGCGAGTGGGTGATACTTGCGGGGCTCGCAGGATAGTTCCACCTAAGTCTCGTATAACTCTCGAGTTGCCTAACGCAATCTGTACCGCTTCCTCGAGTGTCATCGGCTGGATTTGGTCCGCGGAAAGATTGGTAACATCTATGTCGAGCGGCGAGAATGTCTGAGCGGATTCGATTCCGTTTTCGAAACAGCAGTTATACTCGTTAGACTGAGAAAGCCGGAGTTGCGTGGGACCACAACTCGGTTGCATATCGGACTGTTGGCAATCTTCAGGGCTAAAATCAACATTTCGATGAAGGGCACATCCATTCAAAAACACGATGACAAACGAAGCAACCACCCTCTTATGAAGTACGGTCATTTTAGAATTACTCCAAACCGCGAAGGGTGAACAAATGGGAATGCCAAAACCATTGTGTTATTCGGCTTGTACCGATACGATCGATCATTCGTTCAATATGTAGATCACTGAAATTGAGGTAGAAGAACCGTTAGGGCAAACTGCATAAAATGGACAACGCGATCTCCACCCCCACAATAGATCGAATCTTGGCTTCGTTGGATGCTATCGCAACTTCTAGCTGCCCCCCTACAGAGTTCTATGCGGCATGGTTTGGGCAACTGGGACCTTTGTTGAATGCAAGCTATGGCTGCACGGTCGTCCCTGTTTCGCGCGACCAATGGGCAATTCAGTGTCGCCACTTGAGCGGCTTTAGCAGTCATTTGATCGAGCAGCAGTTGCATAGGGACGTGTTACCCCATTGGGGTAGTGACTCCACCTTTCTCTCCAAAGGACGGTCTGGAAATTCGAGCGATAACGCTGGAGCATGGCGAGGTTGGTCGCTCAGCAAAACCGATCCGAAAGCAAATCGCATTCTGTTTTTTTGGGATGTTCCACCCCTCGCAGAGGCTTCAACGGAATCGGTTCTTGAGGGGTTCCTGGAGATCGCGGAAAGCTATTACCATCAATCAACAACCGCTCGCATACGAGGATTGCTGGAAGAGTGGCACCAATCGATCGCCCGGTTGCGACGCTCTCCATGCGTTCAAGTAAACGACGCTCTTTGGATTTCTGCGTTACAGAGTGTAACTCAATCGGATCGTGCCGTGCTTTTACAGCGAAATCGAGACGAAGGCTATCGATGCATCGCAATCAGCAACTCGGTCGAATTTTCCAAAGGTGGGGTGCAAGTGCAGTATGAAAAACTGGCGTTGGAGTATTTGCACGCGCCAAACGCATCTGAGAAGCTTTCAGCGGTATCGCAATTTCAAACGGACCGCCAGTTATCCGCGGTACAAATCGTAGATTTATTAGATTCCAAGGATACCGTTGTTCTCGAATGGAACAATCGAGTTGCTTATGAAAATTCGGTTGAGAGCATAAGTTGGTTGCTCCCGGTGATCGAGAGTGCACGACGGTATTCGAGTCGTCTCATGAGAGCATCGTGGATCCATCAGAATTGGATGCTCTGCCTTTTCATGGCAGGACTATTGGGCATAGCTATCGCTGCGGGAACATCCACGGAACTTTATGTCGAAGCGGAGGGGACTTTGCAGCCTCAACGGCATCAAGTTCTGTTCGTTCCCGTGGATGGTTTTGTTAAAGAGTGGTACGTACAAGACGGTGAACAGGTCCGAGCAGGTGAAAAGCTGGTGGAAATTCAAAGCCCGACTTTGGATGCACATTTGCAGCAACTTCAGCATGAGTTGCTTCTGTCGGATGAGAAGAAGAATGGGCTGAACCTGCTGCTCGCTCAACTTAGTACCGAGACCTCCAATGAAACATCGATAACAGCCGGACGGCTCGCCGGCGAAATATTGGAATTGGAGCAAATGAAAGTGAACCTGCGTGAAAGAATCGACTTGGCTCACTTAGAGAAAGAGAGACTTCAATTGGTAAGTCAGATTGATGGTACAGTGATCACTACAAGTCTCGAATTGGATCAAAGTGTGGTTCCTGTTCGTCGCGGGGATGCGATCGTTCGAGTGGTGGATACGTCCGGCCCTTGGATTGTCGAGGCGAACATCGCAGATGAAGATATTGGTGTTTTGCCTCCCGTGGATGAGTTGAAGAAGTTAGAATTCGACATGGTCCGGTCGACAGGAGGCACCGACGAAAACTTTCATGGCACTCTTCTGCATTTCGCTTCAACCTTGCGTCCATCCCACGATCGACCTGTGCTAGTCGCAACCTACTCGACGAAATTGCAGCAGTCCAATCTACGACCGGGAAGTTCCGTTCATGTGTATATTCCCTGCGGGCAGGCTAGAAGATGGTACATCTGGACCCGTCCTTTGATCCGGTCGCTCCAGAGGCGATTTTGGACACTTTAAGGAGAATTTGATCGGCATGATAAAACATCTGAACTCATCAGCGCTGTGTCTTTGGAGTTCGTACAAACGTTGTGGTTCTCATTTATTGTTCGTTGGTGTATTCCTTTGGGGTTTGTCATGGAACTTTGCGTTTGCCCAATCGAAAGCGCTCTCTGGCACATCGGAGAACAATAGAACGAACAATAATTGGATCGAACTAAAGAATCCATTGGTAAAGGCCCCGAACTCCATTTCTGTCGCGGCCGGCGTCCAAGGGATTATCGAACGGCTTCAAGTCCGAGAAGGAGATACTTGTGGACCGGGAACTCCCATCGCAAAAATCCGCTGCGATGAAGCGGAAATGCAGGTAACGCGAGCGGAGCTATCCTTACAGATTGCGACCTTGAAATCAGACAGAAAAGTCGACTTGCTTTTTGCAAAAAAATCGGCGGAGGTCGCAAACCAAGAATTGTCTAGAACTTTGCGCGCCAATGAACTTGCAACAGACACCTATCCGCCGAACGAAGTGGATCGATATCGCCTTTTGGCTGAGAGAGCAGCGTTAGAAATCGAACGTGCTGAAGTCGACATGCAATTGAATCGCTTGAATCGCGACTCCATCGTGGTCGAACTGGCTCAAGCGAAAAGAGCCGTTGAAAGACATACTATCACTGCCTCGGAGGAGGCTGTTGTAGTCGATGTCTTCAAGAATGTAGGGGAGTGGGTCGAGCCAAGCGATAAGCTTGTCGAGATAATCTCCATCAAGAAACTTCGCATCGAAGGGTTGTTGGAATCCGCTCAAGCTGCAAGTGTTCAAAGAGGAAGCCAAGCGGAAGTAACCGTCGCTGATTCCAAGGCGCCGGCAGTGAAAGCAACCGTCTCCTTTGTTAGTCCCACCGAGAATCCCGTAAATCGGCAGGTCAAAGTCTTTGTCGATCTAGAAAACAGCCATCAAGCGTTTCGCCCAGGTATGGCCATTCAAGTAAGGATTGCGGTCGAGTAATTGGTCTCAGAATCAGCATCCTATCGATCGTTAGTCAGCATCATCCCTTTTCGTCTCAGGACCGATCTCGAGTGGGTTGAACGAGATACCATTGCCGGCCCTGGCCAATGGGTCGTTTTCGATCCTGTACAGACAGAGTACTATTACTTGAACGAAGTAGAACGCAAGATTGCTATGCTACTTGATGGCAGAAAGAGTGTTCACGACATCATCGCGATGGTATTGCCATCGTATTCTTCGACAGAATCAATACCTTTCGTTAGCGGCCTGGTGCAAAGGATGGATCAAGCCGGCTTACTCGTCGCAAATCATTGGGCCAAGTCCAGTTTTCTGCGAAACGCCGAAGGGTTCCGTTTGCGAAATCAAAATTCGGTCTTGGGCTTCAAAGTCCCAGTTTGCGATCCATCACCATTCATTAGCTTGATCGGTCCAATTGCCATCTGGCTTTTCTCGTGGCCTTTCTTGCTGATTGTGATTTTCTTTTCGCTAGGTGTGATTTGCAATCTAATCCCAAATGCTTCTATGCTGACGCGCGATCTTCAATTGGCAACCAATATGTCATTTTCGCAAGTCGCCGTGATCGGTTGTATCCTGTTTTCTATCAAAGTGCTTCATGAAATTGGTCATGCCCTAGCTGGGTATCGATTTGGAGTCATTTGTCGAGAAGTAGGGTTGTTTTTTTTTCTGGGTATCCCTTGTCTCTATTGCGACATGACGGATTCCTGGCGCGTGAAAGGGAAATGGTCCCGAATAGCGATTGCAGCTGCTGGTATCTACGTCGAGATGATCGTTGCCACCCTCGCCGGGATCGTATGGCTTTCCAGCGACTCGCTCTGGATCAGGATCAGTTCGGTTCAGATCATGTTGGCATGTTCGATCTCAACTGTGTTGTTCAATGCAAACCCATTATTACGTTACGATGGATACTTCGCGGTCGCTGACATGTTGGGGATTGTCAATTTGATGGATCGCGCGCGAAGTAGCTGGAACCATTTGTGGTATCGATGGATCTTCAATAACGATGATGCTCCGAGTCGTTCGTTGTTTTCGCATTGTGCCTATAGCTTCTACTATTTCCTTTCTTTGTGTTATCGATGGTTTCTCGTCGGAAGTCTTTTGCTGGGAGTCTATGCATGGTTTGTTGACGGAAAGATGAGAGTGATTGCGTCGGGACTGCCATTGCTGTTGCTGTTGTTTTTTCTGCTCCAAACATCGGTCTCGTACATCGGTGTTTTTCGTCAAAACGCATCCAGTTTCAAACTCTCAAAAGTTCGCTGGCCAGCCGTGTTGTTTCTGCTACTGTTCTGGAGCTTTGCAGCTTATGGACTCTTTTTTTGGCGTTCGAATGAGTATTTTATCGCGCGAGCTATCGTCGAACCTGAAGGGGTAGTACCCGTTTATTTGCCTCGCGACGCAACGCTTGTCGAGTTGCTACCGGACGGAGCTGTCGTTGCTGCAGGAGACAGGGTTGCTCTCGCGAATTCTTTTGAGCTAAACGATGAGTTGCTGCGTCTTCAAGGTGAGCTTTCGTTTTGTCTGGTACGCAAGAGTCAATGGGAAACTCGTAGTACGCAGGATCCGTCCTTGGTACAACCGATTGTTGAATTGAATCAGAAAATCCTTGGACTTAGGGACCAAATCACGCAGTGGAAGCATGAGATAGAGCAGTTATCGATTTCTTCAACATGCCAGGGTACCTTTTCTACCTCGGTCGATATTCCTTGGAGTTGGCGAACGAGGGGTGGGGAGGAAATCGAACAGATTAGCATGCGTCGAGTGACTCATGGGAATCCCGTTTTGAAGCGTGGAATGCTGCTCGGAACTATCGCGCCCATCGAAGCTTCGCCAAGCGAGTATGACACGGATTCCAGCAAAGTTCTCGATTGCATTCGAGCGTACGTGAACGAAAGAGATGTCGCGAAAATCGAAGTTGGAAATTCAGTCACACTTTATGTCGAGCAACAGTCTAGAAAAGTGGGTGGCACTATAGAAAGAATCGGGCATGAACCAGTAAGAGAGGTTCCGACCGGATTGAAGAATGACATGCTCTACCAGTCAACTCAGAGCGACTCGAAAAAGGGAGCGACTGCAAGCGAGTACGTTGTCGGCATACGATTACTTGACGCGGATCTCAGATTGATCCGAGGAGGTCTGACAACCGTCCGATTTCAGGGACGCAAACGCACTCTTGCAGAGTCCATTTGGAATTTCGTAGCTCATTACGGAAGAAGCAACAAAGCGCCTGAGGTGGCTGCACCTTGATAGAGAAGCCCTCGTTTCGTAAACGGAGTCCAATGTATTTGATTGGGAACGGAATCTCCCGGCCGCCAATGGCCTAAAGAATAGCTGCGTTCGGTGGGATGTTTATAACCAGCTTGATACGGTAGCAATGGCACGCTACCAAGAAAGTGTGCGTAGGAAACGAGAGGGACCGCACATGGTGGTAATTTGGAATGGTAGCGTTCTAGGTTCGCTTGCTCAAAGTACAACGGATGGCTGTAGAAGTTGGGGGCCGCCCACGTAGTCGCTTGACCAACCCAGGCTCTTTGTGACTCCGTTCCACCGATCATTTGATGATCACTTGGAGATGCATTCACCTTGGAATTGCTGTTTTGAAGCAATATCTCACCCCTACCCATTTTTCCGGTCATTTCAGAGACGGTTGGAACTTTAGGGAATCTCGGTGACAACCCGGTATCGTCCGGTCGGCTCTCGACCAAGGTCGCGACTGGGTTGTTAGGCATTTCTCTCGTTGTGTACATTTTGGAGAAGATGACCAAAGCACTTTCAGGTTGCACTTGTTGGCCAAGAGCCATGTGAAGCTGGAGGTCGCAAAATAATCCCGCTGCACACCACATCCATATTCTGAAAATTTGGATAAAGCTGCTAAAATACGGAAGATTTTCAGCTTGGGAGAATGGTGTCATGAGGGATGTCCGCCAGAATGAGAATAACTCTCGATTTAAGGTCAATACTCAGGATCGGATGCGCCGGATCGGTGCGTGTAGGCGAACGAGAAAAATTGGTTGGTTTTTTGCATATGCGCGATCGTTTGGTTCTGACACTCTTCATTCAAGAACCGTACCGACTAAACTGGGAGGGTTGTTCGTTGCCCCTTTTCTACAATCCCCATGAACCACCGAACCAAACTCATTAACAAACTCGGTGCCTGGTTCGTTCCTGTACGACAGTCCTGGAAGAAGTCGCGTGGCTCGAAGCGGATAGTTCCATTGAGCTACAGGAGTTCGTTCACGCGTCTAGAACGGCGTCAAATGTTTGCCGTCGACGCCTTTTTCTCACTCGGTGGCGATCTTTCTATTGAAATTACGGCGGCGGGCGAAACACAGGCGAACGTGATCTCGGACGGTCTCGACTTTTTTGTGGACGCTAACAACAACCAATCCTACGACGCATTCGAAACACGAGGGGCCATAGAACAATTGAATAGCATCTCCGTCAACAGTCCGGATGCTTTGGGAACGCTTTTATGGCAGGGGGATTTCTCCAGTGCACCCTTTGCTGCGCTTCAATCTGTCGACATTCAGTCCATCGACAGTGTCGAAATGAATGCCAATTTCAATACCCTTGGAAATGTATCCATTAATGTTTCGCACAATGTCGTTTTGAGTTCGGATGCAAATATCGGAGGAAGCTTCTTTGTTCAGGTTGGCCCGACTGGAATTATTTCCGACACAACCGGGACGTCAGTGACTGTATTTGGAGATGCTACCTTCGTCAGCCAGACAGACATAACGCTTGCTGATAGCATTTCGGATAGCTGGATTATCGCAGGGCACACCCAGTTTCAGACTTCTGCTAGCATTGGCATTGGAGGTCTAGGTGCTTTTGATGTCAATGAGCTGTCGGTCCAAGCAAACGATGCAACGATCGTGGATGTAAATGCGATAGTGCTTCGTGAAGTCTCGATTTTTGGTGACTTTGACTTGATAGCGAATGCTAGCGTTTCAGATCTGGCAGTGTCCACGATTCAAATTGATGGCAGCCTCTCGATCCGCGGAGGAACAGTAACGCTCGCGGATGATGCGGGCAGCCTTCTGTTGGTTGTTGGGGAAGGTGAGTTCTTTGCAACGCGTGGTGATGTGACGGTCGCGGATACAGGAACGGTGACACTGGGTTCGTTATCGGCATCTGGAGCGAACATTACGGTGTTCGAAGACGATGCGATGCAGATTCAATCGCTCGCAGCAACAGGCAACGTACAGCTCAACAGTATGGCAGCGATATCGGATTCTGCTAACGCGAACGTTACAGTCCGAGGCAGCTTCATCGTTACGGGAACATCGGTCACGTTGGCCGAAAATGAAACAGATGTCTTGCTGGCCTTTGAAGACACTCAATTCATTGCCACCGTGGGCGATGTGAGCCTGGGATCCGCAGGTGATGTAAGACTTGGACGTTTCGCAGCAAACGGTGTCAACGTCACGTTGGAGGAAGACGATGGCACAAACCTCCGGTCGATAAATGCATCTGGCAATCTAGATATCACGAGCGTTTGGACCGTTAGCGATAAACCCGGCACGGCGATCCGAGTTGGAGGCAACGCGACCATCAGTGGAGAGTCTATTGCTTTTGCAGATAACGCAGGTGAAGTTCTCGTCATCGCGGGTCTCGCCACCTTTACTGCAACTGCGGGCGATGTAAACCTAGGCCCAGCGGGTGATGTGAGGCTTGGTGTTTTTGCGGCGTCGGCAGTGAATATTTTTCTTCATGAAGACGATTCCACCGAGCTTGGTACTATTGAAGCGATGGGGTCGCTCGAAACGACGAGTGCCATGGATATAGGCACAACAACCAATGCCCGCATCGAAGCGCTTCGGTGGGACGCGTCTGCCAACGGTTCTATCCGCCTCGCTGATAGCTTCGCCAGTTCGATTACGATTGAGAATGAGGCATTCATGAGAGCGGCCGGGAATGTCCTGATCGAGCAACCGGGTGTAGTGCGATTTGGCTCGATAGGTTTCTCGGCTGAAGACGTGTTTTTATCGGAAGACAGCCCGACACACCTGGATGGCAGCCTGACGCGCTCGCTTGTCGTCGAGTCGGTTCAACGGATTACCCAATCTGGTTTGGATACGGGAAGCGGAGTTCGTGATCTCCATGTAGCTGGCGATGCTCGTTTTGATTTGTCATCCGATCCAGGCGAAGTTTATTTGCTGAGACAATCGACATCCCCACCCACCTTGCTTGCGGACGGCCGACTAAGCCAAAATCGAATCGATGGCATCGTTTCCGTTTTGGGAATCCTCGGAAACTTGGAACTTCGCAATGTGTCACCAACAGCTACCGTCGGTGCTCTCGTTGGCACATTCGACAACTTTCGAATCTGGCATCCCAATTCCAATGTAATTTTGCAGGGAGACATCCGCGTGAATGGTGACACGGATGTAATCGCCGGGATGGAGAGTAGTGATACGAGCTTGGGATTGAGAAATCCAATCGACCTAGTTTCCTCACCTGATGCCAGTGTGCAAGATCGAGGTACTTTGTTTGTCCGCGGGGACGCAAGGTTCACGGCGGCAGGAGACATTCGATTAAGCGATGCCGGGAACGAGTCGATTCGAGTTGAAGGTGTCACGTCTTTGGTTTCCTTCAACGCTGGACAGCTCGTGTTCGGAACCGAGGGCGCAGCACAGTCCGCCGGATTAGCTGCCTATTCCGTGGATGCTGATGGCAACCGAGGTGATTTGATTGCGTCATTGGATGCATCGACGGTTTGGGGGGCCCCGCAAGTTGCATTTCCCGACGGGCGCTTTTTGCCAAGCCTCTTGGAGAATCTAACGTTGCGGGTCAACGGAAATCTCGACGATTCCTTCCAGTCGATGATTCAACTGACAGGCGATCTCAATATTTCGGCCACTGGTTCGATAAACTGGGGCGATCAGTTTTCAAATACAATCCAAGTTGGCGGGGATAGCCTCATCCGAAGCATCGGTGGCAATGTTGTTCTCGGGAGCGAGGGAGTTGTTTCGACGGAAAATATTCGCATCGAGGCAGAGGGTGGCACTATTCTTGTGGGTGGTGCCGGATGGACGAGGCTTGGAGTCGTCGAGTTGTTTGCGAACTCTATTGCTCTGAGCGAGGACGAGTCGTTGGTGGTTCGCACGGCAATTGCAAATGACCGCCTTGAGCTCTCGAGTCGGCAAGAGATGATCAATTTGACGTCCTATGACGCGAGTAATCGAGAGGGAATATCTGCTAGCCACGGATTGTTTCAGTCTGGTAGCCATATTTTTCTTGGACAAGTATCGATTGGTGTATTGGAAGCCAGTGCACATGAAAATGGCGTTCTACCAGACACAATCCTTTTTCAGCTGAATGAAGTTGCGGATAGGTTGGGGCAACGTTTCCTGGATGTGTTTGGTAGCAATCTTCCACCTGGAATTCAAACGATCAACGAACTTATCAACGAAAATACGCTTTCAGCGACCATCGACGAAGCTTCCTTTATTCAACAATTTGGACGCGAGTATGGAGTCTATTTGACAAATCTTCGTTCGTTGCAAATCAATGGGATTGCTACCGAAGGAGACGGAGTCAGGGTCTATATCGAAACAATCAACGGTCAGAACCTTCAAGTGGCAGGAACCGTTTCTCTCACGTCAACGACCACGGATGTAGGTGGGATTGTATTGGTAGCTGGTGGGAGGCTGGACATACTCGGAAGTGGAGAATTGCAGATTCAACAATCTTCGCGATCGATGGAAACGCAACGGGTTGTCAGAGACGAGCATTTTTCGATTCGAGCGTTTGATGGAGGAACTGGATTGCCCGGTTATCTTTCGACCCGCGACGTTCTCTACGCGTCTGATGCACTAGCCGATGCTGGAACCCAAAACGTTTTGCAGCGCGTCGCAATCCAATATGGCAACCGAGGTGAAGCTGGTTTCGAGAATTGGATTCAGTATGCCGATGGTAGAATTCAGAACTTTGACGAGTCGGGTCAGTTATTCGCATCTCAGATAGATTCGAATCCTCAGGTGGGACGCATGGGGACGCTTCGTGCGTTTGACTCGACAACTTCGGACATCGCTGTCGTTCAACGAGCTACTCCCTACGAGGATTCGTTGCTGAATTCCTTTCAAACACTTCCAACGTTGGCTGTTTTCAGAAGAGACTTCACCTTTTTTCTTTTTGAGCAAGCTGGGAATCGCGACCTTGCTGCATCAACAGAACAATCTTTCGCATTCGATCCCGTCTTTGAAGTGTTCGCGCCTGGCAGAAAAGTTAGCTTTCCTCTTCCATCGGATATTGTTGTTACCCGGCCCATACTGGTTCCTTCACAACCATGGATCCCAAACACGGAATCAGCAGTTTCGCTTGGGACCACGGAACTCCAATCCTCCCCTGTCAGTCAGGCCAAGTTTGAAATTGCGATCTACGAGATCGGATTCGATGACACAAATGCTGATGGGCAGCCAGATGACTCAGAATTACCGGATCGATATAGCATCGTTTTTCTAGAAAACGACGCGACTTCTGAGCAATCGGATGGGCCGGAAACGGAAAAGAAAGACTCCATTCGACCAAAGAAAGTTGAAGGAAAGCATGGTGGTGTCATCGAAGAAACCCGGGACATGAAGGGAGTTGCAGCCGCAACGACGGAGCAACTAGACAATTGGGTGGATGAGTATCGAAAGGATCCTCTCCGTCGTTCCGGAGCGTATGCGATCATTTCCAAAGATAGTATCACCGGTGTTGAAGTACTTAAAGTGTTTTCGATTCGAGATAGCGAATCAGATAAACAAAACGAGTCGGTTGATCAACAGACCGAGCATCCAAACGGGCCTCCGCAAGAATCCGAAATTGGCAATGCGTCGAACGCAGACACCGCTCCCTTACCGCCACCTGCTAAGCCTGCAGATCGCGAAGACTTAAGTTTTGTAACCCCAGTCGAAGCAGGAGACTCCATAGAAATGCTAGGGTGTAATGGAGTTTTCGCGGGAAGTAGCATTGCAATGGTTATCGCATCGAGAATCGGAGTGACACAGTCTTCTAAACCTACTTTTCGACGTCGCGACCGCCGCAAGCGAAACGGAGATGTGAGATGAGAATCTGCATTCAATGCAAACATCCCGTTGAAGACACTCGAGCGGTGTGCTGTTCGTCTTGCGGTAATGTCTTAGGAGAAAGGAATGGCGACCACGTTGGCGGAGCAGTGATGGGCGAGCTTGAAGACGCAAATGATATGAATCTTAATGCGACACTGGACACAGGCGATCTGAAGAAGACGACTCTAGATAGTACCGACAATAATTCGAATTCGTTCGACCAATTGACAAATCAACGGGAAGACTCGTCTCGATGGGAGTCGACGATCGACACAAAACCACCGATAGTTGCCATTGATCCCACCTCGACCATCCAGCTTGATTTCTCGGTGGATCAAAACAATCCATCTACATGGAATGCAAATCCTGCAGAAGCAGTCATAGGAGGAGAAACTCTAGTAGATTCTTCATCGTCAAAGGAAGACGCCAGTTCTTTTGGAACACTTGATGCTCCTCAAAAAGATCCGACCGGCATGGCCGATTTCTCCGTGGACGCCGTTGGGATTTCTCCAATGGCAACGATCCACATCAATCATGGACAAATCACCAAGAGATCAGAACCCTTCGGATCACCGAACACCATGAAGGGCGGGCCGACGTTTCGTTCGGATCATGATTCAGAACTTTCGTCGTCCATCTGGTCAACCATCAGCCGTCGAAAATTGGGTACTGATAAAGAGGTCGCTGATGTATCGGCAGATTATAAGATCGTTCGCAAGCTTGGCGAAGGAGGGATGGGCGTAGTCTACGTAGCTCGTCAAAAGTCACTGGATCGTGAAGTTGCCGTCAAGGCCATCAAGTCAGGACAGGCGAACACAGAAGAAAGCAGAAAGAAGTTCTTTTATGAAGCGCAGATCACTGGCGAACTTGATCATCCGAACATTGTTCCAATTCACGAATTAGGCGCCAACGATGACGGTACGTTGTTCTACTCGATGAAAATGGTGGATGGATCGCCATGGGAAGACGCGATCAAGAACAAGTCGCGAGAAGCGAATCTTGAGATATTCATGAAGGTTTGTGACGCCATTGCATTCGCTCACTCCCACGATGTCATCCACCGAGATCTTAAGCCCGAAAACGTGATGCTGGGCACGTTCGGTGAAGTATTGGTGATGGACTGGGGTTTAGCAGTGGATCTCAAGACTAAGCCAATTTTTGGGATGAGTGGAACCCCAGCATACATGTCACCCGAGATGGCTAGCCACCAAGTTTCAAAAATTGGCAAGACAAGCGACATTTACATTCTAGGTGGAATCCTCTTTCAAATCCTTACTGGCCGCGCACCGCATACAGGCAAATCAGTCCGCGATTGCTTGGTCAATGCACAGCTAAACAGAATTATTCCTACCGAATTAGATGATCCTCTTCTCGACATCGCACGGGTAGCGTTGTCGACAGATCCGTCGGACCGCTACGATTCGGTTCAGGCGTTCCAAACAGCGATTCGCGAGCATTTGCAACACGCGGAAAGCATCTCTCTTAGTAAACGTGCAAACGAAACGCTTGAACACGCTATTGCAGAGCGAAACTACAAAGGATTTTCTCGCGCCGTCTTCTCGATGCAAGAAGCTATCGATATGTGGCCATCTAACGAAGCAGCGATAAAAGGCCTGTCGATCGCACAATTGGCTTACGGACAATGTGCCCTAGAGCAAGGCGACTACGACCTTTGCATTCAATGCCTCGAGTCCACAAATCCCGAGCATGCCGATCTCTTGATGATAGCAAGAGAAAAGAAGCAAGTAGTCCTACAGCGTGAGTCACGACTTCGTTGGATGCGCCGAACCCTCGCTTCGGTGATCACGATAGCTACGCTACTGTTGTCAGGCGCCACTTATTATGCAAATTACCAAGCGAGTGTTGCGCGGAAACAAGAGAAGATTGCTAAAGAAGCCGCTCAAGCGGAGAAAGCGGCCAAAGACAACGAGTCGATTGCAAAACTAGCCGCAATTGAAGATCGAAACAAAGCGATGGAAGCCGCCGAGCAAGAGCGGGTTGCGAAACAGAACGAAGCCAAGGCACGGGAACAAGCACAAGTAGATCGCGACGCTGCAATCGTCGCAAGGGAAACCGCAGAGGTTGCCAAGGAAAAAGAAGCAGCAGCCAGACAAGTCGCCGTTGCTGCTGAAAAACAAGCGACAGAAGCACGAAATCAAGCGGTCGAGAACGCTCGCTATACGATGCTAGGGAACTATCAGTCGCTCCTCGGATTATCGATGTCACAGAATTTACAGTTCAACGTGCAACGCAGCAATCAACTCTTGAGAGACGTCGATCGAGTGGAAAAGGATTTAGAGGACTCCTTTGATCAGTTACCAAGAAGCGAGGCCCCCATCGCTTTCCTGAAGAACTGGGCTTACCGTCGAATCGAATTACTGAACAACGCGGACATAGAGAAAGTTTCGCTATCCGCCAAGAGACCCGTCATCGATATCGCGAGAAACTCTCCCTATGCAGTTGTGTCTTCGGAAGAGGGCAGCGTGGAAATTGCGAAATGGAATAGCCAGAGCTGGATTCCCTGCAAGAAGATTTCAGTACCAGGTCCCGTCGTTGCCGTCGCGATTTCCAACGACGGCCAGCAGGTTGCCATCGTGATCAAGGCCGAGACTCACCAACCTGGCCTATTTCATTGGAATACTAGTGAGCACGAACTAATTCCTTTCCAAAACGCTCCCAGTGTTGGGTTAGAAGTCGTTCGCTTTGTCGACGATGGACGTTCCGTCATCGCTGGCATTAACAGTGGCATCTGGAAATGGACTTCTCCCACGGCAATACCATCGCGAATCGAAATACGAGGTCGCTTAAGCTCACTGGAGTGTTTTGATCGAGATCAATCAAAAGGAATTGGAGTTCTTTCCATTCCGAACGCAGATGTTTCATGCGTTCGTTTCGACTGGTTGTTGGGGACAGCGGCAATCATTCCATTACCGACAGAAATCATGAGTCAATTGAGTGCGGCAGGAATGTCTCAAGATGGAAAAACAATCTATCTTGGAGCACGGGACGGAAGACTATGGTATGGAAGGTTTTCGGGCAGTGAACAATCGAATACTATGCAACGAGGTGTCGTAACGAAACTGCCGGTGAGTATGGTTTCTATGATCCAGGTAGACAATTTGAGCGAGGTATCACCCCGAAAGCATACAGCTGCCATTCATGGAATTCGAACCACTTCCGATAACCGAATTCTCACGTATGGTGACGAACCTGTAGCGCATGTTTGGCAACACAAGAACAGGAATACTATGCCACTCCACGAATGCTATCTCGCTGGCCTTCCGGAAAACGTTGCCTATTCACAATTCGCCGATCATGCGAAAAGCATTGTGGCATTGGATAGTCTTGGAGGTACGATGACTTGGTCGATCAATGACCAAATGAACCGGCAATCGAATGCATCCATGAACTCTGTTGCTCCAGCAATACTGGTTTCCGAGAGTGACGGCGAACAACTTTGGATCGATGAGAAAGGTACCGTATTGACGGAATCCAAAAAATATGATTCCGATACGTCGGTTACCGATCGGCAATTCTTCGGTCACTCGCCGGGAGCAGAAATTACGGACACCTGTATCGCTACCACGAAGCCATGGATTGCTACTGTCGCGAGGGTTCGAGGTGCAGCGCTAGACTATCTCGCTAAAGATCGTGAACAAATCGAAGTCTGTGTCTGGAATGTAGCGGAAGGAAGACTCGTCCAAAGGCAGCATATCGAGTCCGATCGAATTGGTCGCGCTTCGTTTGTTGATGACGATCATTCCGTCCTAGTGACCGACGGCACCGCGATTCACTTTGTCGACATGGAGTCTTTGCCGAAACAGAGTGTTCGCGAAACAAAAGATCTCAAGTTTGGAGCCGCACTCGCAGTGACAAATCCGAACCGTCCAAGCCAAATCGCATTGATCGCGAAGTCGGGAGCAATTCGAATTCTCGACTTGAACCTTCCCTCCAGCTGGAATGACGAGGCTTATCGTTATCTTGATTTGGCGATTAACAATCGCAATGAACCGGTCCATGCGGTTTGGTCGCAGAATGGTGATCGACTCTACGTCCTGTTCGATCACGGCGGGCTCACCAGGTTGGAATGGACCGGGGACCGATTTACGAGCGTGCAATCTGCCGAGTCCGCTGACCTGAAGTGTCAGTCGCCTACCTTGCCCTGGAAATACGTGGATGCACTAGTATCGCAGTCGACCGAATCCGTGGATGCATTACGATTTTGTTTTCGTTCAGATGCGGCTGGGTTTGGTACCAAAGAGACTCTATGGAACTGGTCGATTGAGGAAACAAAACCTACTTCAGTCTCCGTTTTGCAGACCCCAGAAGAGAAGTTTTTGCAAACCAACGGAGAGTTGCTTGCCTGGACGCGTACCAATTGGTTACCGAATGCGGAGATTGCTGGCGTGAAACGATCAAGCGATCGAACCATAGCCATACTCAAAAATGGCAACCTCGCCATTTCAAGGAATGTGGGGGAAGCCATCAAACTCGTAGGGCGACAATCTTGCCTACGAGCGTCGATCAGCCAAGATCATCGGCGTCTTATTCTTTGCCAGTCGAACCAATCGCTCATTATTGGGCAACGGTTTAGTTCCAAAGTATTCGATTGGAGCAATCTAGAGCACGACCTTGATCTCGTACAAGATTGCGAGATATCTCCAGACGGTAGTCGGTTTGTCATCCTTGGTATGCGCGCAGCCAAAAAAATAATGTTGGAATTCGAATTTCGCGCAGAGACCAGGGAATTGAAACGGCTTCATGCAATCGAGTCCGCTGAAAAGACAGTATGGCACCCAGAACGAAAGCAATTTTTGTTTTTGACAGACCGCCGGAGTCTTGAATCTATCGGTCCAGACGACCAATGGAATCTCGATTTGGCAAGTAACTGGGATCCAAAAACCGAGTCGATCAGCGACATTTGCTTGCTTCACGAACCGTGGAATAGTGAACGCCCAGCGGGATGGCATCTAGTGTTGGTCATTCAGAACGGAAATGGCTCTAGGCTCGCATTTGTTCCGTTAGCCGTGCAAAACACCAAACTCGGTTTTGAGGATTTGCGTCTCACCAAGAAAATTACAGCCGTCACCACGCACGGACACGACAGCCTTCTTTATCTCGGTGATGAAGCAGGTGGTGTTTCCGTCTGGTTCGTAAGTCCGACTCTAGATCGTGCGCCGCGAGAACTCTTTACATTCCCCGGACATCGCGGCGCCGGCATTTTGGATATTCGTCTATCTGCAGACGGAAATGCACTACTGACAAGCGATTCTCAAAGAAGGTCGCTTCGATGGCCAAGCTCAATTCAAAAGACAAAAGATTAATTGCTGCGTAAGTCTCGAAGAATTACTTCTGCATCGCCAAAACAGGCACATCCCCGCCTAGAGTCCACTCTTTGAAGTTGTCCGGGTTTCGGTGAACACGGCGATAAACCGTGTCCCGCTCCACTGGATCTCTTCCAGCTTCGACGATCAAGTTTCTGATTTGTTCTGTTGTCAACATCTCGGGCGTAGTTGCTCCCGCATCGTGGTATATCAACTCGTGCCGTACTGTACCATCAATATCATCAGCACCATAGGCGAGGGCGGTCTGTGCTGTACCTATCCCAAGCATAATCCAATAGGCCTTGATATGCGGAACGTTATCCAGCATCAGCCGAGAGATAGCCATTGTCCTCAGATCCATCAAAGCAGAAGGCTTTTTGAGATTGGATAGTTTGGTGTTATCTGGATGAAACGCCAATGGAATAAACGTCTGAAATCCACCGGTTTTATCTTGTAAGTCACGCAGCTTGATCAAATGATCAATTCGATGGTAAGGTTGCTCAACATGTCCATACAACATGGTGCAGTTGGTCTTCAGGCCGATTTCGTGAGCCGCTTGATGAATCTCAATCCACTTGTGAGCATTCGCTTTGTGCTCGCACAATTGATCACGAACTTCGGGATGAAAAATCTCGGCTCCGCCGCCTGGCATACTTCCAAGTCCTGCTTCGCGAAGATCGGTCAGAATCTCTTTCGACGATTTCTTGGTCAAGAATTCGAACCAATTGATTTCTACTGCAGTCCAGCCTTTCAAGTGAATTTGAGGATACGCGTTATGGAGTGTCTCTAGAATGCCTCGATACCAATCGTATCCGAGTTTGTGATGCAAACCTCCCACGATATGCATTTCGGTGCAACCGTTGTCTTCGGCCTCTTTACCACGCGCTAAAATCTGTTCTTCGCTCATGGCGTACCCTTTCGGATCCCGAAGATCAGCGCGAAACGCACAAAAGCGGCATCGGTAGACACAAACATTCGTGGGATTCAGATGGGTGTTGATGTTGTAGTAACCAACATTACCGTTGATCTTCTCGCGAACGAAATTCGCTAACTCGCCAACTTCATGGAGAGGCACTTCCGGAGAGTAGAGGAAGATCCCATCTTCCATTCCGAGTCGTCCACCATTCTCTACAGTTTCGCGAATGGCACGCATGCGATCTTGAATTTTCGGTGCAATCATAATGTTATCTTAACCAAGCATCGAGGCTTCCAGCAAAAAGGAATACCAAGCTTACAACAGAGTTTAACTGAAAAAATGCGAAGTTTACTCGTTCCAGAGAATTCTCAGATACGACGCTATGCTCCCAAGCTAGAAGGAGCCCGACCGCCGCAAGAGCGATCCAAAACAGCCAACCTAAACTAAGTTGGGGAACCGCAAAAGTCATGGCGAGAGCAACTACCCACATAAAGAGGTGGCACAACTTGGCAACTCGAAGGGCCTTTAGCACTCCGATTTTAGCGGGAATGCTAAACAAGCCCGCTTGTTCATCGTATTCCTGATCTTGGCAGGCATAGATAATGTCGAAACCGGACACCCAAAACATCACTACGGCTGCCAGCCAAATCGGAGGAGCAAGATCGGACGGATGGCTGATCAAAAGGTTCCCACGAAGTGCAATCCATGCACAGATTGGAGCGAGCATCAACGCAGCTCCGAGCCAAAAATGAGCGAACCGAGTGAAGCGTTTGGTGAGGCTGTATCCCGCGAGAAAGCACAGGACGGGTAGGCACAGGATGAGGGGCCAATAATTCGGCAGAAACAAGGCGCATCCGGCAACAAACAACGCGGTACACCCAACGATAAACAGGGTTACACTCGTGCGAGTCAGTTCGCCTGTAGGAAGATGCCGTTTTGCGGTTCGAGGATTCTCGGCGTCGACGTCGTGATCGAACAAACGATTTACTGCCATGGCGAAGCTTCTAGCTGAAACCATGCAAATCAAAATACCAACGAGGTCTTGCCATCGGAAACGCAAGTAACTTTCGGCAGAGGCTGCCTCAGTGGCCGGAAGCGGTACCAAATAGGCCCATACTGTTGCTAACAATGCGAAGGGCAAAGCGAAAATAGTATGACTAAACCGAATCAATTCAAAAAACTTTCGCATGCCACCAAGCATTTGGTTGCCATCGATGCTATTTGGGTCTTTGCCCGTTGAATTACTTGTTGGCTTGCCAGGGGAAGATTTTCCATTGGCAGTCTCGGGTGCAGATTCTTGTTTATTCGCAAGTCGCTTCTTTGCCAACTTTTTCTCTAGCGATTGCTTGTCTAAAGAGTGCTCTTTCATTGGCTTTCCTTTGACATAGCCGCTGGCGGTACCCCCCATCGTTGCATGAGAGTGTGAGGAATCTTTAAGTGATCTAGAATTCTGGAGACGATGAAGTCTACTAAGTCCACGATAGATTCTACCTGGTGGTACCACCCCGGGGAGGCTGGCATGACTACTGCCCCCGCTTCGGACGCACGTTGCATGTTCTGAATATAGAAAGACGATAATGGTGTCTCTCGAGGGACCAAGATCAACTTGCGATGCTCTTTGATGTGTACATCTGCTGCTCGGACGATCAAGTTGTTAGACGCAGCATGAACGATTCCTGAAAGAGTTGAACCACTACAGGGGCAAATAACCATACCACGCGTCAGAAAAGATCCGCTGGCAATCGGTGTCAGGTAGTCGGAATACTCATGAACTCGAATCTGGCTCGCAAAATCGACGCATTGTTTCGGCTCGATCGCTGGCCATCGCGTCGAGTTCGGCCAAGAGTATTGAAGAAGAGGTGTTATGTCTTTTCTATTCGTGCCGAGTTGTAGCCCGAGTTCTTGTCGAACAACTTCGGCTCCGGAAGGACTCACGACGACATGCATTGGAATTTTGGAAGCTGCCAAACATTGAAGTAACCTAGCAGCATACACTGCTCCGCTTGCTCCGGTGATACCAACGACCAGCGGGAGATTCGAATCGTCGCTCATGGTTTCCTCTTCGTGCCAACGTATAGCGTGACAACACCGAGAGTCATCGGAAGCATGGTGACGTCGATTAAACCCGCAGACCTCAGGGTTGCGACCAATTCTTCACCACACGGAAACTGTTGCACGCTCTGCGGCAAGTATTCGTAAGCCGACCTGTCGTTCTTTGCCATCGCTTGTCCGATGCGGGGCAGGACGTGCAAGAAATAAGCGTTGTAAAGCTGTCGCAGTCCAAACATTCTCGGCTTCGAGAATTCCAAAACTGCAATTTTCCCGTTGGGTCGCGCAACGCGAATCATCTCACTTAGACCGGCCATGGTGTCCGCCACGTTGCGGAGCCCAAATGCAACGGAGACGCATTGAAAATGGTTGTCAGGGAAAGGAAGATATTGAGTATCCGCTTCGATAAACTTTAAATTGTCGAATCCTGGGAGTGTCTTTGCCTGTTTCGTTCTAGCAATGTCCAACATCGGGGCGCAAAAATCGGTACCGACCACCTCAACCGTTGGTCCGAGTTCGCGTGCGATTGCTAGGGCTAAGTCACCCGTCCCCGTGCAGACATCAAGCACCGGAATGCCCGGTTTCAGGTCGAGAAGTTTGAGAGTTTTCGCTCTCCATTGCTTATCAATATTGAGGGACAAGACATGGTTCAGTAAATCGTATCGTGGAGCGATCTGTGCGAACATGTCGCGAACGCGGTCCCCCGATTTGTCTAATGTTTTCGTAGTCGCCACAAGATTCTTTTCGCGGAGCGTTGCATTCATAGTCCAAAATTGCAAATTCCAACATTTGCCCACTGTTGAAAGTTGATTCGCTTGAACCGCAACGCGTTTCTAGGATTAACACTCCGTCAAACTAAGAATACCAGCTTCCCTAGAGTTTGAGCCCGAAGAGTTCACCACCATTGTTGTTCCCGGTTCCCCCTTTGAGTGCACCTTGGAATTTCTTGACGGCGGGAGCGCGTTTTTCTTCGACCTCAGGTTCCGCGGGCTTTGCTTTGTTCTCGGATTCCGGTTTTGCCTGAGTCGCTCGCAATGAAAGTCCTATGCGTTGCGAGTCAGGCTCCACGGTCAAAACCTTGACTTCGACCTCCTGACCTTCTTGGAGAACTTGCGAAACCGAGGAAACTCGTCGATGCGCTAGTTCCGAAATGTGAACCAACCCTTCCACTCCTGTTGAGAGTTTGACAAACGCGCCGAAGTTAGCCAATCGCGAAACAGTTCCACTCACAACAGCTCCGACGGGGAATCGAGATTCAACATCGTTCCATGGGTTGTCTTGTGCCGATCGGTAGGACAAGCCAATCTTTCCTGTGACCGCATCAATCTTTTCGATACGAACTTGGACGGTGTCACCTTCATTGATCACCTCGCTCGGATGCTTGATTTTCTCCCAAGAGAGTTGTGAAACGTGGATTAGACCGTCCAAACCACCGATATCCACAAAGGCACCAAAATCCAAGACTTTGCGAACAGTTCCCTCGCATTGGTCCCCAACTTGGATGGAAGCCATTCTCTCTTTACGCTTGGCTTCTTTGTCGCGTTCTAGAACAGCGCGATGACTTAGAACGAGATTTCCACGTCGTGGGTTAGCTTCAGTGATGACGCAGAGTAATTTTTGACCGATAAAATCAGCTGCAGTTTCAATTCGATACTCTGCAAGCTGGCTCATGGGAATGAATCCGCGAATGTTGCCTACCTTGCACTCGACGCCACCTGTGTTTGCGCTCTCGATCTTGGCTTCAACGACTGCGCCTTCGTTCAGGTCATCCCAATCATTTACCGCGACAGTTTCGCCGGGGATAGCAAGCTCATACAGCCCTTCTTCGGCATTGAATGATCGAATGAGGACATCGACCTGCTGGCCTTCGGTCGGCAACTCCTCAAATTGCAAAACGGAAACGACACCTTCGTCTGGCCCCCCAAGACTAATGAATACGTTCGCGTTATGAACTTTGATGACTTTCCCTGGATGTCGCGATCCATCTTCGAGTCGTCGTCCGACCTTGAGAGATCGGTCGCCGATCATGAGTCCGTCTAGGTTCGAGCCGGACAAAGCGTTTTCTAGCTCGTCATCTTCTTGTTGATCGCGAAGGCGGGTACTGGGTACAGGAACTTTAGGAGCAATGGTCGGTGCGGAGTCCTTATTCGACTTATAGCGAGGAGCCAACGCTTCTGCATCAATTTTTTCCGGTTCGGAGGAAGCCGATTCTTCGGCAGAACCCACCGGCGAGTTCGAATGAGATTTTTGCGGACGATTGGGCGTGCGATCTCTCTTGGGAGGCCTCGCTGATTCTGCTTGTAGCTGTTGTTCTCGCAGTTTTCGGATTGCCTCTAGATTGATTGGCCCGTTCATAGCTAGACCGGCTGGTCCGCTGGGGAGACCGGCTGGTCCGATGGGCAGTGTACCAGAATTGCCAGATACCAAGCCGGGAGACTCGGTTGAGGAAGCTCCGGAAGTGGGAGCGGAGGTATCCTGAACGGAGTCTAGAGAAGGGTTCGGGTCGGTCATATTCAATCAAAGTCAGCCGAAAAAAACGCATAGTGTGTAGGGGCGGTGCATCAGGCACGCGCAAAAGCCCACCGTAGTTTAGCATCGCTACTGGAAATTCCCAGGGATGGATGATTTGTCGCTGCGCCTAGTTTTTTGGGGAAGTTGGCCTTCTGTGGCTGTTCCCTGTCGCGTCGTACGATATTCTTTTCGGACTCTGTTTCGTTGATGCTTCTGTTTTCAAACTGATATCGGTTCCCTATGTTCGATCTTCCAATCGCTGTCACCATTCTAGGCCAGAATATTGTTCCGGCGGATCTGGCAACTATTGGACTTTTGATTGTTTTGGAAGGTCTGCTCTCTATCGATAATGCGCTCGTTTTGGGTATGCTTGCTAAGCGACTCCCGAAACATATGAGGGCAAGAGCGCTCTCTTACGGCTTGATCGGCGCTTTTGTCGCTCGCGTCATCGCCATTGTTTTTGCTAGTTACTTGCTTCAATACACTTTTGTTAAACTGTTGGGTGGTGCCTATCTCGTTTTCATCGCTCTCAAGCACTTGTTGCTGGAGCAGCAGGAAGAAGGCAATGAAAAGCTCGTCCTTGACGAATTGGGAAATCCCAAGTTAGTGGATGCAGATACTGGTGAAAGCCTCGATGTCAATCGAGAGAACATCGAGATCGAACAACGCGTTCCGATTGCAGCATCGCTGGTGACGCAGGATGGTGAAGATGCTCCAGGAACCACCTATCCCGATAATGCTTCGTGCAATGTTGAGAAGCACTCGATGGGACTTTTTTGGAAGACCGTCTTCGTCATCGAAGTGACCGATATTGCCTTCGCGGTCGACTCCATCTTGGCGGCAATGGCTGTCGCTGGATCGCAAAAGGAAAAACTTTGGGTCGTCATTACCGGAGGTATTCTCGGTGTTGTTTTGATGCGATACGCCGCTTCCATTTTCGTTAGGCTGCTTGAGAGATTCCCAAGATTTGAGATTTCTGCCTACTTATTAGTCAGCGTTATTGGATTCAAGCTTTTGGCAGATTGGGCATTCAATAGCGACTGGAGCTTTCAAGGGGCGTCGTGGTTAGGAACTTGGCAACCGTGGTTTGCGGGAATAGAGAATATGCGGCTGAGTTGGGTGACAGCCTATGAGAATTGGCTGACGAATTCATGGCCACTCGGGATGGGCGCACACCATGAAGCGGGCCCAGTCAAAGTGGCTGCCAAGCTTTTGGATTTTCACGATTTCCGAAGACCTGAATGCTCCGGGTTTTGGTTGATTATGCTTGTCTGCTTCTTTTTCGGATTTTTGCCCAAGAAATCCGTGAATTCAGCGCATAGCTAGAGAATGGCTGGATATTCGATTATGCGTCCATCCGCTGAGGGAGGGTTCTGGTGAAGATACTGTTAGATGAGTTTGAAATTCGCAAAGGTATTCATCGGCTTGCGGCTCAGCTCAACGAACGATACGCACAGCAGACGCTAACGATCGTTTCGATCATGACAGGCAGTCTTGTCATGCTTGCGGATCTGATTCGGTGTTTGGAGATGCCAGTTCGAATTAGTCTTATTCAAGCCAGTTCGTATCGGGGAACCATGACTTCAGGCGAATTGCGAATCCAAGACCAAATGATGCTGGATATTTCCGGACGGGACGTATTGCTGATCGACGATATCTTCGATACCGGCAAGACTCTCGAACAAGTTTCCTCGCGACTTCTAGAACTTCAACCCCGCTCGCTTCAAACGGCTGTCTTCCTCAACAAATCAGGGCAAAGCGTCGTCAACGCAAAGCCGGATTACGTCGTGTTCGAGATCCCAAATGCGTTTGTGGTTGGATATGGTTTGGACTATGAGGATCTCTATCGCAATCTACCGCACGTTGCGATACTCGAACCTTCCGATATTGAAAAGCACCCTTCGAGCTGATGGTTGGCGTGTCACATCTTCGACCACTCCGATTACTGGTTATCGCCAGGCGCTTCTGGCCATTGAGCGAAGATAGTTGCCAGCGTCTACTCCAGTGGACATCTTCCCTGCATCAGATTTCCGTTAATCCAACGGTTCTAACGGCACGCTGGCATCAAGATTGGACAGACCAATTCAGAATTCGCAACGTCCCTGTGTTTCGAATATTGCCGTCACCCCACACGAACTGGAACGAGACGCATTTCCAGAGAAACCTCGTCCAATGGGTTCATTCTCGGTTGGAAGAGTTCGATGCAATCTACGTGGATAGAGCTGATTCTCTATTGCAAGTCTTGCTTTCAAAACAAGGAAGATGGCCCATTCCGATCATTGCACGTTTCGCACCGGATGAGCTCCTCGCAGAAGGAGCACCGAACATTCGACTGCAACCGTCAGCCAAAGTGGAGGCGATACGGAGGTGCCGATGGATCGTTACTCCCTTGCCGAGCAGTCATCGCATGCTGATCGCTAGTGGTATCAACGAGTCCCATGTCCATCGAATCGGCTTTTCCTCTTCTGCCAGAATACAAAGGAGCCCAGAACGGAAGAAAGCAGCAAGCGAAGGCTTGGAGAAGCTTAGTGGGGATTTTGTGGTGCCAGATAAAACTCCGTTGATGGTGCATTTGGGCAATACGTCCTGGAACGAACTTCGAAACGTATTGCTGGCGGTTTGCGACCTTCTTGATGCTGGCGCGTCCATTCGAATGTGGATTATTGATTCCGGAATTTCTAACGACACGATCTACGATTTCTTGAAAGATAGAGGGTGGCACCGTGAAATTCTCATCTTTGATAGTTTTGACGACATTGAGGAGATACTCCACGTCGCTGACTTGGCCTGGGTTACCTCGCCGGGAGAATCTCTACAGTTTACCCTTCCCTTAGTCATCGCCGCTGGACTACCGGTCCTAGTTCGAGAAATGGCAGATCTGCAAAATGGTATCGTTCCTGGAATTCAGGAATCCATGTACTGCTCCCCAGCAGACTTGGCATTAAAGCTTCATCGATGGTACGCTAACGCAACGGTTTTCCGCCATAATGCGTTGCAGTTAAAAAATGCTTATCAACAAAGTAATTCAGCGTCGCACGATCTCGAATCGTGGCGACGACTTTTGGAACAAGCGACGGGGAGCTGATCAAGATGAAATGTAAGATTGCATTAGTCATTCCAACGCTTGATCAGGGAGGCGCCGAAAAGCAATTATGCCTGCTCGCGGATGGACTGCCGCGCGATCTTTTTGAAACAGAAGTCGTTTCCATCACGCGAAGCGGACCACGGGAAGAATGGCTAAGGGAACGCAACATTCCTATCCATTTCGTCGACAAGCGGGGCAAGATAGATCCATTCGCTTGGCAAAGTCTTCGACGACATTTTTTGAAAACGAAACCAGATATCGTCCATACTTGGTTGTTCGCGGCAAACGCTTACGGGCGAAGCGCAGCGATCTCCGCCAAGGTACCCATTGTCGTTGGGTCCGAAAGATCCGTTGACCCATGGAAAAAATCATGGCAGTTCTGGATCGATCGTTTTCTTGCACACCGTACAAGAAAAATAACAACCAACAGCACCGGGGTCGTCGATTTCTACAGTAAACACGGAATACCAAACGCCTACTTCTCTTTGATTCCAAATGCAGTTACCGACCCTACGGTGACCGCGATCAGCCGCGAAGAAGCCGCCCAGCGATTAGGGGTATCTCCAGATCGGAAATGGATTTTGTCGGTAGGAAGATTATGGCATCAAAAAGGTTACAAGGATTTGATCTGGACAGCAGAAACACTGCGAGTATTCCATGAGAACACAAGCTACATCATCATCGGTGAAGGTCCCGAACGGGCGCGATTGGAGCAGTATAGCGATAATGTTCGTGCTTCCTCTCAAGTCTTCATAGTGGGCGAACGAACGGATGTCGCGCAGATACTGCCACACGCCGCGGTTCTGTGGAATGGCAGCTTGTACGAAGGCCAATCCAACGTCATCCTAGAGGCAATGCAAACTGGCCTGCCTGTGATTGCATCTGATATTCCAGGCAATCGAGACCTAGTGCACCATCGCAAGACAGGTTTGTTATTCCCCATCGGTGACGTCGATTCGTTAGCACGGCAAACAAACGAGCTATTTCGGGACGATTCCCTCCGGGCGAGCCTCACGGCTCAAGCGCAACAATTTGTGCAAAAAAACCACTCTTTGGAGAACATGGTTTCCTCGCACGTAAAACTATACCAACAATGGATGAAGGAACGGCGATGAACAGCCATACTCTCACTGCGATAATTGGCAGTATCCGCATTCGACTCCCGTTGACGGACAGGACAGTGGTCGTCTCACACGGGAGAAAAGAGACACGCGAGGATTATGACGACATGATCTCACGTCAGCTGGATTCTCCTCTAGACTATCCACCATTCGTTCAAGGGATCTTGGAAGATGATCGAGTTACGATTGCGGTGGAAGATGGTATTCCTGACGGTGAAAATGTCGTTGTCGCGGTTGTGCAGTACCTGGTTTCTCACGGGATAGAACCCTCTCGACTAACGCTCGTGTTGGGTACTACCGCGGAAGCCCGAGTCCAGCACATTCGGCAACGACTAACGGATCTTTCTCTAACCGAGATTTCGGTAGTCCTCCATGATCCGAACAGTATCGACACGCACGCTTACGTCGCCGCAAGCGAGACAGCAGATGCGATTTACGTGCAGAGAGAGCTTGTGGATGCCGATGTTACGATCCCCATCTATTGCGCACGCACGGTGGAATGTCCACTCTCTTCTGACCTTTATGGTATTGCACCTGGCTTTATGGATGCTGCATCGCAGTTCCGCTGGAGCATCGCCTGGCTTGAAGACAACCTTACCCATCTGCATCAACATGAAAACCTCAGCCAGGAAGCAGGCTGGTTGGTTGGCATTCACTTTGCCATTGCGGTCGTGCCATCGTTAGATGGTCACGTGGCCGAGGTGTTGGCAGGTAAACCTGACAAGGTGTTTCAGCAAGCGACGGAGTTGCTGACGTCTGTCGACCCAAACGCTTTCGATTTGGTGATAGCCATGGTCGATGGTAAAGAGGAACAGCAAAACTGGCTTTCGGTCGCTCGGGCTGCTTCGCAAGCCGAATCTCTATGCAAAACGGATGGACGGATTGTGGTTTGCTGTGATGTCAAAAAGTCCACCAAAGGGATCCGTGACTTAGCTTCTGACGCGCCAAGTGAAGAGGCGAATCGTCGTTTGCTAAAGGCTCACGTCGAAGATGCCTTCCCCGCCGCTGTATTAAGATCGATTCGTGAACAACGAAGTTTGTACCTGTTTTCGTCGATGAAACCGAATGAAGTCGAATCCCTTGGGTTCGCCTTCATCGATTCGGTAGCGTCCCTCGAACACTTGATGGAGCAAGCATCCAAAGTCTGCATCGTGCGTGGTGCGCAGTACTAGGCCATCGATTCGCTGGAACGCAGCCGTAGCAAGATCAATAAGGTCTGATCGCTTAGTACAAGCGGAGCTGGATTGTATCTTCCATCATTTCAATGATGTATAATCTATTTTCCGCTTCGCTGTCTTGGAGATCGTTCTCTATAGATATGAGGATATGCAATGCAGACTTACTCGACATCCGCCGTTATACCGCGCCCGAGTGGAGAAACGCTCCAAGCCGCACTCGCTATTTTGATCAATAATGGATTCGCAATCGTCAACCGCGATGAACGTTCAGCCATTTTGACAGGCCCAGGCTTGAATAGTACGAAGCAGAATCCTTTACTCGGTGCATCGAAGATTCGCCTAGCAATAGAGGGAAATCAATTGCAAGTCGACGCTGAATTAGGAGGCGTCGACACAATGCAAAGATTCCTCATAAGATTTCCGTTGTTATTGGGCTTGGTGCTCGGTCTGTTGTTTTGCGTTATCGGTGGACGGGTGTTCGGGCAACAGTTCGGTGTCGGCTTTGGTGTTCCTTGGGCACAAGGCTGGAATTGGATACTGGTTACCTTTGGCTTCTGCATGCTTCCCATAACGCCTTGGCTTTTGTTAGCACCCTGGATCGGCAACATGATTCGCACCCGGACTCAACTCGCGTTGAACACGCTCGCGACAAACGCTGTCCATATGACGAAACAAGCGTAAGAGATCAAGGTTTCGAGAGAAAGGCTTTCGAAAGAGACTGCCCTTCATG
Organism: uncultured Pirellula sp.; assembly: GCA_903858115.1. Taxonomy (GTDB): domain Bacteria; phylum Planctomycetota; class Planctomycetia; order Pirellulales; family Pirellulaceae; genus JBKCUI01. Next base: position 28,555 of record CAIOHR010000060.1, on the reverse strand, counting down.
CAAATTCAAGATGCGCCCAGGCGTAATGCGAAGAAAAGGATCGTGTTCACTTGGGTAGCTTCCCTAACGTCAACCAGCCTGCGGTATCTGCATCCCCACCCAAACGAGTCGTCGTGATAGCCGAAAGGGAGATCATCATTCGCCACGTAAGTCTCATCGTTAGCGCCTGCGGGGTAGCGGAGCAAGATCTACAACAACTCGTGTTTTCTTAGCCGCTGGCAATTGCTAAAGTCCGGTACTGTCATACTCGCCACTTCCCAAGATACGAATAGCTTGCAAGAGAATTGGCGATGGGTTTTCATGTTTAGGGAATGGAAGGAGCGGCTTATGTCAAGAAAACTATTGCAAGTGGCTTTATCACTTTTTGCTACCTGTCTGTCATGCATGGACGTTTATGCCGGTGAAGAACTGCCGGCACAGATTCAGACGGGTGAACATCGCCTAGTCTTGAACGGTTCCGGAGCAAGAACGAAGACATTCCTCGAGCTCTATGTTGCTGGATTGTATCTCACCAAGCCAAACAGCAACTCTACCAACATTATCGCCGCCGATGAACCGATGGCGATTCGGATCAAGATCACTTCGGGTTTTGTCAGTCAAAGCAGTCTCGTTGATTCTCTTGAAGACGGCTTCAAAAAGGTATCCGGCGGAGATACTCGCGAGATTCGCAAAGAGATCAATCAGTTTCGGGAATTTTTCAAAGATGAAATCAAAAAGGGTGACGTCTTCGAAATGGTCTACCTCCCGAATCAAGGAGTCTCGGTCAGCAAAAACGGCAAACTCATGGGAACGGTCGCAGGAGCCAAGTTCAAACAAGCGTTGTTTGGTATTTGGTTATCGGACAAACCTGCAGACGCCGATTTGAAGCAAGCGTTGTTGACTCCGACCAAGCGTCGATAGATTGATCCTGGTTGGGTGCGCAGGACGGTTAAGAAATACCGTGAAGCGTTTTCTCCTGCGCTTCGCTACCACAGCTTTATGCCTGTGGGGGACTGTTCTTGAAAGTGCATGGCACTCACCGGAGCGCCCAACAACGCTCGGGCGGCGAGAACGGAAGTGATTCTCCCGCTAAATGGAAGCCAACCCGCCATTCTTGCAACTTTTTTTGTAAAGTGCATGGCACTGTCTGAGCGCACTGTCTGAGCCTGACTGAGCTGAGCTGGCACTGACCGAGCGAAGCGATCTCTCACGAAACTTACCGTTGTGCCAGCCGACTGCCCCACGATGGCAGGTCCTCTTGAAAAAAGCGGAACAGGGCACGCAAAGTGCATAGGACAATCGGCATCCTAGAGAACGTAGTGCGAAAAGGATTCGCTAGCTCTCGCGTCTAGGTTTTGTATCCTCAGTCAAAAGCAGGTAGAAAATGAGAACAGTTAACTCGTTCATGGCAGTTGGATTTCTTGGACTTGCCAATTGCGGTGTTTTGTTGGCCCAGGAACCGAGAAAACCTGAACAGCCTGAGGTCGCCGCTCCCAAGGTTTCGAAAGAACAACCGATCAGTTTCTGGATGGCAAAGAAGCTGGACTACTCAAAGTCCATACTTGAGTCCCTAACGAAAGGAGATTTCGAAAAACTGGAGCAGGACGCCTCGCAAATGAGAACGCTTGGCAAGATGGAGGCTTTGGTACGGCGCAACAATCCCAACTATCGCTCGCAACTGCAGGCGTTTGATCTGGCAAACAACGAGCTTGTTCGCCAGGCAAAGCGGAAGAATGCAGAGGGAGCGACCATGGCATTCAATCAACTGACAACTAGCTGTGTCGCGTGCCATGTTCTGCTTCGAGAAGATAAAGATTAGCGAGTCAGTCTGACGCAATATGTGCGGAATGATGCGCCTCTGGCCATAACGGGCTGGGGGCGAGGGAACAATTTCGGAAAATATAGGAGGGCACGAGGCGGCGTTCTTGCGGGTTGGTTATCGGTCTTGTCTCCGCACGATTCGTACGGCTCAGAACGGTCACCTGTTGAAGAAGGGGATAGACGGTCGGTTGTGGAACGAGACCGATACAATAGATCGCTAGCAGGAAACAGAAATGAAATCAAACACGCCCATCGAGCGAAATTGGCATTCCGAATCGGTTTTCGCCGTACTGAAGGGATTGGAATCGAGCGAATCGGGTCTCTCGGCGGCGGAGGTTGGCCGTCGATTGCAAGAGTATGGTCCGAATGTACTTCCCGAAAAGGGAGCGAAGCCCCTTTGGAGGATCGTGCTCGGGCAGTTCATTAGCCCGTTGATCTATATTCTAGTTGCAGCAGCCGTGGTATCGGCCGTCATTGGTGACTTGAAAGATGCTTTATTTATTGCAGTCGTCCTTTTGCTGAACACGATTATCGGTGCTTACCAGGAGTGGCAGGCTGAGAAAAGCAGTCAGGCGCTAAAGAAACTGCTAAGTACGCAAGCGCACGTGGAACGCGATGGCGAAGTCTGCGAAGTCAGCGCCGAAGATGTGGTACCAGGAGACGTGATATGGCTGGAATCGGGCAATCGTGTTCCTGCAGACACTCGCTTGTTGTCGTCTCAGGGACTTGAAGTGGACGAGTCGTTGTTGACGGGCGAATCGATAACGGTCCGAAAAGATTCCAACTGGATTGGTGACTCGTCTGCTAGGCTTGCAGATCAACAGAACATGACCTTTGCCGGTTCGCTTGTTTCAAGAGGCCGAGCAAAAGGAGTGGTTGTCGCCACCGGGAGTTCGACTAGTGTTGGTCAACTCGCTCTAGATGTGATGGGCAGCGGAGGTGGCAAGCCTCCGTTGCTGGAACGGATGGAGCGATTTACCAATTATGTGGCAATCGGGACCTTGCTCGCCGCTACCGGGATAGGTTTGTTAGGTAGTGTTCTTTGGGGCTATACGGTCGTCGAGGCCTTTTTTTTTGTCGTAGCATTAGCCGTCGCAGCGATACCTGAGGGGTTACCCGTGGCGATCACAGTTGCATTGGCTGTTGCGACGACTCGCATGGCCAGACGTAATGTGATCGTCAGAAACCTAACGGCTGTCGAGGGGCTTGGAAGTTGCACGCTGATTGCTACCGACAAAACAGGGACGCTCACTTGCAACGAACTCACGGTGCGTGAAGTGCATTTGCCAAACGACGACATGTTCACGGTGTCTGGCGAAGGTTTCGCGCCCAGGGGTGAAGTCTACTTTGGTGCGCGACCGGTCGCCAAGTCCGCTCACTCTGGACTGGATGCTCTCATTCAGGCAGTAGTACTTTGTAATGAAGCGGACTTACATCAGCGTGAGGGACATTGGGTTTGGCATGGGGATGCGGTTGACATCGCAGCGTTGAATCTAGGTGTGAAGCTAGGAATGCATCGCGAACATGCGCTGGAGTTTTTCCCGGAAGTGAGCAAGATTCCGTTTGAATCGGAGCGCCAGTTTGCTGCGTCGTATCACAAAGTGGACAATCGGATAAAGGTCTTCGTCAAGGGCGCTCCGGAACGTGTCCTGGACATGTGTCGTGATGCCCAATTTTCAAAAGGCAATCGAGCTAGGGTGGAGCAAATGGCTTTGGAAATGGCGTCTCGCGGATTCCGCGTCATCGCCGTCGCTACCGGGGAAATGGCTGGAGCTTTCACGAGTAACGAGGTTCCACCGCAACCGAAAGGTCTCAATCTAGTTGGCTTCCTCGGGATGATCGATCCGTTGCGAGTTGGTGCTCGCGAAGCGGTTGCAGAATGCCAAAAGGCAGGCGTCTTGGTGTCGATGATAACAGGAGATCACCGAATCACTGCATTAGCAATTGCTCGTGATCTGGGGCTGGCAACACGCGAAGATCAGGTGGTCACGGCCTCGGACCTTGAGGGGAAGACACCCGAACAACTAGGAGCGATGGTGAAAGATGTTCGTGTCTTTGCTCGCGTAACGCCTCGTCAAAAATTGCAAATTGTCGAAGCGGCTCGCAAGGCGGGTCACTTTGTTGCAGTCACGGGTGACGGTGTCAATGATGCTCCAGCACTCCAAGCAGCCAACATCGGCGTCGCCATGGGTAAAGCGGGTACCGACGTTGCTCGTGAGGCAGCCGATCTTGTGATCAGCGATGACAATTTTCGTTCGATTGTCGGCGGCATCGAAGAGGGACGCATCGCTTATGACAACATTCGAAAAGTTATCTATTTGCTCCTTTCGATGGGGGCGGCGGAGCTTTTCATGGTGTTCCTGGCTATGCTTTCAGGGTTGCAAGTACCATTGTTGCCGGTTCAATTGCTTTGGCTGAATTTAGTTACCGACGGAATTCAAGGAATTGCCTTAGTTTTTGAGCCGGGAGAAGGAGATAGTTTGCAACGCAAACCGCGCTCGCCTAATGAACCCATATTCAATCGATTGATGGTCGAGCGATTACTGGTGGCGATAGTCGTTGTCGGTGGTGGTGGATTCCTCGTTTACGACATCTGCCTGCGTTACGGTTTCACCCTAGAAGATTCACGCAACGTATTGCTATTAGCGATGGTGCTATTTGAGAATTTCCATGTGGGCAATTGCAGATCGGAGTCACGCTCGGCGTTTTACCTTTCACCCCTTCGCAGTCCCGTACTATTCTTCGGCACACTCGGTGCATTCTTGATGCACGTGGCGGCGATGCACGTACCCTTTTTGCAAGATCTGCTAGTGACCAAGCCTGTTGACCTTTGGCTATGGGGTGTCGCCTTTGCTGTGAGTGTAACCATTGTGCCAGCCATTGAACTACACAAGTGGTGGTGGTCGGCGAGATACAAAAAGTAAGTAACAATCCCATCAGATTAGGACAGTAACATGACGCAATCGATTGAATACAAACGCATTTTGGTGGCGACGGATTTTTCGCCACCTGCAGGCGCAGCGATGCAGCAAGCTGTGTGGATCGCAACGGCGACGGGTGCATCTGTCGACTTGTTGCATATGATACCATCGTTTCAACGCTTAGCACCTAGCGCGACCGGGCCGGACGTTGGCTTTCAGCTTGACTTCTTAGTCAACGAAGGAGAGTCGCTCGAGGATTTGGAGGCCGAAGCAGTGCGCGACGCCGAGGTAAAACTGCGGCGAATGATAGAACAGATTACAGATCCAGTTGTGCTACGACCGGCCGTGCAGGTTGGCGAAGCCTACGCTGAGATAACGGACTCCGTTCTATGCGAAGGTTACGATCTGGTTCTTGTCGGGACGCGAGGTCTCGCGCCGTGGGAACAGTTCTTGGTGGGCAGTACTGCAAAACGTCTGATACGCAATTGTCCATCGTCTGTTTGGATTGTGAAGGCAGAGCATTTCGCACCTCCGAAAACAATATTGGCTGCAACCGACTTCTCGGAAGCGAGTCGCAAAGCTGTCATGCAAGGACTGATAATCGCTGAGCATGCAGACGCAATCTTTCATCTGCTCCATGTCGTCGATTCGAACGATGTGCCAGAGGACTTAATCTCCCACATTCCTCAAGGTAGTTCTCTCAAGCAAGAGATTATCAAGGAAGCGGCGGAGCGGTTGGACGAATTCGTTGAAACGCTCCAAATAGACCGCGCACGAATTCAAACCCACCTGCTATGGGGAAATCCATGGCAAGAAATCCAGCGAGCTGTGAAGGACCATGCAGTCGATCTTGTCGTGATGGGCACCGTTGGTCGAAGTGGTGTTGCGGGACTCCTTTTGGGCAACACGGCCGAGAAGCTGCTCGACATATGCGATTGTAGTATTCTCACTTCGAAACCAGATAACTTTCGATCTCCGCTTCAATGCGGTCGTTAGTCAAGTCCTTTGTGCTGAATCTCTCCTAAGGAAATAGATGATGGATGAAAACGGTTATCAACGGATTTTGGTTGCGATGGATTTCTCAACCCATTCCGAAGCGGCCTTTCTGCAAGCTGTTTGGCTTGCCCGTACCCAGGGTGCGAGGATCGTGCTGGTTCATACGTTACCTGATCTGCGTCAAGTAGCGCATCGCGCATCGGCGTTGGCAAAACTCGATTTGCTTCAGGGCGAAGGTGAGATTTTTCAACGCGAAGTGAGGCAAGTGACCGATGCAAAAATGCGCCAACTCATCAAGAAGCATCGAGCAGAGGATTTGGATATCAAGGTGGAAACGCTGCTTGGCGAGCCGTTTGTCGAGTTGATTCACGCAGTACAATCCGAGGGCTATGATCTGGTACTGGCAGGTACTCGCGGGATGGCTGGGTGGCAACAATTTCTCGTGGGAAGTACAGCAAGTCGCTTGATCCGCAAATGCCCAGCAAGTGTTTGGGTCGTGAAGGACGAGCACATCGGACCACCCAAGGTTGTGTTGACGGCAACGGATTTTTCTTCTGTCGGTTGGAAAGCGGTGAAGCGAGGAGCTTTGATTGCCAAGAACGCCAAGGCCGCAATGCATGTGCTGCATGTCATCGACGAAGGAGACATCCCCAAGTCGTTGTTTTACAATAGGAGTCGACGGGAGATTATCGATTCGGTCGAACGTCGGCTTTACGACGGACTCGAGTCTAGTGGCGTCGACCGAGATGATGTTACATTACACTTGTCGACCGGAACTCCTTGGCAAGAATTGGCCCGACTATCAAAGCACTTGAGCGTTGACTTGATTGCCATGGGGACGGTCGGTCGCAATGGAATCCCCGGCCTTCTTTTGGGCAACACTGCAGAGAAAGTGCTTAGTACTTGCCATTGCAGTATCCTGGCAGTCAAACCCGACAACTTTGTTTCACCGATCGAGCCAGCATCTTGGCCCCTTCACCCAATCCCAAAGGGTAAAACGTGATTGGGCGTGGGTGATTCTCGTAGTAGTTACAAGTCGGCGACTGTAATCTTTATGGAGTTGGCTTGGTTGTGATTCCGAAGTCGACTATATTGAAAAATTCCTTAATTCTTGACCCACTCGCATAAGTGAATGGAAGTGTTTGCAATGCTATCGAATCCAACGATCTTTTTTTTGATCCTGACCGTTTTTAGCACCAGTGGATTTGGACAAGTCGCGAGTACTGCAGAGGCGACAAAGAGCCAAGAAAAGCGAGCAGAAAACATTCCCTCGGGAATCAACGATAGCTTCCTCGATCCGAACATGAATGTTGAGCAGTTCATTAAGCGTTTCGAAGTCGAAAGTCGGGAGGTGTTTGCATGTCGATCGCAGATTTTGGAGGCAATCCAACTCAAGCCCGGCTTGGCTGTGGCCGACGTGGGGGCCGGTACCGGGCTTTATTTGCGACCCTTGTCTCGAAGTGTCGGTGATGAGGGCAAGGTCTATGCCATCGACATCGCTCCCAAGTTTGTCAAACATCTGCGAGATCGAGCGAACGAAGAGAAGCTCGGAAATGTAGATGTCGTGCTGTGTTCCGACCGCGATGTCAATTTGAAGGGTAACTCCATTGACCGGGCATTCCTATGCGATGTGTACCATCACTTCGAATATCCAGAAGGCTCGCTCAAATCGATCCATCGTGCGATGCGAACTGGCGGCAAGCTAATCTTGGTAGATTTTCATCGTGCACCCGACGTGAGCCCAGAACGCAAACAGTGGCTTCAAGGACATATCCGTGCACCACTCGAGACGTTCAAGCAAGAAATTATCGATGCGGGCTTTCAGTTTGAAGAGCAAGTCGCAATCGATGGATTTTCTGAGAACTATCTACTACGCTTTAGCAAGTAGATTGGGTTTCTATGCGCAAGAGAACGTCGAGCATTTACGATGCTCTCTTTCCGGATGGCTATTTACCGAAGACAGCAGGGCGTTTCTCGCGAAATGCAGCGATCCCCTCTTTTGCATCGCTTGTCGCGAGACATTCAATGTAGGCGGCTGTGTCCGCAACGTAAGTTGCTTTCGGCTGTGTCCCTTCGTCTTGATGCACCAGTCGTTTTGTTTCCCTTAGGGCCATTGCTGGTAAAGCGACCAGTTTGTTTGCAAGCTCCATGGCACTGGTCATGAGTTGCTGTCGTGGCACCAATCGATGGACCAGTCCGTATGCTTGCGCAGTCTGCGCCGAGACGATTTCTCCGAGAATACACATCTCCATGGCACGCGACTTACCAACCAATGCCGTCAACTGTGCGATACCGTACCCTGGTGGCCAACCCAACTTGATTTCTGGCATACCAAAGACAGCTTGAAACGTTGCCATGCGAATGTCACAAGCGCAGGCCATCACACATCCTCCACCCAATGCATTGCCATCAATCGCAGCGAGAAAGATTTGCGGTAAATTCTCCCACGAGAGATAGAGTCTGGCTTGTCGGTAGCTCAATTCTCGGGCGTCTTCCAACGAGAGTGTTCCCACTTCAGGTACATCATCACCGGAAGAGAATGAGTCAGCAGCTCCATGCACGATGACAACGCGAACATTTGCATGGCCGGCTAGCCAAGCATTCAGCTTCTCCCAGTCGCTGGTCATCTGCATGTTGACCGCATTTTTTTTCGCGGCGCGATTTAGCTTCACGAATGCGATGGGCCCTTCGATCTTCACTTCCAGCGTCGACAATGGAGCAAGCTCTCCAGATTCAGCTTTCGTTTCCATGGGTAGAATCGTTCCGAAGCGATGTGATGGAGTTTTTTGCAAAATACGGTCTGCTATTTTTTCCGTCAGCACGATCATTCGACGATGCGTTCCCTTTCCAATCATTTCACGTTCATCGAAAGCCGTTATATCAAAGTCGACGCTTCGTCCTTGAATACCGGTGACTTGAGCAAAAGCGGTAACTTGAGCTCCGATGGGGGTCGCTGCTAGATGATCGATATGGACCTGAGCACCTACCGACTCTTCACCAAGTTCGAGAAAAGGTTCAATCGCCTTTCTCGCGGCTCGTTCCATAAGCAGGATCATATTGGGCGTCGAAAAGACGACTGCCGATCTTCGTTGATCATTGCCTGTTTCACCGAACCCTCGGCGATTGGCACCGAGGTGTATCGTATGCTCACTGGAAACGAGCCACGTTAGTTCGGCTCTTTGTCCGACAGCCAGTCCGTCTTTCATAAATGGTTGACGCACATGTTATTGAAGCACGGGCAATGGTGCAGACTGAGCCTGGGATGCGAATCGAGTCGAGATGGAACGGACCAGCCCTCGGCAAACATCTTCAAATGGTTTCGACAAGGTCGGATCTTTGAGTGCGTCCGCAAGTCGTCCTTCGTCGGATTCTCGTCGTAGTGCGATTTGGATAGGGACTTCGCCTAAAAACGGTACTCCTAGTTCTTCCGCTTTGGCTCGAGCACCTCCCTTACCAAAAATATCATAGGTCTTTCCCGTCTCAGGATCTGTAAATCCACTCATGTTCTCGACTACACCCAACACAGGTACTTTTGTTTTTTCGAACATGGCGATGGCTTTGCTGGCATCCAGCAATGCGACTTCTTGCGGCGTGCAAACGATAACGGTACCAGTTAGCGGAAGAAGTTGCGACAGCGTCAATGCGACGTCACCTGTTCCTGGCGGCATGTCGATAATCAGGTAGTCCAATTCTCCCCAAGCGGTATCACGCAAGAACTGTGTTATCGATCCGTGCAGCATGGGGCCTCTCCAAACGACTGCCTGGTCTTTGCCGATAAGGAAACCCATCGACATAACAGGCATGGTGCCCGCGTAGATCGGTTGGATTTTTCCATCCACGATCTCAGGGCGACCTTCGAGCCCCAACAGGTGTGGAATGCTCGGGCCGTAGACATCGGCATCCATCAAGCCAACTTTGGCACCTAATTTCTCGAGTGTTAACGCAATGGAAGCGGCTAGAGTGCTTTTGCCAACACCACCTTTTCCTGCGGCTACTGCAACCACGCATTTTGCTTTGAGGCCAATCTGACCGATGGCAACTGGGGGTTTGTAAAGTGCTTCGACACGAACGACCACATCTCGAATGCCAGAAACATGTGCGATCAAGTGAGACTTGAATCGCTCGACGATTTCCTCTTCGATCGGTTTCATCATCGAGGTAATACTATAGCGACAGTGAACAATCCCATCGCTTACTGAACAGTCGCCAACTTGGCCCGACTTCCCGACGGGTTTGCCTGTCTCTGGATCACAAAAAGAATCGAGGGCAGCGGGAAGATGTTGATGTATATCGAGATCGGTCATCGTAGATTACTTTGTCACAAGGCACAGACGGGAACAAAGTAGTTTAGCGAACCGGCAAATTCTCGCGAGTCGACCTAGCCAAAGATAGGCTTGCGATCCGCTGTTGATTCGGCTGCCCAATGAAAATCAACGACGTCAGGCTGATCCATTTGCCACGTGTAGTATGCTGGCATCGCATCGATCAACGCGGGGAAATCAACAATTCCATCATGGGCGGATCTCAAAACGACGCCTAGTCCCTCGAGTTCGCTGACATAGTCTTCGAGATGGGCAGATTGATTCTTGAGATCGGCTTGAATCTCGGTGATCTCCGCATCGTAGACCTGAAATCGAGCTTTGCCATCGTGCCGTCGAAGCATTCGACGTAGCGTGGATTTCCTTTCCGTCAGTTCGCGATGCGAAAGAGCGATATCCGTCACGATCAGGCGAAGCAACGGAAGCATCGACCTAGCTTGCTCGATCGTGAACGTCTTTTGATTTAGGTTGCCCATAGTATGGCTTCCGCGTCTCGGGTAATGTTCCAGATGTACAGACAATACCGACAGATCGGGAAAAGGAAAAGTTCACTTCGATCGCTGTTTCCAACTAAAGCCGGAGCCCCAAGTTTTTGAGGGGACTCGTTGCCTTAAAATAGAATTTTACGATCCGAAGAAATCCGTTATCCAGCGAGAGGCACTTCGGCTCCCTCAATTCTTACTCGGGATTTCAAGCATTCAATTGGGGACTTTCCCAGAAAACCGGAAAATTCGTACCAATAGAGAGTGTGAACTCATTGCACACCTCTTCGACGATTCCTGCATCTACATGCTCGCTACGTCGAACCGCACCAGAAACAAGGGCTAAATCGGCAATTTGAGCTATTCTGCGAGGAATGCCATCGGCTAGCTCCTGAATTCGAGTCATGGCTTGAGCATCAAAAATATTTGGATCGCCACCCGCAGAAGAAACCGCAAAATCGAAATAATCTGCAACTTGACCGAGATCCCAGGCGGGAACATCGATCCGCAGCTCGTTCATTTCAACAACCCAGCGAGGCAAATCAACCAAAGATTCTTCTGCTACACATAGCATCGTGGTAACGCCTGGGATCCGACAAAGGCGCGCGAAAAGATCTAGTCCGCTATCCGATATGCCGGTGGTTTCATCGAACACGATGATCGTTTGATGCCCAACGGTTCGCCAACTTAAAACGGTATCGCTGATCCTAAGTACATTTTGCTCGACGCTCGCAGACTCGCTGTAGGACTCTGGATCGAGTTGTCGAAGGATTTGTCCGACGATATCAAATGGCGTTTGTCCTAGCATTCTGGCGATGCAGCAGTGTTCGTCTGTTGTCTTGAAGAGTCGCATTTGAGCGAGGTGATTGACAAGCACGCTCTTCCCAGCACCCGACGGGCCAACCACGAGCCCCAGTTTCTTTCGTTGAGCGATTAGAAATTCGCCCCTAGCTATGGCTTCCTCAACACTCCCACCAACAAATGTCTCATGATAGGTTTGCGGTGGTCGAAACGGACTCGTTCGCAATTTCCAGTGGCGTAGGTAGCTCATAATTTGCCTCTTCGGTTAGTTCTCGATTTCACCTAAAGTTCGGCAAATCGGCCTTGGTGGCATCATTTAATTATCAAGAGCATCAACTTTTTGTCGGAAGTTTCGTATTTTCTTTGAAGATCCGAAACCCGAATGGCCAGAAATTCAAGAACTTATTAAACTCGACTTCATGATCGGACCCATTTTTCAACGCGAAACCGCAACTTTGCCACGTCGTGGCAGGCACTTCATAAGCCGCATCGTTTTTGCGCTGATGGTCTTTGGAATCATTTGCACGACATGGTTGCTGCTGGCTGGTATTCAGCCGGTCCAAAACCCCGGTGACCTCGCTCGGTTTGGAGTGCTGATCTTTCAGCTTATCGCGCCATTTCAACTCATTGTCCTAATGTTTACTGCTGCTTTAGCAGGAACCACGGCTGTAAGTCATGAAAAGGACAAGCAGACCATCATCCTGCTTTTGATGACGTCCCTTACCAATGCAGAAGTTGTGCTTGGCAAAATAGGTGCTGGCTTATTGACCGCATTCAATGCGTTCTTTGCGTCGATGCCCGTGATGTTCATGCTGTTGTTGTTAGGCGGCGTGTCTGTGGAACAAGTGATCGCATGCTCTTGGGTGACCGCTTGTACGTTGATCGCCTGCGCAACCATTGGGGCAACGGTGGCCTTTTGGCGGGAAAAGACGTTTCAGTCGATAGCTGTTACTGCGCTGAGCATTGCGTTTTGGCTGGGCTTCGGTGAGATCGTTGCAGCAGGGATGCTACCAGGGATTGATCCTGCCGTTTCGGTTTTCTTAAGTCCGCTGCGATCGGTGATGGACATAACGCAACCCATAGCCTCGGCAGCCTTTCTACCTTTTTCAGTTCCAGGTGGTAACGCAGGGTTGGCCGGAGCTATCGTTCTTTTGTTTGGTATTTTGTTGATGCTGCTGTCCGTGTCCATGCTTCGCGTATGGAACCCATCGCGAGAGAGGCGACCGACGGGTATGGATACACAAGAATCAGAATCCATCATGGAAACAGGATCTGGTGAGAACATTGAGGGAGTGTCTACAGCCAGGAACGTGAAGGCATGGAAAAGTCGCGCACCTCGCACGGTCTGGAACAATCCAGTTCTTTGGCGAGAAATGTGCACATGGGCCTACGGGCGCAAAGTTGTTTTCGTCAAAATCGCTTATCTGCTCTTCGCTTTGCTTGTAGGTGTTGGACTTTATCAAACGATTCAAAGTGGTATTGCATTCGAGACGACGACCTACCAAGAGTCGCTCGTCCCTCCAACAGTTTCGCTGTTGGCACCATTCTTTGTCCTATCCTTGATCATTATCAACGCGCTCGCCGTAAACTCAATTACGAATGAAAGGGACGGTGGTGCGCTCGATTTGCTGTTGGTAACCGAGGTCACACCTGCGAGCTTCTTGTTGGGCAAAATTTGTGGAGTTCTTTACGTGACCAAGGAAATGGTTTTGGCTCCGATGGTCCTTTGTTTTTTTCTTTGGTGGTCACAAGCAATCCATGGAGAGAATTTCGTCTTTACTCTTATTTGTCTGCTGGTCATGGATGTCTTTGTGACAATGCTCGGGATCCATTGCGGCATGATCTACTCTCAGAGCCGAGTCGCCATTGGTACGAGCTTAGGAACTGTTTTCTTCCTGTTCTTGGGGATCGCAGTTTGCATGTTGATTATGTTGATGTTTCGTGGATCGTTTGGTCGGCAGCTTGCACCGTTTCTTTTCATTATTCTGGGTGGCGGTACGGGGCTCTACTTGGCATTGGGGAGTCGCAATCCTTCCCCCGCAATTACACTGAGCTCGTTTTGTTTGCCGTTCTTAACATTTTTTGCAATCACCAGTTTTTTGCTGCGAGATCAAGAGTTGAGTGTATTTTCTGTTGTTTCCGTGTCATATGCTTTTGCGACAGCTGCTATGATGATCCCTGCGTTAAGTGAGTTTGATTTCGCATTCGGTCGATCCAAAACGGTGGACGAGGAATAGTTTTCGTGTTTGGAAACGTCGCAGGTTTGCTATCGGTTCAGGACATCCAGCATGGGTGATGCTGAAGGAGGCATTGATCTGTTTAGTTGTGTGGTTGCTGCAACCGCAATGCTAGTCACGATCGTTCTATCCGCGTTTTTTTCTGCCAGTGAAGCGGCTCTCTTTTCTTTGACAGCCAACCAACGCCAAAAGCTTGGATTAGGTCGGGTGTCGCTGGCAATCGATTCACTCCTTTTGAATCCGACAAAGCTCTTGTCGACGATTCTTCTTTGCAACCTCGCGGTAAACATTACCTACTTTTCCTGCAGCAATGTCATAGCATCCGAGATCAGCGAGAAACCTGGGTGGGAGACGGCCTCTTACGTATTCAGCGTCGGATCTTTGGTGTTGCTGATTCTGGTATCCGAGCTACTTCCGAAGTGTATCGGCGTGTTGGCTCCGATCAAAGTTTCGCTTGCAGTGGCTCTCCCCATGTCATTTGTGAACTCGATCACTGGATATTTGGCCATCGGCATGAACTCGGTTAGCGATATCTGTCGCCGGCTTATTTTTCCAGGATTGAAACCTGAAACGGTCCTTGATACGAGTGACTTGGAACGCGCTATCGAACTGAGTGAAACGGATTCGCAATTGAGGGATCTAGAAAAAGGAATCCTTCAGAACATTCTTCAACTCTCCAATATCGAAGCTCACGAATGGATGCATCCGAAAAGTCAATTCAGTTTCGGGACACTCCCTCTTGATCCACCCACCGTGACGCAGTGTATCGAAGACATGCAAGCGAACGAATTCGATGATCAAAGCCACTTGCTGCTAATTACGTCGAGTCAGGAAAACGAAATTATTGCGACGGCTACTCTGGATGATTTGATGATCGCAAAACGCATGGGGCTGGTACCAAAAACGCAGTCGGTCCTCTTCTTTCCGTGGTGCGCGACTCTCGCCCAAGTGTTTCAACTTTTGTTGACAGCAGACAAACGACATGGTGTCGTCGTGAATGAACGTGGCGAAACGATTGGAGTTATTCTTTTTGAAGATCTGATCGAAGCTACTTTTGCAACCTTTCATGATCGCATCAATCCCATGGGGGAGTTGCAGTTTTCGAAGTCCGGCGAGATGGAATGGATCGTGGATGGAAAAGCCAGGATTCGAAAGCTGGAGAAAGCGATGGACATCAAATTGCCCGATTCGAGAGAAGCCACGATCGCAGGAGTCGTACAGAATCAACTGAGGCGACTGGCACATGTAGGCGATAGAGTTCAGTGGGGGGACTACTCGCTGGAGGTTACCAGTATTCCACAGCGAGGTGACATGCTCATTCGTCTCACTGGGCAACAAATAGAGATGCCAGAGTTGGTATCCGAGGATGGCGAATGATTCCTTCCATCGTCCTGATATTAGTATCGTGTTTACTAAGTGCTTTTTGTAGTGGTGTCGAGACTGGCATGTATCGAGTCCAGCGTGTTCGCCTGGTACTCGATGCGTTAGATGGATCCCGATTGTCCCGCGGGTTGCTTTGGTTAACGAACCATCCAGGGCTATTCGTGTCCACGTTGTTGTTTGGAAACAACGTTGCGAATCAAGCGTTCACCATTGGAGTCGCATGGTTCATTGTTGCAATACTCGGATACGATGACCCAGGAACGACGGTGTTCATCAGTATCCTGAGCACCCCGATTTTGTTCATTTTTTGTGAACTTCTTCCCAAAAGTTTGTTCTATCAAATTCCTCATCGACTGCTGAAGACCTTTGGGCTCCCATTAATGGTCCTGACAATTTTGAGTCTTCCATTTACCTGGGGGCTTTATTTGCTAAGTCGCTGGATTCAGAAGCTTCTTGGCGAGGAACCATTGAGAGTGCGACCAGCCCTCGCGCGCCGTGAGCTTCGGCAGGTACTGGAGGACGGACAACAAGCTGGATTGCTAACGCCAGTCCAACGCGACTTTATCCAGAATCTGTTTGCTTATGGTAGCGACTCGATCGTCCGATATTGCATGCCAATACGTGGACTGCGAACAGTCGTCCTTGGAACGAGCCTCGAAGAACTCAAACAGGTTGGACGAAAATCCAATCAGGCCGTGATACCGGTGCTACACGAACAAAATAAGCGACTGGTTGGTTATTACGACACATCCGAAGTTGCAGAAGCAAAGGTGTATCCAAATCTCCACCCCATCCCGACGTTCGAACCATCGACAGGGCAAATAACCGTCCTGAATCAAATGGTATCGCAAAAGTGCAAGCTCGCCCGAGTGCTTGGTAGCAACGATCAACTGATGGGAGTTGTACTTCTCGATCGGCTGGTCGGACAAATGATTCAGCGTAGTTAGCGGAATTCTACTTCTGCGAATCGGCGTAACGCCACAAATACCACGCGCCGATACTTCGATAAGGACTCCAAGCGTTCGTGTAGGTCGCGAACTCGGATTTCTTTGGCATGTCCGGTAGATCATAGAGCTGCATCAATGCCGATCGCACACCGAAATCGTCCACCGGCATCACATCGAGCCGCCCCAGTTTTGCCATGTAAGCGTACAGCGGCTGTAGTTCTTTGAGCCATCTTGGCGTGGAATCGTGGCGCAGGTTTCTGTCGTTCGCTCAACGATTTCACACTCTCGCAGGATGCAAGATAATTTCGCGTCATCCTCGAAATCGATTTGCGTTCTTTTGTTGTGACGAAAATCGAGGATTAAGAACGGATATAACTGAACTCCGCAAGCGAGAATTGCCTTTCTTTAAACACAACGTCAACAGCACGCTCCGTTGCTCTTGACGCCATGAAGTACCGAAGTCCTGACCACAATCTTGGAAGAGATTTCTGCAGCGCTTTCGTGGGTCCATTGTGAATACATGGCAGTCGCAAGCAATAACGCAAGTTTGAGATGCAGCACTGCGACACAATTCTTGAAATTTTCTTCGAAAAGCATTTTCGTTAATTTACTGTGACCCGTGATTGACTGTCGCACTTCGTGTCGCAATAACAAATGCCATCAATTGCTTTCTGACTTGTTGCGATTGTCTTCATTCGCTCACGCCATCAAACCGATTGACTTCCCTTCCTTTGAGTTTTGCCCTATTGATGGAGTGATTTAATCGTGTCGACTTTTCTCTCGAGTCTCATCAGCACCTGCATTCGTATCTTGAGTTCACGTTCCTTTGTGCATGGCGTTCCAATTGGACGGCATCCGATACGACAGTCTTAAGTTGTTTTGAATTGTCTACAAAAGCGACATTCTTCGGCCACCTCAAGTTTATTCAATTTTTGAGCTGTTGAAGAGTCAATTCGCACATTCCTGCACTTCGTCCAATTTTCTACAAGGCATTTTCTATGGTCATTTCATCACGGCTCGTTGCAAGCGTTTTGGCTCGTAATTCCAACAAGAAAACAGCCCGCAAACTCATTCGATCAATACTTCTCGAAACACTTGAGAAGCGAGAACTAATGACCACCGACTTGTCAAATCCACTGACAACAGGGCTCTCGCAGAATGGATCCATTGTTGACCAGTACGTTGGTTTTGGATTGCCCGCTCGTCCATACAGTGCAGAAGAGCTCAAGCTAAATGAAGGTCAGCACGGAATCGGGTTAGGACCTCAACAGCTTGTGTGGTTGAAAGATCCGGCAAGCGTCGTGGAAGGTAACCCAATCAGATTCGATGTCATGCGATCAGGCACATCGGGAGTTTTGACTGTTGGATATCGGATCGGTCGAACTAGTACCGCATCACCAGGGAGAGATTTCGAATACTCTAGCGGAATCATCCAATTCGACGCGGGGAGCGATATTGCAAGTGTTGTTTTTCAAACAATGGACGACATGATTCCGGAGTCGACTGAGAATCTAGAGCTGCAACTCTTGAAGATCGGGAGCGCGCAGGTAACCGTCTCGTCAGAGACGAAAGTAGCAGAGATTTTTGACAACGATAGCCTGTCGAGTGTTTCTGTTTTTGGCTTTGCCAGCAGTTTTGAGACTGAGAGCTCCGACTTGAACAAACGAACATTGGCGATCGTCAGATCTTCCTCCAATCTTGGCAAGTTCGAAAACGTCTACCTGAGTATCAAGTCCTCGGATCCAGTGCTAGTGGACGGCGTCCCGGTCAATGTGCAATCAAGTGGATTGGTACGAATTCCATTCTCGCCATGGCAGGATTCAGCCAGTGTTGTTGTGACGCCTTCCAGTCCGATAGCAGCAGGGGACAGAATAGATTTCCAAGCAGAAATTGTTCCAGACTCGTCATACGTCGTCGATGTTTCAAATCGAGAGCAGCTAACTTTCGAGCATTCTTCACGATCCGTATTGGATTACGTAACAGCCTATGCAACGTCAGTTACTGGGCGTGCCGAAGGAGTCATAGACCTATCCCGAATAACGAAAAACAACGGTTTTATCTACGTAGACACGAACCAAGACGGAGTTATAGATCGAAGCATATCTCTTTCCTCAAGCACCTCGGTGATAACTTTTCCGTTATCCTCGTCGTCAACGGCTGACCATCTACAAGTCTCGTATTCCTATAGTATCGCGAACAGCCTAGGCGTGCGAATAGAAGACTGGAGAAGTGTAAATGCCAAACTACCGCAGCCGCAACAGGCTGGGCCAATTCGGATTACAGGAGTTGGATTGTTGACTGACACATCACCTGTTGGTGATAGCAAATCGGCAAACCCAACCATCACCGGCTCTGTTTTTGGTCAGTGGACATCAGGTACTGTGGAAGTTGAATTTGATCACAATGCCGATGGACTTCCTGACGGAAGCATCGAGTTATCTGGAGGAAATAGGATCTTCGTCTACGATCCACGAAGCGACGCGAATTTCGATAACCAGCTCGGGGCCCGTACGATCGGCTACAGGCTTCGAGGAGAAAGTGATTGGGATTCAGTTCAATTCGAACTAGATGCGTTGCCCGCATCTCGACTTAACGTGGGCGATTTCTCGCTGTCTTACCGTCCTGGATCTGATGCTGCAATTGTTTCCGGTGCGGTCCTGTTACCGAATGAGTCTTCCATTCGATACTCGCCATCGATGCCTAGTTCAACTTTGCTTTCGTCAGGCTACGTGGATCATCGCTCCGCCAACAACTCTACGCTCGTGGGCGATTTGCCTTCTGACAGGGAGATCAACCCTAATGCTGGATTGGTTTCCATCGAAGTCGATGTGAATGGGGACGATTCTCCGGACCGAATCTTGAGAGTTGACGGTGACCTTACGTTTAGATCGACGTTGCCTGAACTCATTTCGGGAGCTCATTGGGTAGGAATACGCATTAGTGAGTGGACTCCCGAATTAGGAGATCGTATACATAGCGACTGGACAAGGTATTTTGTCAATCTCGGTGAGCAGTTCCCACAGCTTTCAAACGTCGCATTCAACCCCAGTCTTGACGGAGTTGCAGCGCCAACCATCGCAGGGACGCTTATCGAGCGTGGACGCGTCGATGTTAACGAGTCGCGAATTGATGTTGATTGGAATTTAGACGGTATCGTTGATGCGACGACAATTCCTTCATCGCTCGGCGGATTCCAGTTTGCATTACCAGCGGGTTTTGATGGCCGAAAAACGATTGCGATTCGCGCTGGACTGTTAGGGGGTAGAGCAACTGGTGACTTTGATCAATGGAGTTCCTTTACTTTTGATGCTGGATCATCTGCATTTCCGGTTGTCGAATCCCTGACTATTGCGAACTCGACTGACTCTAGTTTGGTGCGGAGTTTAAGTATCGATCTTGTTGGAAGCCTCTCTTCCGTTTCTGATCGGGAAAACATCCGAATCGAGTTCGACAAGGATTTAGACGGTGCTGCTGATGGTTCAGCGACGTTGCAAACAGATGGACAGTTCTATTATGGATTCGAGACGACCGAATATGGTTCGCACACAATCGCCTATCGAACCGCGGGCTGGAATGCGTCTATACGCGAAGAGTATCAAAGCCCGTGGCAACAATTAACTTTTGTAAACGTCGCGCCAGCCGAGCGTCGCCAATTGGATTCCGAAGCTAGTGGCGAACCTGGTGATTCCAACGGCGTTTTGACCTTTCCAATCGAATTGGTTGGCCTGATTCACCCTTCTTACAATTCAGTCGAAGTGGATTGGACAAACGATTTCCAGCTCGACACGAGCGCCTCGGTGGTAAGCGGAGAATTCTCCGTATCGGCGTCTTCGATACCAAGCGGAACAACGCAATTGACCGTGCGGGGTGTTCGCAATGATGGAAACACTATAGATTTTAGCCCTTGGGTTAGTATTCCAATCTCAAGTTGGCAGAGCGATGGATGGCCGGGGCTTGTTACAAATCTCGCGTTACTGAGCGATTCAGGCGAAGATTTTACAGACGGCCAGACTGAGAATACGACGATCGTCGGTTCCGTCTACATAGCCAACGCAACCTCCTTGGATGGCATCAAAGTTCAGGTTGATGAGAATGGCGATGGAATTTCAGACGGGATGACAACGACAGACAGTGAAGGCGGCTTTGTATTTGAACCGTCATTTCTTCCGATTGGAAATGCAAGTGTTCGATTCCGAGCGGTTAGGTGGAGCGATTCGCAATCCAACTATCGCGTTGGTCCTTGGTCAAGTATCTCGTTTCTATTTGAAGACCAAATCGATGGCGCCGCACGCATTCGCAACGTTGGCAAATCCAGCCCAACTTCAACAGGAAACGCAAACGCCGACTTACAGACAACTGTTTCTGGCAGAATAACAAACGAAGGAAAAATACTTGGTATTGTTATTGAGATTGATCTGAACAATGACGATGTTGGGGAACTGGTCGCGACCACAGATCGACTTGGAAGGTTTGCCAGGACAGTGTCCGGTGCTACTGCTCAACTCGAGTCGATTCGAGTTCGAACTCGCGAATTGGATCCAATCTCCCGAACCACGCACTACGGACCGTGGGTCATTGTTAATGAAACTTCTTGGGGAGAAAATAGCGAGGGTAACAATGAGAGCGGCGACAACGGGGGGAACGAGATTGGCAATGGTTTCGGCAATGGGTCCGACCATGCAATTGCGTCCAACAATGACCCCTCGTACCTTGCGGAAATTGAATTAGCCAATTTTGAATACAAACAAACACTTCAGAATGCTAGACAAATATTTGATCAACAATTGTCCTCGGCAGACGCTACGTACGCAACAGCGGTTGCGACGGCGGGCGCGAATTTCCAAACACTATTGGGAACCTTTAGTGGAGATTCGACGAGTTTCGAATACTCCCCATTCTCTTGGCCACAATCTCCGACTAGAGGTACCGAATTTCCCTCCGATTCATCGCAGCCATCGCCACCTACTGCAGCGCCATCCTACACGGGTCCTGCGTTTGATTTTGATGAGGATTCAATCTACCAAGCAGCTATCAGCGCCAATCGAAACACATATCAAGCAGAACTCGCCGCCGCTAAGACAGCTTTGAACTCTGCCAAGTCATCCGCAGAGCAGGCTCACAACGCGCGCGTTCAGGCAATCAATCAAGAATACGAAAATGCAGCCCAAGTGGCTCAAGATACGTTTGAGGATGAATCTGAGGTCGACGACTCCGCTTTAGACGCACTGGCGGCGGCATTTCAAGCAGCGGTAGACGCAGCATGGGCAGCCTATACGTCCGCAGCACAAGCACTAGCGACAGCTCTCAACACATCTTTGACCTCGGCTTGGGATACGCTGCAATCGCAGATTCAAGCAGCCCATGATATCTACTGGAATGCCGTCACTGCCGCGTCAAACGCATACACCAATGCAACGGATCACGAAGGGTGTACATGCGATGAAGAGCGGTCTGCTTCGATCAACTATTCCCAGTCAGTTTACGAGGCTGGAAAGACACTCGATAAAGCCGTTTCCTCTGCTAGAAACAGTTACGATCACACGGTAGCGGGGCTGCTAAAGGCGCATGCCCATGCCATGGCGGACCTGTGGGCAGTCTATCAGGCTGCCATTATTGAAGCACAGGACATTTATGATAAAGGAAAGATCGAGTTCGAGTCTGAGGCTGCGCAACAGGGTGCGGACGCGCAGAAAAACTACACTGCCGCGCTAAATGATCTAGCGAGAATTCGCGACAGAAAAATAGCTGATTCTGAAAAAGTCATGGCACTTGAAATTGCTACAGCGGAACGAACCTACACCTTGCGAATTGAAGTTGCCGAAACCGTACACTGGAAAGCGAATGCGGTATCCAAACAACAGGCGATATCGCGATGGGACAATGCAGAGGATACTTTGTGGACCGAGTATCAGCTAACTCTCGCCAACACAGAAGTTGCGTACTACAACCAACTCGCCATTGAGCACATGGGCTATACGACTTCAGTGGCAAATTCGGAATACGATCGGCAGTACGGTCGCGCGAATGCGCAACACGAGTACCGTTATGCATTGATTGACGCCGAACATGCGCGAAAACTCGCGAAACTCAGCTCTGCACACGATTTGGCAACCTCCAATAACGAAAATGCAACTGCCAACGCGGAGGCCGATGCAGCCGACCGCAAATCTATGCGTGAAGGTCAAAATGATCCTGCGTATGTCAAAGCTGGTGCGGACGCGGCCTACGCATATGCGATCGCGGTGAGTAATGCCAATCATAACTATGTCACGTCGATGGCTGATGCACGCCAATTCATTGTGACTAGCAATACCTGCGAAAATCACTATGCAGATCGACGGTACCCATGGTCCTGGGCTGTAGTAGTCGTTTCGTTCTCTAGCTCCGCAAACATTTACAATACCTTCGTGAAAGCGCTGAATCAGGCTCAGCATGACTATGGTGTCGCGAATGTCGAGAATGGCAATTTCTCAAGCTCTGCACTGAGTGATCTTTGGGATGACTACCAGAATGCAAAACGGAACCGTGATACCGCTTCGGCAAACACGGCGGCATCAGACAATCGCGAATTCCAAGATGACAGTTCACAAGCGGATCATGATTATGCAATTGCTGTCATGCGGGCTCAAAGCAAACGCACGCGAGAATATTCCAAGCTCGACCTTTCGTACACAATCGATGTAACTCCAGACAGTACCGAATACGAGATTGACAAAGTCACGTTGGTCGCAACAAGAAACAACTGGGATGCCACATCATCCAAGGATTTCAAGTTTCTCACTGCAACCTATTATGCGTCGCAAATGAACGCGTTCCATGGGACACATCAATCTGCATGGTCACTTTATCATCAACAGCTTGGTGCGGTAGAAGTCACATGGGCAACGGCATCAGGGACCGTTGAAAAGAACTACGTAACTTCTGTAGGAAACGCAGACATTCAGTACTCGATCGATACGACGGCACTGGATGCGACGCGAGTTGTAGGCAACGCAACGGCAGAGGACGTCTATGTGCTTGCCAGTGTTACTGCCAGAAACACGTATGCCGATTCCGCAGGTGCGGCCAAACTGACTCGTGCCAAAGCCCAATCAGCCAATAGTGAAGAATCGGCGCACAATCAGAACAACAACGCAAATAGTAACATAGGGTTAAGTTCAACGCGAGAATCGGCTCAAGCAGAGGCACTTCGCAATGCTGAGAAAGATTTCCAATTAGCGATGCTAGCCGCCCAACTCACTCTCGCCAACGCATCGGCCGATGCGAGCCGTGACTACGCGATAGCGACAGGAAGCGCGTGGGAGTCCTATTTCAGTGAATCAATCGATTACCAACAATATCTCGATGCTCTAGATGATGCGAATGAAGCGTACAATGACGCAATGGATGCAGCCTACGACGCGTTTAATGCGGCAGCAAAAGCAGCGTGGGATGCACTCAAGGCCGCTTACGCCGATGCTCTGCGTGATGATCAAAAAGGTGACGCTGAAGACAATCATAGAGGTGCCCATGATGAAGCAGACGAAAAAGATCGTTTTGCTGGCGATGAATTAGCCGCTGCGATTGCGGAAGCGGCTGCACTAAGAGCCGCCGCAATCGTTCTGGCCGCTTCAACAGCTAGCGCCAACAAGGTGAAGGCGGCAACCATCGCAGAGAACGAGCGAGCGTTTGCGCACGCGGCGGCTTCAGCAAGCAAGACCAAGGCTATTGCGATGGCATCGCTACAGGCCTCTCGACGCGAATCTGATTTTATTGCCAATGCAGCGCAGCGAGAAGATGCTATTGCAGCACGGGGAACATACGAAGTCAACGTTTACAGCAATATAGAGTCGACAATATCCAGCCAAATTGGGCAACTTGGAGTCACTCTAACCAACTATCGTCAGGCAGTAGCAACCGCCGATCGAATTCGAGCCAATTTGGTTCGCGCTGCCAAAGATGCATATGAGGACGCCATCTCGATGGCGGGCTTAACTGAGGTGCAGGCCACGAATGCAGCAAACATTGCAAAGCGAACAGCCATTGTTAGTGCCGAAACTACATATAATCAAAACGTTGCTGCTGCCGATAAGGGCCAAACAATCGCATATGCGAATTCTTTCTACGATCTTTATTTGGCGATTACCACAGCCGAGGCAATTCTTCGAGAGACTCTTTTCGTTTCCACTGCAACCACAGCAAGACAGAAAGTAGGAACGGAATCCGATCAAGCCAAGGCAATAGCGGACGCTGAATTGGCGCGCGCGCATGCGCTTGCAGATGCGCTGCACGCATTGCAAACGGCGCTCAATGCAGATTGGGTCCCAATCGAATGGAACGGATGGGGATACGGTGGCTGGGGCTATGGTTGGGGTGGTTGGTATGGAGGATACGGCGGTTGGGGCTACGGTTGGGGCGGCTGGTACGGCTGGGGAGGCTACGTATTCGGGTACGCAGCCTACGGCTGGGGAGGCTACGGATACGGGGGCTTTGGAGGCTGGAATGGGTTTGGCTGGGGATTTGGTACATGGTATGGAGGTTGGGGATTTGGTTGGGGTTATGGTTGGGGATACGGTGGCAATTATGGCGGAAACAGTGGTGCTCAAGAAGACTATGATGATGAAGTAGACGAAATCGAAGATGACTACAATGATGCACTTGATTCAGCCAATGATACGGCAAAAGACGAACTAGCCGCAGCCAAACTCGCGGAAGCGATCCGAAACGGAGATGCCGGAATTGCCTTTGCAACATCTCGTGGGAATGCAGGAGTTGCCTATGTCATTGCACAAAACATCGCTGACGATGCTTACTCTACGGTAGCCCAATCACAGGCCAACACGCTCAATTTGACTGTTGGGAACGCCGAAAGAACTTGGGATATTGCTGTATCCACAGCAAAGAAGAATCGAGTATTCGCTGAGAATGCCGCTACTGTGACACTTGCAACGGAAAAGGCATCTACTACTTCCTCCTATCTGCAAGGTATCGCGCAATCAGAATCAGTTTTTCATCACGCGAACTCAGTCCAAAATCATCTTCGCGCTCAACAGAATCCAATCGGACCTCGGGGTGAGTACCAACGGGCCTATGCTGAGGCAAATTCAACGTGGATTGCCAATGCTGCACCCGCCTTTGTCTCCAGTAAGTCCATTGAGGCGAATGCTACGGCATTGCTGGCCGTAGAAATCGCTAAGGCAAACGCCGTGAAATCAAATACGATGGCTAACTCCGAGCATGATAGAGTGACTGCCAATACGTTGACGAATGAAACATATGTGTTGGCAAATACTCAGGCTTCGAACTCTATGTCGACGGGGTTGCGAACAATCGAGAATCAACGCTCGGCTACCCACGCTAACAACGCCAAGGCTTTTGATGTTTCGGTAGCGACTAATGCAAAGGCTCGCCAGGTTGCAATAGCGCAAGCACTCGTAGATTTTGAGGAAGATTCCGATGAATATCAAAATGCTATTAAGAATGCACGCAAACAGGGCGCGATTCAGTTCTCAACGCTTTCTCATGATTTTTCTACAGCTGAGCATGCTTCGCGCAAGGTTTACTCTTTTGAGGAGAGCAATATTCGACACGCATATGCTGTCGCGGGGCACTCAATCGAGGAGTCAAAAACAGTCTCTTTGTCTTCTGCGAAACAAGCGAAGCGAGTTTCTGACGCGAATGCGAACAAGGTCTACTGGGATACAGAGAGCGCGCAGCGAAGAATGGCAACTATCTCGCATGACAACGCGAAAGCGGCCTTTTATACAGCTACGGAAACTGCGATTGGTATTGCCAACAACTTGATCCACACAAGAATGCAATTACCGTGGACCCAATATTTGGTTTCGGCAGCGCAAGTTCGTCAGAACGCATGGAGCGCCTCTTCGCTAGTCTACGGACAACTCGTGGTACAGAGAGCAAACGTTGAACAGACTTACGATTCTAGCGTTTCGCAAGCCCGTTTGGATACAACAATCGCATCCGTTGTTGCAGACCATTCTGCGATGGTCATGTCCTCGGCAGCGACAAAGAGCAGTGAAATCTCGAATGCCAACGCGCGAAAGACGTTCGAGCAGCAGATGTCAACCACCACACAGGTTTATCTCGATCGTTTGTCGGAAATAAAGAAAGACGAATCTATCGAACAACAGAACAATCCAAACGGACCCGCAAGTGATTGGCAGGCCCAACGAACTTCTGCAACCAACACTTACGTACTAAATCGTGCACAAAAACAATCCTCTGCTCGAACAACTTTCGACGCCAATTCGTCTGCAGAAGATAGTGCGTTCACAACTGCAAATGCTGCGAAGGCAAGGACTATGGTTGATGCTGACGCGACATACCGTAGTGTAGAAGCAAACGCATATTCCGTAGTAATTGCCGACCTCCGAAATGCAGAACGCCTATACACGATCGCTGAATTTGCCGCTATTGTTTCTGCATCTTCGTCTTTTTCAACCAGTTCTCCATGGGCTGCGTACGATGCCTTGGAAGCCATCGCGAGAGCAGCATGGAAGACCACTGTAGGAAATGCCATATCATCAAAGGACGCTCAAGTTGCACAGGGACAAAGGCAACTGGAATTGGCCGTTACAAATGCTGACGATACGTATGAAAATCGACGAATCGACTACGTGTCTTCGATTCAATTAGAAACGGCGTCACTGCCGGGAGTGTATGGAAATGGCTCAATGCCACTTCCGACTTTATCACAAGCACCATTCCTAGATGAATTCTATGCTTCAATCGCGAGTGGAACGATTCCATCCGAAGTTGGCACAAGATTTATTCCGACAAGTACAAATACTTTCTCCAACTCTAGTGGTTATTCAGGTGGCCTGAGTGGTGGCTACCGAAGCTCGATTTTAAATCCCGACGGATTTCGAGAAGTCGGTTACGAAGGCTCAGGAAATGGAGGTGGTTTTGGAGACTTTTCTGTAATTGGCGGGTCCCCGTCGTCTAGAGTCAATTGGAACCTCATAGGTGAAGCTGATTCCATTCAATCCACTCAAGCGACGGATATAGCGATCACATTGTATGGACTATCTTCTGGACTAAAGACTATTTTTGACTCCGATGAGCCAGACGATTTTGGGTACGGAGGATCTGGGTACGGAGGATCTGGGTACGGAGGTGAAGGGTACGGAGGTGAAGGCGAACCTCCTATTGTATTCGATGGCCCTTTGACTATGGATTTCGCATCCACAAGTACTATTTCTGAAATTATTGGTGAACGCAGTCCAGAATTGCAGAGACTTTTCGAAGCCACTGCGTCCGCGAGATATAGTTCACTACCGATGCGCCCAGGCGCCACTTACTCTCCCATACTGTCTTCACCCAGCGTACTCGGTAACTCGCAAGACCGAACGAAAACAAAGGCGACAATTTCGTTGTTTAGAAACAACGCTTTTTCAATGGATGCAAGAGCGAGTGCAATTGAATCTGCTCAGTCGTTTGAACAGTCACTCAACGTACAACTACAGAACACACCGAATCTAGTTCTCCTAGAAAGTGCTTTCACTGAGGCAGAACCTGAGGAAATTCTCTCAGAATCGGAAGCGAATGCGATCGTCGAGTTCGAAAACATGATTGCGACTCTCTCACAAAAGCTTGCTGGGATGAAAGAGCTATCCACAAGCGACATGAGCACGTTCGACCAAGCCGGTCTTACTGTAGTTGACAGTGGGTTTTGGCCCTGGGAGTCCGTACTGAAGGTAGTTCGTATTGGTGATTCAAACTATGCCTACGTTTTCCACGATGCCACTACCTATCACTCTCGTTCAGGATTCTCTGATCGGACTGTATCAGCTCGGTGGGAACTGCATTCAGTCAATAACAGCAGCGAGCGAATGGATAAGCAAATCTTTGCTTTGATTCGTGATCAAGGCTATCTCTCGGCGCTGCAAACCACGGAGGTCCTTCTCTCCATCGTTCCAGGAGGTTCAACCGCGACTTACATTGAAGACGGCAAGTTCTTTCGAGCGGGATTGGCGTTTGGCAGCGATGTAGTCCAAACGGTATTTCCTCTGGGGAAACTCGCCAAACTTCAAAAGCTAGCTTCAGTCACGAGCAAGGTTACGAAAGTATCCAACGTCGCAATATCTGCCAAGACAATGGCATCGGCCATGCTAATCGTGGATTCACTCAATGCTGGGGTAGCTATTCATGATACGATTCAGGATGTCCAAAAGGGCAACAGAGTTGGTGCAGCGATTGGTTCGTTGGATGTCCTATTTAGCGTATTGAACGTTGGCTTTTCCGCGAAACAACTTGCCGATGCTGCACATGATGCTCGGCGAGTTGTTGAGAAAGCACCAGATGCTGAAGTTGCTCGGCCAAAGTTTCCCGATCTGCCAATAGCCAATATTCAAATGTGCTTTGCGCGGGATACGCTTGTTGCAACCGAGATGGGACTGCGTCCCATCGGAGAGATTGAACCAGGCGACTTGGTGTATGGCTTCGATTTTGTTTCGGGGATACCAGTACTTGCAGAAGTCGAAACACGGCACGACAACTACTATGATGGTGCCGTAGTTCGATTGGAAGTCAACGGTTCGTGGGTTGAGACGACTTCGTACCACCCATTTTGGGTTGTTGAAGGCCGCGATCTCAACGAACGATCCGTTCCGCGAGAACTGGATCCGAGCGAAGACGAAGGGAAAGCTCTTCGTGGTCGTTGGGTCAATT
>CAIOHR010000059.1 GCA_903858115.1 uncultured Pirellula sp. | reverse complement strand
GATATTATTGCTCCATTTTTCTTGAGCATGAAAACATTCAAAAGTGTTTACTTAAGTTGCTGAGGTGGCTCGTCGAGCCCTTTGCCATCGATGAATAACAAAGGCAGCATGCCCACGAAACAACCAATGCTGATGCCCAACAAGGCGCCGAGGGTTTTGACTCGCGCAGCAGTTGGCGTTTCAAGCTGCTCGAGGGAAAGGCCATGATGAGGCAGGCCGCAACGCTGGGCAAGTTTCTCTACAGTGCTGCCCGACAAAACACCAACAAGATCACTGAGCCAGTTCCCAATGGCCGCACAAGCCATCGTGCTAATTGTTAGAACGGCACCTATGTGCGTCTCGATCGCATCACCAAACAAAATCATTAGACCGTTGTCCATCATACCGAAACCTACAAAAGGCAACAACGATGACACAAAGAGTCTGCGAAGTGCTGATGACGATGGTGCAGCTGAGACCTTGCTAATGGCATCCTTCATGTTGAGATAAGCAACAAACTCTTGCTCGGAAAGCTTACTGTCGCTGTCTCTATCCGCCAACTTGAACTCTGCCTGCATCTGCTGCAAGGTTGATGAACGGCCAGGTATAAAAGCAGCGTCAGCATGCAAACGCATTGCAAGAGCGTGCATGGTTGCATGGACTTCAGGCACGGACATGCTCTGCACATACGCATGTATGAGTGAGGAGCGATTACTGACGACGCCTCGATGCTTTCCAGGTAAATAAATGTAGGTGCCCTGGCCTGGCTGGGTGCTGAGCCATGCCGCTCTAGGGAATGAGAGATGGCTTCGGTGGGTGATGCAGCAAGCCGCATGAAAACCGCTTGAACGCGCAATGTGTGGAGCACATGAAGCGCGAAAGAGGCCACAGAACATTCAACAATGGCCCACGCCTGAAGTTAACAATGGGACTGCTTTGAAACGAAACGTGCAATGAGACACCGCTGAGTTGGATGCCTTCATATTTTCAGGCAATGCGTAAATGCTTTGAACAACTCGTATGCAGGCAACATAGGTGGGAGACAGACACAGCAGCACGAACGTGCCAATTTCGGGACCCAAAAGTGCGTGACTGTATAAAAATTACTCAGGCGGCAGGCCCCACAAGCTGCCAACTTTTGCCACACAACACCGCCCACACACAGCAACTGCGCAGAGTGCTTTGAGCGTGTGACCTTGATTGATCATCACTCCACTTGCATGCATGCCAGATCTGCTTCTGGCGCGCGGGAGAGTGGTGCACATGTTCCATACAAGTAGTGCATGCTCCAGCTGCAATCAAACGCTGCAACAGCTTTTTTCGGCGAGTTTGAATTTCAACGTGGCCGAATTGTTGTGCATCTCCGGAATGTCAAAGAAGCGCGGTCAAGCAGATCTGCCCAAAGAAGATGCCATTGAGCGGGACGATGGACGGGATTTCGATGGTGAGTACGAAGGCGACACCGATGAATTCGACAGTGAAGACGATGTTGGTGACGAGGGCTGGGTCAGCGATAACGGGAGCGATGATGAAGATGGCGACGGTATGGGTGCCGGAGCTGCTGAAGGTTTGGAAACGGATGAAGTTGAGGAGGAAGGCCAGAAGCGTGCATTTGTGCCTGGTCGTGACGCTTTGGAAGAAGGGGAGGAACTCGTTGTTGACAACAGCGCCTATGATATGCTGCATGAGTTGAAGATGGAATGGCCATGCTTGTCGTTTGACTTTCTGCGCGACTCTCTCGGTGACGTGCGCGCTTTGTTCCCGATGTCGTGCTATGCGGTTGCAGGAACACAGGCGGTAGACAGCGGCAAGAACAAGCTAGTCGTTTTAAAATTGAGTGATTTGCACAAAACAAAGCACGACGATAGCAGTGACAGCGATAGCGCAAGCGATGATGGCAACGTTGATGAAGACCCCACTTTACAGCACAAATTTGTGCCACATGCAGGTTGCATCAACCGCGTCCGGTCGATGCCTCAGGAGCCAACTCTTGTAGCAACGTGGTCTGATACAGGCAAAGTCCACATCTTCAATGTTGCGCCTCAGTTAATGGCTATGGACTCTCCAGGAGCTCCGGTGATTGGTCAACGGGAGCAAAATCGGCCGCTGTTCACATGTGGCGCTCATCGCAATGAGGGGTTCGCCCTGGACTGGTCTCCCACCGTTGCCGGTCGTCTTCTGACCGGAGATTGTGATGGAAATATTTTTCTTTGGAACAAGAATTCAGCTGCCACTTGGGTAGTGGACAGTGACACTTACAATGGTCACTCTGCTTCTGTAGAAGATGTTCAATGGAGTCCCAGTGAAAATGATGTGTTTGCAAGCTGTAGTTGTGATGGCACCATTCGTTTGTGGGATGTGCGCACGAAAGTTGGTGCCGCTTTGCAAGTGAAAGCCTCATCAACAGATATCAACGTGCTGTCTTGGAATCGTGTCGTAGACTATCTGCTGGCCAGCGGGGCTGATGACGGTGCCCTCTGCATTTGGGACTTGCGAAACTTTACCGCTGACAGCGCCGTTGCATCTCTGCGTTGGCACCAAGGCGCCATTACAAGTGTTGAATGGCATCCTCGAGAGGATTCGGTACTGGCCTGCAGTGGTGCTGATAATCAGCTGACTTTGTGGGACATGTCTCT
>CAIOHR010000058.1 GCA_903858115.1 uncultured Pirellula sp. | reverse complement strand
TGTTCCAAACTCTGGATTTTCTAATGCAGCAATCTGTAAAACTAATTTTGCAATTTCAGTTGTGGCATTAATTCCCTTTTCAGGTTCTAGGCCAGCATGGGAGGCAAGTCCAGTAACTTGGCAATGGCAGAAGCGATCTCGAATAGCGGAATTCCGAGCCGGCGTTCTCTTTTGTTTGTAGCCGTTGGTGCGGAGGAGCAAGGGCTTTTGGGTTCCAAGTACTTTGCAGAACATCCGCCGGTACCGAATGGGAAACAAAGCGCTGTCGTCAATATTGACGGTATCGGATTTTTGGGACCAACGCGGGATGTCCATGTGATTGGCTACGGCAAGAGTTCGCTCGATAAGCTTGTCGCCTCCGCAGCGAAGAAGCAATCGAGAGTCGTTGTGCCTGACCGCGAGCCTAGCAAAGGATACTACTATCGCTCCGATCAATTCTCGCTCGCCAAAGTCGGTGTGCCTGGCGTCTATCTGCACGCGGGTTACGAAGTCATCGGCAAGCCCGAAGGCTGGGGAAAAACGCAACTCGACGAATGGACATCCAAGGATTATCACCAGCGTTCCGACGAGTATAACCCAAACTGGGACTTGTCCGGAGCCGTTCAAGATATTCGATTGCTGCTAGAAGTCGGATGGGAAGCGGCCAATCAAGACGAGATGCAAACGTGGTCCAAGGGGGACGAATTTGAAGCGGCGCGAAATGCGGCTTTGGAAGCAGTGAGTCGATCCAAGTAACATGTCGATTGAACTATTCGAGGCCTATGCATATTGCCCCCGTTGCGGTGCAGCGAGACACTCCACCGAGCCTCCGCGACCGTTCCGATGCCACGCATGTGGATACACCGTTTTTTTTGGGCCGGTCGCTGCGGTGGGTGGCATTATCGTTAACGAGGCGGGGAAGGTTCTATTGCTGGTTCGCGCGAGAGATCCCGGCAAGGGGCTTTTGGGAATGCCAGGAGGGTTTGTCGATCCAGAGGAATCAGGCGAAGAAGCATTGCACCGCGAAGTTTTTGAAGAGGTTGGTGTGAAGATCACCAACACGCGTTACTTGATGACAGCACCGAACCGCTATCTCTATCAAGGCGTCCAGATCCCTGTCGTCGACCTTTTCTTTGTAGCCCAAGTCGTCGATGAGCAAAAAATTGCACCCGAGTACACCGAGGTGGCGGAATGGATGTGGAC
Organism: uncultured Pirellula sp.; assembly: GCA_903858115.1. GTDB lineage: Bacteria > Planctomycetota > Planctomycetia > Pirellulales > Pirellulaceae > JBKCUI01. Next base: position 230,120 of record CAIOHR010000058.1, on the reverse strand, counting down.
GGACCTTACCGACGAAGTCCTTAGAAATATGGCCTTCAAATCGAATCAGATCGCGTTGGAGTTTTATCGACGGGGCCTAGCAAATGGCTGATGCGAAAACTCAGGGAAAGCCACCTTTGATCCCGGTGGTTCGGAACATAGTCGAGGTTGCTTTGATCGTTGCTTGGTGGCTCATCTTGCTACAACTGATTGCGATCGGCCGGTTATCCGAAGGATATATGAGTTTGATCATCGTGGTAGGTTGCCTTGTCAAGACAGCATTCTTTGGGACAGAAAACGTACAACAATTGCAGTACGCAGCGAAGCAGAATGTGTCGCATCATCATTTTTTGGTTTGGATGGCAATCAACATGGGGCAGATGGTGATGTCGTTCGCGTTCGATTTCTATTGCCTGCATCGATTGAATCCCAACAGCTTTGCAGGTATGTCTCGGGAACTCGATCCGAACGAAGCGTTGTTCGATTGTTTTTATCTTAGCACGCTGAACTTTTCTTTTTTTGGCTACAGCGACATCATGCCACAAACCATCGCAGCTCGTTTCGTCAATTTGACGGAGATTGTTATCGCTTTCGTGACAGTCATTTTCTTGCTCTCCGACTTTATGAGTCTCAGAGATTCACTAGCGAGCAAAGACACGGCTCGAACGAGATAGATCGGGCGCACCTGGCGGCTTATGTTAGATGTTCGATGTATTGATTGTGTGGAGAAGCTTGGCGCTCTGCATGAGAGCTTCGGTAGGGATTGTGTGCGGGCCATCGAAACGGAGCATTCCTCCGAGCATCCCCATCTCCTTGAGCAGATCATGGAGCCATTGGCCTGTTTCGAAGGGCAGCACGGTATCTTGAGTTCCATGACTTTGAACAAAAGAGAGACCGCTAACTTTGGAGGAGCATTCGCGCCACGCGGATTCGCAAATCAACGCGCCAGAGTATGCGAACAAACCGGAAACGTTGGCTAGATTTCCTCGCAGCAAGGTATCGACCGACAACATCGCCCCTTGGGAGAAACCACCCAGCACGATCGGAAGCTCGGTCTTCAGGGCATGATCGGCACAAAGTTTGTCGAGTGCCGCTTGGATGCTATGAACCAATTGGCCTCGGACCCGATGGATTTCAGGTGGTTCGACATTTCGCATTTCATGAAATGAATTGGTGGCGGCCATCTGCATGAGCTTTGCCATATTCAGACGCCACCAAGCTCTTCCGCCAGGGAGCCCTTGGTCTTCCAGGTCGATAGGGCCGGCGGGGAACAAAACCGCGAATTGCGGCGATTCATCTGGGAGATAGTAGAGGAGATCGTCAAAAAGATTGACGAGATCGGTGCCTGGGGCGCCAAAACCATGACACAGAACGACCAATGATTTTGGAGACTGTTTTGCTGGTGAAATCAGCACCGTCTCGAGTTCACCCAAGCTAGGTCGGGAGAATACCCAGGCCTCTGGATCGAATTTCATTTTCTAGGCTATTTAAGTTCGCGGAAAGCTGACCAACTCAGGTAGCCTAGAGTACCAGAACAAATCAAGAAGACGATATCCATTAGCATGCTCTGGTACCGAAACAGAGCACCCATTCCAGCGATGGTCATAATAAAGTTCACGAGGAATAGTAAAAATACTAGTCCCGAAACTACTAAACCACCTAAACACATAATTCTTGGCATCAACAACCTCGGTACTCTTCTGAAAAGTTGCCAGCCGAGGCCGGGTTACTCAATCGATGGCTACGCATGAGAAAGCGAAGGGAAAACGACTCGAGGTGACGGAAATGAGAAACAATGACGAGGGTGATCCCTGGGGTACACCGCTGGCTAGTATAGTTGAAGTTTTCCCAGTGTCATCGCCCAAGGCTATGCCGCACTTTTTTTCTTAAAAATCCTTCGCCGATTGCCAGAATCCTTAGATTTTCCCCCATGAACGACCCACCATTCACGCCGGTAACCCATTTCTCTCAACAAACAGCGATGGTTCGCGAGAAACTTAGGGCGGAAATGACCGTGGCTCAGGAGTGGAGTTACTTTGATCACGCAGCCGTTAGCCCAATCCCGAGAATTTCCTCGGATGCGATGCGTGAATTCCTGGAACAGGCTCAGTTGGCGGGCGATTTTTTCTGGCCGGAGTGGGCAGCACGGGCAGCCAAGTTGCGATCCCAGGCCGCTAAATTGTTGCATTGTGAGTGTGAAGAAATAGCTCTTGTCCCGAACACCACGTTTGGAATCAACATCGTCGCCAGCTGCTTTCCGTGGCAACAGTTCGGAAAGGAGTCTAGTGTGGTGGTATTGGAAAATGAGTTCTCGAGCAATCTTTTGCCATGGATGGAGTTGCGAAAACAGGGGATCGATGTTCGGGTTGTTCCAGTCGATGAATCTGGAATCGTTCAACTCGATGCGATTCGAGCCAAAATGGACTCAACGACCCGCTTGGTCAGTGCAAGCTGGGTTGGTTATGCATCGGGCTATCGATTGGATCTGGCTAAGTTATGCGACATGGTGCACGAATGTGGCTCACAACTATTTGTTGATGCTATCCAAGGTCTCGGAGTTTTTCCGTGTGATCTAAGTTCGACCCCTATTGATTATCTTGCTGCAGACGGGCACAAGTGGTTGCTAGGACCGGAAGGAGCCGGAATTTTATTCATCCGCAGATCGAGGTTAGAGGGGTTATCCCCCGGGATGGTAGGTTGGGGCTCCATCAAGGCGTCGCATCACTTCCAAACCTCGAACATGCAACTCAAGGAAGATGCTTCGAGATACGAAGGGGGCTCCGCCAATCATATTGGGCAAATCGGATTGGAACGAAGTATGAGTCTATTGCTGGAATTGGGATGCCATCATCAGGAGAGTCCAATTTCGGCTGCAGTGTTGGAAACGGCGGAACTTTTACAAGACTCGCTTCGAAGAGTAGGAGCAACGGTCTACCGAGATGAAACTTCTGCCAAGCTGAAATCAAGTCACCTCAGCGGAATCGTCTCGTTTTCTCTACCCAACCACGATCCAAATCGGATCCGAATGGAACTTATTCGGAACAAAGTCGTGCTCAGCGTTAGGCATGGTCGTTTGCGGGCAGCGGTTCATGCCTACAATAGCGACCAAGACGTCGAGCGTTTTTCGTCGTTATTGCTTTCACTACTTTCGGGCAGTCCATGAGTAACACTTCACCTGTTAATCCTTTTTCACCATCCACAGCGTATTCACCCACCGTCGACGTATCGAGTGGACAGATGAGCGGTTTCACAAAAGCGCTTCTCATTATTTTCTTGGTATTGGGCATCCTCGGAATTTTCGGGAGTTTGATAGCGATAGCGCAATTGGTTGTCGGCCCAGCCCTCTCAGCCAACATGGCTGCGCCCGCCGACGGCGATGGTGCCCAGGCGCCGAACCTAAATCTCAACGTGTTTCCAGGTGCGCTAGCAATTCAGATCGCCTTGCAAATCGTCGCGATCCTTTTGTCCACTCTGATGATCATATCAGGCATCATGGGGCTAAAGCACCGTCTCTCGGGACTGAATCTTGTACGGTGGACGACTGTGGGTTTGATCGTGTACAAGGTGGTTGAGCAGGTGTTAGGAGTTATTATCACCTTTGCCATGTTTGACCAAGTCAAGGCGCAGGCTTTGGAGCAAATGAATAAGGCACCAAATCAGCCGGAAGTCGATATGGGACAAATTATGGACATTTTTCTCTATGTGGGTCTAGCGTTTGGTATTTTGTGGACGCTCGGCATGATCATTTTGTATCTGGTCATTTTTCTTCATGCAGGCAAGCCGGCTGTCCGAGCAAAATTTCACTAGGGGGCCTTTATGTCGCAGCCGCTACTTCCGCAGCATGCCGTCTACACAGGATCGTTTGACCCTGTGACACTTGGACATCTGCACATCATCGAGCGAAGCGCCCAGTTGTATGAGTCGTTGGTGATTGCAGTGGGTGTGAATTCCGAAAAGCAATCGCTTTTCGGAACCGACGAGAGAATTGATTTGCTTCGGCAAGTGACGCGCCACTTGCCCAATGTTCGCATCGATTCGTTCGACGGGCTGGCTGTGGATTTCGTTCGAAGTATTGGAGCCAAGGTGATGGTGCGAGGCGTTCGGCCTCTGACTGACATTGCCGGAGAGTTCACCATGATGATGGCCAATCGGCAATTGGATTCAGAAATCGAAACAGTATTCCTAATGGCCGACGAAGAATTTTCTCACGTTTCAAGCAGCTTGATCAAACAGATTGCTGCAATGGGCAATGGCAGAGCTCTTGAAAAGTTTGTTCCCGCTGCGGTAATCGCACCTTTGATGACCAAAATGCGTAAGTCGACCGGATCGTGAGTTTCCCATCAGGTAGCTTTCACCAAGAAGAAGCAGATTTGAATGTTACTGAGTGAGCCACAAGCGAGCCCCTACGACTGGCGGTTTCGTTTTTTTCAATTTCCGGTACGTGTCACATGGTTGTTTTGGGCAGTGACTGCTGCGTTTGGCTACTCGCAATCGCTGAGCATGCATCATGCGTTCACCATCGCAGGCATCTCCTCCAACTTCGCAGGACTGTTGGTGGTATGGGTTTTGACAGCTTTTGTTAGCATTTTGATTCACGAACTCGGGCATGCTTTGGCATTTCGGTACTACGGAATTGAATGCGAAATCGTCTTGTACCAAATGGGAGGACTTGCCATCCCAGGTTCCGGATTTATTTGGGCACGACAGGGAAAGCGGGCAAGACTAACCCACCAAGATCAGTTGGTTATTTCCGCTGCTGGACCTGCGATCCAGTTATTGTTGGCGGCAATCGTCGGTGGGCTTGCGTTTGGGTGTGGCGTAAAGGTCTTTGCGTTCGAATGGCTCAGCTCATTGATCGGCGTGCAGTTGCCTGCGACACGTGTTCTCGACAATCCGTATGCTTTCTGTGCGATCAACTTTCTGGTTGGATCGAGTATCTATTGGGCGCTACTCAATTTGCTTCCCATTTTTCCGCTCGATGGAGGTCAGATCGCAAGACACTTGATCGGAATCGTCATGAGACGCGACGGTTTGTACGAAGCATGTTGCGTGGGTGCGGTTGCTGGTGGGCTTGCTGCATACTGGCTACTGACCCATGGAGGACAGATCGGAGGTTTGTTCTTCGCGTCGTTGGCGTATTCGAATCTGCAAACGATTCAGTCGGCACGCGGTGGTGGTTCATGGTGGTAAACGACACTCGTACGACTTCGTGGAATGCTCATTCTTGTCGTTGAAGCGATTCAACGGACAAAAAAACGAACTCGCGAAAAAAAATTCTGAAATTTTTTTTCATTCTGCAATCTGCATCATGAGGCTCCATCGCGAGTAGATCCATCCTCTGCAACAGCGATGATGCAGGAGATGGTATCGCGGTTCTCTGGTTGCTTTGTGGGCATGCCACTTCGGCGCATCGAATATGTTCTGCGCGGTTGCGTTGCATGTTCATTCATCGAGAAGGATGAAGACGTGGAGGCTAGTCTTGAGATGGATGCGATTTCGATTCACCAATGAATTTGTTGGTGAATCGAATTGACCACGTCGTTGGCAATACACCTCATTCACCGTTTGGACGAGATATTCCTTCAGAGTCGATATCGTTCGAGCGGGCTGTCTATGCTGGTTCTTGCATGTGCCAACCACCCAGATGGCGCTAGCGCTGCATCGTTTCATCAGCAAGCAGATGACGCTCCATAACCTATGCAAGCAGGTACCAATGAGGCGTGTTAGGCTTCGTGACTTGGTGGAAAATTGGTTTCATTTATGTGGAAAAATTGTCGAAAAGATGTTGCATTAGTTTTCGACTTTTATACAACTACGTCATTGGATGTTGTTCCTTTGCGGGATCAGATCTGACTTCACTTGTGACTTGTCATGAGTGAGACATGACGTCGAGTCGGAACTGAAACAGCAAAGGGTTTTTAGTATCGGTTGTTGAGAACAGATTACCTACCAACTGCTTCTGGGAAGTTTTCTGCGACAGCCAGGTTTTGACATTTCGGAGGATATATCCGTGGCCAAGAAAAAAGCTGGAGCAACGAAGAAAAAAGTAGCCAAGAAGAAGGCTGCTAAGAAGGCAGCACCAAAGAAGGCTGCAACCAAGAAGAAGGTAGCGAAGAAGAAGGCTGCTAAGAAGCCAGCTACCAAGACTCCTTCCTAGTATCCGTTGCTCTGCTAGAGCACTCGGCTTCTGCCGAGAGTCTGCTCCAAGCAACTAGAATTTACCGCCGGGTGGTTTCCGCCTGGCGGTTTTTTCGTTTCTAGACGCGAAATCTGCACTTCAGAATCCTGTTTCTCTCATCGCTGCCATATTGCTTTTGTTAGAACCGTCACCGGAATGGCTTAGCTTTAAGAAACTGGCTGATCCGCGGCATGTAAGACAAATGCCAAAAGAGACTAAATAACCGTCTTTTAACGTAAGTGATGGGATGCATCTAAGGCCTGTTGTAGGCTCGCATGATCTATGCCTATCTCGTCGGCTAATTCATGCAGAAATTGCAGCATGAAGACAGTACGATGCATCGCTATTTCCCTTCCGTGATCGGTTTGCATGGTGGATGCGAGCCCCAGTAGTTTTGCAAAGAAATGATCAACGGACTGTACACTATCTTGATAAGGACGCCGCACGGGAAATGGCTCCTCCGGATCGTAGAGCCGCTGCTTCATAGCACCGCCTGTCATCAAGCACCTGGCGATGCCGATCGCACCAACCGCTTCCATGCGATCGGCATCTTGAACGACCTTGGCCTCCAGCGTCTCGCAAACTATTTTTGCTGAGAAACTGTGGGCATGAATGCAATGAATGATGAACGGAACGAGCTCTTTCGGGTACTCGATTTTCGAAAGGAACTCCAACGCCTTTTCGGCTGCCATCGATGACGCCCGGGACCGCATCGGTGAATTCTTCGGTACAACGACACAGTCATGGAGCCACGCCGCCGGAAGAACAATGGACATGTTTGCAAACTCTTGCTCGCCGATGAGCACAGCGTTAGAAACGACGCGACGCACGTGGTCGATGCCATGCCCTGCATCTGCATCGGCCATCTGAGAGACCACCCACTCCTCGATGGGACCTCTCCAGCAATTGTTCCAAGCTTTGCTATTCAAAGGATCATCTTCCTAGATCCCTAGCTTGGACCGGATCCAGCCAAACGGCTTCCATGGTGTTGATGCGGTGTCTTCGAGCTCCCGAAGAAGCCTCACGACATTGCGTCGTTCCGCGATGGAAAGATCGCTCTCTAAGTCGCTATCGATCTCGTCCTCGTTTGACTGCACGATCGCTTGCTCAATTACCGTTCCATCCATCATTCGAATCGGCAGCATTCCATCCGCCGAACTTAATTCAGGCTTTCCCGCAACACATTCAATCTGTCGATTGATGGGTGAAATCGCGGGAGGTGGTGGAGGGAGTTGGTCAACTTGGTCGAGCGGGCATGAAAGCTGAACACGCTCATAGAGATCAATACGCCCACGGGGGTCCAAAAGCCTGTACGCAGCGACTGCAATTTTCGCTCGATGGAAGTCCACCGTAGAGGGGTGAGCTCTGCCGGAAAGTTGCTTTGCACGCGTTCTAGCGGCTTCACGAATAACTTCGATCCGACTTTCCCCTGAGGGCAGCCCCAGGGCTCGGAAGTGCTCAGTATTTCGTTCTATTTTGGTTTTGATTTGCTTTTTCATTGTATTTTCGACTCATCCTGGTAGGAATGTTGAGCTTCCTGCTACTCCTATCGACCGCATCATAGTCGCTCCCACATTTTTCGTCCCTGACAATTCTGTTGACTTAGACGCCGTTGAACGGTGAAAAGTTCACCGTTTCTGTCAGGGTTGCGATGGTTTCCGCTTCTACACATCTATGAGCCCCTATCTGCCCAAAAGGATTCGAGGCTTCTGAAAGAAAATTGGATCGATTTTGCTTGATGCGAACCTTGTCACGGTACTGCGTGACTTTTTGTCGACTTTCACCTAGACTGATAGGGATGTTCGAGTCCAATACGGAACGATGCCCATGAACTAAGGATTAAGAAGCAGCACTCTGAATGGTTGAAACGGAAACAGTTATTACCGAGCCCAAGAAAAACAGCACCCAGTCCGTTGCGGATAGCATTGCGACGGCGAAGCTAGCGGCCCGAGCCGCCGCCGAAAGCAAAGGGCAAGACATCGTCTTGATCGATATCTCGAAGCAAACCAGCATATTCGACTGCTTTTTAATTGTTACGGGGACGAGCCGACGCCAGCTTCAAGCGATTGCCGAGGAAATTCATAGGTTGATGAAGGAACGGGGCGAGTCTCGATTGAGCATGTCTGGTTACGATGAGAGTCGATGGATAGCGGTCGACTATGGTTCGATCATCGTTCATCTCTTTGATGAGGAGTATCGGGCTTTTTACGATCTCGAAGGTCTATGGGCGGATAGCGTTCCTATTGACTTGACCGATGCGTTAAAAGATACCAATGCTCGAGTGAGTCTACCGAATCAGCTAGATTGAGGCGAAGTGTTCCTTCATGGGAATTTCAATTGAATATCTTCTTTGGCTTTTTCCCGTATTGATTGCTTCTTCGTTGGTGATGGCAGCCACTCGCCACGAGAGGGTGAACGTCATTATCAGTCAGGCGGTAAAGACGGGAGTTTGGACCGTCGGTTTTTTGCTAGCGATCGCATCGGTCCTGTGGTTCGCAATGTACTGCATTGGCTAAGTCCGATTCAGTCTCGACACAATTCAGCCGATAATTTATTCCAGTACTAGATCGAAATTGTATGGGAATGCAAACGGACATGCATTCTGTACACTTCCAAACTGGTAAGGGAGAAGTTTATGGGCTGGACCAAAAATAGACACTTGTGCGTTTCGGCATTCAGTGGCTTTCTTACGACAATGCTTGGGTTATCTCTGACCAGTTCAGCAAATGCACAGTTTTCTCAAAACTACAACACCCGAAACGGCGCCCTACTGGGTGGTGTCACGGGAGCGGTGATAGGTGGTGTTGTTGGACATCAACGCGATGACACGACCGAGGGGGCTCTCATCGGCGGAGCGGTGGGCGCAATTGCTGGCGGAGTGCTTGGAAACCAAAGAGACCATGCACAACGACAAAATTCCTACTACGCACAGCCCGTTTACACGAGCCACCCCACCTACGTCCAGCAAACGTATGTTCATCCAACTCATGTGCGGCCAACTTACGTAGAGCATCGAACCTACGTACCGGTCCAGCCGAAAGTCGTCACGCGCCGCCCAGTGAGTGCCAGTGAAGTCGTAAACATGACACACAGCGGAGTTAGCGATTCGGTAATCGTATCCCACATCCAAGCGAACGGCGTGGCGTCGCGTCCCGATGTCAATGAAGTGATTTGGATGAATCAGCAGGGCGTAAGCGACTACGTGATTACCGCCTTGCAACAAAATGGCCAAGTGGTTCGAACGGCTCCATCGAACACGACCGTCTATCGCTCGTACCCCTCGGAAGTCGTCGTGCGTGAAGAGTACCCTCAACGGACGGTCATCACGACGCCCTCCTACCGACCCGCGACTCGACCTGTGTATGTCGACCGGAGAGGCTTCTGACGTATGGCCGCGAAGGAACGCCCGGCGTGGCAGTTACCCGCTGGCGTCTCAAGGGGCACGTGGGATTATGTGAACGATGCGTCGATAGCGACCGAGTACGATCGCTTTCACTCGGAGCATCCACTTCTGAAACTAGACCAAGAGATCATTGCATCCGTCGTTCCTTCTCAATCACATCGTTCGGATGGCGAGAAGCGAATAGCGATCGATTTCGGATGCGGAACGGGACGAAGCCTCATTCCACTAGCTTCGTCCGGATGGAATGTGGTCGGTGTCGATCTCAGCCGAGAGATGTTGCGCGAATACGGGGTTCGTGCACATGCGCTAGGGCTCGCACATTCCTGCGGCAAGGTTTATGCGAACATGGCCCAATTGAACGGCTTCCAAGATCGGGTAGCGGACGCCATTTTTTGTATGTACAGTTCGCTGGGGATGGTTCAGGGGCGAGAGAATCGCAGGTCATTTCTCGGCCATGTATTCCGCTTACTACGAGATGACGGCGTGTTTCTAATTCACGTCCACAACCGCGGCACGTGGTTCCAGGATCCTGGCGGGATTGTACGTGCGATCAAGGACAGGGTTCGATCCTTTCGAGATCCGACTTGGGAGTACGGTGACCGAATCTATCCGTATCGTGGACTGCCGACCATGTTCCTGCACATCTTTTCGGAGAGAGAATTGATTTCGGACCTTCGATCGGCAGGTTTGCATGTTCGCGATCTGTTGCGGCTCAACCGCGAATCGAACCAAATCGCAAAGAACACATGGTTTCCTTATTTGCAATGCGGCGGATTCATCGCCGTATGCGTCAAATCGGTACCCAGGGTGCGCGGCGGTGCCGCGCCCCTGGGCTGTGGGATCTAGCGCCGTTGGCGTATTGGGCTATGCACCTAACGATGGTGCACGAGATCAGTGCGCTCAAGCTCGCTATCTTCAAGCTCGCGGCCCTTCAGCACTTTTTGCCCCAGCATGCTTCCATCGAGCCCGCTCCCTCGAGGACGCTTCTGCAAGTGCTTGGCGTTGGTAGAAGGACAGGACCGGTTGAGCGAAACGGAACTGATTACGTATCAGGCAAAGTGAATTACGATCAAGCCGAGTGAACTGCTGGGTTGCCGGACTCGACGACGAAGGAGCTTCGTTCAAAGGTTTTGCCGCCGGGCTGCAGTACATCGTCAACCACCATGTAATCCGATTTCCAACTCTTCGGTGTCACTGTACAGCGAATATAACCTCGCTCGCCATTGTGATACTTGACGCATGGGTTGTTTCTCAACACGGACTCTAAGCTCTTTGGCTTCTCCAAGCCATTACCACCGCTCGACAACGAAGTCGCCACGAACTCGGTCGCCACAAGCTTTTGCTCGATTTGGCGATCATCGATGCGAAGCTCATTGACCCAGCTCGAGTGGATGTCGCCAGTGAGTACGATTGGGTTGCTGATCGATCGTTCCGAAAGAAACTGCATCAACTCCATTCGCTCTGCCGCGTATCCAGGCCATTGATCCATCGAATAAACGGGCTCGTTCTCTGTTCGCACAAAACCAACCATCCCCATCATGACTTGTTGAGCCAGGATGTTCCAATTCGCTTGCGATTGGATCAATTTGCCGCTCAGCCAATTCTTTTGTTGCCGCCCTAGCATCGTTTGTGTCTTATCCAGTGCTGAGACATTAAGCGGAGAGGCTCTATCGTTGTTCGGTTGATCCGATCGGTATTGACGCGTATCCAACACCAGGAACTCCGCAAGCTGCCCAAATGAAGCTGTGCGATAAAGTGTCATGTCGCTGCCTCGAGGCAAACAACTGCGACGCAATGGCATCGCCTCGTAGTACGCTTGATAAGCGTTCGCCCGTCGAATCAAAAAGTCGACAGGATGGACTTTGTCTTTTTCTTCGGAGATGTCGCCAGCACAGTTGTTGTCAAGTTCATGATCGTCCCACGTCACGATCCACGGACACTTCGCATGCATCTCGTGAAGCAGTGGGTCCGATCGGTATTGCGCATGCCGAATGCGGTAATCGCCTAAGGATTGAATCTCCTTGCCGTGATGCGTTCGCACCTTTCCATTGCGTCCCGCTTCGTACTCATAGATGTAGTCCCCTAGGTGGCAAACGAGATCCAAGTCATCGTTGGCCATTTGTTCATAGGCAGTGTAGAGTCCCTGTTCATAATTTTGGCAAGAGGTTACGGCGAAATTCAGTTTGTCTGGCATCGCATCAGGGGCAGGGAACGTGCGAGTGCGGCCGATGGGACTTGTGGCATCTCCTGCTCGAAATCGATACCAGTACCATCGGTCTGGTTTTAGACCGTCTACCTCCACGTGGACCGAGTGCCCAAGCTGTGGTGTGGCGACCGACTTGCCAGATGCAACGATCGTCTTCATCGTTTCATCGGTTGCGATTTCCCATGTGACTTGGACTGGTTCCGCCTTCATTCCGCCGTGCGGATCGAGTGGGTCTGGAGCCAATCGTGTCCAGAGCACGAGGCTTTGATGATCAGGATCGCCAGATGCGACCCCCAATGTGAAGGGATCGCTACTAAACGAAGGCGAAGTCATAGCCCACGATGAGCGTTCCAGAAGAGGAATGGAGCTCAAAGCGCTCGCATAGGCCATAAACCAACGACGGGAAATACCTCCCTCATATTGATGAGCTCGTTCGATGTCCGATCGTTTGAACATAGTTGGGTTCCTTTGCGGGATAAATGAATGTTGGAATTGACAATAGAGATAAATTAGTCCAAAGAGTCTAGCGGAATGCAGAATAATCGAAGTGTAGCTTCACGAAAGATTCATCCAGCTGCCAATATGCAAGGAACTCGGAAATAAATTTGCCGCGTGACCTGTGGTGTCAAAGGGGGGTGCGATAAGTATTGTGTCAGGGCAAACGACCTAGGGAACTTGGATAGAACTCTGGGTCGCTGAGCCACAACATCCAACACGTGAGCCTTGACACTCCCCAATGTCATTCAACCCTCTGCTCCCGCACCCCTCACGCGTGGGCAGAGCGGTTGAATACCTGCCCCCACTTTTAAGCAACGATCAAGGAAGAAATCAACATGGCCAAGTTTTATGTTCAAAGCGGTTCGGTTCAAGCGGTAGTGGACAATGCGGATCTGGATCAAGCAGCATTATGGGTTGTACATCAAGTGATGGGAAAAACGCTTCCCATTGAAGAATTGGATGACGAGCGATATGAGTTAGCGACGGTGGAAGCACCCGTTCGAGGCCATTTTCTAGATGAGACGATACGCATTAGCGAAGTTGGTTTTCATCGGAAAGATGCGATGGTAGTCGACACGCTAGAAACGTTTCGACATTGGTACGAACTTTTTCAAGCCGTCAGCATCCTATCCACCCGCCTCAACTGATCCGCAAAAAGCTCAATACCTTTAAAGTGCCTGGCACCTTATAGTTGAGCCACAGATTTACACAGATCTTCACGGATTCGATCCAAGATAGTCGTTGACCGCTCCGCCGGTCATTCTTGAATAGCCGAAATGAACGAAAGAAAACGAAAAAGTAAGAATGCAAGAATCTCAAAACACGAGACTCCTTCTTTCGCCACTTTCCATTTCTTTCGGCCAATGGCTTGTCCGCCCCTCCTAATTCCTAATTTCTATTTATCCGTGTTCCATCGGTGTTTCATCCGTGGCCAAAAAAGGCTTTCGCATTCCTATTCTCCATCGAACAAATCTTGCAAATCCAAGATGGCATCGGAGGCAATCAATGGGCTCAGTTTTTCCGGTGAGTTCAACACCGAGTGCGATTGATAATCCGTGCCCGAGGCGTTTCGGAAAACGTGAATGCACTTCGATTGGCAATCCACGATCCAATACTCGACGACACCTGCCTCTGCGTACATTTGGCGTTTTACGCGAAGATCATTTTCGAATGAAGAATCCGCAACTTCGATCGCAAGTTGAACATCGGATGCCAACGGATGGTGCGATCGATATCGAGCTTTTCGCACCCAGAAGACGTCTGGTTCAGGCCGGCTATCCAATTCAGGTAGTTCCATACCCGTTTGAGAGGTCACATATGTCTTCGTTGCATCGCGGCTCATCACCGACCAATTTGTCAAGTAGGTGACATAGTCATCATGGACAGGTCCGGCTGGATTCACTTCGACGACCTCCCCGCGAATGAGCTCTATTTTGCCAACAATATCATCAAACACTCCCTTGCGGACTAAAGAGTCATATTCCGGCAGTGTCGTCCGGGTCGTCTTGCGAATCATGAAAAACTCCTTAGCTGTTTGTATCTGTAATTAACCTGGCAAAGCAACCAAGCAACTAGCAGCGGGACCATTGTAAATCAAACATGGCCAAAGAAGCAATTCGTTGACCGCTCGCCGTTCGTGCTATTGCTGAAAACAGGAAATCCCAAGAACCGAGCCACGGATTGTCACGCATTTACACGGATTCGAGCCGAGAGCAAGCTCTATGAACTAAGGGCCATCTGCTCTCGCCATTATCTACTCGCTGGTGCTTTTCTTTATCCGTGTTTTATCCGTGTTTCATCCGTGTCGCATCCGTGGCTGAGGAATGATTCCTTGAAACAAGGCCACGGATATACACGGATATTCACGGATTCGAAAAGGGTGTTAAGAGAAAGTCGTTGACCGCTCCGTCGGTCAGTGCTGGCATTCTGCCCCGACCGATGTACCTTTTGCGGACTGGGCGAAATGACTTACAGGGTTTAGCATCTGTGTTGCACGGTTTGGGACTAGGAATTTCGAGTGTTTCGAATTCCAGGTTCTCTTTTGCAGGCAACCGCACATCATTACGATGCAATACTCCGTCCACTAACACTTACGACGACAGCTCCATGCAGATTCGACTCGGAACACGACAAAGCCAACTCGCCCTTTGGCAAGCCAATCATGTGTCATCGCTTCTTGAACGAGAAGGACATTCTGTCGAATTGGTAAAAATTACGACATCGGGAGACCTCTCTACCACTCCTCTGGGAGCGTCCGGCGGGATTGGCGTCTTTACCAAAGAGATTCAACGTGCCCTGTTGGACAAGACCTGCGACCTGGCTGTACATAGCCTCAAGGATCTGCCGACGGAACCTGTGCCGGGTTTGGTACTAGCATCTGTTCCTGATCGCGAGGATGCCGCTGATGCTTTTCTATCCGTGAACTATTCTTCCTTGCTCGATTTGCCCGAAGGGGCGAAGATCGGTACCGGTTCGCCTCGCCGAAAAGCCCAGTTGCTACGCTTGAGACCGGATCTAGAAGTCATGGATATTCGAGGCAACGTCGATACGCGCATTCGGAAACTCGATGCGGGTGAGTATGACGCGATCATTCTCGCGTGTGCAGGTCTGCATCGGTTGCAACTATCGAATCGAGTCACGCATCGTTTTTCGTTTGAGGAGATGTTGCCTGCAGTTGGGCAAGCGGCATTGGGGTTGGAAACTCGCGAAGAAGATGAGCAGCTTCGCGCTGCGTTGATGAAGCTGGATCATCCATTGACACATCTTGCTGTGGTCATCGAACGAACCTTGCTTCGAGCGATGCGTGCTGGTTGTTTGGCACCGCTCGCTGCGCACGCGGTATTCGATGGTGAAACCGTGCGACTCACGGCTCGAGTCTTCTCCATGGACTACTCCGAGATGATCGAACAGTACTGGAGTTGGCCCGCGACTCGCGCCACGAATGTCGAACAAGCGGCACTGCTTGGGACCGAAGCAGCTCGCGACCTTTGCGAACTCGGAGCAGATGAACTCATCCACGGCGAAGAGGAGAGCGAAGAGAGCAGTGACGATAGCTGATGTATGTGCTGCGTCTTCATCAGCAGCCATACCTACTCGCCCGTAGATGTTTTATTCGCTAGGAGATTGGTGCGTCGATTGCGACTGGGCTCGGCGATGTGCAATCCATTCGAAGACGATCGGTAACACGCTTAGAAGGATAATGCCTACCGTTACGAGAGAGAAATTCTTTTTGACGATCTCGAGGTTTCCGAACCAGTAGCCAGCGACGAGGAAGGAGACTACCCAGACCGTACCGCCGACCACGTTATACATCCAGAACTTGGTGAAGTTCATTTTGCCAACGCCTGCAACGAACGGTGCAAACGTCCGCACGATTGGCACAAAGCGAGCAATCACAATCGTCTTGGCACCATACTTCTCATAGAAGGCCTGCGCTCGATCCAAGTGCTTCTTGTTCAACCACCAGGAACTTTCACTTTGAAAGATGCGTGGTCCAATTTTGGCACCGAGCCAATAGTTGAGAGCATCGCCAGCGATGGCAGCAAACGTCAACATGGGGATGAGGACCCACAGGCTCAATGATACATTGGTCGATGAAGCACACAGAGCACCGAGCGCGAACAACAAGGAATCCCCAGGCAGGAAAGGCAAAACAACCAATCCTGTTTCGCAGAACACGATACCAAAGACAACCAAATAAAGCCAATTGGGGCCGATACTCGTGATGAGTTCATTGAGATGTTTGTCCAAATGGAGGACCCAGTCGATGATCGTCGCCACGTACTTTCTCACCTCAACGATTGCGGGTCACACTTTTGGTGAAACCCTGATTTTCGTGTTACACTGAAACGGAATCTTCACTATCCATCGAAGCTGTCAGATTACTCAAGCAGTAACCGGAAAACTACGTCAGAACTTTAGATTTGCCGAATCCACAACAACGCCATTACGGCTTATAATGAAAGTTCCGCTGGATCACCCCTCCCATTTCTCTCGCATGATTCGATTTGCCATGTCCATGAAATTCCCTTGTCGTCGAGTTTTTGTAGGTTTGACTCTTGCTTTCAGTTGTGTTTTGTCTCCCCTGGCGATCGGTCAAGACGCCAAGCCGGCGACGGAAAAATGGATTCAGCTCTTCAACGGGAAAGACCTGACCGGCTGGACCCCCAAGATCCGTTATCACGATCTGGGTGTCAATCATGCCAATACCTACCGCGTGGAGGATGGGATTCTCAAAGTGGGCTATGAAGGCTATCCAGAGTTCAAAGAGACTTTTGGGCACCTTTTCTACAAAGACACTTTCTCGCATTATCGACTTCGCATCGAGTATCGCTTTGTTGGAGATCAAGCGAAAGGGGGACCTGGTTGGGCGATTCGCAATAGCGGTGTCATGCTTCACGGTGAGAAACCAGAAACGATAAGCAAGGATCAAGACTTCCCGGCATCTATCGAAGTTCAGTTCCTCGGTGGAAACGGCAAAGACAATCGAACGACCTCCAACCTATGTACACCTGGCACCAATGTCGAGATGAATGGAAAATTGATTCTAAACCATTGCACAAACTCTAAATCGAAAACGTATCACGGCGACGGCTGGGTCACTGCCGAAGTCGAAGTGCGCGGCAACGAAGTCATTCGCCATATTCTCGAAGGTGAAGTCGTGCTTGAGTACAACAAGCCACAACTCGATGAACGCGATGCCCATGCAAAAGATCTCGCTACAAAAGCGGGTACGAAGATGCTGAGCAGCGGTACGATCTCGCTGCAATCCGAGAGCCATCCGATCGAGTTTCGTAAAGTTGAATTACTAGACTTGAGCAAACAATAATGAAACGTCAAATTTCTTTGCTGTTATTCCTGCTGATCGCTTGTTCGACGACGGCTAGGTCTGAGGAACGCATCCAGTTCAATCGAGACATTCGTCCGATCCTTGCCGAGAATTGTTTCCATTGTCATGGACCGGATGGATCGCATCGCGAAGGGGAATTGCGCCTCGATGTACGCGATGATGCGGTTCGCATGTTAGCCATCATCCCGGGCGATGCGACCAAGAGTCATTTGATGGAGCGGGTCCTTAACTCGGATGAGTCCGAATTGATGCCACCGCCGAAATCGAACAAGACGCTAACTACCAAGGAAAAGGAAACGCTCAAGCGTTGGATTGAAGAAGGGGCTCTTTACGAAGGCCATTGGGCTTTTATTCCACCAGTGGTACCTGAGTTACCCAAACGAGAGCCCGGTTCAACCGCGCACCCCATCGACGTGTTGGTCCAAGAAAAACTAGCAGTCCATGGATTGAAGCCCTCTCCTGAAGCAGATCGAACGACTCTGATTCGGCGTCTATCGCTCGATTTGACAGGCATCCCTCCAACGCAAGAAGAAATCGACGCTTTCTTGAATGACTTATCCCCGCGCGCGTACGAGAAAGTGGTCGATCGTCTGTTGGGCTCGCCACGTTACGGCGAGCGGATGGCGTTGCAGTGGTTGGACTATGCTCGCTATGCAGACAGCAATGGATTTCAAACCGATTCGTCGCGACAAATGTGGCAATGGCGAGATTGGGTGATCCGGGCGTTTAACTCCAATATGCCATTCGATCAATTCACCATTGAACAGCTTGCAGGGGATTTGCTCCCTTCACCGACGACACAACAGTTTGTTGCAACGGGGTTTCATCGCAACAATCGTATCAATGGTGAAGGAGGACGAATTGTTGAAGAGTGGTTCGCTGAAACGGTGATCGATCGAGTGGAAACGACAGGTCAGACATGGCTCGCATTGACCGTGGGATGTTGTCGTTGCCATGACCATAAATACGATCCCATTTCGCAAAAGGAGTTTTACCAGCTCTTTGCATTCTTCAACTCTATCGACGAAAGCGGCGTGCTTGATGGAGAAGGGGGCGGTGGAAAATCGGGCAACTCCAAACCGCTTATCACGTTACCATCCGAGGAGCAGTCTCGAAGAATGGTGGAGCTCCAAGATGCTATTCGCCACGCACAAGAGATAGCTACGGAGGCCGAGAAGGAACTACCCGCTTTACAAACCGAATGGGAGTCCTGGATCTCAAAAGAGAATTCTGATACACCGAACATCTGGACTCCATTGAAGATCGCATCTGTCAAAAGCGAAGGGAAAGCAAAGTTCAAAAAACTGAACGATGACTCTTGGTTGGCATCGGGCAAGAACCCAGACCTCGATACGTATACCGTCTCCACAACGATCGCTGCTGGTGAACTGACCGGGATACGATTGGAAGTCATTCCCGATCCGTCGCTGCCCAATCAAAGTTTGGGGAGAGCCTTCAACGGCAACTTTGTTCTTTCGGGGATTGAAGCGGAAGTTCATTCGAAATCGCTTGCCGACCCTGTGAAGCTTAACTTTGGAAAGGCAGAGGCGGATTACAACCAAAAGGGCTATGAAGCGTCCTCCATTCTTTCCAAGGGAAAGGGCTGGGCGATCGATGGAAACGATCCTGAGAAGCGACTGGCTCGCAACGTCATGTTTCTCGTCGATCAAACAACGAAGATCCCCGAAGACGCAACGTTGACTGTTCGTCTTCTACATAAAGCGATCGCGGGTCACAACATTGGTCGGTTTCGACTTTATGCGACCAGCGTTGCGGCATCGGTTGCCAAGATCGACAAGATTGGATTGCCTGAGACCGTCCGATCGGCTGTTGCTACCCCGATTTCAGATAGAACAGCGGTACAGACCAAGGAGATTGCGAACTACTTCCGTACGAACGTAGACAATCCGTTTTCTCGCAAACAGAGAGACTTAGAAGCGGCTAAAAAGAAGCTTGCCGACTTCGAGAACTCGTTGCCAACTTCGATGATTATGAAAGAGCTGCCAACGCCCCGCGATGCTTTCCTATTGCGACGAGGAGAATACGACAAGCCGGGAGAGAAAGTAAGCCGTGGGATCCCGTCCGTTCTGCCGCCGTTACCCAACGATGCTCCAGTCAATCGACTGGGGCTTGCAAAGTGGATTGTGTCACCATCGAATCCACTGACGGCTCGCGTTTGGGTGAATCGACAGTGGGAGAAATTTTTTGGCATCGGGCTCGTCAAGTCGGTCGATAACTTCGGCACGCAAGCGGAAGTACCTAGCCATCCCGAACTGCTGGATTGGTTGGCGACCGAATTTGTGCGAATCGGCTGGGACATGAAGGGGATACAAAAGCAGATCGTCATGAGTTCAACCTATCGACAATCATCGAAAGCGGATCCGCTCGACTACAAAAATGACGCCGACAACAAATTTCTGGCTCGAGGCCCTCGTTTCCGACTTCCGGGAGAAGTGGTGCGCGACCAAGCGTTGGCCATCAGTGGTTTGTTGGTTGAGAAAGTGGGTGGACCCAGCGTACGTCCTTACATGCCGGATGGCGTTTGGGATGAGACGAGCAAGTATGGAGATTTGCGAGGTTACAAACACGACAAGAATGACGGACTGTATCGTCGTTCGTTGTATACGATTTGGAAACGAACAGCAGCTCCGCCAACGATGTTGATGTTTGATTCGCCATCGCGCGAGTTTTGTACCGTCAAACGATCGAGAACCAATACGCCATTGCAAGCGTTAGCGTTATTGAATGAAGTGACATTCGTAGAAGCGGCTCGAGTCTTGGCACAACGAATGAATGATCAGCCGAACAAAGATTTAGAAGGCAAAATCCGATGGGGCTTTCGGCAAGTCACCGGTCGTTATCCAGAGCAACAAGAGTTAGATGTGTTGGTAGCTGGTTACGAACGACGCGTTCAGGCGTACAGTTCCGATCTTGAGGCTGCAAAGAAGCTTGTCGCCTGGGGGGAATCAAAAGGAGTCGATATACAACCAGCGGACCTGGCAGCTCTCACCCTGACGGCAAATGTCCTGCTCAATCTTGATGAAGTAGTGACCAAGGAATAACGTACCATGAATTGCAATGATAATCAATTTTACCATCTGCCGATGTCGATTCGGCAAGCGATCGCTCGCCGAACATTTCTTACTCGGTCAGGTACCGGCATCGGTCTTGCGGCGCTGACATCGCTGCTTCAACAATCGATGCATGGTGCGCGTGCAAATGGTGCCCAGCCATCGGAATCCAACCAGTCATCGGAATCCAATTTGAAAGGCATGTTGTCGACTTGGCCTCATCTGCCGGTCAAGGCGAAACGCGTTATCTACCTGTTTCAATCGGGTGCGCCATCGCAAATGGATTTGTTCGATCCTAAACCAGCCATGACGAGCAAGCATGGTGAGAATTTGCCAGACTCGATTCGGCAAGGTCAACGTTTGACGACGATGACATCGGGCCAAAAGAATTTTCCCGTCGCTCCCAGTATTTTCAAATTTGCTCAACATGGTCAGTCAGGTGCATGGATTAGCGATCTGATGCCAAATCTGCCGAAGGTTGCGGACGAATTATGTTTTATCAAATCGATGCACACCGAAGCGATCAACCATGACCCGGCGATCACCTTTTTTCAAACGGGGCGGCAACTGGGTGGATTTCCGAGTATGGGCTCTTGGTTGAGCTATGGGCTTGGCAGTGAGTGCGAAGATTTACCAGCGTATGTAGTCTTGACTTCGTTCGGAACGGGGCGAAAAGATGATCAGCCGCTGTACGATCGACTGTGGAGTAGTGGGTTCTTGCCAACGCAACATGCGGGAGTCAAGTTTCGGAATTCGGGAGATCCCGTGCTCTATCTTTCCAATCCGCCCGGGGTAGCTCGCGATGTGCGACGCGGAACGCTCGATGAGTTACAGCAACTCAATGCACGCCGATTGGATGTTGTGGGTGACCCCGAGATACAAGCAAGAATTGCTCAGTATGAAATGGCATTCCGCATGCAGGCAAGTGTCCCCGATTTGACCGACATTTCCGGAGAGTCCGCGAGTGTGTTGGAGTCGTATGGACCGGAGGTCAAGACGCCGGGAACCTATGCGTCGAATTGCCTTTTGGCTCGCCGTTTAGCAGAGCGGGACGTTCGGTTCATCCAGTTGTTCCATATGGGTTGGGATCATCACTTTGGATTGCCAGCGGCGATCAAAGGACAGTGCAAAGATACAGACCAACCGACTACGGCCCTGATTCAAGATCTAAAGCAACGAGGCCTACTGGATGACACACTCATTATTTGGGGAGGTGAATTCGGAAGGACGATTTATTCCCAAGGAGCTTTGACGGCCGACAATTACGGTCGCGATCACCATCCTCGATGCTTTACGATCTTCTTAGCGGGAGGTGGGATTAAACCTGGAATGTCTCTCGGAGAGACGGATGAATACAGTTACAACGTTACCAGCGACCCTGTCAGCATTTTCGATCTGCATGCGACGATGCTTCATCAAATGGGTATCGATCACAATCGGTTGATTTACAAGCACCAAGGGCTGGACGCGAGACTCACTGGCGTTGAAAGCCCGCAGGTGATTTCCAAAATCCTAGCGTAGGACACTGAAAGGCCTTCGGGCCGGATTTGTTTTTCCGGGCCAAAGGCCCTATGTTTACCTAGCCCAGGCGGAAGGCCTGGGTAATCGTTCCTTAGATTGTCCAATAGGGCCAACGGCCCGCCCATTTGCATCGGATTCAATCCCAAGCGTAACGTTCGTCAATTTCGATATCATGTTGTTTGCATAATTCACGGAACTCATCTTGGAATGATGATTTGTGATGGTGCTCTCGTTGATTCCTAATGTATTCGTCCACGGCATTTCGGTTAGAGTGGCCAACCGAGAATACGCCATAGCCCGATTGCCAACTGAATGTGGACGAGCAAGTCTCTTTGGTTTTCGCCCACGTCG
Organism: uncultured Pirellula sp.; assembly: GCA_903858115.1. Lineage (GTDB taxonomy): Bacteria > Planctomycetota > Planctomycetia > Pirellulales > Pirellulaceae > JBKCUI01. Next base: position 208,064 of record CAIOHR010000058.1, on the reverse strand, counting down.
ATGTCTCTGTTTTGATTTTCTCGACTAACTTTGCGATCGTGATTGTTCGTGATAAGCCGACCAGTAAATGGACATGATCAATGTGTCCACCAACAGAGGCGCTCACACAACCGGCTTCTTTGACATGATGCGATAACATCCGAAACATTTCAATTTGAAACTCCTCGTTATTCAAAAACGGGCGACGTTCCTTGGTAGAAAAGACGAGGTGGAGCCAAACTTGGGCGAGGGACTGTGGCATGTCAAAGCGCCTTTTCATCAAACGGTCGGGCCGTTGGCCCTAAGGGATTTGTTTTGTTTCGTTTCCCAGGCCTTCAGCCTGGGCTATGCAAATGGTTGGGCCTTTGGCCCGAAAACCATAATGACGCGCAACTTCAAAACTCACGCTGCGGGTTGTGATGTTCCAAACCGATTTTCGCCTGATGCTTAAGACTGTTGAGTTACTTCTTAGTAGTAGCGTGTTCCTTGAATAGCTTCTCGAATTTTCGAACTTTTCCAGCAACGACACTTTGGCAATAGGGATTTCGCTTGTTCAAGTTGTAGAAATTTTGGTGGTAGTCTTCTGCGGGATAAAAGACAGAGAGCGGGGTGATCTCCGTTACAATTGGCTTCTTGTATTCTTTCTTGAATTCTTTGGACTGACCAAGCTTCTGCATGACCGCTTCTGCAACATCGCGTTGTTTATCCGTCCCGTAGAAGACAGCCGATCGATATTGCGGTCCATAGTCGTTTCCTTGTCGATTCAGTGTTGTCGGATCGTGCGTGTACCAAAAGACTTCGAGCAATAGCTCAAGCGGTAGCACCTCGGGATCAAACGTTACTTGAACGACTTCGGCGTGGCCTGTTTTTTTGCTGCTGACTTGTTCGTAGGTTGGGTTTTCAACATGTCCGCCTGTGTAACCGGAGACGACTTTTGAAACTCCATTGAGTCGTTGGAACACCGCTTCTACGCACCAAAAGCAACCACCACCGAGAGTGATCGTTTCCGTAGTTGATGAAGTTTTCTTTTCATTCGACGATTTTGATGGTTCCTGTGCAACAAGCATGGAACATAGCGGGAACTGTAGCAGGAGGGTAAGCAAACAAACGATGGATCTGCATTGATTCATGGTTGATTCCGCATCCACAAATATACTGAGTAGGCTGTTCTTGCACGTCGAACTTTATTTTAGCAATCTGTTTCTCCAAAGCTACTTTTTGTGCTGTCCCGTCGCGAATGTGGGGTGGGCAACGGCATCTAATCCTTCACCCGAGTAGATTGTCCGGCCGCCGTCGACGGGCAAGCATACGCCCGTGATAAAGGGCTGTTCGGCCAAGAACCGTGCAGCTCGTGCCACATCTTGCGGTGTCCCGTGACGCTTTAGAAGGGATTGGTCGCGAATTCGCTCCGCCGCCTCGGTTGATATGGAAGGATCGAGCATCACAGGGCCTGGCAAAATCGCGTTCACACGAATCGATGGATTTCGCAAAGCCAGCTCCACGGCAAGCGAGCGTGTCATCGACTCGATCGCCCCTTTTCCAACAAAGTAGCTTGAGAATTTGGGGTATGGTCGAGCTACAGCCCAATCACCGATCAAAATGATGGAACCGCCATTGGGATTCGGGACCATGGCCAATCCTGAGGCTTGACTACAAAGAAACGAACCGAGAGTGTTGACTTCGAATTGATGCTGAAGGTCCTCGGCCGTAACTTCCTCCAGGCGTTTCCAATCCCATACCGCGGCCGCGTTGACGCAGACATCGAGTCGGCCGAATTGAGTCAGAATCAATTCGACCGCGCGCCGTGCAAACGATTCGTCTTGGACTGCGCCGTGGACAATCATTGCTTCGGTACCTTTGCTAGCCAATTCTCGCTGGAACGATTCAGCATCTTCTAGCGATCGGTTTGCATGAAGCACGATTCGGTAGCCGGCGAGAGCGAACTCCTCGGCGATAACTCGGCCGACTCGCGGTGCTCCACTTCCTGTAATCCAGGCCACTGGGCGAGTCCTCTCCTTCGATGAATTCGAATTCACGCTATACTCCAATGGTGAGAATGTGCACTAAACGTTTCATCTCTAGAGCGTTGTGCTGAAAATTCAATTTGCAATACTCCGTAGATGGATCGAGAAACACCATGTCCAATGCATCGATTGCTTCGCTTGTTCAAACCGGCACTAAACTGTACTTGGATTCGATCGATCCGAAACTGGTCGAAGTGAATTTGGCTTGGGGAGCGGTAGGCGCAACGAGCAATCCGATTATTGTCTCCGGTTTGGTTCGCACCGGTCGATTTGACGATTCCATCGCCTCCTTTATAGCAAAGGGGCAAGATGATGAGACCATTTGTTGGAACGTAACCGACCAGCTCGTGCGAGATGCACAATCCTCTTTTCATTCCATCTGGGAAAGTAGTGGTGGCAACACGGGTTGGGTCAGCTTTGAATTGGATCCATTATTGGAAGATCCAGCGGTCAATTTGCCGCACGCCGAGCGAGTTCAAAGGTACATCGAACTTGGTAAGAAATGGGCAACGGGGCATGACAACCGAATGATCAAGGTTCCCGCCACACCTGCAGGGCTAGATTCGCTCGAAGAGCTTGCAGCGGCGGGAGTCACCCTCAACGTCACGCTGATCTTTACGATGCGACAGTATGAACTGGCCCGCGATGCTGTTTGGCGAGGTGCGAAGCGCCGAAAAACGTTGGATCAATTCAAAAGCGTTTACAGCATCTTTGTGTCTCGTATCGACCAGTACACACTCGAGCAACACAAGGATCTCTCTTCAGCCGCACAAGGACAGTATGGCATTTTGAATGCAAAGCGTATTTGGCAGGCGAACCAAGCGTTCTGGGCGAAGAACAAAACACCGCTGGAACAAGAGATCATTTTCGCAAGTACCGGCACCAAAAATCCGGCAGATCCAGCATGGAAGTACGTCAGCGCACTTGCAGGTTCGGATATCCAAACAAATCCACCAGAGACGAATCAAGCCGTCGCATCGAGTCAGCAGTCCTTCGCTCGCCAAGTCGATCAAATGATATCGGCCGAAGTTCAGCAGGAGCTAGATGCAGCGATCGATGTGGCCCATTTGGAAGCGACACTGATGGAGCAAGGGGTAGCGAAGTTCGTCGCTCCTCAAAAACAACTCATGTTGACCATCGCCGAAAAGCGAAAGACACTCTCTGAAACAAACTGAGAGCCCCCCAGCTTCACTTCTTAGACTTACCTCAACGGACGACATACCTCGACCAGAACCTCTATTGGCTTTTCGGATTTGCCAATAGGCAAAGGAACTGTCCCAACCCGAATCGAAAGGGCTTGTTTCTTTAGTCGATATCGATTGTTCGGCGAATGTAGGATGAGCACTCCTGCCCGTCTAACGGTGCTCAAGTCGGCTGAGAGTGGCCAACCTATCCCAATCTTTGCATCACTGCATCTCGATCAGGCCAGAGAGCGTAATGGCGAGTGAAGCCCCTTTCTAGGGCGCACCGATTCCCAAATTCTCCTAATGTTGCAATTTTCACTAGTTACAAATTAGCCACCCCCCCAAAAAAAGGGGCAGAAAGCACCACAAAAGGCCCACATGGTGTACTAGACTTCTTTTAAAGACAGCTTAAAATACAACTGCGTTTCTCTTTAGGTGTCGCGATTCACCTTAAGACCATTGACGGCTTGTTTTGTCTTTATTTTTTGGAGATTGACGAATGAGAAAAAGTTTTGGACGAAGGCCAGGGTTTACACTGGTAGAGCTTTTGGTGGTCATTGCGATCATCGGTATTTTGGTGGGTTTGCTTTTGCCTGCTGTTCAAGCTGCAAGAGAAGCAGCACGCCGCATGCAGTGCAGCAACAATGTCAAGCAAATTACACTTTCTTGTCATAACTATGAGTCAGCCTACAAGCGGTTCCCTGCCATGCAATGCGGGACCGGAGGTGTTCACCCCGGCTCCATCCAGGGTAGTGCGCAGAGGTTTGCAATGTCCGGGCACTACGCGATTTTGCCGTTCATCGAGCAGAATGCACTTTTTCAATCAATTACCAACGATGGTCGTGAGCCATGGAACGGTGCTGCTCCCTTCCGCCAGCGTGCTCCATTTTTGGAATGCCCTAGCAATCCTGGAGGTTTAGAACCGACAGACGGCAACAGAACGCGAGGATTGAACAACTATGGCTATTGTGCGGGTGACAACTACGCCGCATCGATGGTGATTCAGGGAGCAACGAAAGAACGAGGGTCTGTAGCGCTGTCCGGTCAAAAATTGCCTATTGTCAATCGTGGTCTTTTCGGGCGATCCTATGCAAGAATTTCCGATGCCTCGGATGGTACCAGCAACACCATTGCTCTTTCCGAATTCATTCGACCATCGAGTAACCAAGGGGCCGGAATGGTTTTAGGTATCGCGGCAGATCCTGCGACATATGCGCCCTTGAGCTGTCGTGCGCAATGGAATGGTAGAAACTGGTTGACGCCTTCTCTTATCTACACAGGTGACACCGCACGTGGATTCCGAGCCTGGGAAGGAAAAGTATTCTTCGCCGGCGTGACAACTATCCTGCCTCCGAATCAAGCTTCTTGCTTCCTCTTCGTGGGAACGGGCGAACCGCACTGGGAAGGTGGCATTTTCAGTGCTGGAAGTTTTCACACCGGAGGTGTTCAGGTTGGTATGGCTGACGGTTCTGTCCGATTTGTTTCGAGCAATATCGATACCGGTAATCTCGCTGTTCCAGCACCTGCTGCAACCAGCGGCGTTCCAAGCCCATTCGGTGTCTGGGGAGCACTCGGTAGCAAGGCTGGTGGTGAAACCGTCTCTGTTCCGGAATAATTGAATCTTCCCTAGTTTTATTGGGCTGAAGCGTTTCGCTTCAGCCCTTGTTTCTTTTATGACAAAATTTTTTTGTATGGAGTGATAATTTGAATTCACATATTGCCCAACTATCTTTTGCATTATGTACCTGTTTCTGTTTGGCAGGGTGCCAGGGTGACAATCTCCCGAAAACGGTTCCGGCTGAAGGAGTCGTGTTGCTTGATGGTACGCCGGTATCCGATGCCACGGTAATCTTTATTGCCGAACAGGGAACGTACAATGCGCACGGAGTTACTAACAAAGAAGGCAAATTCCAAATGAAGGCCTTTGATGAGAAAACCGGTGCTGTACCTGGTGCTTACAAAGTCGAGATTACAAAGAGCATTATGGAATCCTCGGCAGGTCCTGAGGTCAACATGAAGTCTGGTTTGCCGGCGAAGTACTCGAAATTCAATACTTCAGGACTCTCCCAAACGATTGGTGAAAGCGGCGCAAAGGACATTAAGTATGAGTTGAAATCCAAGTAGTTAGCTCGACAAATTCTTTCCAAATAATCTGCCTCGTCGAGATCGGCGGGTCGTCTGTCGCCAGTTCGCTTCGCACACCATAAAGATACAGCCGACAAAAGTCAAAGTAGTAGGCACATGCCATGTGCTGTCCACATACCGGCAAATGTCCAAGAGCGGACGGCACGACGGAGCGTGCCTGCTACTTTTGTCGCCTCTGTCCCATAAAGGTTCGCGGAGCGAACCACGACGATGTTGAAAGCGATGCGTTAACGAATCACAACGCACGAACGAAACTGCCACAATCCTGTTTTTAGACCACGAATCGAACAAATCACGCGAATGTTCAATCCATTGTTTTCGTATTCGTGGCATTCGTGTTATTCGTGGTTAAACCGCTAATGCCACGACTAAGTGAAGGCGTCTCAGGCGGATACAACAATGCAAGGCTCTCGTTCTAAGTGATGGCAACATGAACACAGTCGACGAAGTAATGTTTGAACTCAAGAGACTGGGTTCAGAGCAAACGCGAAAAACATTCGCCCGACACGGTGCCCCCATTGAACAAATGTATGGTGTCAAAGTCGGTGACATGAAAACCATCGTGAAGAAAATCAAAGGCAATCAGTCACTTGCCATGGAGCTTTACGAGACAGGCAACGCAGACGCCATGTACCTCGCAGGCCTCGTGGCCGATGGCTCAAAGATGTCCAAGAAACATCTCGAGACTTGGGCGAAGAATGCATCGTGGCAGATGATCAGCGAGTACACCGTCCCGTGGGTTGCATCCGAGAGTTCATATGGACGTGAGCTTGCGATGAAGTGGATCAAATCCAAAGTTCCTAAAATAGCATCCACTGGTTGGGCGACGTATTCTTCAATCGTGGCGATACGCCCAGACGACGATTTGGATTTGAGCGAAATCGAATCATTGTTAACGCTCGTTTCGGAGAAAGTACATCAAGCAGACGGGCGAGTCGCCTACACGATGAACGGATTTGTGATTAGCATCGGCAGCTACGTTCAGCCGCTCCTCAAGAAAGCGAAGGAGATCGCCAAGAAAATCGGTACCGTAAAGGTGGAGATGGGAGATATAGCTTGTAAAGTCCCGGTCGCAACGGACTACATTGCAAAAGTGGAATCCATGTCGGAAGTCGGCGTGAAACGCAAATCCTCGAAGTGCTAGAAATGGTAATGTTCGCCTCTCGAAGAACTTGGCGATCTGCCCGGACTAAGAACTGGGTTGAAGAGTAAGGCAATTGTCCACAATGCGTCAGAATGATTAAGGTCAATCGTTCTACAATTTGTCGCCAACATGTATTAACGAATCACGGCGCTTTGCTTCACCGCGTCGTGGGCCCTATGCGGGCGCGGTCGGTTACTTTGACTATCTAGGCAACATGGATACTTGCATTAACTTGCGGACCATGGTCGTCTGAAACGGCAAAGTTTATATCCAAGCAGGTGCAGGTTTGGTTGCCCGCAACGACCCTGCGAGCGAGTATCAAGAGACCGTCAATAAAGCCAAGGCATTGCTGAGCTCAGTCGAAGCGACCATGACGAGACTAGAACCCAAAACCATCCCCGGTTTGCATTGAAGTGACGGGGTACGCAAACAAGCTGCGACATAGCACTCATCCATACCACCGCAGTTGTTCAGAGAGCCGTGGTCTAGCTTATGGAACCTGCGATTCAGAATCCGCAAATTGCGAGCGAACCGAATCGCATCCGAAGCCAAAATTCCTTGTTCTCCAAAGATTAGCCATCCTTTGTTTGAAACGGACGGGCTCAAAGTCCCGCACGAAAGCTTGACATTAACGATTCGCGCCGTAAACGCTTAGTGACATCCGCGTCGTTGGTGATCCAACGCTATGAAACCATGCGACTTGTTGCGAGACCATGTCGAATTCGTAGTCGAAATCTCCTGTTTTGTCTGGTACCGTAAGTTCGAATGTGAACTCGATCGACTTGCCAGGCATCAGTCCTTTTGCTTCATCGGTTGGCAAAGGGGTCGTAAAGAACCCCGACTTGGTTGAAGTTGAGCCTTTTTCGTGGAGATGGGCGCCGAGCCAAACAGAGCCTAACCCATGGCAAGGAGGTAACCAGCGGACTTTCCCCGTGTTTGTGACCTTTGCTGTGATGGAAAGCGTATCACCCAAACGCACCTTCGGACCTCCGATTTCTTTGATCTTGATCGATGCTTGTAGTCCTTCCGTTGATCGGCTATCCGCAATTCCTTCCGCCCCTTTCGAAAGAAAGAATAGACGTCTAGAATTTTGCATGTAATGTTGCGATGTATGAAGATATTGAGAACTGCTTTTGCCTCCAGCCAGGAACTCATTGAATTCGTTCATGCTTACGTGAAACGGTGAAGTGCAGAAGACCGCGAGCCGAATGTCGCTGAATCCAACTTGTTTGGCCATCGCCCAAATGTCTTCGATGACCACATCGTTTTCAACAACTTGATGATGGCGCATTTCGTATTGTGCACCAGGAGACCAAGAGTGCTTTGGACCTGGTTCGGCAAACGCGGCAACACCGCCCAGCCTGAGAATGCGGGACATTTCGCCAATCACTTCGGCTGGGTTGGGAATGTGATGAAATGCATCGATGCAAATAATGCGGTCGACAGATTCATTGGGTAAATCAAACGTTCGGCCATTGAAGTGCAGAAATTTGGGTGGAACATGGGGGCTGGGAATAGGACTTCGCTTGAATCGATCGGCTGCGATCTTCAATCCGGATATTGACACGTCGGAAACGATCATTTTCGCCCCGAGACTGGTAAGCGCATGCGAAGCCCAACCAGGTCCTGCACCGAAGTCTAAGATGTCCATCCCGCCAACCGGCTTGATGCCAAGCAGTAATTGCGAAAAGACACCCAATAGTTCGGGCGTTTCGGACATGCAGATGTAGGGCTTAGCAAGCAAACCGGACGTATCCTCGACGTTGCGATAGTAGTCTTCGGCCGTTTCGCAAAGCTCCTCCACCGTGTAGAGTTCCATCAGTGTGCGGACATTGATGGGGGACTTGGATTCCAGCAATGCAGCTCTTTTGGGCAGGATTTCGTCCAGCAAGGCCTGAACTTGATTCGTTGCATTCGACTTTCCTGTTAAAGAATTATCCTCGCTCTTTTTTCCACTCGTCAACCAACTCAATGCGGTCATGATTCCAACCTCAATAACAGGAAACAACTTCGTCGACTTCAACTTAGTATTCCGCGATTCAGCGTGTCAAGACAGACTATGCAGCGCGATTCGCTGCGTTGCGGTAACGGAACTGGTCCGATAAGCAGAGAACAGACTCAGCCAATTGTCGCGATGAGTCGTTCCAAGAAACCAATAGCTGGTGCATGGGAGGCAAAGGGCTTGGACATCCAGCTCGCTCCCACGATTCCATAGCAGATACGAGTGAATTTTGCTCACTCAAATCAAAATATTGACAATATTGTCTTCCAACCTCACGGTGGATGGACGTATTGCTTGCAAAAATTGTTTTTCCATTTCGCAATGCTTCGATAATGGGCAATCCAAAGCCTTCTACGATCGATGGATAGATTGCGGCCCGGCAATTTTCGTAGCAGAATTGGACTTCTGCATCGCTTGCATCGTTGACCATCAGCAACTGTGTACCGAAACGCGGATGCGTTTGAATGCGTTGGATCGTCTCTTCGCTCATCCACCCCATAGCTCCGACCAGCAAGAGTTTTCGGGAGGGTGATCGATTCCAAAAGAGATCAAAGGAGTCGAGCAGAAATTGGTGGTTCTTGCGAGGCTCAAAGGTTGAAACCATGAGGTACGGCTTTTCTTTGTGTTCAAACAATGCGGCAATCGATTCGCGAACTTCACCTTCGGGATTCTCGATAGTGACCCCTAAGCGAAAGCTCTTGCATTCCGGAGGCCTTTGATCGTCTGTTGCCAAGTGAGCAAGCTTCGTTCGCAATTGACATTCGACCGTCCGTGAAATGGCGACTGCCATATCCGCATATTCGTTTAACGCTCGCAGGTACTTGGTAAAACATTCTTTTGCACCGGGCCCAAAAAACTGCGGGTGAGTAATGCAAATCAAGTCGTAGACGACAACCGAAACTTTGACACCTTGTGCCTTTGCGCGAGCGACCGCATCCCAAATATGCATCATCACCCAATATCCGTCTGGCATCACCAGGATATCGTTGGGGCCAAATTGAACACGTTGATCCGTCCCATCGTTGGCAGGCGTCTTGAATTTGAAAATCGCCTTTCGAAGTTTCCTTACATGCTTGAAAATGCCTTGATGCCCTGGTTCCGGTAAAAACCATCGCTTCACTATTTTCAGCCGTACAACCGAACAAACCGCGCGCGCCGAAACCTTGTACCAATTCGGACAGCTCTTTAAAACATCGTCAAGCGTTGGCTCTGGTTCGATCGTATGCACCTCTGACTCATTAAGATAAACAAACTCGTTGTTGACCAGAACTACGGCAGCAAAGTCAATCCCAAGTTCTTCGGCAATATTTGGCAGTTCCGTATGAAGACTGCGAACGACGCGCTGAATACCGGTGCGGTAGTTTGAGAAATGCGTATGTGAAAGATCGAGAAGGATACGAGTCCGTGCGGGTTTCGGTATTGTGCTTGACTTCACGACTTGGCTAACTCCAACACATCCAAGTTACGATGGTTTTTTGCAAACGAGTTCATCTGGCTATCCGAATCGTACGGAAGTCCCAAGATTTCCAACAATTTTACCGCATACCTCTCGAAGCTATGCTTCTGGACGTACTCGGCTCGACTGGGTTTCAATCGATCAAGATATGTTTCGGATTGATAGATGCCTAAGATTGCATCGAGCAACTCCAACGAATCAAGCTCGTCACTGATTCGGACGACGCTATCGGGAGATTCCAGTGCGTTAGCCAAGTCGTCGTTTGCTACAGTCGAGAGACCCGAGCTAATGCAATCTAGCATGGCTCCTGACAATCCGCCGAAGAAATGATTGCGAAGTTGTACAGCCATATCGGCGGCAATCAGGTATCGGGCATAGTCCTGTTCGCTAACCCACTCGCCACAAAAGTGTATATTTTCCGCAACGTTTAAGGCTGCAGCATGCGAACGCAGTGCTGGCTCGAGGCTCCCCGCGCTGCCTACAAAGAAAAAGTGAGGATTCATTCCGCTTTGCTTCAACCGAGACATAGAATCGATACATTGAAAAGGTCCTTTCGTCGGACCAACAATACCTAGACTAATGATGACGAAATCGTCAGCTCCAATCCCCAAGGCAGCACGAGCAGCCAGTTTGCCGCTCGGTGTTAAATCGTTGGTATCGAAGTCCCGATAACAGCAAAATGTCAAGTATTCTGGCTTGATTCCATGTTCTTTGAAGCACTGCGATTGTATGCCTCGCGAGTGTACAATCAAGGGCGTGGCAGATTCGATGAGTTCACAGAAGAACATACTCGGCAAATCGCCGGGATTACTCATCCAATGTCGGACTTCGCTTGCTTTGACTTTGCGACCTAAGTGTTTACTGGCCATCTCGGCGAGATAGTCTTCACCTTTCCACCAATTGTAAAGCTCCGCCAGACGGTTGTCATGCATCAAACATGGACCTCCATGGACGCGTTGCAGGTTGATGATCGGAATGTGAAAATGAGAGTTGCCAACGACGCTCAAAACATTGTCATATTGTCCAGAAGTGTACGGGATTTCGCTTATTGGGAAGAAATTCTTGACTTCCGGAGTTGGTGCGGGGTTCTCTGCATTGGAGTAGATATCAACATCGGAAATCTGTCCTAATGCTTGAACGGTTCGCCGTGTGTAATCCGCCACACCTGATGCCTCGGGTGGATAGGGGGATAGGATTGCGATCCGTGGCCGATTCAAGAGATTGTGCCTCGATACCATTCGAACGCGTCCAGACACCTCCCGCAATCCACGAGAGATGGGTTTCCAGAAGCGTTCGCAGACCCGTTTTGCCGCGAATTGTTGCGCGATAGGCGATTGCGCCGCGATTATTTTCTCTCGCATCAACGGCTGACTGGAGATTCCCGCGAGCAACTGTGAAAGTCGATTCGAATCATGAATGTCAAAGAATGCATCCTCAAAGTCAACCAACTCGCGATGTGCCTCGTTGTCCGAGACCAAACTTGGACAGTGGCATGCGATCGCTTCGATAACGGGTATTGAGAATCCCTCGATTTCGGAACAACATACCGCGGCCACGGCACCAGCGTAAATGCTCTTTAGTTCGGCATCCGAGACTCCGTGCAGGAAGTGAAGCTTGCGAGACAAACCACCCTGCGATTCATAGTGATCGATCAACTTGGCGATGTGGCTTTCTCCGTAGGAGCCAACGATCACAATATGCGTATTATTGTGTTCGGGCGGCAGTTTTGCATGAGCATCAAGCAACACTTCGACGTTCTTTCGCCGGTCTGCCCCTGCAACACAGACCACGTACCGATTTGGAAAATTGGGACGCAAAACCGTTCGGAGCATTGCGTTCGTGCCCTGCAACATCGCTTCAAAATCGGGACGCAACGCAACTCCCGTAGTCGTAATGCGATCAGCGGAGATGGAACATATGTTCTTGAGACGTCGAGCCGAATATTGGCTAATCGGGAAAAAACAATCGTACGAAGGCAACCATGCTAACTGGAGTTTGTAGTCTTGGGCGTTCTTCGCATCTACCAGATAGCGTTCAGGCATATCGTAAGGAATAAAATCGTAGATCACGGACGCACTGAAAATGCTTGACCGACCAATCAGCCTTGCCGCACGCGTAGGATCGTGGGTCATGGGAGACATCTGAAGAAACGCAGCTGGCTCAGACGGTATGCGCGGCGCAAAAACCGTCTCGATCGAGTCAAAGGTCGATACGAACGACGAGTCTAACCGTCCAATTTCTGGCGATACGAGCCCGATCAAATTGGTACCTTTTGGCAAGTACTCCTTTGCCGCTGCGAGAAGTGTTGATGCATGGATTCCTACCCCTCGAAATGCAAAACGTGTGTCCTGTAAACATCGAATGTCGGCGTATACGTTCATCGGTTTTCTCGCTATGCGGCGGAGGTAAAAGGAAACGCGCTCGCCTTCGAGATTTTTCCTACAAACTCCTCGATGGATACGACTCGGGCACCATCGACGATGGTTGCAAGTGAATTGATCTTCAGGAATTCCGTGAGGCTTCTTGCAGTCAGCGGATCCAGTTGAGTTCCCTCGGATACAAAAACGATGCAGTTCTTGCCCGGAGGGGTGAGCAGCGTGAGACTCTGACAGGTGCGAATCTCATGTCCAACGATGGTGACTTGAGATTCTAACCTATGAGACTCTACATTCAGTCTCAGCGTACCGATATCGTCGTTTGTTTCGAATGCGACCAGTAGTCCTGTTGGACCAACCAGGTGTGATAGCGTTAGCAAATGATAACCTTGTTGTGCACCGAAGTGCAGCACGAAATCACCTCCACCCACGGAGCGTTCAAGTGCAATCGTCGTGTCTTCTTGGTAGTTTCTCATCACAAGTCGCGGCAACTGAACTACATCTGACGCGTTCGCATACATGGTTCCGACGTGTGGATGACCGACTAACACCAAGCCATTTCCAATTGCAATCGCTTGAAACAACGTACGAGGATCGGGAATTTGGCGTTGGCTAGCTTTTAAGAATGCAAGCATGAGATTGCTCGATTCCATACTTAAGACTCCTACTCCACCTGACAAACTGATTCCCGCCGTCCCACCGTCCGTGCGTCGAATGCTATTTTCCGAGCACGCAATTCCATGCTTAGCCATCGTTTTGAGCACAAATTTCTCCGCTTTAAGTTTGGCTCGTTTCCAGCGAGTATCGAATGGCGCTAACAGTTTTCGTTGGCAACTTTTGATGAATCTCTTCACTTGCATGTCACGCTCTTGCTTCTACGCCGCAACGCGGCCTGTTGTTCTCTGTGCTGCAGTACCGTATACGATTTCAAGATTAGGAAGCGGAAAAATTAGGTTTCCGCCAGCCGCAAGGTATCCTTGTTCTCGTTTCAAGATATTCTCTCGAAAATGCCACGGCAAAACGATCATGTAGTCAGGATTCCCGGCTTTGATATCCGACTCGGATGAGATAGGAATATAGTTGAATGGCGTGAAAGCTCCGAATTTCTCTTGGTTCACTTCTGCAATGCCACGTAGTTGTTTGGTGGTAACATCGCAAAATTGAAGGACCACGTTTCCTTTGGTGGACGCACCGTATCCACAAACATCGTTGCCCGAAGCATTCAGTTGAAGCAATAGGCTTTTAAGCTCGTCTCGAAGTCGGAATACTCTTTCGCGGAATCGATCGTAAACAGCCCAATCGTTGTACCCATCTGCTTGCTCCCGCTCCAACAGTTCTTGGACAACACGTTCATTCGCAACATGTTTCGAACTCGATTTTGCGACCGTCACGCAGAAACTGCCCCCGTTGACGTCGTTCAGCTCGACATCAAGTATTTTGAAGCCGATTTGATCTGTCATCCATTGGATTTGCTTGAGAGCATAGTAGCTGACATGCTCATGGCAAACGGTGTCATAGGCATTTCGTTCTACCATGAGCGGCAAATAGCTCTGCTCGAATACCCAGATACCTTCTTCGTCCAGACAATCATACACTTGCTTCATAAAGCTGGTGGGATCATCCAGATCATAAAACATGGCGATCGAGGAAACGATTTTGGCTTTTTCTTGACCGAAGTGCTTTGTGAACGCGTCCGCATTGAAAAAATCAGGAATTAGTTGGACGTAGCTCGGATAGTACTCTTTGAACTTGAGGCCACTCGGGTCCATGCCAATCAGCCGGAAACCCTTGTCTCCGTAGGCGCGTAGAGTCGTCGAATCGTTGCTACCGATATCAAGTACAATGTCACCAGGCTGAAGCTCAACGCGAGACCGAGCCTCTCTGACTCGCCCTTGTAGATGCTTTACCATCGACGCGTTTAGGCCGGATCGGTACCCGTAGTTATCTCCGTACATTTGGTCAGCGGGGAAAGAATGATTGAGCTGCACCAAACCACAGCCGTCAGCGCATTTGACCAGCTGCAGCGGGCCAATTGGAACCGCTTGGAATTTTGACTTCGGGAAAACTCCCGTCAATGCTTGATCGCCTAGGTGCAATATTTCGACCAGGTTTTTGCATCCACAAATCCTGCAATTATCAATCTTTTCGTGCATCTCGCCACTCCTTTGGCTTGTTGAACTCGCGCGGGCTGACCCCTTCAGACCGTGCGAAGTTGGTAAGTTAGTCGTGGCAAGAAGTTCGGGTCAATGGCGATTGGGCAGTTTGCTCAAATTAAGTCTTGGATCAGCCGATAAGTAACTAGCGATTGCTTCCAATTCGAAATCCTGGGTTTCCAGGTTTCCACGCTATTGCAATCGAAGTACTCAATCCGCTATCACGCTTGCGCCAGCGTTTTGCCTTCCGTTAAGTTTGGCAAGTTAGGGCGACGATTTTCTGGGAAGGATCGATTCGATGACCAAAAATGCTCTGATCACAGGTGTAACCGGACAAAGTGGATTTTAGCGAACTCGAAAGTTTGTTAACACTCGTCCCAGAGAGAGTATGACTACATTGCAAAAGTCGAATCCATGTCGAAAATCGGCGCGAAACGTAAAACCTGCAGGTGTTATAAATCACGAGAAATCACATAGCGAGCTGACATTGGTTCGCGGAGCGAACCACGACGATGTTGAAAGCGATGCGTTAACGAATCACAACGCTTTGCTTATGCGCGGTGAGACCTTCTTTGTCGGCAAGTGCTACGACATCGGGTGCGATAGCACGCAACGCTTCAGCACTATACTCAATCACGCTGCTGGACCGTAAGAAATGATTCGAGGATAAACCCGATGCCCAGCGAGCCGTTCCACCGGTAGGGAGTACGTGCGATGGTCCTGCCGCATAGTCGCCAAGTGCAACAGGAGAATAATGGCCCAAAAAGGTTGCTCCACTATTACGAATCTTCGGCAACAACGATCGAGCATTGTCCGTTGCAATCTGTAAGTGCTCGGGCGCGATCAGATTGGTGACCTCGCACGCTTGATCTTCATCGCGACACAAGATCAAGGCGCCAAAAGCATTCAATGATGCTACCGTCAGGTCCGCTCTTTCTAGACTTCTTAGTTGTTCGTTCACGCTCGCTTCGATGGCGTCGAGTATCGAAGCGTCCCAACTGATAACGATACTAGCCCCCGGTGAATGCTCCGCTTGAGCCAACACATCAGACGCTGCGAACTTTGGATTGGTCGTGGAGTCGGCCAAGACAACCACTTCACTGGGACCGGCGATGGAATCGATATCGACATGCCCGTACACAAAGCGCTTTGCCAACGCAACGAACAAGTTGCCGGGACCGACTATTTTGTCGACGGGGGCTATCTCAGGAATCCCGTACGCGAGTGCCGCCACCGCTTGTGCGCCCCCAACTGCATAGACTTCGCGAATCCCCAGCTCCCAACATACCGAGAGCATATCCGCGTTGTAAGCGCCCAAAGGTGTCGGGGGCGCGACGATCGCGATCTCCTTCACACCAGCGCACTGGGCTGGCACTGCTGTCATGAGCACCGTCGAGGGATAGGCTGCAGCTCCGCCTGGCACGCAAATCCCCACCCGATTCAACGCCGTATAACGCTGCTCTAGGACGACGCCTGGTTTGGGTTGGAGAGAGACGTCCCTGTGAAGAATTCCTGACTGAAACAACCGAATGTTGTCTCGAATTCGGCGTACCGATGCTAGAAACTCAAGGGACGCTGCATCGTGCGCCGCTTTGATGCGATCGACGGGAACCCTCAGCCCCTCGGCAGTGATCTTCGGATCGTCGAGTGCTCGCGCGTAACGGAGCACGGCCGAGGTTCCCATCGTCCTGACATCGTTGCAAATCCGTTCCACAACTTGGCCTGGCGATAGAGGCTCGCCGAATACTTGGATCGTGAGTTCCTTTCCTCTGGCGGAGACTACCGAGCCATCAGGGCTAAGCTTCTTTCGCAGCGAAAGGATAGAATCCGAGAAACCGGGGTGCGATGCATCCAGTCGCTCGATTTGAGCCAGGATCGTGGACAAAGTATCATCCTTCAGTCGAGTTATGCCGCTTTACTGGAACGAGGCCAGTTGCTCTTCGGTAAAGTTCACATTCGATGCAACAGATTGAACATCGTCGTGTTCCTCAAGCTTCTCTAGCAACTTCATCACGGAGACGGCTGTTTCGGAATCGACGTCTACTGTCGAACTGGGTACCCGCGAAACTTCCTTGTTTTCAACCGCAATGTTCTGTGCGTCCAAGGCTTCCGCAAGTCCTGAATAGGCCTCCGGGGCGCATGTCAGCTCAAAGTACTCGCCACTTTCCGTAACATCGTCTGCGCCATTCTCGAGTGCTAGCTCCATCAACTTTTCAAGCTCGATGGTGCTTTGCTTGATCGAGAAAAATCCTTTTCGTTCGAAAAGGTACGCAACGCAATTGGTCGAACCTAACTTACCGCCATAGTTCTCAAACAACTTTCTAACTTCTGGTGCTGTACGGTTGCGGTTATCGGTGAGAATATCACAAAGGACCGCCACACCGCCTGGCCCATAGCCTTCGTACAGAATTTCTTCGACATCGCCACCCGCGATTTCTCCTGTTCCTTTTTTGATTGCTCGCTCGATGTTGTCGCGAGGAAGCGAAACAGCTTTCGCATCTAGAATTGCAGTTCGCAGTCGTACATTGGCCGAAGGATCTCCTCCTCCGAGTTTTGCCGCAACAATGATTGCTTTGGAGAGTTTGCTCCAAAGTTTGCTTCTCTTAGCATCAACTGCGGCTTTTCGATGTTTGATGTTTGCCCACTGCGAGTGGCCAGCCATGGGAGAGCTCCTCTGTACAAAAGTGATTCAATCAGTTGCAAGCTACTGAATCGAAGGACGATGCAGCAACATATAGTTTCATCAGACTACTTCGGTTTCTTCTTTGTCATTTTGACGTTGTTTGCCATTTTCGCTGGCTTTTTGGACGAAGCCTCGGACTTGTCCGCCTTCGGTGTAGATTTCGACAAAGGAGCCGACTTTCCCTTTGTCGGTGCAATCTTTGTTGTCTTCTTCGTGGGTGGTTTCTCGACGGCCTTCCCCTTCACAGGCTTCGTAGGCGGAGCAGGTTTCGCGGTTGCTTTCGCTGCGGGCTTGGCTGCTTCTGGCTTCTTGTGATCTTTCGATTTAACTTCTGGTAACTTTGCGTCGGCTTTCCCTGACTTCTTTACTGTATCCTGAATTGCAGATGATTTCTTATCGCCCTTGAGGGCTTCTAGTTTGGCTAGCTTGGCAGGTTCCGCCTTCACCGCTTCGGCTTTGCTGGGCGAGCCTTTTGGCTTCCCTACTTTGTCAGCTGATGGAGAATTCAATTCTTTTTCTGAGTCCTTTAGACTTGGTTTTGCAGGGGATTTTTCCGCTGCAACCGGACTCGGTTTGGAAGCCGGCTCGGGGGGAGCAGGAGCTTTCTTGTTTGTCTTTGGTGCGGGAGGTGGCGTTACAACTTTTGCCTTCGGTGTTACACCCAAATCTTTGAATACCGCAAGAGCGATGGAGCTCTTGGCATTCGCGGAAAAATCTACCGCGAATTGATGTAGCAAGCTCGCAAACTCCAATCCCTTGTTCTTCGGGATAGCTCGCTCAACTCCAGGAATAGACTTCTTCTCAACCTCTGCCGTTGTCAGAATGTCCGCCGCTAACAGTGCTTCGAGTATGGCTGTGTCTGCAGGAATCGCGTGGCCACCTAATGAATGTTGAGACACATAGTTCAACACGAATGGCGTCATCCCTTGCCAAGCTTGCATGTCCTCAGTCGCCTTGGTGAGGTTTGCTTTCTTGAGGTCATCTAGATCGTACTGATACCTCGTCTCGAATATCGATTGCAAACACCTCTTGATTCGATGCCCCGCGGCCGACGGATTAGGAAGCCCTATCAATACTTCGCTTAGTTCGATGGTCGTGGTGACGCGAACTTCGTTCCAATCGAAATACGTTTGTTGCAGTTTCGCAAATGCCTCTTCGGCTTGATCTGGGCGAGCATCTTCCAGGCAGCAGGCATAGAGCAGGGACTCGAGAACACTGCGTTCTGTCGTGTCCTCTGTGAACTTGTAGTGCTTCTTCAAGGATTTATGAAGTTGTTCGAACTTTTCTGCTCGGCTGCTCATGTCGTTAACTTGCGAAGATGATCAATGGTTTTAATTGAATACAGAACTGGACAAAGGTCGCATCTCTGATGCAACAACGAATCTGAAATCTTACGCTGTTAGAATCCATCGATCCAGCGCAGCCCAGATGAATCAATTCGATGGTGGGTCATCGACGGGCTCTTCTGAAAGGGAGCCAGAATCGACCTTTGATTGTTCCTCCGTCGGCAGTGCCTGAGAAGCATCACGTTCTGCCTTGATTTGCTCAAGGATCTGGGAGACTGCCATCGATTTCTTCACCCCATCGTCCAATACGAAGGTTAGCTTGGGGATGTAGCGTGTATCAATTCTTTCGGAGATTTTCGATTGAAGAAATCCAGCAGAGTTTTGCAATCCACGAAGACTCGTGGATTGCTGCGTTTTGTTTCCCATGATGCTAACGACCACTTTGGCCTCTCGCATATCAGGGGCTACTTCGACACCGAGAACAGTTACGTTCTTGACACGGGGGTCCCGCAATTCTGTGAGAATCGCCATGGAAACCACTTCTCGAATAGCCTCGCCAGCCTTCAGTAGTCTTCGTACAGTCATTGTTGTGCATTCTTTCGCTTATCGATCGCTTTTGAAGAGCGGTCGTTGCGTTAAGATCTCGAAGGCTCCAATTTTCGGGCAACTTCTTCGATACGATACGCCTCTAGAAGATCGTCGACCTTGATGTCGTTGAATCCAGCCAACTTGATACCGCACTCCATGCCACGTGGGACTTCTTTGGCATCATCTTTATGACGCTTCAAGGTATCCAGGTTGTATTCACCGATCTTACGACCATCTCGGAAGACGCGCATTCGGCATCCTCGTTCGATTGCCCCTTGGGCGACGAAACAACCAGCAATCGTGCCAACTCGAGAAACGCTGAACACTTGCTTGACAATCGCACGACCTAGTTCCACCACTTTTTCCTCTGGCTTCAATCGACCCTCAATGAGTGACTTGATGTCCAAAGCCAGGTTATAAATGATGTCGTATCGTCGTACTTCTACGTTTCGTGCATCAGCCAACACTCGTGCAGCCTCGTCAGGCGTGACGTTAAAACCGACGATGACAGCCTGAGAGGCGCTCGCCAATGTAACGTCAGCTACGGTGATTCCACCGACCGAACGCTGCAAGATCTTGATTTCAACTTCGGGGTGATCGAGCTTGGTAAGCTCTTTCTCGATCGCTTCCAATGAACCGCGAACGTCGGCTCGAATAATAAGGTTGAGGACCACTTTGTCTTCTTTGACGCCAAGCTTCCCGCTTTGTAGCAATTCTTGGAATGTCTCGAAGGAGACTTTCGGCGAAGTGCCAGACAGGGAAGTGGAGCGAAGTGCCATTTCGCGATCCGCAGACAACTGTCTCGCTTGCCCGATGTCATCAAGAACGAAGAACTTCTCACCAGCCTCGGGTGGTTTATCCAATCCGGTAATGTTGACCGGTACGGAAGGACCGGCTTCTGTGAGCTGTTTGTTCTTCTTCAATGTATCGTAGATCGCCTTGACTCTACCAAACGTCGATCCGCAGACGACGATATCGCCGACGCGGAGCGTACCGTTCTGCACCATCACCTTCGCGATGACTCCACGATCGGATTGTTGTTCGCTTTCTAAGCAAACCCCTGTCGCAGCTCGTTTCGGATTGGCTCGATACTCATGAAGCTCTGCAACCGTTAGAACGGTTTCTAGCAATTCATCCATACCTTGGCCAGTGATCGCACTGGTTGGAACGACTTCGACATCGCCCCCCCACGCACTCGGAGTTAAACCATGCTCCGTCATCTGCGTCATCAGACGATTAAGATCCGCACCTGGCAAATCGCATTTGTTACCAGCAATAACGATCGGTACGCCTGCCGCTTTCGCGTGCGAGATAGCCTCTTCCGTTTGCGGCATGATGCCGTCATCCAACGCCACTACTAGAATTGCGATGTCTGTAACATTCGCCCCACGTGCTCGCATTTCCGTAAATGCTTCGTGGCCTGGCGTATCAACGAACGATATAGCCCGCCCGTCCTTTTTGACTTGGTAAGCTCGAATGTGCTGCGTAATACCGCCAGCTTCGCCAGTGACGATCTTCGTTCCAATCAGGTAATCCAACAACGACGTCTTGCCGTGGTCGACGTGCCCAAGGAACGTAACAATCGGAGGTCGCGATACCATGTCTTCTGGATTATCTTCGACCGCCTCCAGCCGATTGATCAAGCTTGTTTCCAAGGATTCCGCTTGCTTGAACTCGATATCGATACCGATGTCCGCAGCGACCATCTCCGCCAATTCCTGCGAAAGGGTGGAGTTGATGTTTACCATGGTTCCCATCATCATCAACGACCGAAGCACACGAGCCGCAGGTACACCAGCAGCTTCGGAGAAACTTCGGATAGAGCAAGGCATTTCAAGGATAGCCTTTTCCTTCCGTGCAATCGTCGGTTGCTTTTTGTGCCGACCACCTTTTCCACCTCGACGGTTGTTCTCTTCCTCTTCGATCAACGCCAAGTCTTTGGTCGTCTTGATCTTCGTGCTTTTCAAGCGGTCAGCACGGGTATCCGCAAAACTCTTTTTCTTTGCAGCTACTGGAGCTTCTTCATCAGCGACCGGCTTTTTGCCTTTCTGATTGAGTTTATTCTCCGCGTTCGCTTTGAAGTCAGCGAGTCCCGCATGCATCGTTTGACTCGGTGTCGAAGCACGCCCACCCGAACCAGCAGATTGGCCGGGCTTTTGCGGAGGCTGTGGCTTTTCCGAAGGTTTCTCCATCCCCTTCTTCACCCCCTGAATGACGTCAGGCGTCAGCTTCACGATGGGCTTTTGCGTAGCAGGCTCTTGCGATTTTGGTGCAGGGGATGGCGTCGATGACTTTGGGATCTTCGCCAGATTCAATATGGGTTCGCGTGACTTCTTGGCTCGATCCGTCCGATCCCCAGTTGGTTTCGAACCTTCCGATCCAAGCTTCGGTCTGCCAAGAACACGAACTTTGCCGCTTGTTTGCGCGGGCGAATAGAAATCATCCCTACGCTGCCCCGCTTGCGGTTTGTCGGGAGTCGGACTCGACGGATCTTCATCGCTCGACGACTTCTCTTCAACCACATCTACCGGAACTGAGTCCTTCGCAACCGACTCGGAGACTTCTGGCTCTGCTTCTGTCTCGGTCGATTGGCTTTGTGCAACCACGGGATCCGGGGACGAAACAGTTTCAGACGGCATAGGCTCGGCTTCTACTGCTTCACTCTCAGAGAGCTCATCTTCCGACTCTTGCGAATCGTTACTGCCTGCGCCGACACCCGCCAGGGCAGGAGAACGACGACCAACGGAAAGATCTCGTTTTGCACCTCCAAATCGATTGGCTGCGTCACGAACCGGCGCCTCTTTCGCTGGCTCTCGGGTCGGCTTTGCTACAGGAGGAGCAGCGGCAGCGGTCGTCGCCGCGGATCTATCGGAAAGGTGCTTTTTGATGCGCGCAATCTCTTCGTCCTCGAGACTAGCGAGCGCGCTACCCTTATTCTGAATACCTATACGCGTACAGAGATCGACCAGCTCTTTACTGTCTAGTCCTAAGTCCTTCGCCAGCGAATAAATTCGTACTGCCACTGAGCAACTTTCCTCGGGTTCTCAACCCTTGGAGAAGTACAAGCTTCGGCAAATGGTAGCCGAAGTACTCGCCCTTCTCGACCTGTATATTACTTCATTTGGATGCCCCCACGAAGTTGGTTGTGGGTCCTCCCACGGCTCCCGCATGACACATGCCGAAGCCTTGATTCCATTGACAAATCGATCTCGAAAGATCGCCAACGCAACTTCTAATCATGATCGTACCGTATCACTCATGATTGCGTTAGACTTCAATTCAATATTAACTTTGCGATTCTTCTCCATTTTGATTGGTCGATTCTGGCGGGCTTAAAGCATCCGTATTCGCAGCAACCTCTACCACAGCGTCCTTGACCACCGCGTCCTTGACCACCGCGTCCTTGACCACAGCGTCCTTGACCACAGCGTCCTTGATCACCGCGTCCTGAGTCAGCGATTCCGAAGGAGAAGCTTCCTGGGATGGCGTGGCAGGAGGCTGAGACTTTGCAGCTGCCTGGCTTCGCTCTTTTGCTTCAAGCTCCTCCGTGGCTCGACGCTCTTTGTCAGCTTTTTCCTTGATTTTTCTTTCTTCTTCTTCCACTTCGAGCTCAGCCGCTTTATCGTCCGCCTGCTGAACAATCGCATCCACTTCTTCTTCGGACAAATTGCCCATTTCCATCAATGCATCAGGCTCGATCACGGACAAGTCGTCATACGACAAGTAACCTTGCTCTACAAGCTGCTGGGCGATCTCTTCAGTCATCCCCTCGATCCGCATAAACATTTCCATCGCTCGCTCAATTTGCTTTTCGAGCTCCGAAGCGGTCATGATTTCAATGTCCCAACTGCAAAGCTTGCTAGCCAATCGAACATTCTGACCAAACCGACCGATCGCTTGGGACAAATGCTCGTCATTCACCAGAGCAATCGCCCTACCGATCATATCGCACAGAAGAACCTGCTCTACCTCTGCAGGCTGCAGCGCGTTTGGAATCAAGACCATCGGGTCATCGCTCCAACGCACAATGTCGATCCGCTCACCAGCCAATTCGCTAGTGACATTCTTGATCCGATTTCCTCGCATTCCAACGCAAGCGCCGACGCAATCGATACGTTGATCTGAACTGCTCACCGCCACCTTGCTGCGATAGCCTGGCTCTCGACTGATGGCGTTGATGCGAATCACCCCATCTGAAATCTCAGGAATTTCTTGCTCGAAAAGCCGTTGTACAAAACTCGGGTGCGATCGCGATAGGATAATCTTTACACGATTGCCTGCTGCCTTAACCTCGTAAATAACGGCCCTCACCCTGGAGCCGTTGTGGTACGATTCGCCAGGGATCTGCTCGCTACGAGGCAAGATCGCTTCGACATTGCCTAACTGAACGATAGTCAAACCTCGTTCCGTTCGCTGCACGATACCTGTAACAAGCTGGCCGACCTGTGTATAAAACTCGTCCAACCGAGCGTCTCGCTCCGCTTCTTTGAGTTTCTGGATGATAACTTGCTTTGCCGTCTGAGCTCCGATTCGACCAATTTCATCTTGGCTCAGAGCTTTCCCGTTGACGGTAGCGCTAATTTGCCCTCCTTCTGGGGCAATTTTCACCAACACCTCCGCTTCCTCGCCAAATTGTCGCTTGGCAGCGGTGACGAGGGCAGATTCGATCGCGGAAATAACGAGATCAGGACTGATCTGCTTTTCGCGATGCAACGAATCTACTATTCGAAGCAGTTCTTGAGGATTCATTCGGGTGCCAGCAGTGTATATAGGTCTTTTTCGGAGGTGGCGGTGAACTCAGAACCCCCGTTTTCACTACCGACCCAGTAAGCGCAAGAATCTAGAAAAGCTATCGACATCGCCCCAAAATGTCAACCCTACGGCCTCACTCAACGGCCCTGAGACCAAGACGGTTTACAAGGCGAAGATGGGAAAACTGGAGTGACTTTGCGCGGCAAAACCGTCCCAAGACGCACGAAACCCCTCCGATCCGCTCAAAAACTACCCACAAATGCCAATCAGGAAAAATGGAGTTCGACAAATAAAGCTGGTCAGTTACTATTCGTTTTCGTCAGGCGGTTATTCGGAAAAAACTCTAACACCCCTTCATGCACAATGCCGCTTTACGAAATCGAGACCGACGCACACATATTCATCACGTGGGCGGACAATGAGCCTGCAGCTACCGACGCGCTGGTCGACGCCTATCCGACCGATACGATCCTTCGATTAACTCGACGACCTCGCAGCTCTTGGGTCATCTCCAAATCCGCGCTTGGTTCCATCGGAACACCGATCGACATGTGCTCCATCGCTCGAGATTGCTTGTCAAAATCGTCTGGTGATAAACTTCATGCAATCCGTCTTTACATGGCTGAAACTGGATCCGATCTAGAAAAAGCGCGTAGAATTATCGAATCGAATATGGTGATGGGCTGGTAAACTGCGGTCCGGCCAGCGGACTGGGCACATAGACCCTCCGTGATCAGAAACACTAGACAGTATTCAAAAACGATAGCCATAGTGAATAGAGAAAATAGTCTTCGGGCATTTCAACGCGCCCGTCAACTGATTCCCGGCGGCGTAAACTCTCCTGCCCGGGCCTTTGGTGCCGTGGGTGGCTCCCCGCTATTTATCGAACGTGCAGAAGCACAGTACCTTTTTGACATCGATGGCAATCGCTATATCGATTACATCGGCTCCTGGGGACCGATGATTCTCGGCCACGCCCACCCCCAAGTGATTGATGCGATCTGCCAAGCTGCTTCGCGAGGAACTTCGTTCGGAGCACCAACGGAAATGGAGTCCCACTTAGCCGAACTCATCATCTCGGCGGTTCCCAGCATGGAACGAGTGCGCCTCGTAAGCAGTGGCACCGAAGCAACCATGAGCGCCATTCGTGTAGCCCGTGGTGTCACAGGAAGAGACAA
The DNA here is from genome assembly GCA_903858115.1 of uncultured Pirellula sp. GTDB lineage: Bacteria > Planctomycetota > Planctomycetia > Pirellulales > Pirellulaceae > JBKCUI01. Next base: position 183,115 of record CAIOHR010000058.1, on the reverse strand, counting down.
AGTCGTCAAATTCTCTGGTTGCTACCATGGACACGTCGACTCACTGCTTGTCGCCGCCGGTTCTGCAGCGGCAACCCTCGGAGTCCCGGATTCGCCTGGAGTCACTTCAGGCACTTCTCAAGATACCATCGTTTTGAACTACAACGATTGCGATGCCATCCTTCGTGTCTTCGATGAACAACCAAATGCGATTGCGGCTGTGATCTTGGAACCTGTCGTAGGAAACATGGGCACCGTCCTGCCAACGCAACCGTTCCTGCGAACACTTCGAGAGCTTACGCACAAACACAACAGCGTTTTGATCTTCGACGAAGTCATGACTGGATTTCGCGTCGCCTACGGTGGCGCACAAGCCGTGTGGGGCGTCGAACCCGACATGACAACACTCGGGAAGATTGTCGGCGGCGGTATGCCTCTCGCTGCGTACGGGGGCCGCGCCTCGATCATGGATAACGTCATGCCAGCGGGCAAGGTCTATCAGGCTGGCACACTTTCAGGGAACCCACTGGCGACCGCTGCAGGCGCGAAAACACTAGAATTGCTCCGGGATGAACCACCCTACGAGTACCTGGAAACAATCTCAACTCAACTTGCAAACGGACTTAGCCAAGCCGCCGCGGATGCTGGGATACGCACTCAACTACAAAGAGTGGGAAGCATGATGACCCTGTTCTTCAACGACAACCCTGTGTCGGACTGGCCTTCTGCTGACCGATCCGATCGCAAAAGGTTCGCGGCATACTTTTGGGGGCTCATGGATCAAAACGTCTACATGCCGTGCAGCCAATTCGAAGCTTTGTTCGTGAGCGCCAAACATACCTCTGAAGACATCCGCCACACCATCGATGCAGCGAGATCACACTTCTCTTCTATGCCCAACCATTAGCGTTTCGTAGCTAACGACAAATGCATACTACGAATACAGATGCTTGATACAAAGTTGAGACCACGTTTCGTAGCGGTCTATTTCGGACTGTATCGTGTCGATTTGCCGAAAGCCAGCAAACTCCAATTCCAATTCGGCTGAGCTAACTTTGCAAGAAGAAAGCTGCATGATGTGCACAATGCCAAGGTGCACGCGTCCAACCTCCGACGTATCATCGTAAATCAACCCGACGATCCGTTGCTGGCCTCCACATTCGATCGTGACTTCTTCGGCTAACTCGCGTTGCATACCCGTGGCATACCAATCATCCCCCGAAGTGTCCTCTACCGATATATGCCCACCAATGCCTATAGACCGCAACGCATGAAGCCTCTTCTCCCCCTGCCCCTTTCCTCGCGTGTACTGAAACAACTGGGTATGATTCTCATCGCTACACTCTAGGATGATGTAAGGAATCAACTGCTTGAAAGACGGATCGTCCTCCACGATACTCCGAGGATGAAAGGACTGGTTCGATCGATCAAGAATGGCAGGCAGGTATCGCTCCACATTCTGCTGAAAACCAGAGAATGCCCCTAACTCATCCAGGAGTCGAGCCGGGACTACTAAAACTTCTTCGTCTTTTGGCATATCGAAGCAACTTTGAAAGAATTTATTTGGCCTACTAACTTCGCGAGAAGGGAAAAGAACCGGTCTCCAAGGGAAAAGCCGGGTTCCCAACACCGTGCGGTTTGCGATACGATACACGCTTTGTTTCAGACTGACTATTCGCCTTTTCAGACATTTTGCAACCAAAGGGGGACATCGGTGACAAGCTCATTTTCCAGAGTTAACCGATCGCACGGAACGCGTCGAGCTATCATGATTTGCCTCATGGCTGCCAACTCCACATTGGGCTTCCCATGGACTGGCTCCCTGTGGAAATCCCACGAATGTTTTGCCGGCGACTCCGTTCCAGCCGCCAAAGTATTTCCGGACACCACGCAGGCGTTGATCTCTTTCCCCAATGTTCCAGAATTCATCGAGCTATGGAATAAGACCGGCCTTGGAAAGCTAGCAAAAGACGAAAAGCTGGCCGCCTTTTGGAAAACTCAACGAGAAGAGATTCAGTCAAAGTTCAGCGAAGCCGGCTGGCAGCTTAACCTCAAGGTGGAAGACTTAGAAGTACTGGCTGCGGGACAAACCTCGCTAGGTTGGATCGCACGCGAAGGAACAAAGCCTTACTCGATCGCCATGTCAGTTGAGATCGGTGACCGCAAAGAAAAAGCTGAACAGTTCCTCGAGCGACTGGCCACTCAACTTACCGAAAGAAAGGCAACATCGAAAACTTGGACCACCGAAGGGATCAGCGTAACACAATACACGGCTCCTTCTCTTGCCAATGAAACGAAAATGCTCGAATCGCACTATGCAATTAGCAATGGCACATTGCTTGCCACCGACGACGCAACGACCATGACGGAAATGATTCGCTCGCAGTCAGGTGATCGCAAAGACTCTTTAGCAAACCTCGACTTGTACAAAAACGTTCAGACAAAAGTCGCAAACACAGATGAGAAATACGAAGTGGAGTATTTCGTTCGCCCCATTGGAATCGCGAAACTGATGCGCGCAATCGGCGGAAGAACGCCCAAAAATCCTGACCTTCTCAAGATCCTGGAAACACAAGGCTTCGACGCGATTCAATGCGTTTCTGGCAATATCCAACTCGCCGAAGATGGATTCGATGTTTTCCACAATGGATTCGTGAAGATCGCCAGGCCAACCAAACCAGCGGTCGGTATTCTCGATTTTCCAAACGTGGAAAGGCTATCGCCCCCTTCGTGGCTCAGCAAAGAAAGTGCATCGGTCGTTGGATTATCCTGGAATTTGAAGGATGCCTTTGCCAAATTCGAACCTCTCGTAGATGCTTATGTCGGTAACGGAACATTCCAGGGTGTTATGGAGGGAATTCGAGACGATGTCCAAGGGCCTCAAATCGACATTCAAAAAGAAGTGTTGCCCTATCTATCTTCCGAACTTTTTATTGTCACCGAGATTCAGAAACCTGTAACCACAGAAAGCAAACGCTCCTTGGTGCTATTTAAACTAAAAGACCCAGATAAGAAACTGAACAAAGTGATCGAACGCTACGGCAAGAACGAGCCCAATGCCACACCTCTCGACTTTGAAGGCTACCGTATCTGGAATTTCAAGAATGAGGAAGAAGCAGAAGTAACTCTCGAATTCGATACATCGAAGAAATCTAACAAGAAGGAAGAGGAAGAAGAGGAAATGAACGACCAACCTCTTCTCGAGCATTGGGCTATCACTATTATGGATGGTTACTTTGTTTTTGGCTCTGATGCTGAACTGATCAAGGATGCGATAAAACGTCTTAAGTCGGAGGAATCTCTGCTGATGAAAGAGCCCGACGTCGAACGCGTCATGTCAATCCTCGGTACCGTCGCCGGAAGCGATCAATTGAGTGTGATGCAGTTCAATCGATCCGATCGCTCCTTCGAAATGCAGTACGATCTTTTTCGTGAAGGGAAACTCAACGCATCGAAGAGTGTGTTAGCAGCTATCGTCGATCGCATCCTCGATCCCAAAAACAAGAATAAAGACCAAGCCCAAAAACTCAACGGGAATCAGCTCCCTCCATTCGATGAAATCCGGACCTATTTCCAGCCTTCCGGCGGCATCATGCATACCGAAGAAGAAGGGTGGTCGCTCCAAAGCTTCGTGCTAGACAAAAAATAACGCACTAGCCACCACAAATCATGATTTCGACTGGCATAACGTAATTGTTCGCTAAATCCACGCGAACGTTACTGCAGCGATCCAGGTAGAACTGGCGAGGTTCCTCGCGGGACAAACAAAGCGCCAGGAAACGGTCCTCGGCTACAAATCGAATCGGGCTTACGACCCGTCTGGTCACTGTGCCGTCTTTGTCTCGGTAGTCGATTACCAATACAAGATCGTCGATCTGCTGCATAACTCGACGAATCAATAGAGCAGTACGCGATCCCTTCGCATCTGATGCCTTAGGGTAACTGGCGAGGCTAGGCAAACTCGAGTCCGTTGTTTGCAATGCAACTGTCGTGCTCATGGCTTCATCCTGTAGCTTGAAATGGTTGTCGCTAAGTCCTAATCGTCGAGAGCTTCAGTATCGGCATCCCATGGACACGTCAGGTCACACCTAAAGAAGTCAGAACAAAAAAAAGTAGCAGCAGGCACGCTCCGTCGCGCCGTCCGCTCTTCAAGATTTGCAGGGATTTTAGGTGGACGGCACATGGAATGTGCCTACTACTTTAACTTTTGGTCGGCTGTGTCAATACTTTGAACTTTCGCGGCTTTGTCAAAGAAAAACACCCCCGATTCCATCTAGAGCCAGGTCGGTCAAGTTGCTAAAGTCCGTTTCATCAAACGTATAAACCCGAACCATCGCCACCTAGGAATGAAACCATGGCTAACAATCTCGGACTATTTCAATGGATTCGCAATGGAGTTCGCCAATCCGTGCTCCAAGGCGTTAGCGATGCATTAGAAACGATCGGAACTCCGGAAGATTCCGGAAAGCTGCATCCAGCTTTGCTGTCATTTAGCAATTCGCCCATCGGAGCACCTGGCATCGGACAAACCGTCGAAGCCGATGGATCTAGCGTTTCGCGCGGCAACTCAGGCACTCCGAATTCTCGCAAACGTCTTGGTCGATCGCTCAAGGATATTGAGCAAACGAAACCATCCACCTAGGATCGGCTTCTATGCAGATCAAGTACCTTGGACATCTCGGTTTAGTTTTTTTGTTTTTGGGTTGCGAAACGCTGAATCGATCAACCCTATCCGTACCATCGATTCCTCTCAACAAACAAACCCTACTTTCCAATCCCGTGTCCGTGAACTCGCCAGACTCCGAGTTTCTTTGGAACCAAATCGTTGACACGGTAGACGATTATTTTTCCATCAAGATCGAGCAACGCCCCGTTCGAGACTCGACGCAGTGGATCGAAGGTACCATGGAAACTCACCCACAGGTCGGTGCCACCTACCTGGAACCATGGAGAAAAGACGCTCTAGAGGGATACCAGCGATTGCAAAGTACTCTACAGACGATTCGCCGTACTGCCAAAATCCGAGTAATACCGGTCAATGAGGGCTTTAGTGTTGCCGTCGAAGTCATCAAAGAGATCGAAGACGTCGATCGGTCACTGCTTTCAGCCGAAGGCTCAGCCTCAACACGACACGACGGAACGCTCTCACGAACGGACAATAGACTACTGAGTGCGCCATTGACCCTCGGCTGGATTCGACTCGAAAACGATACAGATCTCGAGCAGCGGATATTGCGAGAGATTGTCGGGCGTGTCACCAACATACGACCACCCAGAACCCGCGCGATTGACTTTACCGGTTGGTTTCTAAAGGGACTTTAGGGGTTTAGGAACATCGGCAAGATAAGGCGTAGGCGGATCGGCCGAGCTATACACGACTATGGCTTGGCGATCCATTGGCGGACGAGCTTGCCATCGGTCGCATTCCATAATCGAACTTCGCCGTTATTCGCCCCTCCCGCGATCATATTGGTTCCGGCATGATATGCAGGCAACAATACCCAGTCTTGGTAGCCTGACATTGTTTGCGCTACCTTGTTGTCGCTCCATGTGATGGATCTTAGTTGCTGGTCCGCGCTGGGTACGAATACCCACGGACCTCCGCGTACCATTTTGAAGGCTTCACCACCGACTGGCACTTCTGCCACTTTCTTAGCACCTTCCGTCTCCCATCGGTGCATCTTTTTGTCGGAACCAGTTGAAAACAAATGCTTCCCGTCAGGAAGAAATGCGATACCGCGAACGGCAGCTCCATGCCCTTGGTAACTGACTAGCAACTCGCCGCTTTTGGCGTCAAACACTTTGGCCGATTTATCTCGACTTGCCGACGCAAGCCGAGCTCCGTCGTCGCTCCACGCTACAGCAGTGACCCAATCGGCATGATTCGCAATCGCTCGCGTTTCTACCATCGTATCGGTATTGACGATACGAATGATCCCGTCCGCCGCAGCGATCGCGATCTCGTTCTCGGGAGCCACCGGATTGGACGCATCAGTTACCGGAGCTATCGGCCTCACTGCAACATCGAAAACGACATCGCTCGTTCTGCCAACCACTCCTTTCAAATTCCCTGATTCGAAGTCGACCAACCGTACTTCTCCATTCTTGCCTGGCTCGCCACAACCGATCGCGATGGTCTTTTGGTCCGCCAAAAAGACAATCGCATGCACTCGCTGGCCAACATTCTTGATCCGTCGAGTCAAAGTTCCAGCGGCCGTGCTCCAGACGGTGACTTCGTGATACCCACCCACCAACAATTGCGACCCGTCAGGAGAAAAAGCCATCGCCGTGATCGGTACCGGCGAGGGATAGGTCGCTGGAGGATCGGGATAAGCTCTAGGTGGTATCACCATGTTCAAAGAAACATTTCCTTTGTCTCCATCGAACTTGGCACCCTCTGTAATCCACCGTTGGATGAGTTCGATTTGCGGTTTAGCCAACGGCTCCGCTTCTGGAGGCATTCGCTCGGATTCGTCCTTCGAAGCGATACGACGCAACAATTCACTCGATGCCACGGGATTCGAAACGACCGGTAGTACCCCCGAATCGCCAGGCTTTTGTAGCTCATCGAACGTATCGATCCGGTACCCTCCTTCGGCTTTCTTCGGACCATGACAAGCTACACAATTCTCCAGCAAAATGGTTGCCACCTGATTTCGGAAACTGACAGGCTGACCTTCAGACGCTAAGCCTATGCCTGCAAAGCAACTCAGCGACAACGCGATGGCAATCTTAAAATATCTAGACAATTCAGATCAATCTCCCGCGCGAGCGGAAAGCCATGGGTGCAAAATCAATGTTGAAAAAGGAACTCATCGGTATTCAAAAGAACCCAACAGAGGTCTTCAAAGCCCGACGCAAGATCAACGCGTGTCTGACAATGTTGCAACGAAGCTTCCATTTCCGCGTCCGTTGGTTGCCGGCACAATGCAGCTAGATACAGTTCGCGAATCACTTCCTGAGGCGAACGACCTGCCGCATGCGATTTACGAAAACGATTGTTGGCATCGCGAAGCTTTTCATAAACAAGCGGCCCATTAAAGAGCTCGATGGCCATGCCGAGGTTTGAATCCTCCGCACGTTCGCATGCGCAAACAGTGCTTCGTTCCGGTTGGCCAAAGACCTTCAAAAAGGCATTCTTCGCAACATCCGGTGCTGGCAAGTGGGTCGCCTTCATATCGGCAGGAAGCCCCGCAAACGTTTGGCTCAATCCTGTCACGTGATTGATAGCATCCAAAATCTGCTCCGCGCTATGCATTCGAGGTGATTGATGCGAGAAGTACATCTTGTCATTCTCGTTCCAAGTATTCGTATCACTGCTCGCTTGATATGTCGCGCTGTTAAGAATCCTTTTCATCAAGTGTTTGCGATCGAATCCACTTTCCACAAAGTCTTTCGCCAACGCTTCGAGCAATGACTCATTCGAGGGAGGATTGGAATCGCGGAAGTCGTCGATGGGATCGACGATGCCGCGCGAGAACAATTGGCTCCAGATCCGATTGGCTTCGATTTTGGCAAAGTAAGGATTCTTTACATCTACCAACCACGACACAAATGCGGAACGTCGATCTTCGTCTCCCTTCGATTCAATGCTTCCAACTTGCGGGAGCCACGGTTTCATCACTTCACCCGTACGAGGTTGAGTCACTTCACCTGTCGCTGCAGTCCAGACGAACATTTCGCCAGGTCGCTGGCTTGTTTTTCGTTGAAGCCGGTTGAAGAACGCACCTAGACCATAATAGTTATCTTGAGTCCATCGCTCAAAAGGATGGTTGTGGCATTTCGCACATTGCAGTCGGGCCCCCAAGAATACTTGCGAAACTGTTTCGACACACTCGTTCATGTCGGTCGAGGTTCGATAAAAATTAGCGGCCGGATTGGCAAGCGTACTACCCGAGGCAGACAATAATTCCTTAGCAAACTGATCGTATGGCATATTCGATCGAATAGCAGCCTCGACCCATCGGTGGTATTTGTAGACGCCATCAGCACCCACAAGCTTGCTCGTCATCTTGAGCAAGTCACCCCATTTGAGTGCCCAGTACTTTGGATACTCTTCGCGCTCCAATAGTTTGTCGATCAGCTTGGACCGTTTGTCCGGACTGCTATCTGCGAGGAATGCGTTGGTCTCATCAATCGTAGGCAATATGCCGATCACATCCATGTACACGCGACGCAAAAATGCAGAATCGCTACACGTCGGGGCGGGCAAATATTGGAGTTGCTTCAGTTTGGCATTCACCAATTCGTCGATGTAGTTCTTCGATGTGGGTTGGCTCCATTCGAAACCCGGCACATCGTCTACAAACATCAACGGAACAGACTCGATGTGTTCCAAGTACCGAACCAGAATAACTGTCTCGCCGCGATTACGAGGAGTGACCAAACCATTCTTATCGACGGTGGCAACTTCGGTATTGGTGCTATCGAAGGAGACAATCTGTGTCACATCTCTTTTCACTCCATCTGCGAAATGAGCCGTTGCAGAAATTTGCTGCGTCCCCGCCGTCCGTTTCAGAACACGCTTTGTATTCGGATAAACCTCAAGCCGCACGCAACGAGCAGTGCCAGCCGGATCTGCATGGGATCCTTCTGCGATCCAATCTCGCAAGATCTTATAAGCGACATCGTCTTTGCTCAAAACTTTACCGCCACCGTGGGTCACTTTCATCATCGGCTTGAGCATCAACAAGCTTTGATCGGGCTCGATCGGATTCACCCGTCGACCAAAATCTTCGCGAATGATGGTAAGCTCATCGAGAACACGATCAAAGGCGCGCAACGACAATCGGAAGCTTCCCTTTCCGCTTGGCGAACCGTGGCATGCACCGGAATTGCAACCCTGCTTTGATAACGCGACGAGGACTTCGGATTCAAAAGCAACGGGGCGTTTCTTTTCAAAGCTAGAAACTTTGACCGGGATCGTTTGCTTGGTTTCTCCAATTTGGACAATGACCTCCGTCGCTCCATTGGAGACAGGGAACACTTTGTTGTTCTGAACTTTGGCGATAGCAGGGTTCGCTGAAACGACCGCGATTTCGTGCGTCCAATCGCGAGGTTGGTTCGCAGCATCAAATCCAGTCACCACGATTTGTTGCAGAGAAGTGGGGCCTTCTAACTCGATTGTCGAAGGAAAAACTTCTAACTTGGCAGGTCGATCAATCCAATTCACAGGCAATGAGATCGTCTCCCAGCGAACACGATCCGGTAGCTCTGTATAGGCGAGGATTGGTAAATGTGACTGTTCACGATTCGATTGTTTGGTGTCCCCTTCAGGCCGAGTGATTGTCAGACTGAGAGTATCTTTTTCGGCCTTAGTAGCCAAACTCCAACCTGGTGCAAGCTGGCTTCCGTCAAGCGACACGCCCGCCTTGAAGTCTTTGCTCAATCGCTTTACTTGAACCGTGGCTTCATGCGTTTTGGCAGCTCGGTCCAACAAGATTTTGCTGGTTGGAACAATCTCAAACACACTCGGCGATTTGTTCGTGCCCGCCATCGTCAGAAGCCCGTCCGCAAATTTTTCAGGACTCAGGACATGAGGTTCGAGAACCCGTCGAAGTGCCGCGCTCGAAACTTCGCAAGCGATTCTCTCGTTACCAACCGCATGGCCTCGCAATTGCAATAATTGAAAATCACCATGCTTCCAACCTTCTTGGACAAGGATGATCGCACGATGTTGTTTTGCTCCCTTCGCAATGCGAGGGTTCAATAGTCTAAGACCATCGACTCCCTCACCTAAACTGAGTTCGATCTCTCCTTCGTATCCGAAGCGTGCGATCTGCAAGTCCACAACACACCCACCCGTGGACTCTTCGATCGGAAAGGCTTGCCTTCCTTTGGCATCCGCCTTGATCGCGATGGAAAAACCACCTGAAGGAATCACTTCAACCCAATAACCATACTCCGTTCCACCTCGCTTCAGTAAGTCACCTACCTCCAGTCGATACTCGCCATCCTCCGGAAGCGTAGCATCAAAGCTCCATTCATCCGATTCGTTGACAGGTGTCTCCGCAAGCTTCGCACCAGCAGAACTCCATAGCGACATTTGCAACATCGTGGCGCAACCCAAGCTTCGTGTCCGAGAGGCGAATCGCAACACTTGCCCTTTCGTACCTCGCAACCAATAGCTGTCCCGTTCCCCTTGATGTTCCAATCGACCGCTGATTCCCATCGGCACATCAATGACTTGCTTAGCCAATTCGGTATTCTGTTTCTCTGCAGAGTTTACCGCAACCGATTCCATATGTTGCGGAAACGGGCTAGCGACAATCGTTCCCCAAGAAGCAGATCGGCCATCGGCAAATCGCGAGGGAACATTCAAGAATTGACTATTCGACGAAGATGTATTCGTTGAAGAGTGGGACGCAACCTCTGAGGCAACAACCGACGATGCATCAGGACCGGTAAAGCCGACCTTGACACTCTCTCCCTGGCGAACTGCCAACGGAAAAGCGTGATGAACAATAGGGAAGTCGCCGATCCGTAGATGATACTCGCCTCCCGCAACATAGTGGCTCTCCCCCACTTGCAGGATGTAATCGCCTGATTCCGCAAACGTATAACTAAATCGACAATCTGGTCCGATCGAATCATCATCCGCCACATGCAATACGCGACCATCGGGGTGAAGCAATCTCACCATCGGATCCATTTTGGAATGAATCGCTTGTGTGAGAACCTCGAACGCAACCCGTTGTCCCGCTTCGACGTGAAATCGATAGTGGTCCGATTTCGTGCCATCGCTGGAGCCATCCACCGCGCTGAGTGTGTTCACGGACTGAGCTGTTGCTACCGAGTGGTTGTTGCCATTATCGATCACCGTCGCCAGCTCATCGATCAACACTACCTTGCTGGTCAACGGCCCACTAGCAGTTGCAAACCATAATCCCAAGGGACCAGGTTTTGTATCGCTCGGGACTTCGACCACAAGTGTCGCTTCGGTATCGCTCCCTTTTTCGATGGCGACCTTTACCTCTTTACGATGCGAGACTACTCGTAAATCGTTGGGCAGTTTGCTCCCGCGAATCTTCAACTTGGCCGGAACACCAGGTTGACACGAGGTAGGTTGTAATGCTGTGATCGATTGGGCGGACACACGAGACACGAATGCAGTTTGCGAACTCAATAGCAATACGACAACACAAGCGAACATCGCGTTACGTCGTAACCCTTGCGGCGGTACTTGCCGGAGTTTGAGCGATGCTGCTGAAATGTTCAAATCGTTCATGAGCTTCGCCCCGTGTACAATGGATGAATAATCGAACCGTTCAACAGATGATGCGGTCGTTGAAGCGGGTCGTAAATCGTGACATCATGTTCTACGCCCAATGCATTGAACAATGTCGAACAGATATCGGCAGGAGACCACGAACGAGTGACAGGATACGCAGCCCTAGCATCAGTTTGACCGATCACTTGTCCCCCCATGACCCCTGCACCTGCAAAGAGCCCCGAGTAAGCATGAGCCCAATGGTCTCGGCCTGGCAACGTTTCCCCTGGCAATGTTGAGATTTTGGGAGTACGGCCAAACTCTCCCATCACGACCACAAGAGTCTGATCCAACAACCCGGAGGCTGAAAGATCTTCCATCAATGCCTCCAACCCTTGATCGAGTTGCGGAAGTAGTTTGTTCTTCAGCTTGCCCCAATTGTCGGTGTGCGTATCCCATGTTTGCACAATCCCCATCGTCGCCTGAACGATCGGAACTCCTGCTTCCACGAGTCTGCGAGATAGCAACAAAGACTGACCGAATTTGTTCCGTCCGTAGCGATCTCGTACCGCATCCGACTCGCGGTTGATCTCAAATGCGTCTACCAGTTTGCCCGACGTGAGAAGATCGAAAGCCGATTGTTGTTGCTCTCGAAACGAGATCGATTCGGGACCGGAATGTTGATTGCCATTCTTATGAAATTGATCCAGCAATTTTCTGCGTGACAACAATCGATCGGATGTTATACCCTCTCGCAATTGGAGAGCATCCATCCGAAAATTCTTGTCGTTCGGATCCGCTTGGATTTGCCACGGATCAAATTTGGGACCGAGGAAGCCTGAATGCTGACCAGGCCAAGTCAATGGTCCCTCGATCAAGTAGTTTGGCAACGAAACGCCCGTGGGTATTCCATTTTGAAGTGGTCGCACGTAGCTCAAGGCAGATGCCAAGTTCGGAAAGTCGTTACGTGTCTCGACACGATCCAAATCACTTGCACCACGGGGTATCGGACAGGGGCGACCTGTCAACGCAATGTGGGTTGCGAGCAAATGGTTGTGCTCTCTGTGCGCCAGCGTTCGGACCAACGCCCATTTGTCGGTTTGCTTCGCCATTCTTGGCAAGTGTTCACAGATAGAGACGCCAGGTATCGTCGTGCCGATCGTCCCAAACTCACCACGAATCTCTGCTGGAGCTTCTGGTTTCGGATCGACCGTATCCAATTGACTAGGTCCACCACTTAGCAAAACGAGCAGAACCGATTTCGCTTTGCCTTTGCCGGTCTGGGTTGCATTGTTTGCGTTCTCGCTGCGAGCGATCGAAATCGGCAACGTGGATCCCGTGACACCCGCGATCCCCATTCGCAGAAAACCTCGACGATCGAAACCATACTTGGGTTGAGTCATGTTGTTGTGATCCTTCAGTAGGGAAAGGCTTTGTCGAGGGGTGGGAGATGCATGGTGGAGTTACGTAATCAGTTTAAGTCACTTGGCTAACCAAATAACGATTCAATGATTTTACCAGACGTGGCATTGTGAGGTCGGTTCTCTCGATCGTGTAGCTTCGCATCGATTGGAATGCCCAACGCATGCACGATCGTGGTTCCAAAATCTAATGGGCTAACCGGGTTCGTGATCGGATAAGATGCGGTCGCGTCGCTCTCGCCATAGACGACACCGCCGCGAATGCCACCTCCTGCCATCAATCCGCTGTAGCAATAAGGCCAATGCTCTCGGCCCGCATTGTTCGGCGTGATCTGCGGTTTGCGTCCAAACTCTCCAACCCACACAACCAACGTCTCTTCGAGCATGCCGCGCTGCTGTAAATCTTCGAGCAATGCAGAGAGGGCCATATCTGCTGGAGGAATCAAGTCATCTTTCAGTCGATTGAAATTGTTGCCGTGCGTATCCCAAAAATTGCGACCATCGTTATGCCAATTGACGGACACCAAAGGGACCCCGTGCTCGACCAATCGACGAGCCATCAATACCGATTGACCATGAATATTGCGGCCGTATTGGTCGCGAATTTTATCGGGTTCACGCGACAGATCGAAAGCATTCCGAACTTGGCTCGAAGTGACCGACTCAAAAGCAATCGACTGATGATCAACCAACGGGCCCATCGTCGAGCTTGAACCATTAGGGCGCTGTCGATCGAGTGTGCGAAGAAGCTGATAGCGAGCTTGCATTCGTTCCACCGACATGTCCGACGGAAGAGTCAATGCGCCGGCCTTCCAATCTTTGGCATTCGGATCCCCGGTTAGCAATAGCCCATCGTGACGCGAGCCCAACCAACCGCCATGTTGCCCCGGTGCTTCGCCCCCCGGTGCAGCGGGATGAAACACTTTCCAAGGCAAAGTAACAAACGTCGGCATGCCCAATTGGCTCGGACGAAACTTGGATAGGAGCGCTCCGATATGAGGCGAGTCTTTGTCGCTAGGCGGCGTGGCGTCGCTATTGAGCACTGGAGCTAATTGTCCCGTCACTGTTGCATGCCCGCTCGATAAGTGAGCCGGGTCGTCGTGCGTCAACGATCGAATCAATGCAATTTTGTCGGTGTGTTGAGCGAGTTTCGAAAAGTGCTCGCAGATTTGCATCCCGGGAATACGCGTCGAGATCGGCTGAAACGATCCACGGACTTCGCTCGGCGCGTTGGGCTTTAGGTCGAACGTATCCAACTGACTTGGTCCGCCCCACATGAACATAAAGATACATGCTTTGGCCGGTTTCGCTCGGACCTCGGATGCCATCGCAGACTGCGTGAGGCTGCTCGTGATTCCTACACCGAGACTGCCAACGGAAGTCGCTTGCAGAAAACGACGTCGATCTTGCAGGACGGAAGGCTGAAACGCCTTGTCTCGAAAGGTAGGCATCGGAAGAGCTTCTCTGGTGGGATTGCGAATGGGAACCGCAGCAACAACCGCGATGGTGGGGCATTCATTCTACCACAAGGCCAGGACCAAGTCATCGGGAAAGTCGCAACGCGGTCCGACATGCGGCAGCTTGCCTTCACGCCCCCAGTTGGCTCGTCCCAACTGGAGCGTACGGTTAGCTGCTAGCCAGCGTACGAGAAGTTGCAAACCGCCCCCAAGTCGGCTTGTCCGACTGGTCGCGCAAGGTTCATTTCCCAGGTTCCTGTGGCACAAAGCCGGCATCAAAACACCTCGGATCTTCGTGCTCGTATTAGTGCCCAGTCGAAGACGTTCGCTCATGGTCAGTCATCCGTATGCACCTTGCGGTGCATGGCCCACCCGGCCAAGGTCCAAAACGGTCTTACGTCAAAATCTGTTGGATCGGACGGCCTTTGCTGATCACAAGCGGTCGGTTGAATCGATCTCGAATCTCGGTATCTGGTGAGTATCCCAAGCAATGATAGATCGTAGCGGTCAAGTCTTGGGGTTCGACGCGGCCTTCGAGTGGGTAGCCTCCTTGCCTGTCGGATTGGCCGTAAACGGCTCCACCTTGAACTCCACCACCGGCCAATGCCGCAGAGAAAACATGCCCCCAGTGGTCTCTTCCACCCGCCGCATTGATTTTGGGCGACCTACCAAACTCACCCATCCAAACCACTAAAGTGTCATCCAACATGCCGCGTTTCTCCAGATCCTCAAGCAATGCCGAGTACGCCTGATCCATCGGCGGCATCAACGCACTCTTCAGCCGCTGCGTATTCTTGGCATGGGTATCCCAAGCGGGTGCAACATCTTCGTCCGTTTCGCCGCGCGTCCAATTCACTTGAACCAACGATACACCAGCCTCTACTAGCCGACGAGCCATCAATACACTTTGACCGAAGCGATTGGAGCCATAGCGTTCGCGCGTCTCTGGTGATTCTCGATCGATTGCAAACGCTTGCTGCGCCGCATTGCTCTGAAGTAGGTCGATTGCTTTGCTCTGCCATGCCGCCCAACGTTGCGCCGAAGAACTGGCATGCAACGCATCGAGACTGCGATTCATGCTTTGCTGAAGCGATCTCCGGGCCAACAATCGGTCGGTAGACATATCCGCAGGCAATGCGATGGTAGGAACTCTGAAATCTTTCTTGTGAGGTTCACAATTCACTAACCAAGGGTCAGCGTGTTCCCCAAGCCATCCTGCATCTTGACCAGGCCAAAGAATTTTGCCGGTGTTCCAGATTTCTTCCGGCAATCGGACGGAGCCTGGCAGACTTTTTGCATCCCCCTTCAAGTGCCTGACGACGGCGGCGGTGCTGGGCCAATCATTCGGTGCGCCGGGCAACGCGTTCTCGCTGTTCTTCGGGGAATGAGGATAACCCGTCAACATCCAGTAACCGCTGGAGGAATGCGCGTTGTCATCGGTTGCCATCGCGCGAAGGACTGCGATGCGATCGGTAAGCTTGGCAGTCATCGGCATCAACGCGCCGACACGAAGTCCAGGGGTTGCCGAAGCAATCGTACCCAACTCTCCACGAACCTCGCTCGGAGCATCGGGCTTGGGATCCCATGTTTCATGCTGCGGCGGACCTCCCAGCAGGAACAGTACGATACATGATTTTGCTTTTCCAAAGGAAGCACTATTGGAATTCGCAATCATTGGAGCTACCGCATGCGAACGAGATTGCATCCACTGTGGCAACCCTAGTCCGAAGGAGCTTAGCGCACCAATTCTCATCCACTCGCGACGCGAGAACCCATCACACAATGTTGCACCATGCTTGGGTGCGGAATGATGAAAGGAAAGCATGAGCTCGGATCCTGGCAGGAAGTAAAGGAGGGAGTCAACATTGTAACCGATGTAGCAACACCAGTAGCAGTTTTGTGAGATGACCGAATCACAAACCTGCGATCGGTTCGCCGTAGTAAATGGAATGAGGTCGTTCGGTTGCATCATGCCAAACGGCGGTGGGGGCAATGCCGAGCGCATGATAAATCGTGGCTGCAAAATTCTCAGGCTTCACTGGCTGCTCCGCTGGGTATGCACCTTTTGAGTCGGACTTGCCGACGACGTTTCCACCTCGAATCCCACCACCTGCGAACAATACAGACTGAACTGCACCCCAGTGATCGCGTCCTGGTAACTTGTAATGCGACGGAAGAAGCGAGATCTGTGGCGTTCGACCAAACTCGCCTGCCATCACCACTAGCGTCTCATCCAATTCGCCAGTGGAATCCAAATCGTCCAGCAACGCAGACAATGCTCTGTCGGTTGGCGGGAACAAGGCATCCTTTAAATGAGGGAACGCATTGCCATGTGTGTCCCACGTCTCATTGTTTCCCAAGTTGACTTGAACCAGATTGACCCCTACTTTGACCAATCGACGAGCCATGAGCAATGACCATCCGAACGAGTTTCGTCCATAACGTTCCAAGTCGGCATCTTCAGCCCGTGTAACATCCAGCGCCCCTTGGATCGATTTCTCCGTCAACAATGAAATCGCACTTTGACGAAATCGATCAAAGGATTGAGTCTCCGCATAACTAGCTAGTTTCGACTGTTGCTGCTTGAGTGTCTCCAGCAGTTGAAGCCTACCGTTGATTTCCTTCAATCCCAAGCCTTCGGGAAGCGACACTTGCGGTGCTTGAAACAATCGATTGTCTGCATTGCCTCGATCTTGATGGTCGAAGTCATATTCAGGGAATGCACCGTACGACATGTTGTGAAAGGGCGAAGCCTCGATCCACCAAGGGTCATGCTGCGCTCCCATTTCACCCGCATGCTGGCCAGGGATGACTCGGCCTGAATTGTGCACCAAGCGTTCAGGGAGCACGACGGCGGTCGGCAGATTGTTTCTGGTCTTGGTAGCATAGCCCGCTAGCGCAGCGATCGAGGGTCGATCGGTTCGGCTTGATCCGTTGGGATTAAATCCCGTTGGCAACTGAGATTGCCCCGTCAACATGATGTGATGCGCGGCCGAGTGGTCGTTCGAACCATGCGTCAACGAACGACACAACGCCCACTTCTCACTCCGGTCCGCCAACATGGGAAGATGTTCGCAAATTTGCAACCCAGCCGTCTTGGTCGGAATCGGTTTGAACTCCCCTCGAATGTTCTCGGGTGCATCGGGCTTCATGTCAAAGCTATCATGCTGCGACAATCCGCCAGAGAGAAAGATGAAGATACATGACTTGGCTTTGCCAAACGTTGCGTTGGCAGGAGAACCTTGCACCTGCCTCAAGCCAGCCAAGTGGTTCATACCCAAACCGAGTATGCCGATAGAACCCGCTTGGATTGCGGCGCGCCTAGGGAGACTCGGATGATTCCAGCGACAATCTGAATTCATGGAAACACATCCATTTGGGAAACACAATAACCCGACTACGATCTACTAGTATTTCATTATAGCACAATCGACAACGCAATTCACATGTTACTCTTTGCGACGAACGGTCGATGTAGAAAAACTGTCCCCATGGAATCGGGTATGTGGCAGCACCGCCCCTAGCACTCCACTGTACTTGGATAACTCTAAGAGAAATCTTCGTCCGTTGCCCGAGAGTATTGTACTCTGGCGAAGCCATCCAAAAAGCGAAGCGAGTCCGATTACCTCGTGGCTTGCCCACGTGGGATCATAGCCAGTACCAGTTTGATGGTCGCGATGTTTGCATCACCATGTCGAATGTCGACATGGGATGGTGGCCAGGGAGCTCCTTTTTTGGACCACGAATAGAGCGAATCGCACGAATCCTTGCCATGACGCATTCTTATTCGTGTCATTCGATTTATTCGTGGTCAAACCACTGAAAAGCAATTCCAATGGCGTTCGATCACGAGCAGAAGCACTTTGCCTTGGTTACTGTGGTATCCGTCTGGAAACCATTCCGAGTAATCTCGTTTCAAGACTTTGTAAGGCCGAGCTTTGCTAAACCCGGCATCCTTAGGATTGTGGCTTCGTGTCGCCGATAAAGCGGATTCCCAGCTCTCGAAGCTGCTTTGGACTCACTTCGGACGGGGCACCCATCATCAAGTCTTCGGCTTTCTGATTCATTGGGAACAAAATCACTTCCCGAATGTTTGGCTCGTCCGCTAGAAGCATCACGATTCGATCCACTCCAGGTGCCGACCCTCCGTGAGGCGGAGCACCGTACTTGAATGCAGTGATCATACCGCGGAATTGTTCATCGACGACGCTTTGTGCATAACCCGCAATCTCAAACGCTTTGTACATGATCTCAGGCTTATGATTTCGAATCGCACCCGACGACAATTCGATCCCATTGCAAACAATGTCATACTGAAATGCCAGAATGTCCAACGGGTTCTGGGTCTCTAACGCATTCATCTCTCCTTGAGGCATCGAGAACGGATTGTGACTAAAGATCACCTTCTGCTCCAACTCATCCCATTCGAACATCGGGAAGTCTACGATCCAACAAAATTTGAAGGTGTTCTTCTCTATCAAATCGAGCTCTTGTCCAACGCGTGTCCGCGCAAGTCCCGCGAGTTTGGCTGCAACGTTCGGCTTCGCACACGCAAAGAATACGCCGTCGTCCGGCCCCAGTTGCATCTGTGCCACGAGTTGTGCGACTCGCTCTGGGCCCAAGTTCTTTGCGACACCGCCACCACCTTCACCACCTTTGAAGTTGATGTATCCAAGACCTGCAAATCCTTCGTCTTTGGCCCATTGATTGGTACCATCAAAGAAGCTGCGAGCTCGAACCCCTGCACCTGGGGCAGGAATCGCTCGGACCACGGATCCTTCTTCGATCGCCTTCGCAAACACACCGAAACCACCACCTCGGAAGACTTCGGTGACATCCGAAATGACAATTGGATTCCGAAGGTCAGGCTTATCGCTACCGTACTTCAACATCGATTCTTTGAACGCAATTCTAGGAAACGGTGGCGGCGTCACTTGTTTGCCACCACTGAACTCCTCGAAGACGCCATGCAATACGGGTTCGATTGCATTGAAGACATCTTCTTGAGTCACAAAGCTCATCTCAAAGTCGAGCTGATAGAACTCGCCCGGAGATCGGTCTGCCCGTGCGTCTTCGTCTCGGAAGCATGGAGCAATTTGAAAGTAACGATCAAATCCCGCAACCATCAGCAGTTGTTTGAACATCTGAGGTGCTTGTGGTAACGCGTAGAACTTGCCATGATGCAATCGAGAGGGAACCAAAAAGTCTCGCGCCCCTTCCGGACTGGATGCGGTCAAGATCGGAGTTTGAAACTCGGTGAACCCTTGATCGATCATCCGCCGGCGCAAACTAGCAATCACCTGACTGCGCAAAACGATGTTGGCGTGAAGCTTCTCACGTCGCAAATCCAAGAATCGATTCCGAAGTCGGATTTCTTCCGGATACTCCGCGTTGCCAGCCACCGGCAACGGCAACTCTGCAGCCTCGGACATGAGTTCGATCTCCTCGGCGCGGACTTCGATCTCACCGGACGGAAGATTCGCATTGATCTGATCTGCTTTCCTGGCAAGTACTTTCCCGTCGACTCGGATCACGGACTCCAACTTGACTCCCTGGATCAACGCAAAGGCAGAACTGTCCTTGTCGATAACGACCTGTGTCAGCCCATAATGATCTCTCAAGTCGACAAACAACAGATTCCCGTGATCCCGAACACGAAAAACCCAACCGGAGAGGCGAACGGCGTGGCCAACGTCGGATAGTCGAAGCTGGTTGCAGTTGTGGGTTCGATACTTGTGCATAAATGGGGCTCAATCCGCGTAAAACATTCTTAAACCAAGACTCGGCAGCAAGTTATCGGCAGAAACCTCGCTTCTCAAGGCCTATTTCTTCCAGAGCTCAAAGGGTTGCAGAATTGATCCCGACGGACTATATTCCTCTTGGGTGGCGGTTAGCCGCCCTTAGCTAACCTTTCGGGCGTTTAAAATTCCTTGAATGGTGGCGAACCTGCCGGTGCTCCATGTTGGCCTGACAACCAACCACTCTTCGACTCCTCAAGCGATCGTCCTCCACGGTCGCCAGGTCATCGTGGAGCACCAGCCCCCTCCTCTCCGTAGTATGTTTTGTATTTTTTCGATAAAAATTTTTAACCACTCGTAGAGCGCCACAGCACTTGAGCGCCATAGTACAAACCTCAGATCGACTTTCATTATGAGCCAGCAACCTAACAACGAAAACGAAACCAGACGTGCGTTCCTCCAAACGGGTGGTGCGATTGCGGCAGGCGTGACTGCAGCAGCTTCTCTCCCGATCAGTCGCGCAGCACACACGTTCGATAGCGGCGAAATCAAGATCGGTCTCGTCGGCTGCGGTGGTCGTGGAACCGGGGCTGCTACCCAAGCCCTCGATACCCACAGCGAGTCAAACCGACTCAAACTGACTGCAGTTGCAGATCCCTTTGAGTATCGAATGACGGAATCGCTAAAGTCGATTTCGAAAAAGCACGAAAAACTCGTTGCCCTCGAAGACCGAAAGTTCGTCGGAGTTGACGCCTACAAACGACTGCTCGAAAGCGATGTAGACCTTGTGATCTTGGCGACCCCTCCTGGGTTTCGTCCAATACACTTCGAAGCGGCCGTGAAAGCTGGAAAGCACGTATTCATGGAAAAGCCCGTAGCCACAGACGCTCCAGGAGTTCGACGAGTTCTCGAAGCGAACAAAATCGCCAAGGAAAAAAAACTGGCGGTCGCTGTCGGACTTCAACGTCGGCACGAATCCGGTTACCGTGCAACCATCGAGAAACTGCGCGATGGTGCGATCGGCGATATCGTTTTGGCCAGAGCCTATTGGAACCAAGGAAGTCTTTGGCAAAAGAATCGGTTGCCAGAACAAACCGAACTCGAGTATCAGATCCACAATTGGTACCACTTCAACTGGCTTTGCGGTGACCATATCTGCGAACAACACATCCACAACCTTGACGTGATCAATTGGCTGATGGACGGTCATCCCGTCGAAGCACAAGGATCAGGGGGGCGACAGTTCCGAACCGATGTGGGGCAAATCTACGACAACCACTTCGTAGAATACACCTACGCCAATGGCACCAAGATGATCAGCCATTGCCGTCAAATTCCTGGTTGCTGGAATGCGGTCAAAGAGTTTGCTCACGGTTCAAATGGCTGGTGCGAAATCAACGCAGGTAAGATCTACGACAAAAACAACAAGGAAATCTGGAAAGCACCCGCAAACGAACAAGGGCACGCAAAAGAGCATGTGGATTTGTTCGCAACGATCCGTAATGGCGTTATCCCCAACGAAGGTGATTACGGTGCGTACAGCACCATGACCGCCATCATGGGCCGAATGGCCACTTACACGGGCAAGATGCTCAAGTGGGATGATTGCATCAACAGCAAAGTATCTCTCGCGAACACCGACGCCATGGACACCTTCCAGCGCGAAGCTCCATTGCAACCAGATAAGGACGGCAAGTACTGGGTTCCATCTCCGGGTCGAGACGAGGCCGATTTGGTAGTCTAGCCGGAATCAAAGACTTGTACCGTTCGATTTCAGCAAAAGCCTAAATCATGCGGTCCGTTTGGCAGCCTCTCTATCGCCCTCGATGGCGAACTGCCAAACGGACCGTTTTTTTATTGAATTTGCTATCTTGCAAGAGGCCCGAAGGGTTCGGAACGCTGGAGGCGTGGCATCTCACCCGCCACCCGCCTTTATCGCAACCTGGTTGGGGTGCATCAAGTAACCAATCAAATCTCGCACTTGGTCATGGCTCAACCCATTGAGCAGTCCGTCTGGCATCGAAGAAAGATTCGTTTCTTTCATCTGGTCAATCTCAGAGAATGCGATTGTCTCCTTCGTTGTTTGCGTTTGCAGAACTAGGATCTTGCCATCGTTCGAGACGACCAACCCACTCAACGTCCTACCGTCGTTCGTTTGTACCAAAGTCATCCGATAGTCTTTGCCGACAACCGCACTTGGATCGAGAATGTTCTCGAGCAAATAGTCCAAATTCGAGCGTTGCGAGCCTGTCAAGTCTGGACCGATCTTCGCCCCCGAGCCATACAGCATGTGACACTGAGAGCATGTCTTTTCAAACAACGCTCTACCCGCTGCAAGATCCGCCTTAGCCAAAACCTCGGGTGATAGTGTTTGTTTCTCTGTAGCAATAGCAGCCTGTTTTTCTGCTGGGGAATCGCGAAGCTCTCCCCATGATTTGGCAATACGAACATTGAGTACGGCGTCCCCCAACGTTCGAAGTTGGCGAACATGAAAAGGAGTAATGTCCGTTAACCCAATCGGATTATCTTTGGAATCTAGAACATCCAGCATTGCATTGGCAAATGCAACTCTCGAAACCAAGACTTCGATTACGCGAGGCCTATCTTCGGGTTGGAACCGTTTGTATTTGCGAGCGATCTTTTGAGCGACGGACGGATCGTGCGACAAACTCAAACCTTGCAAGGCAGTTCCGTTCAAGACACGCACATCCAGGAGAGATTCGCAAAGTTCGCGAAGATCATCAGGTCTTGCTTCAATAAGAGTTGTCAGCGCACGCTGCCGAATCTTCATTTCAGCTTTATTGTCCCTGACAATATTTCTAATCTCATCCATCGCGCGACCATTTCCGAAAACAGTACCGAGCTCGCGCACCATTTCGGGATACAATGTAGACATCGAACCTTTTACATAGGCATCCCAAGCCGAAGGCTGGGTTACTTTTTGTCTTCCACGAAATGCCTCCAACATTCCCCGGAGCACTTGCTCGCGAATCGCGTCAGGTCGAGTTGCGGTCGAATTTAGCAACGACTCTAATTCCTTTGGCCGTTTCTCGCAATCGGATCCGATGCGACGCGCGATCCAACGCACGAGAGATGGCCACTCGCTAGCTTTCGCGACCTCGATCAATCCACTCGGATCCGTGTCCGCAACCGGGATCAATCCAAACCACACCAGCATGGGCAGGTCTCGATCATTCGCGTAGCGCGCGTGCTTTACCAACGAGATCGCTAATTGCGGCCGCGATTCCACAGGCATCCGTTGCAGCGTGCTGGCTAGAACGAGGTGCACCAACGACGATGGATCGTTGCGAGCTAATTGGTCGAACTCGCGAAGCGTCTCGTGTTCCTGTGGGTACGTAGCATGCGGCGATGGACCAACAATCGTATCGAGCGGCCACGCATCGCTGAGGAGTCGTATAGCCCACGCCCGAACACCCTCGTCATCATGCAGTAGTTTCTTCTTTAACGCATCGCGTGTTACTTGCCCCGTTCGGAATTCTCGCCACATCGTTTGCAATACACCATCCCCATCGATACATGCGGGCTTAGCAATTGGAGCTGGTGGTTGAGCGTCGCCGTAAGAAATCTTGAAAATACGTCCGCTGGTGCGATGAACACCCGTTTGTTCGTGGCACTCCCCCGTGTCGCTCCAATCGATGACAAACATGTTGCCATCAGGCCCAAAGTTGAGGTCCATGCCTCGAAAAAAAGGATCTTGGGCGATCAAAAAATCAGGTTCATGCCGTCCGGCAAAGCCAGCCCCGAATCGCTCCAATCGTTCAACGTTAGCTCTCAATCCATGCATGTTCAACGTAAACAGCCGCCCTTGGTATTCGTTTGGCCAATGCTTTGCCGAACAGATCGTTGCTCCGATGTGAGCATGCCCGCCGCCGAATTCGTTCGCCTTACCATCGCGACCGTCGGACCAATTTCCCTTGGTATCAAAATGATAATGATCGGCGATCATGTCCAACCGTTCGTAAACACTGGAATTCATGCTCTCGCCAAACGATTCCTTCAAATGCGCACCTGGCATCATGTGCCATAGATGCCCGATGACGGTATTCACAAAGAAAAGCTCACCATTGCGATCCCAATCGTGTCCCCACGGATTGGTGGTCCCATGGCAGAGGACTTCAAATACCGCTCGTTCCGGATGGTACCTCCAAATACCACCGTCGATCGGAACACGTTGTTGCAGCGGAGCATTCGGAACCCCAACGTTTCCTGGACACGAGTGCCCACATCGGCCATACAACCAACCGTCAGGCCCCCACTTTAGGCCGTTAGCAAAGTTGTGATAGTTGTCCTGAGCCACAAAGAATCCATCGAGTACCACTTTAGCTGGCCCGTCAGGAATAGCATCTTCATTCGCATCGGGAACAAACAGTAAGTTCGGTGGGCACATGAGCCAAACTCCGCCCCGTCCAATCTCCACGCTCGTCAGCATTTGCAATTGATCATGAAACACATGGCGAGTGTCGGATTTCCCGTCATTGTTTTTGTCTTCAAAGACGACAACTCGATCTCGCAAAGAAAGGTCAAATCGTTTTGCCCGTTCGGAGTATGTGTAGTTTTCGGCAACCCAAAGCCTACCTCGTGCGTCCCAATTCATGGCGATAGGATTCTGAACATCTGGCTCGGCAGCAAACAAGGATGCCCGAAATCCTGTCGGCAGCTTCATTTTGGATGCCGCCTCCGCAGGATCCATCGGCTGAAGGCTTTTGTCCTTTTCCGAGTTGTAAACTGCCGGAAAATCGTCCGCGATCGCGAATGCAGAACCAGCGCTCACGCATGCTATCAACCATCGACACAAACATG
The DNA here is from genome assembly GCA_903858115.1 of uncultured Pirellula sp. Taxonomy (GTDB): domain Bacteria; phylum Planctomycetota; class Planctomycetia; order Pirellulales; family Pirellulaceae; genus JBKCUI01. Next base: position 158,490 of record CAIOHR010000058.1, on the reverse strand, counting down.
TCATCGAAGCAGCCATCCCGTTTTACTCCCCTGTTTAGCGATGCAATTGGATCAATGAATCATCCACCCAGTTGATTGTACTTGGTGGGTCGTTCGATTCGCGATAGGTTTTGATCAGCAGATCGCGAAGCGCGGTCATTTTATCCACCATGACCGTCGCGCGTTGGGAGACTTCGTTCTGTTCCCAGCGATCGTCGGGTTTGGCAAAAAGTTGGGCAAGGGTCTTGTTCTCAGGTGTCCCGGAAAAGCGACATGACCACGAAGGTGTTGTGACATGCGTCTGGTTATTACCTATCGCAATAGCTGCCCCGACTCTCACTTCCGAATCGATTGGCAAGTCGAGCATCTTCTCCAAACATTCAGAATCACTTTCCCGATTTTCTTCCTCGTTGAACCACCAATTTAACAACGAGCCTACCTCGTGCGGTTGCAGTATCTCAGGAATGCGAACTCCCAATGGAAGCAGGTCTCCAAATCGCAAGAAACACGGAACGTGAAGGGTCTCGGCATACAATTGCCTTTCGCTTCCTCCCACTCGCCCATGCTCTCCCAATGGGTAACCACAGACCCCGGTGATCGCTAGGAGACACTCGCTTTCAAGATTCATTTCGCGAATCGAATCCGCTAGTTCACCCATCGTTTGGTCCATGGATATCACTTGACCGCCGACGGCGCATGCAATCTGGAAAACTTCATCGGGGTCGGTGGAATCTGTCACGACTAACTCCATCGGCTCTACTCCCTCTGGAGGCTCAGGATCCCCTTCGTCACACATCACCATGCGGTACTCATAAGGTGCATCCCATCGTCCCGACAGCCCCTTGGAGTGGATCCACAGAACAGGATACTCCGCCACATGGTCCGTCCATTCGCCAACCGCCGCTTCTACCAATTGCTCGAACTGCTTTTGCGTATCGTCCGATTCTTCTTCTACCAATAGGATACGATCAAATACTTCCATTTCTTGCTCTGCCACCGTAGGGCAATCTGTCACCAACAGTGACCCTGCCAGCACTTCTCTCCAGCGACAATAACCAGCGATCGGCTGATTCTGTTGAAGTCGATGTTGCCCGGTCCACCACGAGAGTAAGACCTCGGATGGCGAGGTGGAATCGGCCCACAATTGATCCAGTACGACACTTTGCGACGACAATTTGTCCATACTCGGTGTCGGACAAACACTATTGCCGTAGGCTCCGACTAAATTGGTACCGAGCCCTTCGATACTTACGAACACTGCATTTCTCAACGGTGGATTCCTCTTCGGTGGAAACGAGATCTGTCACAAAACCCTGCTGCAAAAGGATCTCGAACGCGATCCATAAGGCCTGCTCCCCTTTCTGCGATCAGTCAAACACGGTAAACATGCGTGCCACGAAGTAGGGTTGCCACGAAGTAGGGTATTGTATCGCAATGCGGAATCGACGACACTCTGGAGATAACGCCTGTGCTTGCGGTTACACAGAGTAATTTTCTAGGCGCCTTCACGGAATACAGACATTTCACGTCTCGGAAAGATAACTACGTTCTAGAAATAAAACCCAGTCTCAACTCAGAAAGAAATCACAATGAGCCAGTTCAACCCGTACGAACCCATGCAGAGTCGCATCGGTACAGACCCGAACTCTCCTCGCCAGATTTCAATCAACCCGATCGATCTGTACAAACGATCGTTGGCCTTGATGGGTGACCAATATTGGCTCTTCGTCGCGATGACATTTCTCGCCATTCTGATCAGTTCGGTAGTTCCCTTCGGCATCTTGATGGGACCGATGTTTGTTGGCCTTTATCTCTGCTTTAAGGAACGAGAGGAGGGACGCCGCGTTGAATTTGGAAAACTATTCCAAGGGTTCGACGAATTCGTAAACTCTTTAGTCGTCACGCTGATCCTCATCGCTGTTTCCTTGGTTGTCATCATTCCTTGCTACATTATTGGCGGGATCGGAATGTTTGCTATTCTCGGCCCAGGACAAGGGAACGGCCCACCACAAGTGAATCCAGCGGCGCTACTCGGATTTCTTTTTGGGTTGGTTCTTCTCATTTCCTTGGCCTCGCTAATTATCTATGTCCCTTTCGTATTCGCTTATCAACTGGTTGCCGATCGGAAAATGGGAGGCGGTCAAGCCTGTTCCATGAGCTTCAAAGCTTCGCTCAAGAATTTAGTTGGCGTACTGCTCTTTATCGTATTTACAACCATTGTTTCCATGCTTGCCGCGATGCTGTGTTACCTGCCTGCGTTTTTGGTGATGCCGATCAGTTTCGGGGCCTTATGGATTCTTTACCGAGACGTGTTTGGCTCAATGGTTCAAGAGTAAGTATCACTCTAGGCAATTGGTCGATTGGCATGTCTCAAGAGGCCCGGCTTCACGTCCAGGCTCAGGTCATCGAAGTCTCCAAGATCGATCCGCTCCCATGCTAGTGCTCCCATCACGGCGTTGTCGGTACACAGTTCACGCGGAGCGATCTTTAGTTCGATCCCTGATCGATCGCAGGCGTCCTGTAATTGAATTCGGAAACGGTGATTGGCTGCAACGCCACCTCCCACACACAACCGCTTTAGTCCGGTCTGCTTTAACGCTCGTATGCTTTTGCCAACCAAGCAATCGATCACTGCTTGCTGAAATGAAGCTGCAATATCAGACCGCTCCTCCGAAGAAAGCGTGATCGATCCCCAATCCGCTTTGCCGACCCCAGCGATTCGATAACGCACAGCCGTCTTCAATCCAGAAAAGCTAAAATTCAACGACGAATGATCATCAAGTATCGGTCGTGGAAAATGGATGGCATCCGACCGACCTGTCTCTGCAAGCTTCGCTAGTTGAGGGCCGCCGGGAAACGGAAGCCCGAGCATGACGGCAACTTTATCGAACGACTCGCCCGCCGCATCATCGATCGTACCGCCCAAATACTCCCAATCGGTGGCAGCATTGCATTGATACAAAGTCGTATGACCACCACTCACAACAAACCCCACACACGGAAATATACTCTCCTTCGACCCCATGCCACATGCGTAGATGTGAGCTTGTACATGATTGATACCGACCAGCGGTTTTTGCCAAGCGAACGCTAATCCCTTGGCCGCTGCCAGCCCGACCAAAAGCGAGCCAGGCAGTCCAGGGTGCGTAGCGACAGCGATGGCTTCCAAGTCCGATGGGGCAATCGCGGACTGCTTCATAGCGGTATCGATGACAGGCAGGATTCGTTCCAAATGCGCCCGTGCTGCGATTTCAGGAACCACACCCGAGAACTGTTGGTGCAAGTCTTCCTGGGTTGCAATACATTCCCCCAACACTCGGCCATCGCGTGTGATAACCGCTGCTGCGGTCTCATCGCATGTGGATTCGATCGCCAGCAAACACCTCATGGAACTACTATTTCTCTCAAAGCTCGATCTTCTGTAAATCGTTGGGGTGAGCGTCGGACTGCAAAAAAGGGACTAAACCAGAAGAATACGGGATGTCCGTTCGCAGGATATCTCGATCGACAAAGAATAGCAAGCGAGTCAAACTGTTTCAAAAATCGACTTCGCAGCATGATTCGGATTACAATCGTGATACCAATTTGCCACAATGACCCAGGAGCCAATCATCTTGCGATCCACGTTGCCGTTTGTGCTTTGCAATCGCGTTTTCCCACGCATTTCAGCGTTCGTTTTCTTGTTGCTATCATCGATCCTTGGTAGCAATTACGGATGCCAACGCTCTGCCTTCGGGGGCGATCCTATGCAAGCGCTCCCATCCGACGATCGAGAGGAAGGGATACAAACTCCGGCGGAGTACTTTGGTTTTGAAATAGGGTCACGCCATTTGCGGCACGATCAGGTCTACGCCTACTTTCAATATCTATGCGAAGAGAGCGATCGCATGGTCGCGATTCCGTACGGGCAATCGCACGGCAAACGTCCCTTGGCAGCGTTTGCGATTACACATCCCGAGACGCGGGATCGCCTCAACTCGATTCAAAAGGAAAGAAGGAAACTGACTTCAGGGATGCTCAAGGAAGTGCCCGAAGATTCGAAGTTGGTGATGTACATCGGCTACTGCGTTCATGGCGATGAAGCCAGCGCAATCAATGCTGCTCCCCTCGTCGCTTATCATCTTTGTTCATCCAAATCGAACAAAGTTCTTAAGTGGTTGAAGCAGGGAGTCTACTTGGTGGATCCGGCTTTGAATCCAGATGGCGTCGATCGATTTGCAAACTGGGCAAATGAGAATCGTGGCAAGTTTGCATCTCCGTTGAGTATCTCGCGAGAACATAACCAACCGTGGCCAGGCGGAAGGACAAACTACTACTGGTTTGATTTGAATCGCGATTGGCTTCCGCTGGCGCATCCCGAAAGCCAGGGGAGAGTCAAATTGTTCCATCAATGGAAACCCAACGTCGTTCTCGACTTTCATGAGATGGGTGGCACCTCGACGTTCTTTTTCCAACCTGGTATTCCTGCTCGTACCAACCCGCAGACACCGCAACGCAACCAAGAACTCACTCGTCTCATGGCATTGGAGCATGCGAAAGCTATGGACCAAGCCCATGAACTTTACTTTACGGAAGAGCAGTTCGATGATTTCTACATGGGGAAAGGAAGCACTTATCCCGATCTTCACGGAGCGGTTGGTATTTTGTTCGAGCAGGGAAGCACGAGAGGTTTGCGATTGATCAATGATGTCAGCAATCGTCACTTCCGAGATACCGTCGCGAATCAGGTCAGGACGACCATCTCTAGCCTCGAAGGAGCCAACAAACTAAAAACAGAACTCCTTGAGTTTCAACGCGATTTCTACGAACAGGCGCTTCAGACGGCGCAGAAAGATGCATTGACCGGGTACATTCTGACCGGAAGCCCTAGTCGAATTCAAGCTGCCAGATCCCTCTTGAATCGGCATGCGATTCGAACCCACACTCCTACAAAATCGATACGACTGGGAGGAGCGACGGTGGCCATTGGCGAATCGCTCGTCATCCCCACCGCACAGCCCGAGATTTCGTTTGTCCGTTCCTTAATGGAAACACGAGAAACCTTTGAAGAAAATCTATTCTACGACGTATCGACTTGGCACTTTCCTAGCGCATTGGATCTTGCGGTCCATCGTCACGAAGCGGATTTTCCAGAGGACTGGCTCATGGACACTGACGCAACTTCGGAACCAGGACAACGAGTCGACATCGAGTGCGCAGGATACGCGATCCGCCCAGAAGAGTTATCAGCACCAAAGCTCATCGCATCGTTGATGAAGATGGATGTCGATGTGCGAGTCAGCACGCTGCCCATGCGAGATACAGAACAAGGAGCGCCATGGCCGGCGGGGACATTTCTCATTCTTCGACAACCGAACGAAGCAAAGTGGAAGAAGATTCAGCAGTTACTCGGACAACATGATGGTCGAGACGGAATCGTGGTCAAACCGATCTTGTCCAGTATGACCAAGTCGGGACCAGATCTTGGATCGTCAACGATTCGAAAGCTTCCGCGTTGCAATCCACTCTTGGTGGTGGGAACAGGTACCACCGCAAACGATGCGGGTGCGGTTTGGCACTTTCTCGATACTTGCATGGCTCAATCCGCGACTCTTGTCGACACCGCACAGTTTTCGGAAGCCAAGCTAGATGATTTTTCTTGCGTCGTCATGCCAAACGGTACGTACTCTTCATGGTCCGAACGCCAGGTGCTGCAATTGAAAGACTATGTCCGCAACGGTGGAACGTTGGTTGCCATTGGCAGTGCGATTTCTTGGCTTCAACAAAAGGAAATCATTGCGCAATCTTCGAAACGGAGTTCCTCTAGCGATTCTGAGAAGTCGAGCAATGCTGGGGTAACTCGGTTTGCGGATGCTGCCGATGCCAAGGCATTGGAGACGATAGCAGGAGCCTTCTTTATGGCGCGCATCGATTCAACGCATCCGATGGGTTTCGGTTTTCCGGACGAAGATGTTCCCGTTTTTCGAGACTCCGAGGATCGCTTTGAACTCCCAGCGAATCCTTACCAATTGGTGGCGAAATATAGCGGAGTGATTTCGGGCTATGTGAGTAATGCAAATCGAAGTCGATTGATATCCTCGGCTGCCGTTTGGGTACACTCGATCGGCAAAGGACGAGCCATTCTCATCGCAGACAACCCTGTCTTTCGTGGATACGTTCGATCCTCCGAAAGATTTCTGACAAATGCTTTGTTGTTGGGGCCTATTGTCAGTATCCCCACAGGTTCCAATCCAGGTTCCGCCAACGAAGAGTCAACGGACGATGACGAAATCGAATAGAATTCGTTTCCGCCCGTTGTCGCTTCGGGCGGAGATAACCTTTCTATACGCAAAGTCATGAAGTCAACTGTTCGTTGATACCTGGATCCAACATGCAGACCAAGTCGCTGTGTTTTTTAATGGAAGCCCCTCGTTTCCCGTCGCGTATTGTGCTAGTTGGAATAAGCGTCCTTTGTTTTGCCATGGAACCAACTTGGGCTGATCTGGTTCGACCAGCCCCGACGCTCGAGCAACTGTTGAAGCAAACTCCAATGGAATCGTTGGTGAGCGAGATTCAGGCGCGTGGCAATCCGCAGAAAGGTGCCTTGCTCTTTTACAAATCGGCGGCTGCATGTGCCCAATGCCATGTGGGTGTGGATGGCGCTCCGTCCGTTGGCCCCGAGCTTGGCAATCTTCGAACATCCAGCGATTCAAGAGCGATCACTGAGGAGTATCTTGTTCAGTCGATGCTATATCCCTCGAAAGATATTCGGCCACCATTTCGTGTCGTCTCGATCTTGACCGATGACGAGCAGACCGTCGTGGGCAGCATCCTTAGCGAGGATAAAGATCGCATTATCGTTCGCCCGATCAACGACCTAACGAGTTCGATAGCTATCGAAACCGCCAAAATTGATGCGAGGAAGGATTCTCCCCTTTCGATGATGCCTGATGGACTCATCTCTTCGATGCGCGATCAAGGCGAATTCTTTGACCTGGCGGCCTATGTTTTTGAAGTGGTTCGTGAAGGTCGTAAGCGTGAAGCAGCATTGAAGCCAACTCCTCAACAGCTTGCGATCAAAGAAGATTGGCTCGATCTCGATCATGCAGGCATTATCAAAAGTCTTGGAAAGAAAGACTTTGATTCCGGCAAATCGATTTTCCAAGGATATTGTGCTGATTGTCATGGAGCGGATGGGAATCGTCCTAGTCTACCTACCGCCAGATCGTTTGGAACACAGCCGATGAAGTTCGGTGCCGATCCATATCGCATGTTCATGACATTGACGAAAGGGAACGGCTTGATGGGAAGCATGTCCCATTTGACACCGCATCAACGCTACGAGGTCATTCATTACATCCGTGAAGCCTTCATGAAGCCATCCAATCAAGAGTTCTTCAAGATCGATAGCAAGTACTTGGCCGCGCTACCGAAGGGAACGAAAGATGGTACCTATGTCGAACCGGTAGAGAGAGACTTTGGGATTGCACTTGGATCGCAGTTGGATCGAACGTTTGAAAGCATATTGACCGCCGATCTTGCGCCGTGGTCGATCGCCTACGATCTTCATTCCATGAACATCGCTGGTATTTGGAAAGACGGCTATCTGGATATGCAAAATACTCAGCATGCTTTGCCTCGAGGGGAAGGCACCGTGTCGCCTTCGAATCCGCTGGAGATCGGGTTTCAAGGTTGGGAGTGGGGACATGGTGGCACACTAAAGTATGATCGGACCGATTTGTTGCCCCGAGGTCCGATGCCGGCGAAATGGATGGAGTACAAAGGATATTATCAGGCGGGTAAGCAATTGGTGATGAGCTATTCGATTGACGGGCGGCCGATCCTGGAACTGCCAACAGCTCTTCCGCGTTCCGCTGGATTGAGGCGAACATTAGAGATCGGCGCTGGAAACGAATTGGTGTTGGCGATCGTGGATTGGGGGGCGGCGAATCCTACTTCTCTCAAATGGCAGCCATCCAGCGAGGGCGCCATGACGTCCGCGATGGCAACTGCGTCGATCCCAAGTCCCAATTCGACCACCAAGAATTTGTTCGCGATGGTTTCGAGCAAGCATGCAAGATTGGAGCTGAAATTCGACGACCAACAACGTCTCGTCTTGACGATACCCAAAAGCGATTCAACCAACATCATCGATGTATGCGTTGCGATGGATGTTGCCAATAAGGACGCCGAGGATACGAATCTTCTGAACGTGGATCAGGTTCTTTCCACGATGGTGCAACCCAGCGACCTAGTGCAAGAGACGCATACCGTTTGGCCCGAGATGCTGGAGACTGTAGGTTATCGTGGACTGGAACCCGATGGTTACGCGTTGGATACGCTAACGATTCCATCGAGAAGTGCCTCAAACACTTGGTTTCGAACGGCTGCATTGGATTTCCTGTCCGATGGGCGGATGGTGGTTTCGATGTACGGCGGCGACGTTTGGTTAGTGTCGGGCATTGATGAAGGCTTATTGAACTTGAAGTGGAAGCGCTTCGCATCGGGGCTTTATGAACCGCTCGGGCTCAAGGTTGTTCGAGATGCCATCTACGTTACATGCAAAGACCGCATCGTTCGATTGCATGATCGGAACGGCGATGGCGAAGCCGATTTTTACGAGAACTTTAGCGACGATACCGATGTTTCGGTGAACTTTCATGCGTTCAACTTCGATTTGCAGACGGATCCTGACGGATACTTTTATTATGCCAAAGGTGGGCATGGTGCCGACTACGCGATTCCAGGCTCGATATTGCGAATCTCCCCGGATGGGAAGAACCGCGAAGTGTTTGCAACTGGATTCCGAGTTCCGAATGGAATGGGCGCATTGCCGAATGGCATGATGACTTGTAGCGACAATCAAGGGCAATGGATGCCTTCGTCCAAGATCAATTTACTCAAGCCGCGTGGGTTTTATGGTTGGTCACCGACTTACGATGGCAAGGGGAAGTGGTCCGCTGATGGAGGCAAAATCGATATCAAAAAAATTGTGCCACCCAACACATTTGATCCGCCGTTGGTTTGGATTCCGCACGACATTGACAATTCGTCGGGTGGGCAAGTGTTTGTGGATGACGCGCGTTGGGGGCCATTAGCTGGGCGATTGTTGCACACGAGCTTTGGCAAGGGATGGTTGTCGTACGTGATGATGCAGGAAGTCGAGGGAGTTCACCAAGCGGCGATCGTGCGATTGCCGTTCGATTTTCGGACAGGCATTATGCGAGGGCGAGTGAATCCGAAGGATGGTCAGTTGTACGTGGTTGGATTGCAAGGTTGGAATGGTAGCGGCCGCATCGGATTGCAAGAGAGTGGTATTCAGCGGCTTCGCTACACAGGGAAACCATGGCGAATGGTGACGGACGCTCTCGTCGAGCACAATTCGTTAAAGCTTCGTTTTAACTTCGTCATCGATCCAAAGTCCGCTCGCGAACCTAATGCCGTAGAAGCGATTCAGTGGAACTACAAATGGCAAGCTTCCTACGGATCGGAGAGGTATTCACCGAGTACGGGAGCGGTTGGAACGGATGGTTTGCAAATCGACAGGATTGTCGTGGACGACGACGGCAAGAGTGTTGCGATCCATTCCAAGGATGTGCGGCCGGTTGATCAGATTCAATTGCGCCTGCTTCTGCGTGGCGAGGATGGGGAGTTGTTTCAAGAAGAAGTGCTTTGGACAATTCACAAAGTTCCATCAGGTCGCTAGTCTGGGATTCTAGGTGGACGGCACATGGAATGTGCCTACTACTTTGAATTTTGTTGCATTTATCTAGATAATTCTCTCCCCAAATACGAGCCAATAGATCATGTTTCATGATGTTTCGATTCCTGACCCAACGATTGTTCTTGATCATCTCGAGGCGTTCCGGCGTTCCAAAACAATGTTTGCAGCGGTGGATCTCGGAGTATTCGATGCGTTGGGAGACGGGAGCGTAGACTGTGATGTATTGGCAAACCAGTTGGGGTGCAATGCTGATGCGATGCGGACGCTTTTGGAGAGTTGCGTTGCGATCGGATTGCTTCAAAAGTGCGAGAAAGGATTTCAAAATACGGCTGCAGCCCGAACCTATCTTTGTTCGGATAGTCCTAGAAGGATGACTGGGTACATTCAATACTCCAATGATGTTATGTGGAAGATGTGGGCAAATCTCGAAGATGCGATTCGAGACGGATCGCATCGCTGGAAGCAAACGTTTGGGTTTGACGGTCCCATTTTTTCGCACTTCTTTCGAACGCCCGAAGCGATGGATGAGTTCCTGATGGGAATGCATGGCTTCGGAATGATCACTTCTCCTCGCATTGTGGAGTTATTCGATCTTTCCAAATTCGAAAGACTGTGTGATTTAGGAGGTGCCACGGGGCATTTAACGATTGCCGCATGCCAACGCTACGAACATTTGCAAGGGATCGTTTTTGATCTTCCTCATGCCTTGGGACTGGCTCGACAAATGGTAACGGAAGCGGGTCTCGGCAATCGCATAGACGTGGAGGGAGGTGACTTTTTTGTGGATGCATTACCAACGGCCGATCTTTATGCTTTGGGCCGTATTGTCCATGACTGGGACGAGCCCAAGATTCAGCAGTTGTTAGCCAAGATCTATGATACGTTGCCGGTTGGAGGAGGACTATTGATTGGCGAGAAAGTGCTTCACGAGGACCGTTCTGGGCCTAGATGGGCATTGATGCAGAGTTTGAACATGCTGGTATGCACGGAAGGGAAAGAACGTTCGGGGGCAGAATACAACCGTTTACTCTGCGAAGCCGGGTTCTCAAAGGTTAGCATAGCAAGAACCCAAGTCCCACTAGATGCCGTATTGGCTATAAAGTGAGCGATTGGCGACTTTGTTCTCTTGGGAGAATCGAAAAGACATAGCGACAAGATATAGCGGCGCTTGATTGGGAAGGTTGGCTATTTATCTTGAACAAAAACAGGGTGCTTTGAAGAAAGTGGAGACAAGAATGCCAAACATGTGCCAGCGATTACACCGCAAAGGTGGCCTTCCCAAGAGACTCTTCCCCCAAAGGAGGGCATGATTCCCCATAGAAGTGATCCACCGAAGAAGAAAAGGACCACGAAGGATATCAGGATGACGAGAAAACGTTTCTCGACAAAGCCGGAAGTGATCAAGAACGCGATCAACCCGAACACCAATACGCTGGCTCCGATATGCGTGGCGTTTCTCCCGACAATCCATAGCAATCCAGCGGCCAAGATAGCGATAACAATAGCGATACGAATTGCATCCTGTCGCGCCAGCACCAGTAGCAAAAGCAGAATGAGCAATGGTACGGAATTGCTCAACAGGTGTCCGAAGCTACCGTGAAGAAAGTGCATCGAAAGGATTCCAGGAAGCCCACTCGTCGATCGAGGAATGACGCCCCATTGATTTATGTCTGGGACAAAAACAGAAAGTCCGTAAACAATCCAAAGGCAAACAACATAACTTATCACAAGCGTGAATTTTATCTTGTTTTCGTGTTGAATCATCGCTATCCGCCATTCTCTTTTTTGGATATTGCAACAGAAGAACCTCGGTTTTATCGAGCTGCTATCTTAGACCGTTGCCGAGGGGATTGAATAGACATAGACTGTGGTTCTTGGCTATCGGGTGAGTACGGCTGCATGGTTCGGATCGTTGTCGAGACAAAGGAAGATCAATGAAAAAAGGGGCGAAGAGAGCAATTCCCAAAAGGAAATCACGTTCCATCCAGAATAGCAACGCCACCATTCCACATGGAATCACTGTCAATAAAAAGGCCCGAAGTACGCTTCGTAAGGCTTATGACTGTGACGACTCTGACGAGAGATTGGAACTGATTCGCAGCGCTGTCGCGATCGATGAGAATTTTATTGAAGCGTGGAATCAGCTTGGATGCCATGAAACCGATGTCATCAAGGCCGAGGCCGTCTTTAGCCATGCGATTGCGATTGGAGAGGTCAAGTATCCTTCTGGGAACGGCGAATGGTCCGACGAGGAGTATTGTTCCTACTCGGCAGCAATGACGAATTTGGCAAAAGTTCGCGAGATTCAGCATCGATTTGAAGAGTGCATCGAATTGTTGGAACTCATTGTGCAAAAAGGAATGCCAGATGCGCCCCATGCACAGAACAGTTTGCTCATGCTTTATCTGCAGACACGTCGATACGATAAGGCCAAAGTGCAGCTAGATGAATACGGCGATGAGGAAGGTGATGGAGACGCCATTGTCGACTACAGTCGATTGTTGATTGCATTGAATACGGGAGCAAGCGAAGAGGAGTGTTACGGTCTTTTTGAGTCAGCTATGTTCAACATGCCGGAGGTCGCAGATTACTTGGCTGGCAATCGTGAGTTACCGAATAGCGTCTCCATGGATAGCTACGAAGAGATTGCCGCAAGTGTAGCGTTCATGCTTCAATCGGCCTGGCGAGCCACTGATCGTCCCACTTTGTGGATTCGATCTGCGCTCGCTACTTTCGAGAAGGACTCGGGATCGGAAGACGACGATCTTTCAGATTTGGATTTGGAAGTGTTGATGGAAGATGCTTTGGGAGAAGAGCAGGAAGAGGTGGTCTGGCGATTAGAGTCGGTAATGTATGAAAAGAAGATCGCCTATTTCGTCATGGAATCGGAATCTGAATCGCTGATCTATTTTTGGTTAGGTCGTGGGGAGACCGATCCCGAAACAGCGTACCGTGTGTTCCTCTTGGCCATTTGTGAACCCATGGAGGGTGAACCGAAACGGCCGATCCGGTTGGAGTCGAGCGACGAGGGCCTGATTCGAGATATGAATATGGAGCTATCCGTTTTGGACATTGAGTTCGAATGGAGCGATTACACGGGGAAAGAACTGCTACTGCAAACCGCGAAACAGATGGACAACGCGATCCATGTGGATGAGTTCGAAAACGAGGAGCAACTGACGGAGTTACTTCAGGAGCTGCCCCTCGATTCTGACGGGGAATTCGTGGTTGCCATTAAGCAGATCCCAACGTTTGTTGAAGTCGAGGGTACGAACGTTCGGCCGTTCTTTGGAGTTGTTCTCGACAGCTCGGACGATTCGATTCGAACCCAATCGCTTTCACCGAAGGGATTTGAAAAGCAGCATATCCAGAAACTGCTTGGTAACGCATGTCTGAATCCGATGATTGGGGACCCCATGCGACCTCAATCGATACAATTTAGTGACCCAGACAACGCATTAGGCGTCAAAGATTGGTTGCAGGAGATCGGGATTTCGACAACCATTGGGAATCAGTACGATGAAACGATCGACCGGCTCATCCAGATGTTAATCGATTCCGAAGAGCAATCTGGCTTGCCAAGCGTGACCGAAATTGATGGAGTGGATGATGCAGTATTGGAAGAGTTTTACGAGACTGCGCGAGAGTATTTTTTGGTAGAACCATGGACCGTCGTTCCTGGGTCGAATCTCCTGGAGGTCCAGCCCGACGAGTCTAAGGATCTCGTTCTGTATTGTGTAGTCTTAGGACAGATGGGAGAAGTGATGGGGCTGTCACTATTCTCTAGTTTAGATGACTTTAACCGTGCGAGCGGTGCTGGCCAGGACAACGACGAGGACGAGGAACCTATGGCCGCCGTTTCGCTGTTGTTCAATGAGGATTCCGAGATACACCCTTCGGATTTGAACTTTATTGAAAATGGTGGGATTCCGATCGCAGGGGCTTTTGCGTACCCGACAATCGTCGCGGCCGTCGAGGGGGAAGTGGAAGCATGTAGCCGGGAACAGTTGATGCTCATCATGAAGGCGACCCGAATCCTCATCGAGTATTTTTCCAAACGCCCGTTCAAACTAAAGTCGGAGCTAGACAAGTCACGTTCCGTCGAATGGTCGTATGGCAACGAAACGAAGCAAGCTGTCGTGACCTTTCGCAATGTGTTTGGTTGAAAGTGAGTAATTGGCGAAGCTACTGGATTTTTGCATTTGCACTCGATTTGCGAAATCGCGATGACTACGCTAGACTGGTTTGGTCGTTTTGTTGGTAGGTATTCAAAGGAGGTTCTAGCTCAGTCGATGCGATTTGTGCGAGCGGCTACGATTAGCTTGGTGATGATTGGATTGCTGGCCTTCGGGACATTGGTTTGCTTTCAAGCGATTTCGTGCCCATTGTGCGAAGGTGTAGGCAATACAATCTCGGACGATGTGAAGTCGCCGGCTGTCGGTGTGATCGCCGTATGCCAGCGATGTACCGAGATATCGGATGGACAGTTTGAGTTGGAGATCGATCCGAAAAGTGTGGTTCCGGTCGGTCGAGGACCTAACGAACCGACTCCTCAGATAGACCGGTTGCTCGTTTTTGAAGCTTTACCACCCAAGACCAGTGTTTTTTTGATCGGCATTCCTGACGACTGCGAACGGGACCATCCGGGAGTTGCGGAGAAAAAACCGATTTCATGGATCTGGACGGCACCCCTTGCTGTTTCGACCTTGGGCCGCGAGTATTTGCATGGCTTGCCAACCGAGGCAACGTCCGAGGTTCAGCGGTTGATTTACTTTTACTCGCATTTGTTTTCGACAGACTCGTTTGTCAATGAAGATGCGTACAACGAATGCGCTCGCGTTTCGTTATCGATCATGCGTGATCCTGACTTTCAAAAGACAGTCGATCGCGAGTCCTTGGTTGGGGCATTGCGAGGTAATGCGATGAACCCGAAGCACAAGAGTTTTTTATGGATGGTGCTTGCGGAATGGGGCAAAGAGTCTGATCAAGAGTTGTTTCGTGAGTTGGTCACACCGATTTTAAAGCGACAGTTGGAATCTCTGGGAGATGAGCGTGTCTCCGTCGATTTGGCAAAAGATCACCCTTGGATGGCGGCATCGATCGCGGCCTTTATCAAGCTAGGAAAAGAGCCCGCACTTCGCGAGATCGAGGAATTCATCTTCGCGAACCCGAAATGCTCGATGTCGATGAAGTCCACGGGCATTAATGCTGCCAGGGTTTTAGGGAATGATCTGCGTGCGATGGAAACACAGCGGTTGGCTAGATCGCTAGCAATGATGATTCAAGACGCCGAGTGCGCGGATTTAGTGATTCCAGATTTAGCCCGCTGGGATTATTGGGATGCAATGCCCGAGTTAGTTCGGTTGTTCGATCGACCGGATTCGGCGCGAGGTTTTGTTCGAACGCCAATCATAAATTATCTGCGGCGATGCCCGTTGCCTCAGGCGGATCAGCATTTGAAACGCATGCGTAGTGAAGACCCTACCGCTTATCGTCGGGCTCTTACCAATGTTCCCGTCCTGGAGAAAGCACCTGTTTTGACGCCATAGGTGACGAATCCATGCACAGGAGGCACATTGGAGGAGTGGAGTCGGGGTGCTAGAATACATTTTCATCTAAACGGCTGAACCAGCCTCGGTTCTGGCCGAATAACTATCCATTCGAACAACTCCTCAATCGAAGGCACTTTCTGATGCGTATTTTTTTGTCTAGCTGTATCGTAGCTGCACTCATGCTCGGCTCAGGTTGTGACTCGAAACCTGCCGGAAAAGGTTCGGATTCGAAAGCGGCTCACGATCATTCGCATGATGGGCATGATCATGGTCATGACCACGATCATCAAGAAACGTCAGCTTCACCGGCCGATGCTTTGAAGAGCACACTTGAAAAGGCAGTTGCAGCAACCCAAAAAATCTTCGATGCGGGCACCGGCGGTAAAGTGGAAGATGCACACGATGAGCTTCACGACATTGGCCATTTTTTGGAGTCGCTCCCTGAATTGGCAAAGAAGGCCGCTTTAGACACTGCAAGCCAAGAAGCGATCAATAAAGCAACTAAATCGCTTTTTGAAGTGATGGGCAAGATCGACGAGTTGTTGCATGATGGCAAAGCAGTCAAGTTTGATGAGTTCAAGGCGGACATGGAAGCCGGGCTAAGCGAATTGAAGAAGATTGCGAAACCATAATAGAATCGAGAATTCTTTGATGAAATCTATTCAAACATGGATTGCATTGAGCGTCACTGCAGTGCTGGCGGGTTGCAGTTCTCCGATTGACGAGCTTGCTTTGCGCGCAAAGTCAGAGTTGTCGATGGAGAAATCTGATGCTCAAGGCATGTCGATCGAGGAGGTTATCGCAAAATCGAAAGAGGATGGGGCAGCACCCGATGCCGTCCATTGGATTCGGGCTAAGGTGGGTTCAGGCAAAGGAGATACGTTTGACGCAAAGTCGTCGGAGTTTCTTGTTTCCGAGATCCCGAAAGGCGAGCATGCGAGCGAAGCCAGTCATGATCCGGATAACTGCCCATTCTGCAGGGCTCGCGAAGCGAAAGCCCCAACCGTGGTTGTTCGGTTGATCGGGAAAGATGGTAATGCATTTCCAAGTAGTGCCGAGAAATTGTTGTCACTGAAACGAGGGCAGCATGTGATGCTTCAAGGGAAAGTCAAGTTGGACGAAGAATTGAACTACGTGAACATCGTAGCGGACGGACTTCGGCTTATCGATTAGCGAGCTTGTCTGCTGTGTCGCTTGGACTCGTTCGTCGAATAGAACGCGAAAATCCTATCGAGCCAAAGATTCTCTGAGGGTCACTTTCGTGGGCACCCGCGGTAGGCGGGACTCGCGATCGACACGTTTCGTCCGATATGTTTCAATTGGCAACATCAAAGTGCTACGGAGCCGCGACGAAAGGTGGATCGAGTAGCTTCTAAGGGCTATTCACTCCGTACTTATTTTGAGATCATACGGAGCAACAACTTTTAGTGCGATCCAAGCGAGTGATGAGCAGCGATGACAATCTATTTTGCGAGAGGTTCCAGAGATTCTGTTTTGGGGATGCCGGATTTTTTGGAAGCGATCGAGACAACAATTCGATTGAGGGGGAATGTACGCAAAGTTTTAGCGGTTCCACCGGATCATACGCGGCTTGATTCGCAGGCTGGACCGATTACCCATGCGGTCCTCAAAGTGTTGGGGGACAAACTAACGGACGTCATGCCTGCGCTGGGCACTCATTCGGCGATGAATGAGGACGAGCTAACGAAGATGTATGGCGATTTTCCTCGCCACTTGATTCGTGTCCATCACTACAAGACGGATGTCGACACATTGGGATATGTGGATGCAGACTTTGTTTCGAATGCGACAGAGGGGCATTATCAGGAGGCTTGGCCTGCGCAAGTCAACAAAATGATATCTCGCGGGGACCACGACTTGATATTGTCGATTGGTCAAGTGGTTCCACACGAAGTCATTGGGATGGCGAACTATACGAAGAACATTTTCGTGGGGACGGGGGGCAACGCTGGGATCGACGGCAGCCATTACTTGAGTGCGCTCTATGGCATGGAACGCATCATGGGACGATGCGATACGCCACTTCGCAAGATACTCAATCGTGCGGCTGACTTATTCCTAACACAACGTCCGGTGGTGTACGTTTTAACGGTGGTTGAGTCCACGCTGGATCACGGGCCCGTGGTTCGTGGGTTGTATGTCGGAGACGATCATTCCGTTTTTACGATCGCGGGTGAGCTCTCTTCGCAAGTCAATTGCTTTCGAATTGATGAAGCGCCTAAGAAGATTGTTGTTTGGATGGATCCTAGCAAGTACAAGAAGACATGGGTTGCAAATAAATCGATCTACAGGACACGGATGGCGATTGCCGACGGTGGTACATTGGTTGTGATTGCACCGGGAGTCGCTAGGTTCGGCGAGCATGACGATGTCGACGGATTGATTCGCAAATATGGATATCGCACGACGCCCGAGGTGATCGATATGGTTGCGAAGAATGCAGATCTTCGTGGCAATCTATCGACAGCCGCTCATTTGATGCATGCTTCTCCTGAAGATCGATTTCGCGTGGAGTATTGTACGAACAAGCTTAGTGCTACAGAGCTTGAGTCTGTCGGGTATTTTCATGGTGATCCGGAGGCAGCGATTCGCGAGTACCAGATGGAAGCGATTCAAGATGGCTGGAATACGAGTGCCAATGGAGAACGGTTTTACTTCATACGCAATGCTGGGCTCGGGCTCTGGATGCATCGAAACCACCCTCACGCGTTTTAGTTTAGTCCTATGATCGAAGCAAAGAACACGCAACGTGCGATCGTCCGAATCGGCTACGATGGCAGAGTCTACAAACTGTTTCAGGGTCCAGAGGCTCAGAAGCGTTTCGATACCGAGTGCCGTACGTTGATCTATTTGGAGCAACGGAAATGCCCCTTTGTTCCTCGACTGATTGCCGCTGACCGTGAGCGGCTAGAAATGGTGACCTCGAACTGCGGTGCACGTGTAGAAAGGATGGGAGAGGATCGGATCAAAGAGATCTTTGACGAACTTGTGCAGTATGGTGTCCGGCACGATGATCCTTTCCTTCGAAACATCACCTATCGGGCATCGGATGGACGATTTTGTGTAATTGACTTCGAGTTTTCGACCATCCTTGACGAAACCGCATCGGCCCATCCGTCGGTGGAGACCACCGCGCCTGCTGGTGACGGAACTCGAGACATCCATTGGTCAGCCATGACGCATCCTGGGACATTTCGTCCCAACAATGAAGACCGATTCCTCGCGATGTTGTTTGATGAACGAGGGGTTAGGTATTTAGGGAAGCAAGGAGCCATGAACACCAGCGGTGCCGACTTGCTTTTTGCAGTTGCCGACGGAATGGGGGGAGAACGGTCTGGCGAATTGGCTGGAAAGATCGCCCTCGACAATATTACACGATTGTTACCGAGAGCGCATCGTTTGTCGGACCTGAATCTTGCGGAATCGGCTCCTCAAATTTTGAAAAGTCTTTATGGCTCGATACACCAGGAGTTGGTACGGCTCGGTACGTGCGATCCTTTGTGCGTCAATATGGGAGCGACGCTGACGATGGTTTGGATCCATCGTTCCATGGTGATATTTGCACACGTTGGTGACACGCGGCTCTATCGAGTTAGCAAGAATGTTGATGCCGCAAATCGAATGGCTCAGGTGTCCGAGGATCACACGTATGTGGGTTGGTTGCGTCGCAATGGAAAGATCAACGAGCGGGAATCGCGATTTCATCCGCGAAAGAGTCTCCTCTCCAAGGCGTTGGGAGCAGGCAATCAATTCGCTGAACCACAGGTAGGAAGCTTTGTTCTCGATCCGGGGGAAAAGCTGATTTTGTGTACGGATGGTGTAACCGACGGGTTGTGGGACCGAGCGATTGAAGAGATCGTACTTCGTCCCGAGTCTTCTATGGTCGATCTGGCGCCGGCGCAACGATTGGTTTTGTCAGCCGTTACCGAATCAGGGCGTGACAATTCGACAGCCATCGTTATCGAAACCTAGATTTCATACTGCGCTTGACCACCATGCATCATGTCTTGTTCACTGCAAATTACTCGAAGCGTGAGTTGGCATGATGGTTTCGAAAGTACCTATGATTCGTATTCGATTGGCAAATCCAGTTGGAATGCGCGACGGAGACTATGTCCTCTATTGGATGACCGCTTTTCGGCGAACTCGGTTTAATTTTGCGCTCCAGCGGGCGGTCGAGATTGCAAACGAACAAGGGAAGCCGCTTCTTATTTTCGAAGGACTCCGATGCCATTATCGCTGGAACTGCGATCGGTTTCACAGGTTTGTTATCGACAGTATGCTCGATAATGCCGCAGCCATTTCCGTGTCAAATGCGACGTATTCGGCATGGGTCGAATCCAGTCCTAACGAAGCGAGCGGCATGGTGGAGTTGCTCGCTTGCCGAGCCTGCGCGGTGGTATCGGATGACTTTCCATGTTTTTTTCATCCGACACTTTACTCCAAGATCGCAAACAACTGGCCATGTCGATTAGAACTTGTCGATTCCAATACCATCGTCCCCATGGTTCAGCAAGATCGGACATTCACGGTTGCCCATTCGTACCGTCGTTCCATGCAGAAATTGATCTATGAGGAATTGCCGGAGTTCCCCGTCGAATCTCCTCTTTCGTTATTGCAGACATCCAAGTTGAAAAAATTGCCGAATGATTTGTTGGAACGATGGCCCGTTCCGATCGACAAGAAAGCGATCGCTTGGATCCAAAAGATCGATCTCAAGGGATTGCCCATCGATCATCAGGTCCAGCCGACGACCGAACGGGGTGGTGAATCCGCTGCGCGGGCTTCATTACATCGTTTCGTAAGCTCTCGCTTGTCAAGTTATGCTGTGGATCGAAACGAGCCGGAGAAATCAGGGGCGAGTGGGCTTTCGCCCTATATGCACTTTGGCAACATGAGCCCTCACGAAGTCTTCTATACGATTGCATCCGCGGAAGGCTGGAGTCCAAAGAAGCTAGCCAAACCCAATGGAAAAATGGACGGCTATTGGAATATGAGTCCAGACGCGGAGGCATTCATGGACCAATTGATGACTTGGCGAGAGATCGGTTTCAACATGTGTGTCCGTCATCGGAACTATACGAAGTTTGAGTCGTTGCCAGATTGGGCGCAGCAGACTCTCGACGAGCATGCGTCAGACGTTCGACCTTATGTGTATTCTTTGGAAGAGTTCGAGAACGCACAGACTCACGATCCGTTGTGGAATGCGGCACAGAGACAGCTCGTGCGAGAGGGGCGGATTCACAATTACTTGCGAATGCTATGGGGCAAGAAGATATTGCATTGGACCGAAACGCCACGGCAAGCATTAAAAGTCATGATCGAGCTGAACAACAAGTATGCGCTCGATGGCCGAGATCCTAACTCTTATAGTGGCATCATGTGGGTGCTGGGTCGATACGACCGTGCATGGGGACCAGAACGCCCAATCTTTGGGAAGATAAGGTACATGACTAGCGAGTCGACGCAAAGTAAGTTTCATGTCAAGCAATACATTCGAAAGTTTAGCGATTAGTTTCCGAACTCACTCGATATCATGACTCTAAACGCATTACCCCATCAGCAGCGACGTTCCGCACTCGAAGAGATTGAATCGTGGGGTTATTTTCGATCGGTCCGTTGGGTGGATACGATCGATTCAACGAACCGTTACCTCTGTGATCAAGTCCGGGCCGGTACCATCGAACTGCCCGCATTGTTGGTTGCCACGTCGCAGACGAGCGGCGTTGGAAGAGGTTCGAACAAATGGTACTCGCCGAGTGGATGTTTGATGTTCTCCCTTGCGATTCCAATCGACGATAGCAATAGCACTTTGCTACCGCTTCAGTTCGGCTATGCAGTGGCGAATGCGATAGAACCGATTAGTCAAGTGAAGCCGTTGATCAAATGGCCAAACGATGTTTTCATCAGCGGGAAAAAGGTATGCGGCATACTCATTGAAGCCATTCCCAGGAATGACGTGAGTCCCTATAACAAACGCGGTATCGCAGTGATCGGTGTAGGATTGAATTGCCAGGTAGACCTATCTACAGCTCCTGAAGATCTCCAGAAATCTGCCACGAGCCTTCATATCGAAGCCAAGAGGTCTATCGTCACGCAAGTCACACCTGAGTTTGTTTTGATTCAAGTGCTGCAAGCTTGGATGGATGCGAGTTCGCTAAGCTCTAGCGAACCAAACTGGTTAATGCATGTTTGGCAAAACGTGAGTTTACTGAATCAAAGGTGGGTCACCGTTCGATCGGCTGGGGGGCTCGTCGAAGGATATTGCTTAGGGATTAGTTCGCGTGGAGCTTTGTTAGTCGTCACTTCGAACAATCAAGCTGTCGAAGTGATGTCAGGCTCTATCGAGTCCTATCGAGACGTCTAACCGTCTCGTTCACTCACCGGTCGATTCATTATTTGTCAAAGCCAACAATTGATCGAGTCCCAATCGATTGCAGAAATCGCCGAAGGACTCTTCGTTCTGCTGATCTTTCTTGAAGGCCTCAAACAGCGGTCTCAGGCACGTGACGATATTTTCGAGTGGCACCAGGTCTTTGAAAATGAACGCAAGTCTATTTCCAATACGCGTGCCTCCGACGAACACCGTGTACTTGCCTTTGGCTTTTCCAACATAGGCGATGTCCGCGTTGTAGGGGCGAGCACATCCGTTGGGGCAACCGGTCATTCGAACCGTGAACTTCTCTTGATCCAGCCCGAGTTCCGCGAGGACTTTTTCCATCTCATCGATGACGCTTGGAAGGATGCGTTCGCTTTCGGTGATTGCCAATCCGCAGGTCGGCAATGCCACGCATGCGATCGACCAGCGACGGACAGTGGAGATCTCTTCTGAAAGAGGTAGTCCTCGCTTTTTGATCAGACTGCTCAGTTTGGCCCGATCTTTGTCTTCGATGTTGCAGAACAAGATGCTTTGATGAGCTGTGAGTCGAATCTCAGGGTTTATCTCGCTACAGATATCGCGGAGCGCCGATTTCCAAGCACGGTTTTCGTTATCGTACAAGCGTCCGTTCTCGACGTTAAAGCCATAGAACCAGCGACCGTCACCTTGCTCATCCCAGCCGATGTGATCATTGTGTTCGTGTACGTCGTCGGGGGTACAATCTGCAAGTTTGCTACCGTAATACTCTTCGACTTTGGCTCGGTACCATTCGACACCTTTGTCGTGTACAAGATATTTGAGTCGAGCACGTTTTCTGTCATCACGGTATCCGAAATCACGTTGAACCTTCACCACTGCTTCACCGACTGCAACCGCTTGTTCTTTGGTGACAAAGGCCATTCGCGAAGCGAGACGCGGGAAAGTCTTCTTTGCACTCGGCGTCACACCGAGACCTCCTCCGACGATGACGTTGTAACCGATCAACTCTCCATCGCGCACGACCGTGATATAGCCGAGGCAATTGGTGTAAACATCGGTGCAGTTATCCTCAGGCAACGCGATCGCTGTCTTGAATTTGCGTGGCAAGTAAACTTTACCGTAGATAGGTTCGTATTCTTCGTCACTGCCACCCTCAAGCGTTTCGGTGCCTGTCTCTGGGTCTTGCAACCAGAGTTCATAGTAGGCTTTCGTGCGAGGTGCCAGATGCATCGCCAGATCGTATGCGAGCTTTTGGATCTCTGGTCGGATCTTATCCCTATAAGGTGCAGGGCAAGCCATGACGTTTCGGTTCACGTCACCACATGCGGAGAGTGTGCTCAACTGAACATCATTGATTCGGCCGATGCATTCTCTCAGATTGGATTTGAGAATTCCGTGCAACTGTAGCCCCTGGCGAGTTGTCACCTTTAATGTGGTGTTTCCAATCTGATCGCAAAGGTCGAGGTGTGCGATCAATTGAGCGCTGGTCATGATGCCCGCAGGTATCCGGCTGCGCACCATAAAGCTATACGCTTTTTCGCTCTTGCCTGATTCGGTACTGCCACCTCGGGCTTCACGGTCATCTTGCTGATAGGTTCCGTGGAACTTGAGCAGTTGCAAATCATCTTTGCCAAAGTGGTCCGAATCGGTCTTGAGCTCTTCGCCAATCGTTCCTCGCAAGTATCGGCTAGCGGTCTTGATACCTTCGACAGGGCTAAGCTTTTCGGTCGTAGTTGTGTTTTCGGTTTCTGCCATCAGAACTGTAGGTTTGGAACGAGTACCGAGGATGCCAAGTTATCGAATGATCGCAGTGGCAGTAATCTAGTTTTCGGATTGAGGCCAGGATTTCGGAAGGAGGCCAGAAAAGTCTAGGGTCCTCGACGAAACACCGGTGAGAAGAATATAACAGATGGAAGAATGGGCGATATACCGGTTCATCTACTGCATCAACTGCGGTAATACTCAACACTACCTTCGAAGTCCGAAGAGACGATATACCAACATGACCGCAACGATTCTCGATGGGAAAACAATTGCGAACCAGATTCGACAAGAAATCAAAGTAGAGGTGTCCGACTTTGTAGCCTCGACCGGTGTGGTTCCATGTTTAGCTGCCATTCTCGTCGGCGACGATTCGGCAAGCCAAGTTTACGTCCGAAACAAAGAGATCGCATGTGAGAAAGCGGGGATCAAGAGCGAGCTCCATCGCTTGCCCGCGGAAACGTCGACGGCCGAGTTGCTGGGATTGCTTCAGAGGTTGAATGCGAACGATACGATTCATGGCATTCTGGTGCAGTTGCCGCTACCAAAACATATTGAGGAACGAAAAATTCTCGATGCGGTTCTAGCCGCTAAGGATGTTGATGCTTTTTCGCCTGAGAACGTTGGGTTGATGTCGCAGGGCAGGCCTCGCTTTTTACCTTGCACACCGCACGGCGTTATGCAGTTATTGCACCGATGCGGCATCGAGACGGCGGGTAAAGAGGTGGTCGTCATAGGGAGGAGCGAGATCGTTGGGAAACCTCTGGTGTCGATGTTGTTGCAACGATGCGGTCCGTGCGGTAGCTCGAATGCGAATGCGACCGTGACATGCGCACATAGCAATACTCTGGACTTAAGCTCGGTCACGAAGAGGGCAGAAGTGCTGATCGTCGCTATTGGCAAACCGAACTTTGTTACTGCAGAGATGGTGAAGCCCGGTGCGGTCGTGATCGATGTCGGTATCAATCGATTAGGGAATGATTTGGTGGGCGATGTCGATTTTCAAAGTGTAAGTCAAGTCGCTAGCGCGATTACGCCTGTACCGGGCGGCATCGGCCCGTTGACCATAGCCATGTTGCTTCGAAATACACTCGAAGCAGCCAAACAAAAAATGGCTTCGCGTCTGTGAGAAAGATTGGATGTCCCGGTGCTTCGAATATCATGTTTCGAGTGAATATGAATTGAGACTTTTTTAGCTTTATTAAGAATAACAAATCGGAAAGAGGAAATCCCATGACAGGCTGGGGAATTATTGGTTGCGGAATGATCGCCAAATTTCATGCGAAAGCGATCGCCGACATGAAAGGCTCGCGGTTGGTCGCTTGCTATAGTCGCGACCCTGCCAAAGGTGCCGAGTTCGCA
Organism: uncultured Pirellula sp.; assembly: GCA_903858115.1. Classification (GTDB taxonomy): domain Bacteria; phylum Planctomycetota; class Planctomycetia; order Pirellulales; family Pirellulaceae; genus JBKCUI01. The sequence goes on along the minus strand of CAIOHR010000058.1, from coordinate 133,754 downwards.
AAGACATCTGGGGGCAAAGCTTACTCCGATTTGAGTGCGATGCTGGCGGATCCAGATTTGGACATCGTGACCATCTGCACACCCAGCGGAGCGCATTTGGAGCCTGGAATTGCTGCCGCTCGCGCAGGCAAACATGTGTTGGTCGAGAAACCGCTTGAAGTAACGACGGCGCGATGTGACAAGCTTATTGAAACGTGCGATAAAGCGGGCGTGCGATTGGGAACCATTTTTCCATCGAGGTTTCATCGTTCTGCTCAGCTTTTGAAAGGTGCGGTAGACGCCCATCGATTCGGTTCGATCGCCCTAGCGGCCGCTTACGTGAAGTGGTTTCGTACACAACAATATTACGACAGCGGTAAATGGCGAGGAACTTGGAAGTTGGATGGCGGTGGCGCGTTGATGAATCAAGCGATTCATAGCGTCGATTTGCTGCTCTGGTTGATGGGACCTGTGAAGAGTTTGTCCGCGATGACGGCCCTTCGAGCCCATGAGAGAATTGAGGTCGAGGACGCGGCGACTTCGGTACTAGAGTTCGAGTCGGGTGCTCTCGGCTCGATTGAAGCGACGACGGCCGCGTATCCTGGCGCACTCAAGCGAGTGGAGATTGCTGGTTCTACCGGTTACGCCATTTTGGAAGAAGAAGCGCTGATCAAATGGGACTTTGCTAAGGCAACCAAGGCCGATGCAAAAATCCAAGAAGGGATGAAACTCAACACGACGGGTGGTGGAGCGTCAGATCCCGCTGCGATTGGTCACAAAGCACATCAGGCATTGTTTGAAGACTTTGTCAAATCTCTCAAAAAAGGCACACCGAACTTGATCGACGGAATGGAAGGTCGGAAAAGCGTTGAATTGATAACTGCCATTTACCGTTCTGCGAAAACAGGCAAGAAAGTCATGTTAGCGAAGCCTTAACGCTTTTTCCTTTACTCAAGATCACCGATGCAAATCCACACTTTCTTGCGGAAAACCGAACGAGTTTTTGTCATCATCGATTTCTCAATTTGCTATCGCTCGTCCGATAATCTCTAGCGATACCCCTGTGGAATGCTTCGGGGCAAATCGAAAATACAAATGCTGGGGGCAGCAGAGTAATTTCGCATGAAGACCACAGGGGTATTTTCTTGTTGAGATCTTAAGCCTTCTGTGGCTTTAAACGCTGGTAGCGTAGCATGTTGGTTCCTGGCTCTTTCGGTATTACACCGAACCACAAAACCCTCTCTTCTGGCATTATCCTTCTGAAGAGTCCATTCTTGGAATTTCTACTTCGAGGCGTGGTTGCTAGACGATGTTCCTTTGGAATGCTGTCATTGAAAGCCGTCGCGATATTGAATGATCCGATGGTCCCTATTCAACCAATTGAGACACGTGTGAAAGAATCATCGCTCGAATTGAAAGCTTTGCAGATCCCGGCGACTGGAAATCATCCTAGCGAGGCAAATCTGGACGAAGCAAACCGGCTTCTTGTATTGGCTATGACGAGTTCTGCCATCGAGCAGAGTCTTGATTCCAGCAAGACCATTGCTTCTCCGAAGTTAACCGTGATTATTCCTGCGTTCAACGAGATCGCGACGATCGAACAGGTGGTCAACGCCGTTGTCGATCTACCGATTTACAAGCAGGTTATTCTGATCGATGACGGAAGCACGGATGGAACGCGAGAGTTGATCGCGAGCCTTCACGGCAAGCGAGGGATTGAGTCCATTCTGCATCCTGAAAACCGAGGCAAGGGTTCTGCGATCCAATCTGGTTTTGCCACAGCACGTGGTGAAATCGTTATCATTCAGGACGCAGACCTGGAGTATAACCCCGTGGACATCCTCGATGTCATAGCTCCTATTATAGATGGTGCTGCGGATGTTGTCTTCGGATCTCGCTATCTATCAGGATCCAAGCAAGACGCATCTTGGATTCATCGTTTTGGTAATCGAGTGCTCACAGGGCTGAGCAATTTGGCTAGCGGTCAAAACCTAACCGATATGGAAACCTGTTACAAAGCGTTCCGACGAAATGTCCTGTCGAAGATTTCTATCGAACAGTGTCGGTTCGGTTTCGAGCCTGAGATTACCGCCAAGCTAGCGAAGAACCGTATTCCCATCGCGGAAGTACCGATTCGTTATCAACCCAGGAATTGGGATGAAGGCAAAAAGATAGGTGTTCGCGATTTGATCAACACACTATGGTGCATCGTTTGGTATCGTTGTCGCTAATGCAAAGACTGCGAATTCCTATGTTCCTGGATGGTTCACTTTTGACTTCGCGATTCCGTCATGGCTTGAATCGTGAAACGGAGTGTTTTAGACTCATTTCATCGAGTGAGTGAATCACCATTTTTTGGAAGGTCGGTCATGGAACAAGGGTCTGTAACGCGCTGGATCCAGCAGATGCGGGCGGGCGACAGTATTGTCGTTAACGCATTGGCCGGACGTTACTTCAAGAAGCTAGGGGATGCCGCGAGACGTAGACTTCATAAAATCCCTCAAAATATGCACGATGCGGAAGACGTCGCAAATTTTGTTCTTGAATCAGTAGTCAGAAATATCGCCCAGGGGCGTTACCCTGATTTGCAAGACCGCGATGATCTATGGTTTCTGATGCTCGCGATTACGCAGCGTCGTATCAGCAGTATTTTGAAAAAGGATCGTCGGCGGAAAGCACAACCCTCGTCTCAAACCTCGCTTACGGAGTTGTTGGAGATGTATGACGGGGAGTTAGCCGACTTGGCGCTGGAGGGCAATCCTGAGCATGTCGCTATCGAAATCGGAGATTGCTGGCAAGAGTTAATGCGTATCCTCCCAGACGACGAATTTCGCGAGATCGCGAGATTGAAACTAGAGTTCTATTCGAACCGTCAAATCTCTAGCATGCTTAAGCTGACGTCGAAGTATATCGATCGCAAGGTCGGGGAAATCCAACGCTTGTGGGGACAAATTTATCACGACTAGATTCCGAGTGACAAACGCAGTCTTTAGCTCGCGAACTCGTAACGTGGACTCTGCTGAATCAATTCCCCTAGCACGTCGAAGTATTTCGGAAAAGTCTTCGTCGTGCATTGCGGATCGAGTATTCTGATGCCTGGCACCTTCAAACCGATGAGTGCAAGACTCATTGCCATTCTGTGATCGTGGTAGGTATCTAGCGTGGCTGACTTTAAAGTCAAAGGATGGATCGTCAAACCATCGTCATGCTCATCAACTTTGGCCCCTACCTTTCGAAGCTCTGTTGCTAAGTCGCCAATGCGATCGGTCTCCTTGTGTCGATTGTGCGCAACCCCTCGTATTCGTGTTGGCCCGCGTGCAAACAATGCGACCGGAGCCAGGGACTGTACGGTATCGCTGATGGCATTCATATCCACGTCGACACCGTGCATGGGGCGTCCCGCAACCTCGATAAAGCCTCGGCCATGGGAGACTTCGCAACCCATCTTTTCCAACACTCTTACAAATCCAACATCGCCCTGCATCGCTTCAAAATCTAAACCCTCGACACGGACTCGTCCTTCCGTGATAGCCGCTGCTGCCCAGAAATAAGTTGCAGCCGAAGCGTCAGGCTCAATGGCGTACGAGCATCCTTGATAGCACTCCGGTGCAGCGATTCGATACTTGGAGTCGGAGATTGATTCCACGACGAGGCCAAACGACTTCATCACCATCGCAGTCATAGAAACATAGGGTTTCGAAACGAGCTCCCCAACGACCTCGATTTCAATCGGTGAGTCCGCATAGGGTGATGCCATCATCATTCCGCTCAGGAACTGGCTCGATACATTTCCAGCAACCTTTGCCACTCCACCGTGAAGTCCGTTCGCATTTATTCTGACCGGTGGACAATCGGGACGTTCGGCATTCTCGCTCTGGACATTAGCTCCCAAGGCACGCAATCCTTCGAGCAGGTCGGCGATGGGACGTTCACGCATGCGGGGCACTCCATCCAGTCGATAGGACCCTCGAGTAGCTGACAATGCAGCAGTCAAAAAGCGAATGGAGGTTCCGCTGTTCGCGATATGCAATTCGCCGTTCGCCTGGGGGGGCTGGCCAGCGCATCCAACGATTCGCAATGTTTCGAGTGACAGGTCCCATTCGATCTCAAGCCCTAGGGTTCTCCAGGCGTCCACCATCACTCGAGTATCTTCGCTATCCAAGACTCCGCTCAACACGGACTCACCTCGAGCCATCGCTGCGCAAATGAGCGCACGATTGGTAATGCTCTTGGAGCCCGGAACTCGAACTGTTCCTGATACAGGCCCGACTACAGGCGAGAGGGATACCGCAACAGGTTTATGGGAAGAACGCGTCACTCAGCAATCTTCCAAAGCGCGGAAACGCTGCGAACATACATGGCATTGTTGACGACGGCTGGCGAACCGAGCACATCATCTCCCAGACTATTGGTAGCCAATCGTTCGCCTTCCTTTTCGCCGAGTTTGACAACGGAGCACTTGCCATCTTGCGAGAATAGAAAAAGGTTTCCGCCAACCACAACCGGGCTCGACCAAACGCTACCCTCGGCAATTCTGGACTGCCAAATCACTTTGCCTGTATAAATGTCACTACAGATGAGGATCGACTTGTTGACGGCATAAATTCTGTCCTCCAATACGACTGGCGAGCAAGGATTCGAATTGAGTTTGTTCTCATCCCAAAGTTTGCTCGGCTCTTTTCCGACACTAGATAGATCAAACGCAGTCATTCCGCCCGCTGGAACGAAGAGGCGGTTGTTGACTGCGAGGGAAGAAGAATAGGTTGAGCATCCAATATCGATCTTCCACTGAACAGAGCCGTCCTTGGGAGAGACCGCCAAGAGATCGCTGCCGGAATGCATAATGACCCACGACTTCCCATCCGCGGATTTCGCCGAGGTGGGGGAGGACCAGTTTGCTTTGCTCGGTCTGTCTATTTTCCAGAGAATAGCACCATCGCGAGTATCGAGGCCCGCGGCAAAGGAATCGCCTTGGCATTCCACCTGTACCACGCATACTCCATCCACGATGACTGGCGACGAACTCATGCCAGTATCGTTACCTGCTTTTGGAAAATCGCTTGCCAACGATCGATACCAAAGCAGCTCACCTTGGATGTTGACGCACGCTAGATCGTTCGAGCTGAAGAAGGCATAGATATTCTCGCCATCCGACGCAGGAGTGGGAGCTGCATTGGCGCTAGTCGGGTGACAAAACGGTCGGCCTCGCGCGACGAACTCTTGCTCCCACAATTGCTTTCCATCTTTCGAAGAATAGCTCAGCAATTGAATGCGGCGTTGATCCATCCCTGTGCTAGTTGTTGTTATGACCTGGTCACCAACAACAATAACACCTCCGACGCTCCGACCTGGGATTTCCGTGCGCCATGCGATATTCTTCTTTTCGTCACCACCAAACTCAATTGGCAATTTGGCGTCCGAAACAACAGGATTGAAGTTGCTGCCTCGAAACTGCAACCAGTTCTCTTCGGCATGCAAAGAAGTGCCATGCAACGACATGCATGCCAAACCTAATGAAAGATAAGATACGAAGATATTTTTGCGAATATGCATTGTTTAGTTCAAGTCCAAGTAATGGGGGGGAAGCCTTCAGAACGACAAGTCGCTTACGTTGTTCAATCTCTAGTTGCTTAGTATGGCTTTTCCAGTGGAGTCAGAAATTCGAACCATATACTGATATCGCTGAGCCCAGACTTCTTTTTGTTCGTTTTGACATATCTTTATCAAGATCCTGTTCTTTCCTTTTTTAAGTTGGATCGGCTCGATGTATTGGTCGATCTGCGAAGAGGCATGGTAGACTTCGTTGGACATGACAAGCTCCCCATTGATCCAAATCTTGTGACCATTGATGCATCCAAGACGAATCTCCGCGGCTCCTTCGATTGGAGAGTCGAACTCCGTTGCCGCATACACGATGCAGCCTTTTTCGTTAGAAAACACCTTCGCAAGATCCACGTTGCCGTCTTTCTCGTCCGTGGTGTGCACGGACCAGGACACGTCACCATTTTTGCCTTCGTAGCTTTTCTGAATTTTGTTGGCAACCCAATCTTTTTCGATCTCAAACTCTTTGTCAAAGTTCTTGGTTCCAACGTGATCAAAAGGGCCGATGAGATTCCAGTTCTTGATGAATCCAAAATGTTTCGATTGCTCCACCTTGACGCCGACTTCATCAAGCTTCTTAATAAGATCGACGACTTGATCTGGATGTCGCGCTGCTGCCAAAAGCTTTTGTAAAGGAGCTGCTTCCTTTGTGGTTGGGATCTGAGCATCGATGGAGGCATATCTCAATTCTGGACTCGGATCTTCCATCAAAGTTGGCAACCAATCAGACTTTAACTTATCGTTGCCTTTGGTGAGCCAGACAAACGCTTTGTATCTAGCCTCGCCATCTTGCGTCGTGTCCCAGAGAATCTTTTCAAGCTCACCTTTGGGCGGATTTTGCTCGGCTCGATACCTCGAATTTGCGATGCCGGATAGCCAATTGCGCCCAATCGGGGTCGCACCCTTCATGGCGAGAAGTGTTTGAGATAATGACAAGTCTTTCGCGCGATTCAATTGCAGTGCCAATGCCGACGCCCGGGTGGCTTCTTGATCGCCGGTCCCTATTTTGCGAATTTCGTCGAGTGCTTTTGCTGTGGATTGGCAAAACGCAGTTCTCGAAGACGACGAGACAAAACTCAAACACGAGAAAGTTAGCAAAGTGTAAAGGATGCGTTTCATCGAAAAACTCTGGGAAGAAGGCAATAACCGTGCGTTTGCTTGGACGCTGTATGCTACAGTTCCATCAGTTTAGCCACAAAACAGAATAACGGGAAAAATTGAGAAGATTCTGGGAATAATGGGAGACTACTTAACTTTGAAGGGTATTTTGGTATCCTGTAAAGTGCTTCGACCAACACTTAGCCGAGAGCTTTGACAGTCCCAGCCTCAACTGTCAACGGACTTTGGTGGGGGAGAAGTCGCAGGAATTCCGATCGACAGGTTGGATTACTTCGAATCGTGGATACTATTCTGTGCCTAGGCCTACCAGTCCTCGCGAGTAGGTCGTTTTTCGAGAAAGTTGAATTGGATCATGCGATATGCATTCCGTTTGGCGGAATTGTTGGGACATACGCCCGATCGGCGTAAACGTCCTGGTACGATCAAAGCGATCGTTGAGTATACGGGGCTGGATCGTCATCAAGTTGCGGCCCTCCTCAAGAACGAAGCGAAATACATCCCGATCGAGGCTCTCTCGCGTCTGTGCGATTATTTGATCGAGCATGGCTACGCGAGAGCGGAAGAGCTGCCGGGAGCTCTGTTCGCCGTTACCCCTGAAAATTTCTGGGAAATGCTGGCGAGACGCAGCCGATTGGAAATTTGTGTCGGTGTACGCAAGCCACCCGACGACGAAACAGCCGATACCGCTTGGATTGTCGCGTCGGACAGCGTCTTGGCTGGGGAGGTCCTGAATGGGGTTTCGACTTTGGGAGGAACCGCCAAGGCCGTATCTGGCAAAAAGATGGGTGGCAAGGAAGTTCCACACATTGAGCACCTCCGGCAAACGTTGGTTTGGAGCCCAGGGACTATGGCGCCAGAACAAGTTCACGCGCGTTCGCAAACGGTCTACGATGACTTTAGTGAAATGAACGGCGACAAAGCGATGATTTCTCTAGGATCGGTGAAGAGCAATCCGACCGTCGAATTGGTATTGGCGCACGCTTTCGGTTGCGATCCTTTTGTCTCCCAAGACGATGTAGAGAAAGCTTCAGAACGCTCTTGCCCGTTCTTTTTGCGTTACCGCGATCGGGATCCGCATCCTCCCGCATGCTCTGCGGGCAAGCAACTGAGCAAGACGGAAAAATCAACCGAGCCTGGTCTGTATTATGAAACGGCTGACGGATCATGGGCATTTGCTGGCGGAGCCGTGCCAGGCCGAGACGCTGCTTTGGTGTTCTATATCTTCCGTGAGTCCCTCGGTCGACTTGAGATGGTATTGAGTGGTTTCTCCGGGCGCGCTACGCGGTTGCTGGCGCGCACACTCGCGCACCGGGCTGAAGATTTCTGGCCACCGACCTTCCATGAGAATTATCTACAGGTAGGTGCGTATCTGGTTCAGTATGAAGCGGACGAAGACACCGATGATTCGCTTGACATTCTGGCTACCGACACGATGGCTAGTGCTACCGTCATTGCGCTACCGACCGAAGCCATCGCGAAGCGTTTGGGCAAAGGTCACTACGCGGGATGACAAACGCGGCTGCTAGTGCAGTGAGCTCCGGAGCGGATGCTTCGGAGCCTATCGTAGATCTCGCTGTAATGCTTGGAAGATTGCAGCTCAAGAATCCGGTCTTGGTTGCATCTGGTACGTTTGGGTATGCGAAGGAGATGGAGTCGGTTCTTCCCCTGGACAGGCTGGGCGGCATATTGCCGAAAACGATAACACAGCAACCTCGCCCCGGTAACGCGCCGTGGCGCACGGTAGAAACCAGTGCAGGGTTGCTCAATGCGATCGGCCTCGACAACGATGGAATCGATTACTTCCTTTGCAATCACTGGCCTTATTTGCGTACCTGCGGCACTTCGATTGTCGTGAGTATCGCCGGCAAAAGCTTGGAAGATTTTTACTCGTTGGCGAATCGACTCAATGAAGCGGAGGGTTTGCACGCCGTGGAGTTGAACGTTTCCTGCCCCAATGTTTCCGGTGGCGTCGACTTTGGAACCGATGCGAATCTATGCTATGAAGTGGTCTCAGGAGTTCGCAGAGTACTTGGTTGCCCAATCATTACCAAACTTACACCCAACGTGACCAAAATCGTCGACATTGCAAAGGCTGCAAAAGACGCTGGTACGGACGCGGTGACCTGTATCAATACGGTCCTCGGAATGGCTGTCGACTGGCGAGGACGCAAGCCTGTGATCGGCAACGTCGTCGGAGGATTGAGTGGTCCTGCTATCAAGCCGATCGCGCTGCGATGTGTCTACCAAGTTGCGAGCCAAGTCGGAGTGCCAGTCATCGGTGTTGGTGGAATCGCTAACATTGATGATTGCATGGAGTTCCTCGTCGCAGGAGCATCCGCCATTCAAGTGGGAACAGCGAACTATTATGATCCACATGCCAGCATGAAAATCATCGACGCACTCCCCGCCGCACTTCGTTCACTCGGTGCATCGAAGGTTGCCGATATCGTCGGCAGCCTCCAAATCAAGAAATAGTTTTTAGGCTTTCAATTCGGAATGTCATGCGTATTCTCAGCGGTATCCAGCCCACAGGTCGTTTTCATTGGGGCAATTACTTTGGAGCGATCAAACAGTACATCGAGCTACAAGAACAGCATGATGGCTACTACTTTATCGCAGATTTGCACGCGTTAACCACCGTTCGCGATGCCGCTGTTCTCCGAGGCTTTGTTCGTGACGCGGCTCTCGACGTACTCGCGCTGGGACTGGATCCCGAACGCGCCACCCTATTCGTGCAGTCCCACGTGCCCGAGGTATCCGAACTGTGCTGGTTGCTCATGACGGGTACTCCCTTAGGCTTACTAGAACGATGCCATGCTTACAAAGATAAAAAAGAAAAGGGACTGAAAGCGGATGCTGGACTATTTACTTACCCCGTGCTGATGGCAGCCGACATCCTAGCCTACGATGCGAATTGGGTCCCTGTCGGTGAAGATCAAGTGCAACATATCGAAGTATGCCGCGACTTAGCACGAAGCTTCAATGCTCACTACGGCGAGGTCTTTACCCTGCCCGAAGCACGAGTCGTGCAGGGTGCTTCGAAGGTTCCTGGCACCGATGGAGAAAAGATGAGCAAGAGCTATAACAATACTCTCGGACTATTTGAACCGCCTAAAGAGCTTCGGAAAAAAATCATGCGAATCAGCACCGACTCTCGCCCGATGGAAGATCCCAAGGATCCGGAAACCGATCATTTGTATCAACTGTTTCGACTGTTCGCGACCGCCGAGCAAACCGAAGAGATGCGAGCTATGTATTTAAAGGGTGGATTTGGTTACGGCGAAGTCAAGAAACGTCTCGCCGATGCGGCAGATCAGTACTTGGCGCCCGCACGAGTTCGTCGCGAGGAATTAGAAAACCATCCAGAGAAAGTGGATGCAATCCTTCAAGCCGGTGCCGCGAGTGCCCGCGCCAGTGCCCGCTCTGTTCTCCAGCGTGCTCACAAAGCATGTGGATTGGGTTGACCAACCCAAGAAGGATATAGGACAAACTCGTTCTGCTAAGATTTCCAGCAAATGATTTCCAGCAAATGGCCTGTTTCCAATACAAGCAATACACTTTCCCAAGAGGGCGACCATTCGATGGCTGATTTTCAATACTCCGATCTTTCCAAAATGATTGATCATTCGTTGCTCAATCCAACACTAACCGTTGAGCAACTTGAGTTAGGCATTCAACTGGCTCTCGCGTACGATGTCGCAAGTATTTGTATACTTCCCTACTATCACAAACGATGTGTCGAGCTGCTCCAGGGAAGCACTGTTGCACCAAGTAGTACAGTCGGATTTCCTCACGGAGGCAACACTACCAAAACGAAAGTGATCGAAGCTGAACAGCTCGTGGAGGATGGATGTCTGGAACTTGACATGGTCACGAACATCAGTGCCGTCTTGAGTGGCAATTGGAAACTTGTGGAAGACGATATTTCGGCCATCGTCAAAATCGCACACGATGCTGGCCGAAAAGTGAAAGTGATATTTGAGAATTGCTATTTGCAAGATACCCAGAAAATTCAGCTATGCAAAATCTGTTGTAACGTCGGGGCCGATTGGGTTAAAACCAGCACGGGCTATGGAACCGGAGGTGCGACTATGGAAGATCTACAACTAATGCTCGATCACGTGACCAAGCCAGTGCAGGTGAAGGCCGCAGGTGGCATTCGCGATTGTGACAATTTGATCAAGGCTTGGAAGATGGGCGTAACACGCGTTGGCGCTTCACGCACAGCCGAGATGCTAGGAGAAGCCAGAACACGCCTCGGATTGCCAGCAATCGCTCCCATTACTGGAGTGTCTGCACCGACCAGCTATTGATCTTTGCAGGCCAAGCCAGGTTTCACAAAAAAACGACTCAAAATCAATCGAGTCACCGTTGATCAGGTAGAATACTAGGGACTAGCTCACACGCACCCCTCCTCTCGTCGTGCGCACGAGAGGTTGATCGCTACATTCTACCCATCCGATTCTTTTTGGATTCCAAACATGGCAAGAACCTCTTCTTCGCGTCGCAGTTTTCTTCTACAGAGCGCAGCGGCTGCATCTGTTCCCTACTTTTCCTGGAATACGCGTCTTCTGGCGGATGAGACTCAATCCAAGAATGATCGATTTCGATTGGGAGTTATCGGTGCGGGAGGGATGGCGAATGGCAACATGAAAGCTGCAGCGGCCTATTGCGATGTTGTTGCAATCGCAGATGTAGATTCGGAACGCGCCGCTTCTTCGAACGAAGCGATGAGCAAAGGGAAAGCGGATGTCTACTCAGACTATCGAAAGATATTGGAACGAAAAGACATCGATGTTATTCATGTTGCAACACCCGATCATTGGCATACCAAACCGTTGGTCGAGGCGATGTTGGCTGGCAAAGATGTCTATTGCGAGAAGCCACTAACGTTGACGATAGAGGAAGGAAAGCTCATTCGAAAGATACAACAACAGACGGGGCGAGTGGTGCAAGTGGGTACACAACAACGCAGTACCTTTGAACTCTTTACCAAAGCGATGGCTATCGTTGCGGATGGAAGACTTGGCAAGTTAACGAAAGTGACGGTTGCGATTGGGGGAGCGCCTGCGTCGAAAGAACTTCCGATTGCATCCGCACCTGCAAACATCGATTGGGACCGCTGGTTAGGGCCTGCTCCCAAGACAGACTATCGAGTGTTGATGCCAACAGCCTCCAAGGACAAGTCAGGCAAACCCAAAAACCAACGCCCTCAAACCAACTGTCATTACGAATTCCGTTGGTGGTACGAATACTCCGGCGGAAAACTAACCGATTGGGGAGCCCATCACGTGGACATCGCTGTATGGGCTTTGGCCCTCAACGGCCAAACTGCCGGTCCCGTTTCCCTCGGCGGAACCGCGAAACACCCGGTCGATTTCAAGGTTGGCATTCCTGTCCAAAGAGATCGATACAACACGGCAACCGAGTTTCATTTTGTTGTGAAGTACGCCAACGGTACCGAAATCATTATCGTGAACAATCATCCTGATTTTGGTAACGGTATCATGCTAGAGGGTGATAAGGGAAAAATGTTTGTGAACCGAGGAAAACTGACAGGGGCTGTTGTCGACGATCTCAAAGACAATCCTCTTTCCGAAGGTGCTATCCAGCGAGCCTACAAAGGTCTGCCGATGGAATCCAATGAACGCAAAGCACATTGGGCAAACTTCTTTCATTGCGTGAAGACCAGAAAAGAACCTATTTCCGACGTCCACTCTCATATGAAGATGCTCAACATCTGCCATTTGGCAGGAATCTCCGCGAGGTTGGGTCGCGAACTGAAGTGGGACGAATCGAGCGAACAGATCCTTGGAGATGATCTAGCCAACAGCATGCTAGCTAGAGCGTATCGCAAGGGCTATGAGATCGAAATGTAGCGAACTACTACGATGCGTTTTGGTGCTTTGGAGTTTCAGCTATCGAGGGAGCTTTGTGTTTTCCCTTCGCCTTTTGTTTGAATTCCTGCCCCCTCTCCCTTTTGGCTTTGCAAAAGGGAGAGGGGTGCCGAAGGCGGGAAGGCGGGGTGAGGGCTTCTTCTCGGTGTAGCGAATAACTGCAAACCACTTTTCGAAAGCGGTTCTGCGACTTCTCTCTGCGGAAAAAAATCTCAGAAAAAAAAGGGTAAATTGCCCTTCCAGAATCTTCAAATGCAAAACCGCTGCCATCGGCGGACGTTGTCATGCAAATAAGGACATAGCCGAACCAAGCCGCGAGAAGATGGCTTCTCACATCACTGCGCCGCTTATCAATGTAGGATGCTGGTCACGTCATCGCCCTCTATCTGACCACCGCTCCACGCTGGCGAGCAGCGTGGTGGCGTCCTCCAACATTGGTCTGTTGTCTGGTTGCGGCTATGGCCCGACGCTGACGAGCAGCGTCGTAGCCTGGTCCTGAACTGATGGATTTTGCTCGGAATTTCGTGATGGCCGGGATCGGCGGAGCGATCCACGACATTGCTACTTCGCGAGTCGCATTTTGGCTCGGGCTTGTGTCAGAGTTCGCTCTTTCAAAGCATGTGTTTCTTGCGAGTTCGTCTTGATCGTCATCGCCTTGGCTAGATCTTCTTCCGCTTGCTTTTTGTCGATCTGATCTGGCTTTAGTAAGCGATCCGTCAAGACAAAGACTCCATCGCGAGTCACCTGCACGAAGCCTCCATCCACAAACCAATCGGTTGTCGAAGTACCGTTTCGCATCTTCAATAACCCAAAGCCGAGACGACCGACCATTGGAGCACGTCCAGGTAGGATCCCAAACTCACCGTCATACAATGGGAGCGTCAGAGAATCACACGAAGCTTCCAATGCAGTCTTCTCAGGGGTAACAACAATACATCGAACTTGCTTATCTGCCATCGCTATTTCTTCCCGGCTTCAGCCATTTTCTTTGCTTGGGCTTCCACTTGCTCAATCGGGCCGACGTACATGAATGCGGATTCCGGCAAATGATCCCACTTACCGTCGCAGATCTCCTCAAAGCTTCGAATGGTATCGGCCAAGGTAGTGATTTCACCCGGCTTGCCAGTGAACACTTCGGCGACCAAGAACGGTTGGGAAAGGAATCGCTCGATTCGTCGAGCTCTCTTTACCACTGTCTTGTCTTCCTCGCTCAATTCATCAACACCGAGAATCGCGATGATGTCTTGGAGTTCACGGTATCTTTGAAGAGACTTTTGAACGCGACGAGCGACAGCATAGTGTCGTTCACCCACGATTGCAGGGTCGAGAATCCGCGAGTTGGACGCTAGCGGATCGATAGCTGGATAAATACCCTTTTCGGAGATAGACCGCTCGAGGTAAATAAACGCGTCCAACTGACCGAATGCAGTCGCAGGTGCAGGGTCGGTCGGATCGTCGGCAGGAACGTAAACCGCTTGCACGGAAGTAATAGCTCCTCGCTTCGTCGAAGTGATTCGCTCTTGCAAGGCACCCATTTCAGTAGCCAACGTAGGTTGATACCCCACAGCGGATGGCATCCGACCCAAAAGTGCGGACACTTCCGATCCTGCTTGCGAAAAGCGGAAGATGTTGTCCACGAACAACAACGTGTCTTTCCCTGTTGTGTCGCGGAAGTATTCCGCCATCGTCAATGCAGAGAGAGCGACACGGAGTCGGGACCCTGGTGGCTCGTTCATCTGACCGAACACCATGCATGTTTGTTCGATAACTTTTCGGCCAGTGTTTCCGATTTCGGCTTCTTGCATTTCTAGCCAAAGGTCGGTTCCTTCACGAGTACGTTCACCCACTCCGGCAAACACCGAATAACCACCGTGGGTACTAGCCACCCGAGCAATCAACTCTTGAAGAATAACTGTCTTGCCAAGTCCTGCTCCTCCGAACAACCCAGCTTTGCCACCCCGCACGAACGGCGTCAACAAGTCGATAACCTTGATACCGGTTTCGAACACTTCCGTGTTGGTGGACAACTCGGAAACCTGCGGTGATTGTCTGTGGATTGGCCAATACTCATCGGCCGCGACAGGTCCACGTTGATCGATGGTCTCGCCTAGAACATTGAAGACTCGGCCCAAGGTTGCGTTCCCTACTGGCACCGACACTGGTCGTCCAAGGTCAACGCACTCCTGACCACGCATCAGTCCGTCGGTGCTCCCTAGAGCTACGCAACGCACACGACCACCTCCGAGGTGCTGCTGGACTTCGCCCGTGAGATTAATCTTAATTCCCTTTTTATCTCCTTCGATCTTTACCGCGTGGTAAATCGGTGGAAGGGAGTCTTCTGGGAACTCGGCGTCAAAGGTTGATCCGATAACTTGACTTACTTGACCCGCTTTTTTTCCGGTGGCAACGCTCATTGAATTGTTTCGCCTAGTATGCGATGCAAATGGACTGAATTTAAAATTTTGATTAAGCGAGGCAAAGCCCCGCATCTGTCGTGTTCCAAGGCAATCGCCGTGAAACGTGTATCTTTCGTGTTAACCGAGCGCCTCGACGCCCCCGATGATTTCCATGATTTCACCAGTAATCTTGCTCTGACGAGCTCGGTTGTAAGTTCGGGATAGGGACTTGATCAAGTCGCCTGCGTTCTCGGTCGCACCCTTCATCGCAACCATCCGCGCTATCTGTTCGCTGACCGCAGCATCCAAGAAGCACTTGAAAAGTCTTGCACGGAAACTAGCTGGAACAACTTCTTCCAAAATAGCCCCAGCGGAAGGAAGGAACTCGTAATCGTCACGAATCCCTTGCGCGCTGGAAACTGCTTTACTCGCATCTGCGGAAGGCATCTCAAGCGAAGAAAACGGAAGAAGTGTTTCGACGGTCGCAATTTGTTTCGAACTGCTCAAAAACTTGGTGTACACGACATCGACGCGATCGACTTTACCTGTGATGTAGCGTTCGATCAGACTGTCAGCTATTCTCGCAACCGCATCGTATGCAGGTTGGTCGTCAAACTCTGTGAACGTGCTTTCGATCGGCATACCGGCGAACCGAAGTGCCGAGATACCTTTCTTTCCACTTACACTCAGTTGGCCATTAGCCGCCTGTTGCTTGATCTCGTTGCGTCTAACCGTAGCCGCCTTAACGATGTTACCGTTGTATCCACCGCAAAGACCACGATTTGCGGTCAACACTAGCATGTCGATCGACTTGATCTCGCTCCGTGCCACCAACAGCGGGTGACTCACGTCGGTTCCACTTTTCGCCAAATCTTGAACGATCTGCGTAATTCGCTTGGTGTAGTCGGTTGCAGCTGCAGCTCGATCCATCGCTTTCTTGAAGCGAGCTGTCGCGATCAACTCCATCGTTCGAGTAATCTTGCGAATGTTTTTTACCGACTTGCGCCGTTTATCGAGCTGACGAATATTCGCCATGACCTAAACAACCTTTCGGTAACGAATTACTTGAATGAAGCTTTGAACGTAGAAATTGCCGACTTGATCATCTCTTCGATCTCTGAAGTCAAATCTTTTTCGTTTCGGATCTTGTCAAGCAACTCAGGCTTGCGATCGCGAACGAAGTTCAACAATCCGACTTCGAAGTCTCGAACCTTGGTCAAAGGAATCTCGTCCAGATGTCCACGAGTACCTGCGTAGATACTGATCACTTGATCGGCCACTTCCATCGGTTGGTATTGAGACTGCTTGAGCAGTTCCACCATCCGATAACCGCGATCCAGTTTCGATTGAGTCGCTGGATCCAGTTCGGTTCCCAACTGAGCAAACGCCTCTAGTTCACGGAACGCGGCCAAGTCGAGACGCAGACCGCCAGCCACTTTCTTCATGGCTTTGATCTGAGCATTACCACCCACGCGAGAAACCGAGATACCAACATTCATCGCAGGACGAATCCCAGCGAAGAACAAGTCCGGTTGCAAGTAGATCTGACCATCGGTAATCGAAATAACGTTGGTTGGAATGTAAGCTGAAACTTCCCCTTCGAGTGTTTCGATGATCGGGAGACTCGTCAAAGATCCACCCCCCAATTCCTTCGAAAGCTTGGCGGATCGTTCGAGCAAACGGCTATGGCAATAGAAGACGTCCCCAGGGAAAGCTTCACGACCCGGTGGGCGACGCATGAGCAAGCTCAATTGTCGGTACGCAACCGCTTGTTTGCTCAAGTCATCATAAACGATCAATGCATGCTCACCGTTGAACATGAAATGCTCCGCCATTGCTGTACCGGCGTAGGGTGCAACATATTGCAATGGTGCAGGTGCCGATGCTCCGGACACGATCACAGTCGTGTAGTCCATTGCTCCAGCTTTTGTCAACGCATCGATGACCAAAGCAACCGACGAGTCTTTTTGTCCGACGGCAACATAGAAGCATTTCACTCCCTTGCCTTTTTGGTTGATGATCGCATCGATCGCAACTGCGGTCTTGCCTGTTTTTCGGTCGCCGATAATCAATTCACGCTGACCACGACCAATCGGCGTCATCGCGTCAATCGCTTTGATACCGGTTTGCATTGGCTCATGCACTGGCTGTCGCTCAGCAACACCGGTCGCAATGAGTTCCACGGGACGAGTGATGGTAGTATTGACGGGTCCTTTGCCATCCAATGGATTTCCTAATGGATCTAGCACGCGGCCGATAACCGCGTCGCCTGCAGGCACGGAAAGCAAAGTACCTAGTGCCTTGACTTCGTCCCCTTCGCTAATCTTCAGGTAATCACCGAGGATGATCACCCCGACGCTCTTTTCTTCTAGATTGAACGCAAGGCCGATCACGCCGCTAGGAAACTCAACCATTTCCCCCGACATGACGTTCGAAAGTCCATAAACCCGAGCAATACCGTCCCCAACTTCGAGAACCGTACCTACCTCTCGGACATCGACTTGGCTACCGAACGTCTCAATCTCTTTTTGAATGACGGCTGCGATTTCATCCGAGTTAAACTTCATGAGTCAAACCTCTCAAGCGACTATCTACGCAATACTTATGTGAAAAAATGTATCTGATTGGTGTTGCGAGCATGCTCGCGTATTTCATTGCCATGATCCACTAGATCACAGCAATCTTTCGCAAAGAGAACCGAAGTTCCTTTGATTATTGTTTCAACTAATTTGCCAACTGAGACGCTTTCGAACGAACTGCAGCTTCCGCTTTCACCTTCGTCTCTTTGCGCAACAGCTTCAATTGGCCATCCAAACTGCCGTCGTACACGGTGTCTCCAACCCGCACGACCAACCCGCCGAGGATGCTTGGATCAACACTTGGATTCAATCGCACTTCCTTCTTGAAGATTCCGCTTAGCTTTGCTGCCAATGCCACCGAAGAAGCGTCCGAAAGTCCAGTACTCGTTATCACATCCACCTGCATGCGACCAGCAAGCTCGTCTCTTTGATCTGCCGCAGAACGAGCAATAGCCCGCACGAATTGCATTCGTTGTCGCCGACATAGCACCTTGAGAAATTTCAACAAAGTACTGTTCATTGACACAGAGAAAACTCTGTCCAAAATACCTATCTTTTCATCCACCGACATCTTTGGATTCGATAGGATCGTCTCAAGCGAGGGGGACTTCGCGAATACCTCGCCTACAAAGGATTCAAGCTGATCGACAACCATGTCGACCTGACCATCCGAGGATGCAGCCTGTAGTAACGCTTTCGCGTACAACTGCCCCACATGTTGCTCTTCGCTGTCGAAGACGGTGGCTATTTTGCTCACTTTTTCTGACATTTGCTAACCGGGGACAACGTTCTAAGTAGGAAGATAAACAACAAAGTACAATAAAAAACTAGTTCGTACTCGAGAAGCCACCAATGGCGTCGGTGATCAATCGTTGATGGTCCTCAGCCTTGAGCTCACGACCAACCACTTTTCTTGCCAGCACAAAAGCCATATCGGTACTTTTGCTCGTTAGCTCCGATAAAGCAGCGTTCTTGGCAGTCTCTATTTCAGCAAGAGCACGATCTTTGGATCGAGTCGCTTCTGCTTGAGCTTCCGCCTTGATTCTGTCGGCAACCAATTCAGCATCTTTTCTAGCTTGAGCAACTAACTCTTGCGATTTGACTGCTGCATCTGCAAGCTTTGCTTCGTACTCCTTCAGCTTTGTAGCCGCGGTTTCCGACGCTTGCTTCGCTTCTGCTATTTGGGTTGCGATCGACCGCTCTCGCTTCTCAAGTCCTTCCGAAATAGGCTTCCAAGCAAAAACTCGCAACACCCCCAACAACAGCAAGAAGACGATGAGCGAGAAAATCGCTCCATCCGCACGCCATTCCATGGGATTGGATTGCATCGCACCCGCGAAGTCATGAGTAGGATCATGAGGCTCATGATCAGCATGACCGGACTCTGCTACCTTCGTCTCGCTCGCTGCGGCCGGAGCACTCTCCTGAGCCACCGAGAGCTTTGCTGTCAGCAAAAACATCGAGAGAAACGCAATAGCGATTACTTTGAACCGATGAACTAAGCACATGATTATCAAAGGGCTTTCTCAGAAACAGGAACCAATCGACTAACGCTCGTAGCTTTCAACGAAAGCGAAGCGATTAAGCAAAAGGGTTCTGCAAAAGACCAACGATGATCGCGAACAATGCAGCACCTTCGATAAGAGCGGCTGCCAAGATCATGTTGATCTGAATAGTTCCGGCTGCTTCTGGCTGGCGAGCGATTGACTCCACAGCACCCTTTGCCACCATTCCGATACCGATGGCTGCACCAATTACGGCGAGACCAGCACCGATGGCACCTGGAATGTTTCCGCCACCTTCAGCAGCAGCAGAAGCTGTACCAGCCATAACACCCATCAACGCAACACCATAGATGGCCGAACGAACGAATGAAAACACTTCTGAATCTCCCATGCCGGAAAACCGGCAGAAAACGAGTAACGAAATCGCGGCCGTTCATTTCGCCCCAACGCGAACCGAAACAAACGGATACCGAATAGACCTAGTGATGGTGCATTGAACTCCCAATGAACAATGCCGCCAAGAACGTAAACACGGCGGCTTGCAGGAACGCCACAAATACTTCCAGCACACTCAAGGCTGTCATTCCCAAAACCGAAGCACCAGCAAGAGCTCCCCAAGCACCAGAGCTCATTGCGTAAGCATGAACGCCTACCGCTAAACCCATGATCCCCAAAAGAACCGCGTGACCAGCCACCATATTCGCAAGCAACCGAATCGACAAAATCGCATGCTTGATAAACAACGAAGCAAACTCAATCACCCAAAGCAACGGCACCACCCAAAAAGCCAAATACCAAGGCAATCCAAGTTCTGGACAAATGTTCTTCAAGAATCCAGCTACACCAAAGGTTTTCACACCCATGGCTACGCCGACCGCGAACACAACAAACGCGAATGTTCCAGTCGTAGCAAGAGCTGCCGTCGGCGACCCCAACCAAGGAACCATACCGATCAAATTAAGACCAAAAATAAAGACGAAGAAGGTCCAAAGGAGCGGCATAAACTTCTTCGAATCCTCTTCTCCCATCGCCGGCACCACCACGCTATTGCGAACGAATAGCAATACCGACTCCATACAGTTCCATAGCTTGCCTTTCGGGGCATCGCCATTCGAAACCTTTTTCGCCAACCATCGCAATACGACGACCAGCAAAATCGCAACCAAAATCTGCAGGATCATGAACTTCGAAATACAAAATCCCGAGTTCGGTTCGTAAGCATTCTTGAGAACGCCAAACGGCTGTGGAATCAACACTTTGCCGTCTAGAGACTTGTTGTAAAAGGCGAGTTTTTCCTCGCTCCACTTCGGCGTTTCTTTTTTATAGGAATTCAAAAAATCCTTCGAATCTACAGAAGCCTTGATCTCTTTCCATTTGGATTTAAACCCATCGTCGGCAGCAAGATTTGCAAACCACGCATATGGCTCCGAGTTTGTCTTTTCCGACAAGTAAGCCTGAAGTGGAACGGCCGCGTCCGCAGCGTTCACTTTAGCCCACTTTGCTGCCCTCGAATGCAATTCGGCCACTTGGCTATCTAAAAAGGCATCCAAAGGCCAGCCAGAGTTGGCCGGTTTCAAGCTTTTCCAAGCCTGCCATTCACTCACTAGGCCGCCAAGAGAATCCCCTGGAACGCCTGCCGACTCCAAAGAAGATACGATTTTCGCAGCTTCAAAACTTTGATAATCGCTATCGAGACGGACGAGCCAGGAAGGAAGCTTCTCGATGCTATCGCATTTGCTTCTCCACAGCGCCTTCGGAACCTCGAAGTAATAGCTGTCTTTGATGTGGAGGATAATATTGGACATGCAATGCCCTAAGGACGAGAATCTTGCTGAACTTTTACAATGGCGAGTGCGGATTCTAATAGCAGAAAAGGAAAATAACAGCCCAACAGACAGAAGCAATAAAAAAAGTGTAGTGGCCATTTTGTCGCAGCACTAAGCAGTATTGCGCACACAAGTACACCCGTCCGCCAGCCCACAGATATCAATGGAATCGCTGACGAGTTCTGTTTTGCGAACCTGGTAAACCGCAATAGGTAAGGTGGTAACGAAGACGCGAGGCAGGCAAAATTCGCTAGGAAAAGGGGCCAAGTTCCTTTGGAAAAATAAAAGAGTTGGATCACCAGCGTGCCAACCAATTGGCAAGTTAAAGCCACTGCCAAGAACAGCAAGATTCCACTTTTCATCGCTTGGTTTTCTGCTTCAAGTCTTCGTTGGCTTGCCTCACGACAAACATCAGGCCGATACCAGCAATCACCATACCCGCTAGAAATCCGATCACCACAAATACGCTGGTTTTGAAAAAACCGTCGAGGAAGTACCCGAGGGCGCCCGGCACCAACATCAAAATGATGACGGCCATGACTCTCGAGAACGCGTTCACGCTCACGTAGACGCTCTCTCTGGAGCGTTTCTTTTGATCTTCGGGGTCTAGGTCGCTGGACATAATTCGAGAATTTCGAAGAAAACTGGGGGTAGGAAGACGAGATTTCCACGCATAATCCGCACAAAGTCAACCCTGACCTATCCAAGTTTTCCAGGAAACCCTAGAAATCTTAACATGGGCAAGCATACTGAGAACAACGAATGATCGTGGGAATTCCCCTACTTTGAGTTGCTTTCGACGCCAGATTCGCCAGGAGCTTTACTTTGCCAACAGAACGCAAGAAGACCGCCAGCCCAAAAGCAGCGGTAAAGTTGTTGACTGCCAAGCCGAGCAAGAAGCCGACTGCTCCCAGAGCAAAGTCTCAAACGAAAGCTGTTGCGAAAACGACGACCAATTCGAGTAAATCGAAACCAGCCAAGCGGTCGACTCCTTTAGCCGAGACAAAGAAGGCTATTGCTTCGAACAAGAAAAAGCCAAAGGCGAAACAATCACCCAAGGCGATTGCTGCGAAAACGGTTACATCGAAATCGTCAGTAAAGAAAAATCCAACTAAGGGGAAAAACGACCAGAAGCCAGCCAAGCTAATTGCTCAGAAGCCTCTGAAAACGAGTGCTTCGATCGCAAGGCCTGTTGCCAAACCTGTCGTGCCACAGAAAACAACAAAACCCTCGGCATCCTCTTCCAAAAGCTCGTCTTCTGCATCGATGGCGCAAAAGAATCCGAACTCTGCAGAGGCGATGATCGCAGCGGTTAAACCCGCAGCGAAGGCCCCGGTCATGAAAGCACCCTCGAAAAAAGTCGAGCCGGTTCCTCCACCGACAAACACAAAGCCGGACATCGTCGCCAAAATCAGAAATGCCCAGGCGATGAAAGAGCTCCGAAAGGATCTAGCCCAGCCAACCCCGAAACCTGCACTTGTTCAATCGACTCCTACTCCAAAGCTTGAAAAAGGGAAGGATCGATTGATCTTGATGGTTCGCGATGCCTATTGGCTTCATGCCCATTGGGACATCACTAGGCAATCCGTCGAACGGGCACGCGTTTCGATTGCTGAAAATTGGCATACTTCAAAGCCAATTTTGCGCATGCTAAAAATCGAAGATACAGGCACAACGAGTAGTGCTGAAACCGTGTTTCGTGACATCGAGATCCACGGTGGTGTCCGGAATTGGTATATCGAACTCGAAACGCCAGGTAGTTCGTTCAAGCTGTTGATGGGCTATTTGACATCGAACGGACGGTTCTTTGAACTTGCCCGAAGCAATGCCGTAACGATGCCGCTGCCGGGAGGAAAAGATGCAGCGGATGACCATTGGGCTGACATCGCTAAGGATGCGGAGAAGATCTACGCGATGAGTGGCGGATACAACGAAGATACCCAGTCTGGCGATCTTGAAGAAGTATTTGAAGAACGACTAAAACGAAGCATGGACCCAGACGTTCTTTCGCAATTCGGAAGCGGCGCCGAGGGAAGCCTCAAACGACATAAACAATTTCACTTCGAAGTGAATGCAGAACTTATCGTTTTCGGTTCGACCCATCCAGATGCACATTTGCATGTCGGCGAAGAGCCGGTCAAGGTGCGAAGCGATGGTAGTTTCTCGATTCGATTGCCACTCCCAGATAGACGGCAAGTTCTACCAGCTACCGCCAAGAGCCGAGACGGTGTGGACGAGCAGACCGTGGTGATTGCAGTGGAGCGAAACACAAAAGTCATGGAACCAGTCTCCATGGATGCGGACGATCTCTAGAGGATAACTGTCTCTAGCCTCTGGGACTGATCATTCAATCCCAACCCAATGCGTGCGCGAGGTACGAAGAATCCATCGCAAGCGGCAATTCCATCAAACCGCAAAGCACGTATGTCCCCGGCTTCCAATGCCAAAACCAAACGCTACGCTGGTTAATTTCGGGGGGAGTGTTACCTATGGTTCGGTTTTCACTGTTCGTTTGCTACTTGCTTCTTGTGTTGATGCGCTCAGCGAACCGAGAGTGCATGGCTCAAGTTCCCAATTCTAATGGAACAATGCCGACCAAGGCATGGGCCGAACACGTGGCAAAAGAGAAGTCGAGTCTGCGAGGATTGTTCGCAATCGATCGCAATACGGCTTGGGCCTGCGGTAGCGAAGGGACCATTATTCGTTGTCGCAACGCAACGCTACCAAATATTGCTTTCGATGTCTTCGCGATTTCAGGCTTCGAAAAATCCGAGTTTCGCTCGATCCATGCATGGGATGCAGATACCTGTATCGTTGCAACAGCCGGCCAACCTGCAAACATCTTCAAGACGACCGATGGTGGTCAAACTTGGAAAACCGTTTTTTCTAGCGATCATGCGGCATCTTTCTTGAATGGATTGAAATTCTTCAATCCGTCGGAAGGTGTTGTGTTTGGTGATCCTATTTCCGGTTGCCTCGAGCTGTTGGTCACGTCGAATTCAGGGGATTCATGGAAACGATTGAACGTCGAGAACTCCCCACCAGTCTTTGATGGCGAAGCGGGCTTCGCAGCCAGCAACAGCAGTATGCTTTTGATGCGAGATGATGTGTGGATCGGATTAGGAGGTCGCAACGGTGTTGCTCGAATTCTTCGTTGTACCGATTTTCGCAAGAAAGCACCGTATAACAATCAACTGCACTGGAGTAGTGTAGAGATTCCTTTTTTATCAAGCAGTCCTTCGCGCGGCATTTTTTCTTTAGCCTCCGCTGGCCAGTCCGTTGTCGCTGTGGGTGGTGACTATAAGGAGATGGAAGATAAGAATGGAACGATTGCGATTTCAGATTTGGCGGGTAAGTCGTGGCGAGTGCCTGTCATGCAATCCACTCGAGGTTTTCGCTCGTGCGTCATCTTTTCGGCAACCGATCAACAGTGGATAGCTGTCGGCCCTACAGGATCGGATGCCGCAACTGAACTTGATCGTTGGCAGCCTCTTTCAGACACGGGATTTCATACCCTGCATGTAGCATCGGACGGTTCTGTATGGGCAGCCGGAGCTGGAGGAAGAGTCGGTCGATGGACCGATCCGAAATAGGCTAGGAAAAAGATGGACTTACCGGGTATCGTAAAAATTGCTTGCTAGTTCCCAATGCAGCGGCTATTTCGACCTTCACAAACTGGACCTAGTTCGTATAACGGAACAGTGATAGTGCTGTCCATGAAACACCAACGGCGTTGGAAATCCAGTATATGATTGAGTTAGGCGTCAACATTGACCATGTCGCAACCATAAGGCAGGCTCGAAGAACGTACGAACCTGATCCCGTCGTGGCAGCAGCGCTGGCCGAGTTGGGTGGAGCCGATACGATCACTGTTCACCTTCGGGAAGATCGACGGCACATCCAAGATCGCGACGTTCGTGTTCTTAAAGAGACTGTCCATATCAAATTGAATTTCGAACTCTCCTGCGCTCCGGAGATCGTCGGCATTTGCTGCGATACGCATCCCCATCAAGCCACGTTGGTTCCGGAGAAGCGTGAAGAGGTAACAACCGAGGGTGGGCTCAATTTGCTTGGGGATCCGCCCGCAGTCAAGGAAGCTATCGAACGACTCCATGCATGTGGGATCGAAGTCAGTCTCTTCATCGATCCGGATCCACAACAAATTGAGTCCGCGAAGGCGCTCGGCGCGAAAGCGATCGAACTTCACACCGGACAATACGCGCTGGCCAAAGGTGCTGAGCAACGAGCCGAACTCGATCGATTGATCAAAGCCGGAGTGATCGCTAGCGACTTAGGATTGCGGCTTCATGCGGGGCATGGCCTCACCTATCAAAACGTTTTACCGATCGCATCGATCCCGAACATGTTCGAGCTCAATATCGGACATAGTATCGTCAGTCGGGCTGTTTTCGTTGGATTTCAAAACGCGGTCGCCGAGATGAAACGGTTGATTTGCCTTGCGGCATCGTAACGCGTTCCTGTTCATTCCCTGATTCACGAGGTCGAGACATTTGAGGTACAATGGTTAGGGAATCGAGACTTGCGATCTCGTACCCTACGACTGGAGTTGACCGAGATGTCTGTGAAGCATTGTTTCTTTGTTTTCATCGCCGCAGCGAGCATCGGTATGGTTGCATCCGCATGCTCGAAAGCCATCGGTGCGGAGTTCGACCGTGCATTGGAAAAATTTATGGGATCGAAATGCCTCGATTGCCATACTGGGAGCACTGCTGAGGCCGCCTTTGATTTGAGCCAGATGCTTGTTGAAGGTCTTAGCCTGGAGAATCTGAACGCATGGGCCTTGGTTTACGATCGAGTACAAGCGGGCGAGATGCCGCCAGACAACTCAGTCACCGAAGAGCAACGAAGTGAATTCACTCGTACCTTGTTCCCAATCCTTGTGGACTTTGACAAACAGTTGATCGCTGCGCGGGGAAGAACAACTCTCAGGCGATTGAACCGTTACGAATACGAAAACACGTTGCGAGAATTGCTGGATGCCCCGTGGTTGCAACTGAAGACGATGTTGCCCGAGGACGGAGAGCTCTTTCGATTCAATAAGGTGAGCGAAGCTCTCGATGTTTCGCATGTCAACATGGCTCGATATATGCAAGCTGCAGATTATGCATTGCGACAAGTGATTTCCGATCGTCCCGATGCTCCAGCGTCGAAGATCACACGTTACTATGCGAGAGAGCAAGCTTCCTTCAATCGAAAGACACACTACACCGTATTCAATCGAAGCCCCGAACGCGCCGTCTTTCCATTGATCGATTACGCTCCGGATCTGGCGGTTCTTCGCGATGAAAAGCATCCTTTCACGGTCGGCGAAGCGAATCCGGAACAACGGGAGCGAGAGTCGTTTGGTGTCGTCGCCAGTAGCTATGAACCGATCGAACCCAGGTTCTCTGAATTCAAGGCACCGCGATCAGGACGTTACAAACTACGCTTCAAGGGTTATACCTTTTGGGCGGAAGGAGAAGAGAAAAAATGGTGGCGACCGGATCGCGAGAAAACTTCGATCGGCCGAAGATCGGAACCTGTTGTCATCTATTCCGAATTGCCTCCACGGCAATTGCGACGCATCGGTGAGTTCGATTTTCAAATTCAACCCTCCGTACAAGAGCTCGACGTTTACTTGCTGGAAGGGGAAACGATTCAACCCGATGCCGTCAGGCTTTTTCGCTCCCGTCCATCCAATTGGCACAATCCGCTGGCCGAAGAGGATGGGATGCCTGGCGTGGCGTTTAGCTATCTAGAAGTGGAAGGACCAATGCTAGAGTCATGGCCGACCGCAGGCCATCCATTGCTATTCGACACGCTGCCAAGTGCTAAGGTTCACGGAACTTATCAGGTGGTGTCCAACGATACAACGGTCGACGTTGATCGTCTTGTTCGTCGATTCCTCACGAAGGCTTACCGGCGAACGGTATCCGAGGAGGATGCAAAACGATTTACTGCCGTTGCCAACAATGCGTTATCGAAGGGGCATTCGTTTCAAGAGTCCATGATTGCAGCTTACGTTGCGGCGCTTTGTTCGCCGGAATTTATCTGTGTGACAGAGCCGGTAGGCAAGTTAGACGCTTTATCGGTAGCTTCGCGATTGAGTTTGTTTCTTTGGAATAGCCAACCTGATGAATCACTGCTCGAGCTTGTTGAGCGTAATTCTCTTGGCGATCCGCAGAGCATAAGAGATCAAGTTCGCAGCATGCTCGATCATCCGAACTCGCGAAGATTTGTGGATGCGTTCCTCGCGTATTGGTTGGATCTTCGGAAAGCGAACGACACATCCCCTGATGAGATCCTCTACCCTGACTATTATCTTGACGACTCGTTGGTCGACGCATCGCTCGAAGAGACGCAGCTTTTTCTGAACGAAGTCATTCAGAAGAATCTTTCTGTCGGTACGCTGGTTGATTCGGACTTTACCTTCGTGAATGAGCGATTGTCGAAACACTATGAGTTCCCGCTGTTTGAAGGAACCCATTTGCGCAAAGTGTCAATACCGCCGAACAGCCCGCGCGGAGGACTGCTCACGCAAGCCAGTGTTTTGAAGGTCACAGCGAATGGCACAACAACCTCACCTGTGTTGCGAGGTGTTTGGGTCAACGAGCGAATTCTAGGTTCGAAGATTCCACCGCCACCCAAAAGCGTTCCAGCGATCGAGCCAGATACGCGGGGTGCGACGACCATTCGGCGACAGCTTGAATTGCATCGAGCAGACGCAAGCTGCGCCGGGTGCCATTCCAAAATCGACCCGGTTGGATTCGCGTTAGAGAGCTTTGATGTGTCCGGTGGGTGGCGAACTCACTACCGAAGCTTGAATGAGGACGGAGAGAAGATACTTGGCTTCGGCAAGAATGGCCAGCCATTCACATTTCGAAAAGGGCCCGCCGTGGATGCGTCTGGAATCTTGCCTTCGGGAGAAGAATTCAAGAACATTTTCGAACTAAAGACGCTTCTGCTGAAGAATCAACGAGGACTTGCTCGAAATCTCCTGAACCAATTGTTAGTATATTCGACAGGTTCGTCTCCTCGATTCAGCGATCGTGTCGAGGTAGAACGGATGCTAGACCGATTGGAGCCCAAAGGATTTCCAGTTCGCTCGATGATCGAAGAGATTGTTTGCAGTCCTATGTTTTTGAACAAGTAGGTTTGTTATGGCCGTCCTCTTGAAAAATATGTCGTTGAGCCGTCGGTTCGTTTTACGCGGGTTGGGCGTTGGTTTGGCTCTTCCATTTCTCGATGCAATGCGTCCTGCAGTGGCCCGAGAAGCGAACCGCGAATCCGGATCTGCAACCGCCCCTCGACGTATGTTGGGCATCTGCAACAACCTCGGTTTGTTACCTGAACACTTTTTCCCAACCGGCGCGGGACGCGATTACACACTTTCGCCTTATCTCGAAACCTTAAAGAAGCATCGCGACGACTTCACTGTCTTTAGCGGCGTATGGCATCCGGATGTCGATGGAGGGCACCCGGCCGACATCTGTTTTTTGACAGCTGCACCTCACCCAGGTAGCGGTGGATTCCGGAACACCATTTCGCTAGATCAGTTGATCGCAGAACAGATTGGCCACCTCACACGTTTTCCTTCGATGACGCTTGGCGTCAACGTGAAGCAGGGACTGCGGAGTTTGTCTTGGACGGGTGCAGGGGTCTTGATCCCATGCGAAGAGAAACCATCCGCCGTGTATCGACAATTGTTTCTTCAAGGTTCGGAGTCGCAGATCGCTCAGCAAGTTCGAAAGCTGGAGCTGGGACAAAGCATCATGGACTCCGTCGCGGACCAGACGAAATCCTTGATGAAAACGCTGGGGCCTCAAGATCGCGAACGTGTAGATCAGTATTTGACGGGGGTACGAGACCTCGAGCAACGACTAGAGGCATCCAAAGCTTGGGAAGCAGTTCCGAAACCGCAGCCTAAAGGGGAACAGCCCAAGGATCCGTCAGACCCTAAAGAGTATATGGACAAAGTTCGGCTCATGTATGACATGGCGCGATTGGCATTTGAAACCGATTCGACGCGGGCTGTCACACTGATGTTGGATAGCGTGAACTCACCTGCGATCGACTTGCACGGAACCGACATCACCGATGGTTATCACAATCTATCGCACCATGGAAAGAGCAGCGGCAAGTTAAAGCAACTCGAAGCCATCGATCAGTGGCACATGCGTTTGTTGGATCAGTTGTTCTCCGACTTGAAAGGTATCTCCGAAAATGGTGAGACACTGTTCGATCGAACGATGGTGCTATATGGTAGTAACTTAGGAAACGCAAACACGCACGTCACAACGAATTTGCCCGTTTTGCTTGCCGGCGGTGGCTTCCGACATGGTCAACACTTGGCATTTGATACGCAGAACAATTATCCATTGCCCAATCTTTTCGTCTCGATGCTTCAGCGATTGGGGCTACCGGCCGAGCGGTTCGCAACCTCCACAGGAACGATGCGGGGGTTGGAGCCGAATAGATCGTAATGAAATCTATGTTTTTATTAGGAAAAGGTCATGATCTGCCGAATCGAATTGTCGCCCAGTTTAGCTGGGCTTTCATCGTCTAACTCTCAAAAATCTTGTATTTTTGAGTTGTCGAGAATAGCATAAAAATCTCAGTCGATGATTGAGCGACGGCCCGAACCGATAGAAACAAACGTCCAGAGAGTTTTACATGGATCGTCAAGAGTTGATAGATTGGGTCAAACGTGGGCCAGTACGCGTGACGATGAGCGACGGTTCAACTCATGTTATCCCCTCGCTTGAATGGTGTCTAATCACACCTGTTTCAGCACACGTGCTTTATCGAGCGGAAGATGGCAAATTGAGAACCCATTATCTTTCCCTTGTTTGTATGGCTAGCGTTGAGCAACTGGAAACCTCGGAGATTCTCTAAGCGTACCCGTACCGTTCTGCGTAGGTTTTCCAGTTTTGTAAAACAAGAGTTTCTGTTGCCTCATCGAGACCGAAGCGATTGGTTTTGTACTCCTTCTCGTCTTGCGTACGTTTTGCTAACGAGTCTCGAATGGACTCGAAGCCACCCAAATCGAGTTGTTGATAGATGGATTCGACGACACAAGTGGGGTTCGCTACTAAATCTTCGTATCGAACGTCGATGATTTGCGATTGCGTCAATCCCTGCCTGCCGACTTCAAAGGCATCGTACATCCGATTCAAGCACCGGAAGACAAACGGCTGTAACTCTTCATCGGTATGCGGGCGTTGCAGGCCTTGAATGGATTCGAGAGACTTCCATAGCTTGACGGTCGACGGATAGAGTTTTCGCGGGTCGCGTACGATGTGTATGAATTTGGCGTCGGGATACATGTCACGAAGTATTCCGATCCGTCCTGTGTGAGGTGGGCTCTTCAAGATGAGCGGCTTTGCAGTCTTGTAGGTGAGTGCTTTGAGGAACCAATCAAAAAGATACTTCCAACGCGCAAGCTGTTCTGGCTCGAACGTGTCAGATGCCAGCGTGTTTTCATCCACAAAGCCATGCTGCGGAAACATCATATAGGTGTAAGGCGTTGGTGCACCGAGGTTCATCAATGCAAATTCGTCTTCTTGTGGAAGCGACCATCCAGCTTTCATGTTGTCCATGGGTCGTTTGTCAGGTAGCACCCAACCAAAAAAACGGGTGACCATCGCCTCGGTGAGGAGAAAATGCCAAGGCGCAAAGCATTGAAAAGTTGTTGGGGATGCAAAGCGATTGTCAAAGCCCAGCAGTTCATGCAAAAGGGTTGTGCCGCTTCGCCAATGGCCGAGCACAAAGATCGGAGCTTGGGGGAGTTGCGTATTCGCAATCGCCCGACCGAACAAGGCATGTTGTGAGGCCGCCATCAGATCGGTAAACGGCATGAACGCCGAGACACCTGCAGCGATGTGCAATCGCGTGAGACGGACTTGAAATCGATTTCTAACCAATTGTGGAATCCAGACTTTGGAAGGCATACCATGCCAAAATCGTGGAGCCCAGGTTGGATAGGAGTTGGTATTGTTCTGGACCGAAGACATCCTGAGTACGAAGTTTGCTAGCGATCGTCAAAAAGAGTTCATCCGAGGACTCTTCCTCGCATGCTACATTACTAACCGCACTCGTAAACCGATATAGACATCTAGCGAGATTTCTGGCTAACTTCCGAATTCTGATCGGATTTTCTCAAGAACGGCGGCGAAAACTATATGGGCGCATGGATGCGAGCCATTTCCAAATACAAAGATGCAGTTGTACCCATCGGGATTATCGGTTGCCTCGTCGTGATCTTGGTGCCGTTGCCACCCGCACTGCTCGATATCTTGTTGTCCGCTAATATTGCGATCGGCGTTATCGTTCTCTTGACCACGATTTTTATTCAATCGCCGTTGGAGTTCAACATTTTCCCAGCCATGTTGGTCGCGACTACATTATCACGACTGGTGCTCAATTTAGCCACAACACGCCTCGTATTGACGAGAACGGGTGACGAAGGACTTGACGCAGCGGGAGATGTGATTCGCGCGTTTGGAGAGTTTGTGTCTGGTGACTCGATCGAAGTCGGGATCATCCTCTTTGTGATTATCTTCTTGATCAACTTTATCGTTATCACGAAAGGTGCGTCACGTATTGGTGAAGTCGCCGCGAGATTTGCGTTGGATGGGATGCCTGGACGCCAGATGGCTGTCGATGCGGATTTGAGCGCGGGAGCAATTGACGAAAAAGAGGCGCAACGTCGACGCGAGGAAATCACCCAGCAAGCGGACTTTTATGGAGCGATGGATGGTGCGTCGAAGTTTGTTCGTGGTGACGCAATCGCAGGGATCGCGATTACGTTTATCAATTTGTTCGGCGGTTTGTATATGGGTTATATGTACGCCGACATGACACTCACCGAAGCTGCACAAGTTTATTCGAAATTGACGATCGGTGACGGATTGGTAAGCCAAGTGCCCGCGTTCTTGATTTCGTTGGCTGCAGCATTGCTCACGACACGAAGCACGCAGAAGTCGAACTTCTCAGGGCAGTTTCTAGGGCAGATTTTTTCTCGCCCGGAAGCGTTGATCATCTCCGGTGTTTTCTTGCTGTTGCTGATCTTCACCGCGTTACCGACACTTCCGATGTTGACGATGGGTATTGGCTGTATTGCTTTAGCGGTCGTGATGAAGCGGCAAGCGAAACAGCTTGCGACCGAAACCACCGCCAAAGAAAAAGCTGCGACCAGTGCAACGAAAGAGGCGCCACCTGAAAAGAAAGCGGAAGATTTTCTTGAAGTCGATGCCATGCGATTGGAGTTAGGGGCAAAGCTTATTGCACTTGCAGATCCCAATCGCGGTGGAGATTTGATGAAGCGAATCTCCACCGTCAGAGCGACGCTGGCGAGCGAGATGGGAATACTTCTGCCGATGCTCCGCATCAAAGATCGAATGAGCCTGCCGGAGTACTCGTATGAGCTTTCTATGAACGGAAATAAAATTGCCCAAGGATCGCTGAGAACCGATCGATTGCTCGCGATCGATAGCGGTTTGACATTAGGACCGATCGCGGGCGACGAGACGACAGAGCCGGCATTTGGAAAGAAAGCATTTTGGATTGACTCACGCCAACGCCAGCAAGCTGAGATTTATGGTTACCAAGTGGCCGAATGCGCTGCCGTACTGGCAACCCACGTGCAAGAAACAGCTCGCCAACATGCAGAAGAATTGTTGACTCGCGAAGTTACGAAGCAGTTGATCGAGCAACTCAAGAAGGGGTCGCCAACGGTTGTGGAAGAGCTCATTCCTGGATTGATGAAACTATCCGAGGTGCAACAAGTGCTTCAGAATCTACTGCGTGAAGATGTTCCTATTCGACAACTCGGAGTCATTTTGGAAACGCTAGGTGATTTCGCGCATCGTGTGAAAGACCCGATCTGGCTCACAGAGTACGTTCGGCATCGGTTGGCTAGAACAATTTCACACCGGTACCGAGACAGTGCAGGTATTCTCAAAGTGGTCACACTCGATCCAGCGATGGAGGATCGAATCACTGCGGGATCGGAGCAGACGGAACGTGGCATCTTTTTGCGAATGTCCCCGGAAACGATCAATAAAACGTGTCAGCGCATCGCTGAACATCTGAAGAAATTGGAACAACAGAGTCGACCTCTGTGCGTACTTGTCAGTCCTAAGATTCGCGTCCCGTTACGGCAAATGACACAAGAGAATTTGCCTCATGTTCGGATCTTGAGTTACAACGAAATCTCTCGCGACACAAATGTAGAATCCGTCTCCATGATCAGCGATTGACATCATCACGATCCGAAGCGCGACGGTTGTGATTAAATCGACTAGCCATTGAGCGAGGGACGCTGAATACCTCGCCTACGGCTACAGGTTAAACGATTAAAGCGACGATCTCTGACGTTGCGGGGCATGATCGGAAGTGTTTAGCCTGCTGCTTGACTATTTCTGTAATTGGGCAGCTTGCTGCCATTGCTGAAGAGACCATTGCAGCCCAAATGGAGAAAAAGGCTTGGGGAGCAAAACATCAACACCTATTTCTATGAGCTGCTTCCAATCATCCCAACGAGGAAAGCTGTCGACAGCCACTCGCATCGACTCTGGGAAACGAGCCTTCAAATCACTCCATTCCTCGATCCATCGATCGATACGGTATGCAGGTGCATTTCCCGATGCACGCGGTCGTGCCTCGAGGTCCATGATGATCAGATCAGGCGAGACGCGAGCGCCTCTGCCATTCCAAGGAAGATCTAGAGACAAGATGCCCATCCGCGAGAGCAAGTCGATCCAAAGCTCAGAGTCTGTTGCGATGTCTGTTCGAATCAAAGCAAATGTTTTGAACGAAGAAGGTGCAATGGATCGAGATGCCGCTTCGAGAATGCGATCCACGCGACGATCAGAAAGATGCACGGAAGTAGGCGATAGCGTGCTGACCCAGGGAAGCAATTGATCGAACAACTCGTGCCAGTAAAACGAAACGATTCCCTCGTGAAGCGGATAGGTACGACGATGACCTGCCCAATCTT
Organism: uncultured Pirellula sp.; assembly: GCA_903858115.1. GTDB lineage: Bacteria > Planctomycetota > Planctomycetia > Pirellulales > Pirellulaceae > JBKCUI01. The sequence goes on along the minus strand of CAIOHR010000058.1, from coordinate 99,852 downwards.
CTCCAAGAATCACAAACCAAGGCGAACGCGAACTCGGGCCAACATCTTTGTCCACAGCACGCTTTGCTTTAGGTTTAGTATGGGCAGATGTTGCAGTGGGAGAGGAAGAGAATAGGCTTAGCTGATTGACCAGCGCTAGTCGGGAGTCTTGTCTTCCGTCTAAGGCTACTGCAAGAACACCTCGCTGCAATTTGTACCAATCCATCGCTTGTTCGGCGGGGACGTTTTCTACTTGGGGTAGATGTTCACGAATCCATTCCCAGTAGTGGTCTCGAGGACCAACCCATCCAATGGTTGTCTGCAAAGGCAGCATGTAGAGACCTAACGAAGCAAACCTAACAAGGCAAATCAGTGAAGCAACTCCATGAAATCGATCAACTGACCGATTGCACTAATTCTAGCTCGGCCGTTCGGATAATGTCCATCGCTTCCGAGGTGGATGTTGCTGAGCGAAGCATCGTCAAGAAAACATCGTCCGTGACCAATCGAGCCAATCGAGCCAAGATTCGCAAATGAACTCGGTCATCGGTGGAGCAGATCAAAAAGAATACGTCGGTGAGGTGTCCTGAACTATTTCCGAATGCTATCGGCTGTAGCGAAATACCTAAAGCGACCAGTGGTTCCGCCAAGATAGAAGATTGAGGACGGCGAGGGTGAAGCAGCGCGACACCATTTTCCAAAGCTGTCGGATGCAGATCCTCGCGAGCCGCTACTGCTTCCGCCATCGCGGTTGGGTCCCACAACAGTCCGCTGTTGGCAGCCAACTGACTCATTTCCCGAATGACCGAATTCCTCGTTCGAACTTGGAGCGGGATTGCGACAGAGAGCGGGGACATAAAATCCACCAACATCGCGCGGTCGTCCGACGAGAGATCGATGTTTCTTTGGAGAACTCGCTCCATTCGTTCGAGTTCTTCTGCGTCCACAACACCGATCTGATCTTCAAGCCAGTGGTGGATTTCAGACTCAGAGAATCGCCATTCCCCGTTCACTTTGCGGGATGGAATCTTTCCACGTACCGCCATCTTGGTGACCTGACCAATGGTCAGGTGCAAATAATCGGCTAGCTGCTCAATGTCCAAATCTTTACTAGCCATGGGGAACTCGCAGAAACCCTCAGAACGCGGTTGGGAAAAAAATCAACTGCAGGAGTTTAGTTGTCAGGCCGGCCTGCCGGAATCCTAAAAGACGCAGACGGTTAGAAAATTTCTGGAAATGGCCCCTGATTTGCTTCTATCGAAGGCCTGGAGGTGAAGAAACGATGAAGAGCATGGGTTTGATTGGATTCCCCCGAGCCGTCCAACTTTGGTGCCCGGCAGGGGAGTCAACCTCGGATTAATTCTGAGATTTTTTTACCAAATGCCTCACTCGTGACGCGTATTGGATACATTGAGTAGTTACACACACATACAGAGCGGACCAGGCGTTCGCTAAACTACTCGATCCAACCATTTCTGGACGTCGGTTGTCGTATGCTTTTCAAGAATTCTAGGTCTCGAAAAAGTCATCAAAAGACGAGCGATCGCTCGACGCGGACCCGTACGCTACAGCTTGATCTGCTCGAAGATCGCAGACTTCTTGCAGGGATCGAATTGTTCGTTTTCGGAGATGTTGATGGATCGCGAACTGCAAATTCCGAAAATGGTATTGCTGGCCAGGTAGCTTTCATCGATTTGAATCGTGATTCGCGTCACGGTCGCGGCGAACCAATAGCAATTACCAACACGGATGGAATTGCATCCTTTTCGGGAGTGGAACCGGGTGTTTATTCGATACGGTTGCTTGGTTCCAACCGATCCATCGAGCAAACGACTCCTATACGACCAGGATTATCTTCGAACCAATTGGATGTACCAGTTTCGCAGTTCGTCGATTGGTCGAACAACGGGGATTTGCTTTGGGGTGTTGATGGAAGCAGGATTTTGGGGATTGATTCTGTCACGGGTTTGCAGGCAGAATCGGTCGAGTTTGATGGCGTAGTGCGCGAAGTCGCTACACGCAAAACAGCGGAGGGAGGCTTATCGGGTTTCGCATTGATCGATGGTGAACAAGGTCTCGCGATCGCGCCTTTTGAAACTGGAAGAGGAACCGGTTTTGCCGCTACGAGTTCCTTGATTGGAGCAGAACTTTCGTCTCTCACAAACATAGGCTCCCGATTTGTCGCTTGGAACAGTGAGAAAAAAGAATTAGTCGAACTTAAAAGCGATGAGACCGAGGTCACCCTGACTTCGTTAGGTTTGCCCACTTACGGACGATTCGTTGGCTTGAGACCCGTAGCTGAATCACGTATTGCCGTTCTAGAAGTGGTCGCGAACAGTCAACGACTTTCCATCTACGAATTGGATGAGCATGGGGCTGTACCGGTTGCTCATCGCTTCCTGATTAATACCGTGATCGATTGGACTGCCTCCGCTGATGGAGATTTGATTTACATTGACCAAGGAGCTGGGATCGAAGTCTACGAGATTGGTTTCGGTATCCAGAATGTTGCTTCATTGCCGGGTACTCGATGGCCACTGCTTGAGGATGTCGAACGCAGAATTCTTTACACAGGATCTCGCGAAAACACGACCGCAATCGATGCATGGGATATTCGGAATTGGAAGAAGAGCAGCTCGACACCAATTGAGTTAGATGTCACGACGGCGAGTCTCTTTCTGTCTCACGATTCGAGCGAACTTCATGCATTACAAGATAATCAACTCATATCTCGGGAACTGCTCACTGCTGGCGCCATAGAAGCGGAAATCGGAACTGCCCAACGAATGGTCTCGATCGGTATTCGTTCGGTTGGCCAGAACTCAGCGCCACAGATTGAGTTCGGCACGAATCTTGCGCTGGATGAAGATACAATTGCTGCGCTCGGCAACAATCTGTTGCAGTCGATGGCAATAGACCACGACAATGATGCCGTTTATTGGGTAGTGGTCTCGCAACCCTCCAAAGGGATTCTGGAATGGTCTGCTGAACTGGGCGGCTTATACAGCCCAACAGCAAACGAGAATGGCTCAGATTCTCTTTGGTTAGCCGCCTTCGATGGTGCCAGCTGGTCTGCTCCCATTCAAATTCCGGTCTTCATCGCCCCCGTCAATGATGCACCCTCCGATTTGCTATTGTCAGTAAACCGCTTGGATGAGAACGCTGCCTCGAACCATTTTGTGACTATGGTTTCCGTAGTCGACCCCGACCAGTACGATCAATACGATGTGACGGTTAGCGATGAACGGTTCCGATTTGTTGACAACAGACTGGTTCTAGTAGACGGTGTGATCGACTTTGAGGTAGAGCCCTTTATTCCGTTACTCATTACTGCGGTGAATCGAAGCATCCCCGAAGACCGCCTGTCGAAGATGGTGACACTGAATGTTGTTGACAGAAATGACCCACCGCGTGGTATGGATGTAGGTGATCTTTCGATAGCAGAAATGCAGTCTGGGAACGTACTCGGTAGATTAAGAGTTGATGATCCGGACTCGATTCAAGACTACGATTGGTCTGTCGACGACCCCCGTTTCGATGTTCGCGATGGGAAATTGACTCTCAAAGATGGGTATCAACTCGATTACGAGAACGAGTCCGTAGTATCTCTTTCCTTGCGTGCAACAGATAGAAACTCTGGATGGACGGTTGAGCAAACCATTTCCGTTTCGGTAATTGATCAAAACGATGCACCGGTGGGGATTTTGGCTGCCGCAGGCTACGACGTGCCGGAAGATGTACCGGGAATCGTTGCGGGATTCGTGTACGTCGACGATCCTGACTATGGTGAAGAGTACATCATTTCCGTTAGCGATTCTCGCTTCGAAGTCGTCGATAATATTCTCAAATTGATCGATGGAACCAGCTTGGCGTGGGAGGAGCCTGGCTATCTAGACGTAACGCTGACTGCCATTTCCTTGCGTAACGGAACGGTCCTGACGAAATCGACGAGGATTCACATTGTCAAGGATGCGACACCGTACCACAACGATCAAGATCCAGCTGATGTGGACGGCAATGGAATGATCACGCCCATCGACGCGCTGGTCGTAGTAAACTATATCAACAATCACGGTCCCGGAGCGATCAAGCCTGAAGGAGAGGGCCCGGTTCCAAACCTGGATGTTGATGGTGATGGAATGGTCACACCAATCGACATTTTGATCATTATCAATATCATCAATGGAAGCAGTAACTCGCAGAACTATATCTCGGTCGATCCCGATAAGGATGTTCCAGAGAAAGGCGAGAGCGAGCCTTCGGGGCAAGTCGAGTTGGAGCCTGCGACGGCTATGCCAGAAATTGCACCCGATATAGAAGCGTCCCGACGCCGTCGACGTTAGTGGACATGAACCTCTGACTTGCAAGATGAGTGCAAAGGAGCCTTTTTCGAAGGACGCTACAAATCGATAGCGATTCTGGATGAAGAGGCGCTTTTGACCGTATGCGCCTATATCGATTTGAATCCTGTAGCGGCTGGCATCGTGAGTTTGCCCGAGGAGAGTCCGCACACCTCGATCAAGCCACTTTCAACGCAATCATTGACCAATCTGGTGCTTAGCGCTCAATCAACGATGACATCATCGCCGATAGAGACTCCATGGAAGCGACGATTCTAGATGTTTAGACTCGTTGCTGTGCGTGTCCTTTTTTGCGTTGGAATCAACGCTCCATTGCACAGCTAGATAGAATCAATTCGCATAGATAGAATCAATTCGCACTTATTTCAATTTCTTCGTTCGATGCAGCTTGGGTCAGGATCTTGCGGATGAGGTTCAGCTTGCGTTCGATTGTTCGTGCAGTGAGGCCGCATTTGGTTGCGATTTCATTGTTGGTGAAACCTTCGAGCTTCCATTGCGTAATGCGCACTAGCTCCTCACTGTCCAATGCTCGCATCCACTGTGCATATTGCTCTGCCAGCTGAGCAGCCATCTCTGGAGTTGGCTCGCGCGCGATGATCTGCTCGATTTCTGTTGGACCGTCAGAGGAATCAATCGCTTGAGAAATCTGGCGATAGTTCCCGCCGCGTTTCTGTCGGTTCTGATCTCGCAGCATGTGCATCAATTTGCGGAGGGTAATGCTGACCAGCAAACTCCATAGTCCATTGCGGTCGCTCAATTCTGGGAAGCGTTGTTTTTGCACTCCAAGACAGAAACTGGCAAAGGCGCTTAGCGCGACATCCTCTGCGTCGGCAATACCCCGCGGCGACGCGTGCAACCGATGCTGCGCCACCTGTACTAAACGCTCAAAAAATACGTTCCATAACTGTTGTGCCGCTTGATCGTGCCCTGCCTCTAATTTGCGTAGCCAGTTTGTTACGGAGGCGTCTGTTGGTATCATCTCGAACTCGGTACTGCGGTGGAAATTTAGGCCAGGAGAACCAGCCTTTGCGTCAATTTTACGCAAAAGCGAGAAAGAAGCGGATGCTTCAGTCAATGCACACTTAGTTTCGAAAATTTGCATGGAATGTCGGGTTGGGGACACCAAAAGGCATTATACACTTGCAGTAACGGTCCGTGGTCTGTTTTCCAAATTTAGGATAGCTGCGAAATGGACGATGAAAACTTCGATTCGCTTGCGGTTGAACGCAAAATAGATGCCCGGTGCGACGAGTTTCAGCGCGCGCTGACGAATGGTCAATCGCCTCGCATTGAGAATTTCCTTGCGGATGCACCCCCCCTAGTGTACCTAAGGCTGCTGAAAGAACTGCTTGGATTGGAGATTGATTACCGGTGTGCACAGAACCAGCAACCTGCATTAAGCGATTATGCCCATCGATTCCCGAACTTGTCCTTGGAGCAAATCAACTCGATTATCGAATCGTCACCAGCGAATGGTGTTCAATCAACAGTTTCTTTTTCTTATGACGTTCCTGGATCTAATCTTGCCAAAAATCTAGAAGCTCACAGATTGATCGGACGAAAGCTTCATATCTATCGATTTGTCTCGTTGCTCGGTGCTGGGGCGATGGGGCAAGTCTATCTGGTGTTGCACGACGACTTGCAACGGCACTGTGCCCTAAAGATATTGGCGCCCAAACATGGAGTTTACGATAGCGAGTACATTGCACAATTTCAGCAAGAGGGGCAGGCGGCTGCGGCGTTGATTCATCCGAATATCGTTGGCCTGCACGCCATAGGGTACATTGCTGAGACCCACTTCTTGGAAATGGAGTATGTACCTGGAATTACGCTAGAGCAACTCATCGCCAAGGAAGGATCATTGCCTGCTGACAGGGCATTGCGATTAGCAACCATGGTGGCTGATGGGTTGGCAGCCGCCCATCGCATAGGAATCATTCATCGGGATGTGAAACCTGCGAATGTGATTGTGACTCCCGATGGTATTGCAAAAGTTGGGGACTTCGGGTTAGCAACGAAGATGAAGTCAGAAGACGAGGAGGATGAAAGAGACTTTTGTGGGACGCCGAATTACATGGCCCCGGAATTGTTTCAGGGACTTGATGCATCCCCTGCGAGCGACGTGTATGCACTCGGCTTGTGCCTTTTTCAAATGTTGATAGGTAAGCTGCCGTGGCAGGAAAGCTCGCTATTGCAACTTGCTAGGTTCGGTCGTATCGAAACCATTCCAAATGTTCTTACGATCCGCCCTGAGTTGTCACCGGCTATCGCGGAGTGTGTTGAGCTTTTGACTGCTACATCGCTCTCACAGCGTCCTGCCGATGCGGTGGCTGCATCAAAATTGTTGCACGCGGTTTTAGGATCGGAAAGAGATATAGAATCGTTGTTTGTCGAAGCGTTTAGGAACGACACGACCATCACATGGAACCGAGAGGGCGAGCGATATAGTCTGACGCGGCAGTTGCCAGGAAATAGACGACAGATTGTTTATATTGAAACGACGGAGCACGCAACTCTCGAAAGGATTCTGCTAATCTACTCCACTTGTTGCGACGCTAATCCAACTTTCTATGAGCGCGCTCTAAGGCAGAACTGGATCGTTATGCACGGTAGCCTCGCCATTAGAGATATCGACGGGAAACCCATGTTCGTTGTCATCAATGCGTATCCGAGGTCGACGGTAGCCCCGGAAGAAATTCGGCGAAGCGTTCTGGACATTGCCATTCATGCCGATGAGGTCGAGCGTTATCTAACGGGGATAGATCGATACTGACGCTGTGTGTGACGGCGAACGGTCAACAAGAACTCGCATTACTTTTCCGGCCAGCGAACGAGTTGTCTTTCGCGTTCTTTTCTGAATTCTTCAAGCGGGTCAATCTTGGGATCGAGCTCCTCGTCCATCACTTTGAAAAAGCTTGCCCCCACAACGCCGAGAATTCCTGCAAAGACAGCGAGCCCTGTTACAAAGGTGAGCATCACCGTCAGTCTCCCCAAAATCGTGATGGGACTCAGATCTCCATAGCCCACGGTAGCAACGGTGACCATCGTGAAATAAACCGCGTCGAACATGTTTCCGAATTTGTCAGGCTGAGCATCGTGTTCGGTTTCAAAGATAACAACGGAACAGAACAAGCCAATAATGAGCATCGCGAAACCGAGTGGTCGTAAAGCGGGCAACGCACGATAGAACCCCAGAGCGACGAGTTGGAGCGAACGCGAGTATCGAAAGAACTTGAGTAACCAAAACACACGCAAGGTGCGAAGGAGCTGGAACCACTCGAGTGGTAAAAAACAGCCTATCCAGAACGGAAGTATGGAGAGGAGATCAACAATCCCCAGCGCTGACTGTGGATAATGCCATCGATAATGATCTTGGGCATCATCCAACCAACGAAAGATGTATTCGATGGTGAAGCATATGGCGATCAAACTCTGCACCCACCAGAATACCGAATGCCCCTTGTTGCCTTCTGAGGCTCCCGTAGTAATCTCGACAAAATAAGTCATAGTCCCCGCCATGATGAGCCACTTTAGCCAGGGATCGGCAGCTTTGAGTATGGGGTTCACTTTAAGCATACGTGCGACTATTCTTCGTCGTTAAAAACTTCCATCAGTAGCGGATAAGGTGAGGAACAAATCGGCTAGAATCGTGTGTCACTGGGTTCATGTCTTCGCGAATGCCCAACCCACAGGCTAAATCACCAACGATCCAGCTACCTAGAACAGCATGACGTCCTCCCGAGTTCAGCAGCGGATGATACGACTGATAGATCATTGGCTGCTCCGAATAAGGCCCCTGGGTCTCTCGTTCCAACTGTCCTCGTCGAACTATTTGAATGTTGCTCCCTTCACGAGACAAGATGGGTTTGCGAACGTGGTCTCCCGGTAATGGATGCCACGCTGTTGGAAGCAAGTATTCGCATTCGGGAAATAGTTCCCATAATATAACCAGTATTGCCTTGTTCGAGAGCAGCATCTTCCACGGCGGTTCAATCCACTGTGTCCCGGATTCCAGCAGGTGCTTTCCGAATTCTTCACCGATCATCCATTCCCACGGATAGAGTTTGAACAATCGATCTATCGGTTGACTTTGCGCATCCACGAAGCAGTTTTTCCTCGAGTCGAACCCGATGGCAGAAACATCGAGATACTCCGTAACAATTCCTGCTTGGGCTGCGGTGTCTCGGAGGTACGTAATGTTTCCGAAATCCTCTTCATGACCTGCTGTGGCAGCGAAACTGATATGGCTCATTCCATACTGGAACAAGTATTTCCAGGCTTCGATCAATTGTTCGTGAAGACTATTGAACTGATCGAGACCAGGATGCACTGATTGAAGCCAATGCCATTGCACGACGGCCGCTTCGAATAGCGATGTGGGGGTATCAGCGTTGTACTCTAGCAGTTTCGGAGCGCCTCGACCGTCCCATGCGAGGTCAAATCGTCCGTAAACCGTCGGTTCATCGTTGTCCCAGCTAGATCGAATCCAATCGTGAAACTCCCTTGGAATTCGAAACTCATCGAGACGCTCCTCATCGAAAATGAACTGCACGGCTTGCAAGCAAAGATCGTGAAGCGTGTTGGTTGCGTACTCGATTTCTTCAATTTCCGCTAATGAGAACTCGTACCAGCCCGCTTCGTCCCAATAAAGTTCACCGTCAATCGTATGATAAGAAAACCCAAGTTCTTCCACTTCCTGACGCCAGTTTCTTCGGGGCGAGGCCGAGACGCGGCGCATTACGAACCTCCCGAGAAACGAGAGCCAGTGCTTCCGAATCCGGAATAAGACACATGACCAGAATTAGAAGTGTGTCGTGATTCCGACGTATGTGTCGAAGTGGCGACAGGAGGCGATGAAGATGAAGGCTGCGTGGTTCCGCCAAACCAATCTGGAAAGTAAGAATAAGGGCGGGAGCGATAATAAGGGCGATGGTAGGAGGAAGAATGAGTTCCTGAGGACGAATGAGTGCCTTCTGCGAGAACTTGTAACTTTCGATCGCAATTCGGGCACGGAACAGTTGCTCCGACCATTTCGCTGCTGGCTGTAAAGCGATGGCCGCAAGAACAATGCATCGGAATCGTCCTGCGATTCTGCAGGTTGGATGCCGCCGCATTGGCAGGAGCCTGGACGGTCTTTGTTTGGTTGCTGCAACCATATGCTGCCATCGCAGGGACAAGCAGACTCAACACAACTTTGGTGCTTTTCTTCATGGATGAATTCTTTCCAATGGAAAAAGACTACATCATCGAAACGATGACGATGAGGCTTATTCCTAACAACAGCGATCCCACCACAACACCCACCGCCATATTTTGGTTATCAAGCTGTTTTTCTATATCAAGTCGACGTGTGGTGAATTCAAATAGCTTAAACCCGGCAAGCATAAGAAAGATACCGACCAAGCCAAAAGCGGCCGTCCCAAAGAGCGCGTAAGCCAGTGATTGGAGCTCAAGAGGGATAGAGGCCAGAATGAGATGTTGTGACATGGAGACCTTCGACAGGAACGGGAATAAGTACGCATTTTGGTTGCTGGAGAAAGTAATCAAGAAGGGTGTATCTACTTACTTCCAATTCCGCGAAGCTAGGCTTCGGATGCAGTAACCAAGTCTAAAAGGGTAATGCCCGTTTCACTCGATAGACCGACACATAAAACGTAAAAGATAGCGGTCGCCACTTGCGATTGCGAATGCGCCGTCTGCTAGGAATCGAATCGAAATGGGATTCCGAGCATCTCTGCGACGCGTTTCGGGCGACGAAGCGATTCTCGCATACGAACGGCTTCGTCACTGCCTCGTAAGTCTAGGCATTCGGGGTGCGATTCGGGTGATGCGATGATCCCCAATTCGTGCAACACATGCGCCGTGCTATGTTTGTACGCTGCGGCGCTCATCGATGCATCCAAGCGAAACACTTGGTCTTCTAATGATTGAAACGCTTCAAAGACTTTGTAGACCCGTGTATCAAATACACCTGACCCCGTCGTGTATTTCTTTTGCGGCGAATCATCGGAAAGCCACATGTCTTTGGCGGCAGCAATCAGGGGGGCGCCACTCACGGCCGCTCCGATCAGCAAAGGCAATCCAAGCTTGATCGCGGTCGCAATTCCAAAGTCGTCTCCGCTGTGAGGCGCGAAGTCCAGTTGAAGATCGCGGCACATCGCAGCCCAATAGAGAAAGTGGGGTTCGTCCAGCGTACTAATCTTGCCTCCTACGAACTTTGGATGCTGGGCTAGTTGCCATAGCAACCAAGGCTCAAAGGGCTTCGCCCAAGGAACAAAAGCGGGTTCAAGCGCATGAACAATTCCGGGGCGAACTAGCCAATCCGCAATCGCAAAGTATGCATCCCGCTTTGGTTCGGGGGCCAACGCGCTCAACCACTTCGAAGTCATGAGCATGACCTCACAGTTGTCATGTTGCTGAACTATGTCGAGAAGAGGCCGATACCGATCCGGTTGGAATGAGCTATCTTTTTCTGCACCGCGAGCGGTAACACCTGCAATAAACTTTGCACCCGGAAAAGCGTCACGAAACCGCCTGAGAACCTCGCTGTAGAGCGCATCATCCAAATGAAAGATATAGCCAGTGTCCGCGTTCAGCACGACCACTAGTTCGACCCCATAGTAATTTGCTGCGGATTGCATCCAAGCGATGCTGGCGATAAACCCTTCCCAGTCAGGTTTCTGATTTCGAAAGGGAAGAAGAGCCGCCGCGCAGAGTCGAGCCTTTGTTCGGTGATCAATCAGCGACTCCTCACTAGTCCAAGCCCACTTGGTATCGAGCCAGTTTGTCGCAGGTGTCAGATCCTGCGGGTTTGCAATTAACGGTTTCATCAGTGTCCTGTCCGAATGTTAGTCGAATCATAATTGTAATCCATCTTTCGAAAGCGAGGGACTACACTTAGGCGAAACCGTTATCAGGTTCTGCGCTCGGCTGCCTTTACGATAAGATTGTTGATGACTCGTTTGACACCAGATATCGCCGAGCAGACGGATGCTGCCGCTGTTTTTTGATGAGCCTGGGTAACTGTTCCTGTGAGTGTCACCTGACCTTGCACGACACCAACATTGACTTTGCAAGGAGTCCGAATTCCTCGCATGGTCAATTTGTTAATGATCGTTTGGGTCAACTTCGAATCGGCATTGTTCAACGCCATGTTAGCCACCTAATCGGTAAAGGCAAAAAATAGATCCTGCCTCAGCCTAGCGGAAACTGGTGGTTAACTCGGATAAATCGAAAGATTAAGTCGGGATAGGCAACAAAGTTTCAAGCTGCTTCACCTTGTTTCTAATAATCGTTGGCTACGACGAAAAGTCGAGCTACAAGCCCTCACCTTTCAGGTTGGGAAGGTAAGAATTCTTGGCGTCGGATTCGAAACCGTGGGCAGCATCAGTTCTGTTTTGTTGGCTGACGCCGTCGAAGGACCAAGGGCGGGCAGTCCTAATCGTTCTCGGCAGATCGCGCAGTTCAGGACATCGCTTGAGTATTTGCTAAGGTCGATTGGGCCAGAGCGAATCGATGGCGCGTGCTGGAGTTGCGTGTTTTGAAGGGCAGGGATGCTTTTACCGGATGGAAATGAATTCGTCTGCGCTTGAATCCCTGTCGTTAGAGGGAATAATCCCCCAAAAACGCCGACAACCAACATTGCTCTTCGAGGATTTTGCATAAGCCACATCGAGACCATTTTTTGGGTCAAAAACGAAAGCAAACGCGGAGTATACTCACGAGAAAATTGCATTTGCATTCAATTTTGAGTGGATTTTCACGGGAAGGAAGCGGAGTCGCATCGATTTTTCCGACGGTTTCTTGGTAGTATCCCGGTTGTATAGACTGGCACCCATGGCTTGCCCACCAGGGAGCTGCCGTTGATTGCGTCTTTGATTTGGAGTGTTTCCTTCAACCAGCCGACACAGTGAAATCCATCCAATGAAATCCATCAAATTTTTGAGCTTGATCTTGATGTGTGCCACCAGCAGTTTGGCGCTCATTCTCCCTGCGATCGGAGTCGTGTCCTTCCCGAGGCAATTGACCGACCATTCCACGATCCAAGCGATGATGGGGCAGACGCCAGGCTTGGAAAACTCTTCGATTCCTTCAGGCCAAGCAAGCTTTTCCGTGTCGGCACCCTACCCGAATTCTGAGGGAATGCCGCCGTCATTAGGCAATAGTCCGATGGTTCCGAATAACCCTGTGAACAAGGTGGGGATGGGACTTTGGCTGTTGCTAGTGTCAACGTGGTTTTTGTCACTATTTCTTTGGACGATCGCTCCATCTCCGGGCACAATCAAACGTTAACAGGTCGCTCGAGGCTGGTTCCAAAAACGAAGACTTCAAACGCGGGGTAGGTGCTAGCTCGGACTCGATGTACTAAGATAGGTGAATTCCACGATCGAGCCATCCTTTCTGTCGCGTCGCATTCGCGATTATGGTTTGATCTTAGGTCCCATCAACATCGGGCAGCTTATGAAAAATCGCATCTTTGAGAAAATATCCAAACTTGGACTTCTATTCATCACGACTTGGTTAGGTTCTTCCATGACGACATACGGTCAGTCTTCTCGCACGTTGGGCAAAATTGAAGTGATGGATGCATCCCTCGAAAACGTTCTGGCCAAGGATGCAAAGATAGAAGTCTTGGCAGACGGATTCACTTGGACGGAGGGCCCAGTATGGATTGGAAGTGCGAAAGATGGTCATTTGTTGTTTTCCGATATTCCCCGCAATAGCATCTTCAAATGGACTGCATCGAAAGGTGTCGAATTGTTCATGAACCCGTCTGGCTATACGGGGGTTACCTATTACGGATTGGAGCCGGGTAGCAACGGTTTACTTCTGGACAAGGACGGCAATTTGGTACTTTGCGAGCATGGGGATCGCAGGGTTAGCGTGTTGACTCCACAAGGTGGCAAGAAGACTCTTGCGGATAACTACCAAGGCAAGCGACTGAACAGCCCCAACGATGGTGCGTTGAAATCCAACGGCGACATTTATTTCACGGATCCACCGTATGGGCTTCCTGCTCGGGAGAACGACCCACGTCGTGAATTGGACCACTTTGGGGTCTACCGCATTACCAAGAAAGATGGATCCGTTACGCTGCTCACCACGGAACTGCAAAGACCCAATGGTATTGGTTTTTCACCGGACGAGAAAACTTTGTACGTCGCGCAGAGCGATCCAAAAAAGGCGATTTGGGTGAGCTTTCCGATCAAGGATGATGGTACTCTCGGTCCGGGCAAACTGTTTTTCGATGCAACGAGCGAAGTCGGAAAAATGCCTGGTCTACCTGATGGACTCTCGGTCGATGAAAAGGGGAATCTATGGGCAAGTGGACCAGGCGGAATTTGGATTTTTAGCCCGGATGCGAAGCTGCTCGGCAGGATAAATACAGGTGAGCGGACGAGCAACTGTGCTTTTGGCGAAGATGGCACCACACTTTTTATGACGGTTGACCACTATCTATGTCGGATCAAGACCAAGGTTCGCGGCAAGTAGATAAATCGATTTTGGTAATCTATCGACGATTCATGGCATTTGGCTACAATTTTACTGCGAGTGAAATTCTGCAGTGCGAAGAGGGGCAAATATCTGCCCCGTGTCGGTTGCCAATGCCTTTCACGCTGATTTTCGTCGGCGACTTTAGCCCGTTGGGATTGCAATTCCTGATGAGATATCCTAGTAACGCTCATAAGTGGGATGCATAATCAGGCCTACCGATAGATCGGCTCAACCTACCCGAACCAACCTTTTCTGAAGTTCTACGAAAATGAATACTTACAGTCTCGATTACATCGACGACTTATATGTTCGCTACATACAAGATCCGAATAGCGTTTCTGACGTATGGCGAAAGTACTTTGAAGAATTTTCATTAGCCTCTCAGTCTGAGGGGCTCTACTTATCGGGAGATGGGCAGCCTGCGGATGGCAATGCGGCTGAACTGAGCGACGCATTGTGGCTTGCTCGAATGCAAGAGAGGGTGGATCAGCTCGTACGTGAGTATCGGGTGCGTGGGCATTTGATGGCCAAGATCGATCCACTTGGATTGCACAGAAAGGGCCCTCCGGAACTCGACCCTCGATCTCATGGTCTTACAGAAGAGGACATGAATCGTCCTTTTACTTCACCAACGTTGGAGTATGCAAACGGTCGCACTGTCGGCGACATCATTGAGAAGCTACGCAATACCTATTGTCGTAGCATCGGAGCTCAGTTTATGCATGTCGACAATCGCAACATTCGCGATTGGCTTCAGCGACGCATGGAATCGAGCGAGAACAGATTGCCATTGTCTCGTGATGTTCAGACTCGCATTTACACCAAGCTGGCTGACGCAACCATTTTTGAAGAGTTCGTTCGCAAGAAGTATTCGACGGCCAAAACCTTTTCACTGGAAGGTGCAGAGAGTCTTATCCCGCTTCTGGATCGTGCTTTCGAAAAAGCTGGACAGCATCAGGTCAAAGGTGTCGTGTTGGCGATGGCGCACCGCGGGCGCCTGAACGTGCTGGCGAATATCATGGGCAAACGACCACAGAATATTTTCTGGGCATTTGATGATCCAAAACCGGAGTTGTTTCGGGGTGGCGGGGACGTTAAGTACCATATGGGCTACAGCTCAGATTGGACTACGAGCACTGGCCAAACGATTCACATCTCATTGTGCTTTAATCCAAGCCATCTTGAGTTCGTTAATCCGGTTGCGTTGGGACGTTGTCGCTCCAAACAAGATCGCGCTGGCGATATCACACGCAACGAGCACATGACGATTCTTATTCATGGTGACGCGGCTTTTATCGGTGAGGGGATTGTTCAAGAAACATTGAACCTCAGCGAGCTGCCGGGCTATCGAACAGGTGGTACACTGCACATCGTATTGAACAATCAAATCGGATTTACCACTGAGCCAGATGAGAGCCGCAGCAGCACCTACGCGAGCGACATCGCCAAGATGCTGCAAATACCGGTCTTTCATGTCAATGGTGAGGATCCAGAGGCTGTCGCTCAAGTGGTCAATTTGGCGATGGATTTCCGAAAGGAGTTCGAGAAAGACGTAGTCATCGATATGTATGCCTATCGCAGATTAGGGCACAATGAAGGTGACGAACCTCGCTTCACGCAGCCCCTCATGTATGCTGCGATCGACAGCAAAAAGCCCGTTCGCGATAGCTATCTAGAACATCTTCTACACATGAACGGTCTCAGTCGCCAAGAAGCCGATTCGATCGCCGAGGTACGCCATAATCGATTATCTCGTGAGTTTGAATTGGCAAAGAGCGAGCCGTTTGTTTACGACTTGTCTAGTCTCGCAGGAATTTGGGATGGCTACTTCGGAGGTCCTGAGCCAACGGATGAGCATGTTACGACAGGTATCCCGAAGGCGCGAGCATCAGATTTATTGACTAGGTCGTGCTCTTTACCAGAGGGGTTCAAACCTCATAAAAAGCTAGCCCGCATTCTGGACGATCGACGAGAAATCGCGAACGGCAAACAACCGGTCGACTGGGCGTCCGCAGAAATGATGGTTTTCGCATCGCTCGTTACGGATGGACATCCGGTGAGATTGACTGGTCAGGACTGCGAGCGAGGGACTTTTTCGCATCGGCATTCAGTGATTCACGACGAGAAGGATAATCGCAAGTATATGCCCCTGGCTCACCTAGCACCGGATCAAGCGACTATCGAAATCATCAATAGTCCTCTGTCCGAATCTGCAGTTTTAGGGTTCGAATATGGATACAGCCTGGACTGCCCAGAAGGCCTGATCGCTTGGGAGGCGCAGTTCGGAGATTTTTCCAATGTGGCACAATGCGTGATCGATCAATTCATCGCGAGTGCAGAGGACAAGTGGAAGCGATTGAGTCGGCTCGTGATGCTGTTGCCGCATGGTTTTGAAGGCCAAGGGCCAGAGCATTGCAGCGCCCGTCTCGAACGTTTTTTGTTGATGGCGGCAGAGCATAATATCATCGTTGCTCAGCCATCGACACCGTCGCAATACTTCCATCTGCTGAGACGCCAAGTAAAATCGAAGTGGAGCAAGCCTCTCGTCGTGATGACGCCAAAGAGTCTGTTGCGTCACAAAGGATGTGTGTCCACGTTGGATGACATCGAGCATGGTTCCTTCCAAAAGATTTTGGGCGATAACCGGCCGGCGGGTACTCCCACCTCAAGGATCGTCATCAGTAGCGGCAAGGCTTACTACGATTTGTTGGAAGAACGAACACGCCTCCATCGCGATGATGTTGCGTTGATTCGAATCGAGCAATTCTATCCGTTGGAGGCCAAGAAAGTTCTCGAAGCTTTGAATGAGTACCCAGCAGGATTGCCACTTTATTGGTACCAAGATGAGCCCAGTAATATGGGTGCTTGGCAGTTTGTAAAGATCCATTGGGCTGATGAACTGGCGTCGAAGTTCAAGCTCCAACGCATTTCACGAGCAGAATCGGCCAGCCCATCGACGGGTTCGATGCGAGCCCATAAACTGGAAGAGCGTGAGTTGTTGAATGCCGCTTTTGGAATCTAGTACTTGGCTAGACCCAAGCACCGGGAATAGACGGCACAGGGAATAGACGGTTTGAACTATGGATCGCTACGTTGATATCGCCTTCGATTGCATACCGCTTCGCAGTATGACACGCACCGATGCCCCGTTGGATGCGTCTCCGGCGTTGACGGCTAAATTCGAGCGGATTAAGCAAGCGATTGCCGTTCATGGTACTCACAATTCTTATTTTCTACATAACGCAGCTTGTCGCTTTTTCGTCACCAACGATCCGAATCGAGGGATGATCGCCTTTCGTTTTGAGGGTGTTGTATTTACCGACGAAAGCGATTGTCTGGCCAAGCATGCCGAACTCAGTGTAACGCTGGACAAAGAGACATGCCCATGGTTGGAACAGCATGTGGTCAAGTGGTTTGCCGAAACAGTGACACAAGCAGTTCTCGTCGAATTCAATCGCTACTTGGGAGCAGGGGACCCAGAGCTCGCGAGGAAGCGGCTTCAGCAGCTAGAAAAATCGATTGAGCAATCGGGCGGTTTTGTTGGCATGCATTTGTAGGTCGCGAGCGAACGGCATCTATTCGATGGTTTATATCGCCGATTCGTTCGTATCATAGATTGGACCTTGATCTGGTTGGGTTCTCAAGAACAAGCTCCAACTCCAAAACACAAGGGCAACAGCGATATAACCAGCTGCCATCGTCCAAACTCTCGTCAATAGCTCGGCAGGCAATGTCCAACGAGAGCTTTCCCCCAGGATAGAGAATGGCAAGTACAGCGAATTGTCGATGCGAGGAGAGTGGATGAATCCGAACAGCGTGCAGACTGCTGCGATAGCCGCGAACACAGCAGCCGCTTGCATCCGTCGATCGATCGCCATCGCCAGTAAAGATGCCCAAATAAGGCTGGTCAAAACAAAGCCATTCTTCAGCATTAGGACGATCATCAAGTTCTCGCGCATGTCGGGTCGCAACGTTAGCGCGCCGGATACTTTATCAAAGGCAGTTACCGCGTTCGGGTCGTTTGCGACAGCGGTTTTCACTTGATCCATAGACGATTGAAGACCTTCGTTCCACAGTGCACCGGAAAGCTGGATTCCCATCCCACCTAGGATTTGATCGACGAAGAAGAAAGCCAAGAAGGCCAGCGCTGGAACGCACGCGAAAACGAGTGCCGGAAAATGGCGTTTGGGTGTCGCAACAAAGCTCTGTGCTGAAATCTCGAGGCCAACAAAAATCAAGATTGGGAAGACAGCCGACTTGGGAACGAACATATAGAAATAAGCGAATCCACCGACGATGCCAACAAAGCCCATGGTCAATGCTGTCGCGAGGGTATAGGCAGCTTTGCCACCCATGGCTTTGTACGCAGGGTGCCCGATGTAGGGAGTCGTTTGAATAACTCCACCGCAAATCCCTGCTACCAACGTCGCGATTGCCTCAACGCCTAATATCTGGAACGTGGGATAATCATCCCCGACGGCGCTCGCCGACTCTGCACAATCAAGTCCACCAACGACCGTTGCCAAAGCGAAAGGTATGACGATCGGCAGATAATTGGCCGCCACACCCATCTGTTGCCACCAAGCGAAGCTGAAGACATCCAACCAACCCGTTGGCAAGAAGCCAACATCGAGGCTATTCTCACCGAAGAGTGGCTTGCCAAGGATGGGGACAGAAACATAGTGCAAAATTCCCGCCACAAGAAGAGCAGCCACTGTCCCAGGAATACGAAACGGAAGCCTTACTTGGCCGATCAAGCAGGTAAGGACGATAGCGAGCGCCACTAGGCCAACGAACGGTTCTTGCATGATGTCAATCAAAGGAACAAAGCTAATGATGACCAACGCAATCGATGTAAGGGACCCGAAGAGTCCAGCTTTCGGAATAGCTTTGCGGATGCTGGAGCCGATAAAGGAACAAACCACTTTGAAAAGTCCGGAGTAAATCATCGCGCAGATGCCGATATGCCAGGCGAAGCGAGCCGCCTCGTCCGGACTGCTCCCACCAGCTTTTGCGGTCAAGAATGCAGGACCAACAACGAAGATCGTGATGCCAAAAATACTGGGCGTATCGAGCCCGAGGGGCATAGCGGTGATATTGTTTCGTCCGGTTTTGCTTGCCAGCACGAATGCGAGGATGGTATAGAGCAGGTCACCAACCAAAACTCCAATCGCCGTTCCGGGGATCATGGACCCAACAACGAAGTCCGACGGCATCCCAAAGGCTCCAACCAAGAGCGAAACGGTCAGGACGAGGCCCGCGAGATTATCAAGCAACAACCCGAAATATGCGTTGATATCACCCGAGGAGTACCAACGATAGCGCTCATTAGACCTCATGAATCCCCCACTCAAAATGCAAGCAATCGCGTTATTCAGAATCGCGTAGAGGCTAGCAAGGGCGGCGCGGGTGTCAATGATTTTCCGCACTTTTCTGCGGTTCAGGTTTTTCGATGCGATAAACTAGGGAAGTCCGCTTCGTTTCTTTGACAGAGTTGGGTTTGGTCTAGTAGAATATCATCACCGGGTCAATAGGTCGTGTCCTTACTTACCTGTTATTCCCCTGGCTACTTTTCACCGTGCAGGAATTGCTATGAAGCGGCTATCAAAACAATCAGCAGATGACACTGCATTGGGATCATTGCAACCAGCCAGTGCTTTGCAAGCCAGTGCTTTTCCAGCCGGTGCACCGGAGACCAAACCGAAGAGTGGCGGGTGGATTGCAGAAGCCCATTTCGGAGCTCAATTGATGGACCCCATGTTCGGAGTCGAGAATTCTGAAGAAGTCGACGACGAGTCGCTCGTGCAGGCGTATTTGGAAAGTCGTTGTACACAGTCGTTTGAAAAGATAGTTCGTCGTTACGAACGGGAGCTCTATACATTTTTGCGTCGATTCCTCGGGGATGCACAAGCGGCTGAAGATGTTTTTCAAGCGACGTTTTTGAGTGTCCATCTGCGCATTGAGCAATTCGAGCGAGGACGCCGGTTTCGGCCCTGGCTCTACGCGATCGCGAGCAACAAAGCGATCGATTTCATGCGACGAAACAAACGCCATCAGATCGGTAGTTTGAATGCACCTGCTCCCTCATCGGAGAAAGAAGAAGCATTGATCCATAAGCTGCCTGGACATGAAGAAATGCCAGACACATTGGCGGTGTCGCGAGAGACAAGCGGTCGTGTGAGGATGGCACTGCAGCAATTGAATGAGCCTACGCAAGAGCTGCTTCAATTAGCGTTCTATCAAGGAATGAAATACGCGGATATTGCCGAAATGCTTCACATTCCTTTGGGTACGGTAAAGAGTCGAGTTTTTACGGCGATTCGCAAACTGAATGCAATTTGGATGCGTATGGAAGAAGAAGGTAAGGAAAACAACCGAGAGTAACGAACGCGACAAATTCTTGAGCATGCATTCATCAAGTCGTACAATCTCCGATGAAACCCTCATGGGTTACATTCTGATGGCATTGCCTGAAGAAGAACAATCGAAGATTGAATCCATCGCTGCGATAGACCCAGATTTAGAATCGAGGATTGCTGACCTGCGTTCGCTGCTTTCGCCGATTCAAGAATCCATGAGAGAGACCTTTGAACCTAGCGGGTCCTTGGTAAGCGATACGATGTCCCTGATTCTTGATCAATCGGATTCGTTGGCTCTCGCGCCTTCCTCGTCAGCAGGTTCTCTTGGGACGATGTCGGCTGTTTTGGAAAGTGCCAATCGACAAACGAGATGGGCGTGGATCGATAGTTTGGTCGTCGTGGCTGCCGGGGTGACTATCTTATGCTTGCTGCTACCTAGTGTTTGGTTTTCTCGGGAAGAGGCACGTCGCGTGTCGTGTGCCAACAACTTGCGACAGCTTGGAGAAGCGATCCAAGGGTTTGCTCACGGGAATGCCAAGAATGAGTTGCCTAGCATCGAACTGGAAGGACCGCTCGCGTTTGCGGGGGTCTATGTGATGAAACTCAAGGATGCGCAACTCATGGAGTCGCCTAGTTGGGTTTGGTGCCCAGCCAACAACGTTGCGAGACTCGATATAACGATCCCGAGCGTTTCTCAATACTTGCAAGCCAGTTCGGCACAGCAACAGTCTTGGCGAAAAACGATGGGTGGAAGTTATTCGTATAGTCTGGGTTTTATTGTTGATGGAGTCTATCAAACGCCGACCATGAATGAGCCATTTTCGAGTCCTGTCATCGGAGACACTTTACTCATTACATCCTTGGACACTGAAAGTCCGAGAGCAGAACATGCCATTAGCTGCGCGAATATATTATTCAGCAATGGAAGCGTGCGACACGTCCCCTTGAACGATTCCGGCGTCTCTGAATTGCTCGACCATCCTTATTTGAACCGGCAACAGTATCGTTCTGCAGGGATAGGTAAGGACGACAGTTGCCTAGCCCCAAGTCACTTCGCGCCGATCATGCCGGTTGTCTTCGGACGAGAGTAGGCTGGATAACCTGTTCGTTGATTTACGTGAGAAGTGACTCGGCATAATCGTTCCAGTAAGGACCGATAATTGAGAGAGCTTGGTCGTGGACGTTTCCATTGGTCGCACAAATACTGCTAAATGAACTAAGCGAGAGGGGTTGGTTATTGCAATCGGTTACACGACCACCCGCCTCCGATACAAATAACTGGCCTGCCGCGAAGTCCCAGGGATGCAGTTTGTATTCAAAGAAAAGTCCGTATTGTCCACAGCCAACATTGCACAGGTCGAGTGCTGCGGCGCCGAACCGACGCATACCGTGGATGTTGTTCTGAAAGAATGCACCAAGAGTATCGAGTGTTGCTCGCATCATTCGCCCGCGGTCGTAATAGAATCCGCAGGAGAGAATGATCTGATCGATTGCCGTCGCTGGACTAACAATTTGGCGATGCATGCCATGCCATGCCCCTTGATGGGCCACGGTTGAATAGCAGTCGCCTGTGATTGGATTCGCAACGATTCCTAGTTGCGGAAGACCTTGATGGTAGTATGCGATGGAAACAGCGAAGTGGGGAATCCCATGAAGAAAGTTGCTTGTTCCATCCAGCGGGTCAATGATCCAAAGATGTTCCGCTTGCGTTACGACGGATTGTTGCGACTCTTCAGCCATCATGTTGTGTGTGGGATAGTCTTGTCGAATTCGCTGAATGATTGCTTTTTCGGCAGCGAGATCGGCTTCCGAGACAAAGTTTGCCAGCCCTTTTGATTCTACGGAGACGCGTTTTCCAAACCTAGCAATAAGCTCTTGAGCGCCCAATTGTGTCGCTTGAATGGCGGTTTCCAAAAACGGATGGTCGAGGTTAGGAATCTCAAATGAAGAGTTCATGTGTTTCTTGTTAGCTCTCCATAGCGACTGTCGAACGACTCCAGGCGATGGGAGCAAAAATAAGGAGGGGAGCCCACGCTGCTGCTGCCGGCGTTAGCAGCGTTGCATTGGAGCCCAGCGTGCGAAGCCCGATACTAATTCCGAAGAATAAGGCAAAACTCAGCACACAGGAAGCGATCATGTTCACAACATTACGATGAATATTGGACAGAATGAGAGGAATACCAATCAGCAATTGAGTGAAGTCTAGCAATGGCTGGACAAAGCGAGAGTGGACGGTCACTTTCAAATCGGCTACAGGTTGGTGTCCTTGATTCTTCACTTGCCAAATCAGATCCGCTGTCGATGCGAACTGCTTTTTGCCACCGCCCGTGAGAACATCAAACTCGATGATGCTTGGAATAAAGCACTGAGATGGTGCGAGCCATGGATTGTCTTTCGGTAGAAGTAGAAAGACTTGGTCGCCGTTCCGAATCGAAAGTTGGTCGGCTAGGCTTTCTGCCGACGCGAATGCGCTGAGCAGGTATCCGTTAGGGTGGTTCTCATTGGCATCTTGATATTCTGCCGAGTAACCCGTGATCTGTCGCGTGATTGCTGTGACGGGTCCATTGAATTTGAATGCCGGCTGAAGAATTAGTCTCTTGGCAGGTACGAGGCTTCTGCCACCGATCAGTAGACCTTGGTCATAATCTTCTGTTGGCTTGAGAGGTTTCTCGGCATCTCCGGTGAGATCTTTCGGGCTCTTGCTGAGGACAGACGCGAACTGTGGGATGAGCGTTTCGCGGATTATTGCCCCTAACGTAATCATCCCAACGGAAGCGATCAGAAGCGGACGAACAATTCTACCTTTGCTGACCCCTGCAGCAAGAATGGCTGTGAGTTCGTTAGTACGGGCTAACCACGCCATGACAAACATCGTTGCTAACAATGTGATGAGTCCACACATGCGATCGTAAAGGCTGAGCACTTGCGGACCAAAGTACTCCCAAAGTCCCTTCACAAATCCGCCCCGAGCTTTTCCAAACGTCATGAACTCATCGACGTTGGTAAAAAGTTGTACCACGACGAGAAGACCTGACAGCGTCAAGAAGCAGATAACAAATACGCGGCCGTAAAGAAACAGTACGTATCGATCAATCTGTGTCATTGTGGTGTTCTATTTCCCCATCGTGAAGTTGTTATACATGAAAGTAGCTTCTAATTTTGGAACCGTCATCGGAGTTGGAACCAAATCGAAAGGTGTCGAAAGTTTCGTGAAGTACTCCAGCTGAGTTTTGCGATCACCTTCACGAAGTTCGGGAATTGTACGTTGCTCGACTAAGTCAAATAGAATTCGTGGCTTCTGCGATATTCCAAATTGTGACTTTACCGTACCGCCCGTTCCAGCAAATCGCGAAACCACACTTAGGATCGCTGGATCGTAAACGAACGCATTGTTGCTGTCGGTTGTACCGAGATTATTGAAGCTGCCAACAGCGACAATGCTTTGGTCTCGATCATGAAATTGATAGGCTTCGTAGCCTGCCAAACGGAGCGCACGCGAAAACAAGTAAGCTTGTTCCGCTGCTTTCTCTAACGCATTGGATGGCTCTTTGTCGCTGCTTTCTTCAGATCTTCCCCAAGTTTGATAGGCGTTTAGTCCGCGTAGGGTAAGAACCCGTACGGTGAACTTACCCTTGCATTCGAGGAGGTTGTTTTCATTGAATGGTTTCTGTTCATTCAGTTTGCGAACGAACTTATCAACTTCGGGTGATTTGTAGTAGTCAGGAGGCAGGAGTGGATTGGTGGCCTTGAAAGCAAACTCCATAGGGCCAGGCTTAAAGTCCTTCTTCTCTTTTTTGTCGACCCAGCGCTTGAGGAAGTTGCGATACTCGGCAGAGTTGACCTTTGGATCTTGATCCACGGCATCCGTTGTACCAAAGAACTTTGGGGTGATCTGCTTGATCATCGTGAGTGTATCGTTGATGTCAGTGCCATCCACAGTTGCAAAGTCACCTACGAGAACAGCGCAATTTTCAATCACACGTTCGTCGAGGTATTTCATACGCTTTTCGTTTCCATTTTTATCGAACCCAGCGCCCTGAACCGTTTGCGTGTAGTCATAGTATTTGGGCAAGCAATAAGCTTTGAGACCGAATTCCGTTCGCAGCTCAGCGGCGAGTTGCACTGCCTTTTTCTTAGCACCTTCCCCTTCAAAGTTCTTGGCCATGATCAACCATGGGCCATGCTCATTCTTCAATTGTAAATCTGAACTGGTAAATGGCTTCGACTTAGACTGGGACCAAAGAGAAGGTGTGATGGCTAGACTCAAAAAGATTGCCAGAAACATCGTGACGAAACACGAATTGAGTTTTGAATTCCCGGGTAGTGACATCGTTTAGTCCTCAGAAAGTCCGTTTTCATGAACCAAATTATTTGCCAAATTACACTTTTTTGGCTCAAGTAGCGGAAATACCAGGAACGGTACTTGTGTTGCTAGATCAATTGAGGACCGATTCACGTCGGAAAATCGAAAGATTTTCACTTCTCGGAATGATGCTAATTCGGTGCAATCCAGGATTGATCGTTGGGAACCGCATGTTTCTGAACTCGATCCAGGAGCAACGGTCCACTTTTCGATACACAGATAGCAATCCAAAAATTCGCTATCAAATACAGAATGCATGCATTGCATTCTGTCGGTGTAGGTGGAGATAATGGATCAAACGTCTTTTGCCAGTTCCAAGCAGTGCGATTCAATAGGAAACGCAACCATGAAGAGAATTCACACTTTCACATTCATCCTCGTCAGTTCATTGCTATCTTCTGGGGAGATAGTTCAAGCTCAGTTTGGCGGGACAGGTGGCTTCGGTGGAACTACGGGAGGATTTGGTGGGGGCACCGGTGGCTTTGGTGGCACAGGCGGTTTCGGGGGTAGCACAGGTGGCTTTGGTGGCGCAGGTGGGTTTGGGGGAACGGGTGGCTTCGGTGGCACAGGTGGAACCGGCGGTTTTGGCTCTAGCGGTTTTGGCACCGGGGGTGCGGTTGGATCGACAGGTCAATTGCCTGGCACCTTTGGCGGAAATGGAGTATCCGGCTCTCCAATTTTAACAGACGGCCGTTTGCCCCAATTTCAACAGCAGTTTACTACGTCCGGCAGCGCGAATGCTCGCGGTGGGCAGTTTGGCGGAATCGGTCAAGGAACTGGATTTGGTGGAGGCCTAGGCGGACTTGGTGGGTTCGGAGGAGGCCTCGGTGGATTAGGTGGTCTAGGAGGGCTTGGCGGACTTCGGGGAGCGAACCTCGGAGGTGGAGCGAATGCTCAAAAGAAGGCAGTGCGTTCCATAGTTCGACCAGACGCCGAAATCGTCAACGCTGCACGACTAGCTTCCGCGGCTAGTATTCAATCGAGATTGACATCGCTTCCACTTCCCGACCGATTGAAGTCGATAGACGCTTCCATCGATTCGGGGATTGTCACCCTGAGAGGATCCGTCGCTACGGAGTCGGATAAAAGGGTTGTGGAGAGAGTCCTGATGTTGGAGCCAGGAGTGGATTCTGTGCGGAATGAACTTGTGGTCCGTTCGAAACCTGCGGAGCAAATTGAGGCCCAGAAAACCCCGTAGGTGCGTTGCTGCTATTGAGCGATTCAATTCTTTGAAATTGAATCTTGCCGGGTTCCTTGATGGGACTAGGGGAATTGAACATCGCTTTGTTTGGAACCGATGGCGTACCAGGGCGACTATTGCCGATCAATTTTTCTTCCTGGGATCCAACCGGCGACGCAGCAAAGGGGATTGGTTGAATCACTGAATTTGTGATCATCGGTTGTAGGTAGTCGGCATTGTCTCTAGCTAACTGTTCAGCCCTTAATGCCTCTACTCTCTCCAAAGCAGCTGTTAAGTCCAGTGCTCCTGATGGAGTGCGGGCAGCCGTCGACCGATGAGGCAAGTTGATGGTCGTAATGCCGACACCTGGTTGTCTCGGTGTGTGCTGAACGGCTTGAGTGACTTCAGACCTCTGACCCTGCGTAAAGGTAGCCGCTGCTTGCGAGATGCTATCGGACTCGGATACCCTAGGTTTGCCAGGCAAATTCAAAGTGGCCGCGGCTCCTCGGACTAACTTGCCGTCTTTGGCGATGAAAGTTGGAATCAGCATGATTTTCTTCTGATCCCCTGGAGCGGCGTCCCACGGAATCCAAACACTGTACGACGCACCCAATTGGCCTTCAGAAAAGTGGGATGTCAATTGTTCCGCCGTGAATTTGAATCGTTTCGATGCCTGGTTCAAATCCATCGTATCAGTGGATCCTCGCGTATCGTCAAAACCGTAAACCATCAGTTCACCATCAACAGGGATCGCTTGGGTCTTCTCATTGTAGAAATAGAAGCGACCACCAAAGCCTCTCGTTGCAGGCTTGCCAGGAACCGTCAAAAGATCATAGGCCCACGTGACATTTACCGCCTGCGGAACTTGATATTCCTTCTTCTTGAAGGAATACCAACTCTTGTCCTTTTTCTTCTTTTTCGTGTCGGTTTCGGTGAACGAAGCACAGCCACTCAAGGTTATCACGCCTAGAAGTGACAGGATACCTAGGGAACGATAGTTGCGTAGAAGTGTTTTCATTTGGCTTACCATCCTTGGTAGTCTTGGAGATCCAGCTAGTGAGTCGAAAATGGATTACCTACTGCCTTGGTTGGCCACGCGTGCATTCGGGCCAACAGGCTGGTAAGACGCTTGACTAATCCCATTGGTCATCTGCTGACCGTTCGCTGGAGGGAGTTGATACGAAGAGTTCTGAATGGGCACTGCTGTGTTGACAGCCGGTCCGTTGTTAGTCCCATCTGGTGAATTTCTCAGGAACGTTCGTCCGGCGCCAGGTTCGCTCATAACGGGAACTTCTTGAATCAAAGAGGGCATCCCCTCTGGTTCGCCCATGAGCAAGTTTGGATTTTGAATTGGATCGAATTCCGCACTTGGCTGCAGATCGGGGAAGATCACAGGAGACGCTGCCGGGCCCCACAACCCATTGCCTGGAGACAACCCAACGTCACCATGAATGTTGAGAATGTCAGCCATACACCAACTCATTCTCGAAGTTTCGACCTGCTTGAGCATATCAAGCTTGTCAGAATCATTAGGATTGATCAGCCGGGGTGTCATGATAACGATCAATTCAGATCTACTTTCCGCTTCTGAGTCAAAACGGAATAGCATGCCAGCGATTGGAATGTCGCTGAGCCATGGAACTCGGCGAGCACGCGTACTGCGGGATTTCTGAATCAACCCACCGAGGACAACCGTTTGACCGTCGTAAGCCGTAACGCGGGTTTGAAGGAGTGTACGATTAATGATCGGAGAAAGGATGGGCTCCCCATTAGGCCCGACTCCGACGGGAACGCCGTCATCGATGCTTCCGAGAGCGGACCGCTCGACAGCAACGATCATGTTGATCAAGCCATCTTGGTTCGTACGTGGTTGAATCTGCATACTCAAACCGACTGGAGTATCTGACACGTTTACATTCACTTGACCGAACTGATTAGGGGTTGTACTGACGATTCGTGGCACCACGGATCCAATAGAAACAACAGAGACATTATTGTCGATGGTGAGCAAGTTTGGACGGGATAGAATTTGGAGTCGGTTCGCATCTTGCAACGCGCGGAAGAGAATATTGACCGATTCGCTACCCGCCGCTAGCACAAGACCGCCGTAACCAAGGTTGGTATTCGACCGCCCAAGATTGAAACCTGTCGTACCCTGGCCAGCAACGTTTTGTGGACGTCCTGCTGTAACGTTGTTGCCTGGAGGCGGAGTGGCAATGTTGAACGCCGGGCTAGCTAACGTTCCTCGCGATGCACTTCCGCGATCGAAGAGAAGTGAGTCTTGAAGACCGAACTCGGTCCCCATCTCGAAGTTGTCATCGAGCGTTACTTCTGCCACGAGCATTTCAACTGCGATCATCGGCAATTGACGATCCAGTTGCGTTACCACCTGGCGAATCTGGTCCATGTAGCGAGGAGTTGCACTGATCAGAATGCTATTGGTCGACGGTTCGGAGGCGATGAAGATCTCGCGATCAAACTGTTCGACAATACTGATCAACGCTCCCCCCTGACCGTTGGTTGCCGTACGTTGCTGTTGAAGAAACTGTCGTTGCGTGTTTAGCAGACTAGTCAATGCTTGAGTCACAAAGTCTGACGTCGTGTTCCGAAGCCACACGACTTCATTCGAACGTTGTGAACCTGCCTTATCGTCAAGCCGATACAAAACCGCTTCGATCACCTCTAGGTCTGATGCGGAACCAGATGCGATAATGGAATTCGTTCGATTGTCCGTCGACAATCGCAATGGAACGAGCGAGTTTTCTCCACCCGTCGTGAGGTTCGCCAATCCGAGCAACCCGAGCGTGACTGCGTTTTGCGTTCCAGCCCCGGTGGTGGTTGTTGGCTGAATACCGAATATCTGCTGCAATGTCGTTGTCAGGCTGGTAGCATCTCCATTGATGACAGGAAATACCTTGATGCGGGCTTCTGTGTTGGGCAATTGATCGAGCTGTTCAATCAACGCTCCAATCAATGGCATGCTCTTGGCTGGCGCCCGAACCACCAACGCGTTGATACTCGGGCTATTCGTGACTACGACCCCTGACAAAATCCCTGAGTCAACAGTCTTACCGTTTTCATCGCGTGGCGCAACGGTTAGCTTCGCACTTGGCGTTCGAGGTGCTCCGGTTGCGCCTTGAGCGCCGCCCTGCTGGTTGCCTTGCTGTCCTTGTCCCTGTGTCGCGGCTCCACCGATCGACTGGCCGCCGATGGCATTCGCCAAGATCGTTTGCAATTCAGACGCGACCGCGTTCTTGATCGGGAAAATCTTGATCTGGCTCTCCGCCGATGTCGATTCCACGTCGATCTGCTGGATCAGGTTGGCGACTTCTGCTAAGTCTCGCGGCGATGCTTGAACGATAAGTGAATTGGTTCGACCGTCGGCAACCACTTTGACGCGAGTGTTGAGTCCCACTCGATCCGTTGTACCAGCACCCGCGCCCGTGGTTGCTCCGTCAGAGAAAAAGTTTTGGACTAGAGTGACCGCATCCAGTGACGAAGTATGCAAAAGATTAAACACTCGTAATTGACTATTCTCATCGAGAGGCGTGTCTAATTTGTCAATCAAATCGATCAGGCTCTTCATCGCCTCTTTTCGGCCGATCAACAACAATGCGTTCGGTTGCCCGAGGGCAGTGATGTTTACTGAACCTTGGCGTGGCTGAAAGACGTCGGTGTTGATTTGTCGGATGATGACTTCGAGCGCTTGGCTGTTGACATACTTCAGCATCTTGAGCTCGATGTCAGGCTGTGTTTCCGCACTCTGCTTTTTGATTTTATCAATGACTTCTAAGACACGTTCGACGTCTTTCTTCGCACCTTTGACGATCACGAGTCCCATTTCGTTGACGAACGAAATGTCAACCTCGCCGATCAATCCAGTGCCTGCAATACCTTCAGGCGTTCCGATCGCCATCGCTTGATCGCCTGGTCGACCTTGTCCTAGTTGTGCAACACCCGTCTCGTCTTCTTGCGGGTTGTTACCTTGTTGTTGATAGCTAGCGAATCGAACCAATCTGACTGCACGTTCGATACGCTCAGGTGTCGCTGGGTTCATAGGAACAATCTGTGTCGGACGATTCGGATCCGATTGTCCGAGATCGATCGCTGCAATCACTTGATTCCACGCCAGTACACTCGAGGGAGCTCCGGACAATCGGACGGTTCCCGAGGGTCGTTCGATTTGCATCAATTCTTGCGGACCAGATTGGGTTACCATTCGCAAGCTTACGACACCGTTGCCTAGTTCGACTGTGGTCATTCGATTGCCAGCGAGTCGTCCAATCGCTTCTTCAAATTGCTTGGTGGATACTCTCTGAAGCTTGTAGTTCGATTGCTGGATCGTGACCGGCGCGTTCGGTCTTGATGATGGATGATTCGCTCGAATGGTGGACACGAATTGACTGATTGCTTGCTGCTGAGCTTCCGGTGCCAACACCATCAACCGGCCCGTACCAGGTTCGGTCGTGATCCGAATGCGTTTGTCCGACGCATATTGCAACTGCAATTGTGCAGCTGTCGTTCCTATCACATCCGCTGGAAGATCATAAATCTGTAATCTGGCGTCTATCGCAGCATTGTTGGAAGGCAAACTGGCGGTACCATTCGCAGTTGCTCCACCACGCCCAACGGTCGTTGGGATCTGCCCCATCGTCGAAGATACAAACGCGACAGACGCGAGCATTGTTACCGTGTTACGAGCAAAACCTAGGAAAAATGTCTTTTTCACGTCCCGATTCCTTCCAGTGAATGATCGGCGAACCGTTCGCGCAGGTCGCCACAATCCGGTTCATCGGTATTTCAAGGAAAGCCACTTCAACCAAAACAGTTTCACTGCGCGTTAAAATTTAACCATTCGAATTGCTAGCCAACTTAAACAGGGATATCTCATGAGACATCGTCGCCGAAGAAAGAGTCAATTCGCATGGGCCCGGAATTGGTTCCCCGCACTCGGGTTTTTGGCTGCCATCGCTATTGTGTGTAGCTCCGCGTATTCGCAAGTCTTAGTCAACAAACAATACGGTGACACGGAGCCATTAGACAAAACGGGCGATGCTGCCGCGCGAATGCTCGAAGGTGTCGATCGGTTCCTGGATAAACAACTAGAACAATCTTGGAATGCAAGCGTTCGCAGCTGGCCGAAACCTCGAGAGAAACCGGCACATCTCGAAAAAGCAAAGGAACTCTATGCCCTAGAAACAAAAGCGTTGCGAACGACACTGGCCGAACGCATCGGACTGGTGGATGTGCATTCAACCGATACGATTCTTATTCAACAAAGAGCCTTTGGCAAAGAGCCCTATCTAGTCCACAACGAAGCCTTCACGATCTATGAAGTCGCATGGACCGTGTACCCGGGAGTTCAAGCGTCAGGCATCGTTATCCAACCGAAAGAAGTACGATTCTCCGCATTGGCAATTCCAGACGCGGGGCAAATGCCGGAAGACTTGTGTGGTGCTCACGCATCAAGTGTCAACTACGCCCTGCAGCTTGCCTCCAGTGGCGGGTTGGTGGTGATCCCAACGGTGATAAGCCGATCGGAAAGCGCCCGCAGCGGACGGTCCGTTCTCTCCGACCAGGAATATCTCTATCGTACAGCCATCGTTCTGGGGCGGCACGTTTTGGGCCACGAAGTTGCAGTCGTTCAATCTGCTATAGATTCGCTCAAAAAGCTTTATCCCGATTTACCGATTGGCATTATCGGTTGGGGGGAAGGTGGTTGGATCGCATTGCATTCTGCAGCAATCGACGAGCGCATCGACGTTGCTTTGGTTTCGGGACATTTCGCGCCGCGGAACAGGATTTGGCAGGAACCGATGCACCGAAACATCCATGGAATGCTACCTCACTATAGCGATGCGCAGTTAGCAGCACTCGTAGCCCCTCGCAAACTCGTCGTAGATATATCCCCTGGCCCTGAAGTGGTCATTCAAGGAAACGGAGCCGCGCCCGGTCGAATCACGGGCCCGACACTCACCGAGGCATTGGAGGAACTCCGCCGAGCCACCGAGATGCTGTCTCCGTGGGATCTACAAAGCTCCATCGAGCGGTTTCAATCCGACGTTCGTACAGGCCAACCTTCATTCGCATCTTGCAATAGGTTTGTTGCGTTGTTGCGAAAAGAACTAACAACTATCGAAACAGCTCAGACATCTTTGAACCACGGCGATTGGTCTCACCCAATTCCAAGCGACATTCGTCGAAAGGAACAATTGGAAATGTGGGATCGCCACCAGCAGCGAATCCTCGACTCTATTCACTTAGAACGGAATCGATACTGGTCGAAACTCGAGACGTCTAGTCTTGAAAAGTTTGAAGATTCCGTGAAGCCTTATCGAGAAATTTTTCGCCATGAGATTATCGGCACTTGGAACATACCGAAGCTGCCGATGCTTGCTCGATCTCGTCTCATCGATACCAAACCAGGTCTCATATCTTATGAAGTCGAGATCGAAGTCTACGAAGACGTCATCGCCCAGGGGATACTCATCTTGCCGCCCAGCCCCAAGAATCAAAAATCTATTCCAAATACAAATGGAAACGATTCTCATCGCAAGCCGTGTGTCGTGTTCCAGCATGGACTCGAGGGACGTCCCATGGATACGATTGTTGGCGATCATCCTGCTTATCATGATGTCGCGGCTCGATTGGCGATGGAGGGATACGTGGTATTCGCCCCTCAGAATCTTTACTTGATGAAGGATAAGTTTCGTGTTTTGCAACGAAAGAGCAATCCACTTGGCAAAACCCTTTTCTCGACGATGGTCGCGCAGCATGAGAGAATCGTGGAATGGCTAAGTTCGATTCCCGATGTGGATTCGAAACGCATCGCATTCTACGGGCTCTCTTATGGTGGAAAGAGCGCGATGCGAATTCCGGCGTTGGTGCCTGGCTACTGTTTGTCGATTTGTTCAGCCGACTTCAACGATTGGGTTTGGAAGAACGCGAGTACCAACAGTCCGTATAGTTATGTTTGGACGATGGAGTATGAAATCTTTGAGTATGATCTAGGCCGCAAATTCAACTACGCAGAGATGGCAACACTCATCGCGCCACGCCCATTCATGGTGGAGCGAGGGCACTTTGACGGAGTCGCCCCAGACGAACGAGTCGGCCTGGAGTTTGCGAAAGTGAATCGCCTCTACTCTGGGTTGCTTCGGTTGCCTGAACATAGCAGGATCGAATGGTTTCCCGGTCCACATACCATCAACGGCAAAGGTACCTTTGAATTTCTCGCGAAGCACTTGAAAACGGAATGAGAAATCTGGTACCTCAACATGACTTCGTAACATGATGCCGCTAGACAACGTTGGTTCTCTTTCGAAATTGTAGATAAGAAAAGCTATGTAGCGGTAACGTGATCAAGCAGGTTGTCAAAGTGTATCCCCAAACAATTCCACTGATCGAAAACCAATAACCGCCGCACAGAATCGCAACAAAGGTTGCGGTCGAGCCGACCAAGGATGCAATCAGGAAAGGCCTTCCTTTGCGTGAGAGGACGTAAAAAATCTGCGTTGCTACCCAATGATTCGCCAGGCAACCAAAACCGAGGATGGCAACCTGCCATGGCTGAACGAAGTGATCTTCCCAACCTCGATTGGCCAAGGGTAACGCTGCGATAGCAAGGGTTGCACATACAAACGCGGATACGAGCAATACGGTCGAGACGATTGCTAAACGGCGCCACAATGTGCCAGCCACTTCTCGATCACCAGTTCCATGCATAGCAGACACGAGGGAGTACTTCGTTTGGATCCAAGCAAGTGCCATTCCTTGAATGGCGGCCGTTCCTGTGAGCGTCATTCCAAGCTGCCCTGCTTCACTTTGGCTATGGAACATAAACAGAATGAGTGGAAAGAGCTGTGTGGCAACATGGTAGGCGATACTGATGAGTGCCATTCGCCATTGCATCGGTAGAACTTCTTTGAACCAGGATAATCCGTTCGACGTCGATTCCAAGATTGAACTATCTACCTTGTATCCATCAAGATCTCGCCTATGGATGACACGGGTCAAGAGGAATACGCAGGCGAATTGAACCAATGCGGATGTCACGAGCGTCCATGTCTTTATATCGAGCAAGAGGGATACCCAAACGACAACTGCACCACTCACCATTTGAATGAATCGCATGCGATAGACGCTGTTGCGAAATCCAGCCCCTTCCAGGATTGCCATCAGAGGTGATAGTGCGACAGTAGCCGCAGCAACGACGCTGAGGCATAGGAGTGGCAGCCAATTCTCAGCAATAGCAGACTTGGATGACAGCATTTTCCAACCGAGCACCACGGCAGCTACTGCATAGACTACGCTCGCACCAAGGAACCAGTGGAACGATGCGCGGATCAACTGCCACATTCTGCATTTTGCAAGAACTAGCTGTTCCTCATTCTTTGCGTTTCGAACCGCACTAATCAGATGGCCCGCTTGGCTGATCAATACATTCAGCAAACCCAATTCGAAGAACAACTGAATGGTCATGAGCGTAGACAAGGTGTAATACACCCCTTGCTCATCGAGCGTGAGAGATCGAATGATGAAAACCATCGTGATCGGCCCAGCCATTGCTTGCCAAATCCGTGCGGATAGAGCGTAGAGCAACGAGCGGTCGACCTGAAGATTTCCAGCAAAACGACGCAAGACTGAAGACACTTTATTCCAAATCCCTGAACGGACGGGCTCCCAAAAGATCATGCACATTGGAATGCATGGATCCGTTCCGGTAAATAGGCGCACTCAAAGCGAGCATGCCCGATAGTCGATCTCGCTGTCAAGGCATTGTTCGCGGATCCGTTGCAGGATATTAGAGTCTGGTTTTATCTCCACAAAACCAGACTCGAAGGAATTCTTAGAAAACCTGAAACCTTAATACTTCAAGTGAACGACGTTCTAGTTCAAGAGTTCATCAAGGGAGCTTCCGAATACATCGTCCTCTTCCTCTTCCTCAGGCTGCCCGAAGAAAGCCCAATCCAGGTCGTCGATCTCGATGGATGGACCCATATCATTACCGAGCGAAGCCAAATAAGTATCGAGGCGAGTTGCGGACAAAGTTGTCGCATTTCTACTTGAACTTCCGCGAGTTGATGGTGTGGATTGATTTGCAGGACCAGAGGATATCGATCCAGCCGGCAACCACATATCGCTCGATTCTCCTTCACCTCCACCTTCTAGACCAGGACTTGTGGAATTCAAATGGTTGACAATCGTTAACACATCGTTCGAAGTGACCGCGCTGTCTCCATCAACATCGAGGAACGGAGGTGTCGGGAAATTGATCGGAAGCAAGAAGCCGGCACCTCCCGAGCTGTTGATGGCGTTCACAACAGCTAGAACATCGATTGCTGAAACGAATCCATCATTGTTCACATCTAACCGGTTCGTTGGATTCTGATTTGGATTCTTTCTGATTCGGATCATGTAGTCTTCCACTTCACCGTCGTCTGCATAGCCAGTCGCTTGAAGAATCTGGGTTGTGCTTAGTCGGACGCGGAGCGCGACATCTCGATCGGTAACGGCACTCGATGGAACTCGAGTGACCAATTGGCCTGCTACGAGATGCTGAACTGGAATCGTGTTGTCTCCATTTCGAATTTGTCCTTGAATTTGAATCTTCTCAGAGTTCTCGAAAACACCATTACCGTTGTAATCGACCCATGCATTGACGAACACAGGGCCTTCTGCTCCCTGGACGTTGGCAACAAACGACCCGGAATATGCGGCAGTCAGCGAAATGCTATGGATACCATCGTCTGAATCGAGATCAGGTACTTTTGCATCCGCGTCCGACGTCACGGTTGGGCCGAGTGAAAACCCATTGACTACGCGGTGGCGAGGACCGTTGTTTGCCTTCTTTGAAGCATAGATAGGATCGGGTGCATCACCATAGTCAAGCCCCTCCCCGAGGAAGATCGTTATTTGGGATGTTCCGTCCAACTCTGTAGCTCGCATCGGATTGCCGGCGAGATCTCGGATGCCAAACAATGTCTGTGCACCTGGACCGCCAACACCCTTGGCTCCTTCGATCAACAACTGAGAACCCAGCTGAAGAACCTGGATACCAGGCAAGTTTGCTGCATTGATAGAGTCGGCGAGCAAAGTGGCCATTTGAGAGCCAGACTGAACTTGTAACGCATCCACTTCAATTGGAATTGCAGCACCTCGACCAGGCGATCCAACAACCTGAAGAACCGTGTTTGTCGCTTGCAGTCGAAGATCGCTTTGTGCACCCACCGCAATAAAGCCACCAGGAGTTGAACTCGCTGTGAGTCCCAGTCCTGCACCATTGATTGCTGTGACGATTGCTGCTGCCAATCCGTCCGTCGTATTGGAGAAACCAACGCGGATGTTATTGGCACCAACGGTTCCGTTGCTATCAAACTCGAACACAAAGGTGGAGTTGCCCCGTTGCACAGAGAATGTTTGACCATCCGTGAATCCTAGAGGCAGACCGTTCGCAGTCGGAATTCGGAATCCGTAGGTCGGTTGAACACCCGTTCTTCCCGACTGAGCTATTCCGCTTGTCTCGGGGATCACACTAATCAGGTTGCTACCGAACATTTGAATCGAACCATTGCCCAGTGATTGCATTCGGACAATGAGACCGCTTGCAAGAACAGCAGCAACGACTTTTTCTGCAAGAACCGATGGTGGGTCTTGGCTTAAGAATGGGACAGCGATATTCGTCGGGCTAGACGTTTGGTTGTTGTCGAATTCAAAAGTGATTCTTCGGAAGCCGTCATCAATTCGGAAGATCGTTCCATCAATCGCTTGGTTCGTGAATCCGCTCGAATCGCGAGGCATTCGAAGGGTGATTCCAGTCTCCAGCTCAAAATAATGCGTCACATTCTGCGAATCGACAATCGTATAGGTCGCTGCATCATTGATCACCAACGGATCGCTGAAGGCGATTAGGGATTCGTTTCGATTGACAAATCGCACTTGGTAAACCGATTCGCTCTCCCAGATTCCCGCAAGCGGAGTCAAACGAATAATATTGCTTGTCGAATCGTATCCAAACCGATAATCCACTCCTTCAACCAGAATGTTACCATTCTTCAAAAGCAAGATTGCATTGGAAGATACGGTTGTTCGATCAATACCGGTCCCTTGAGACAGATTGCCGAGCGCAGATGCATCGAGGACTTGAATGTCAAAGTGATTCAAGCTTTTCGTTACAACTTCCACAGTCCCGAGTGCTGGGTTATTGTCGGTTCCAAGTGCATCGTTATCGCGAGGGTTGATAGCGATCGCGATCGGGCCCACGAAATCAGAACGATCCGCAGCACCACGATCCTTGAACACAGATTCACCCAAACCAGGAGGAGCCGCGACAGATGGATCGTCGACTCGCAATTGGCCAGTGATGTCTGTTGATGGAGCAATAATTGGCGAAGGTAATAATCCTAATGGTTGCTTCACGGACAACAAGGATGCTCGATCGGGAAGTGAATCCAGAGATGCATCAATAGTTCGAGAACCAGGTTGAGGATAAAGATTGCGCGATGCCGGGTCAGTGAACAAGATCGTTGTTGCTGGAGCCACAATCGGGAACTGACCTAAACTTGCAGAACCCGAAACATCTTGGGTGTTTCGTTGGAAAAGAGTACCTCCAATGACTGTGCTAGAACTAGTCGGATCTACAAAAATTCCTTCTAGATGATTCACGACAACATTGTTGATCAATGTCGGGCTGGCGTTGGCGCCAACTCGAATACCTGAACCGGTTGGATTGTACAGATAACCTGGTCGGCTCGAGAGAGCTCCAACTCCATCGATGTCCGCCCCAACAGAGTCTCCACTTAAAGCCCCCTGATTCAGCTCGTCAGTCAATCGCACAAAGTACAATTGGCTCTGCGCGTTGAAACCAAACGCATCCAGGTCGATGAATCGATTGCTAAACGATGCAACCCCGACCGAGGTATAAGTCACATTGTCCGCACTCACTTCGACACGAATGTTCTCAGAGGAACCTACTTCGTAGATCGCCAAGTCAGGCCGAGCATCGTTCGATCCAGTCAGTATGTTGTTACTGAATTGCAACGTCAATACACCTCCACGTCCAAGCGAAACAGCGCCTTGGTTTGCCAGAGGTTCGCCAATTCCTGAATAGTTTGGTAGTCCCAATGCTTCTGCTGGATTCTGAAGTCCAGCGATTGGGACCGGTCCACCACCTGCGGTCGGACGGTAGTCCACGACTCGATCTGCAAATGCGATGCTACCGACAGAGTAAAAATCTCCCGCGACTGTAGATCCAGGTGGAACTGCAACCCGAGTGACTAATCCGCCCAGGATCGTGTTGTTAACGATGCGGGCGAATGGAACCGACGCTTGCGGAACATTACCCGTTGTCGTATCACCGACGATGTTGATACCTCCAGCGTTGTTGAAGGATAGTTCGTTATTCACAACGACTGCCCCAGGAGCCAATCTGGAGTTATTCAACACGATGGTATTGCGTACGGAGCCTGGGCTCGGCGCATTGGAACCAGGGTCTCGAGCGCCCGCCTGAAGAACAATTCCGAATCCTGAGGAGTTGGAAATTCTAGAATTTTCTACGACGACTTGTCCCTGCTCTCTAGGCGTGTTCTTGTCACCCGTACCGGAGAACGATTCGGTATCACCGATGTTGACGGGAACTGTGACGGTAACGGTTCCGACAAAAACAACCTCGTCGGAGTTCGTTCCGGTGGTGCTTCCGTCTGCCGAGATCGCACCGATCCGCAACACATTTTGCACAACATTCGAATTGATCAAATCACGAATTCGGGAGGCAATGATTTGCGCCGACTCTCCGATCACAGGATTGAAAGGAACGCGAACATTGCCTGCGCGAACACCTCGTGTCGGTGAGCTTACAGGCAAAGTTGTATCGTCAAATTCGAAATCCATCGAATTCACACCATCGCTGATCGTCATGATCTGACCATCGGCGATTTGCGTAGCGCCATTGAAGCGTACAGATTGGTAGCTCGACTGACCCTCGTTCGGACCAAAAGACTTGATCAAATCGAGTTGAATGGCACTCGGCGGTGATGTGATGACGCGAGGTGCACCATATTCGGTACCTTGTCGAATCTCAAGTTGGTACGTCCCGCCTTGCGGGCCCGTGGTTGGCCCAGTGGATACGAACGTTGTATCCGATCGCGCTCCCGTCACCTGCTCGCCGCGCTCTGCTAAACCAATGATGAAGTCATCAAGATAGAGACCTTCGAAGGCGTTGTTACGAGCGCGGAACGCGGGACGACTTAGTGGATCGAGATTAGATCCTTGGCCGTTCGTTCCCCATTCCGATAAAACATCTTCTGGACGGAATGTCGAAAGGGTGAATGGTCCTGGTGAAGCAACAGTAGTACCTGTCATGTCGATGAATATCCCTCGTCGAGCAAACGTATCGAAGTTGCTCGGAGCAAGGGCTCCCTCCATGGCACGCTTCACTTCGGCAGCAACCTGTTCGGCCGTCATCCCTTGCGATATGTACACTGGAACTGAATTGCCGCTGGATAGACCCGTGGTCCCTGTCAGCAAAATGGGAGAAGTCGTTGGCACGACAATGTTCTTACCACCGTCTATTTGAATTCGGTTGTTAAGAACACTGACGTTCAATCGAGGTGTAACATCGATCGTTAGATCATATTGACCTTGGGATCCACCGTTGGTGGTGCTGTTGGCAACCGTCGCACTGTAGCCATTATTGGCCGAGGCAGAAACACCGACGTAATAGACGCCATCGGATGGTACGGTGAACGCAATTCGAGAATCGCGGCTGCCACCAAAGTCATTGTTGAAACTGAGTTGTCGACCCTCGCTATCAAAGATCCTCAAGAATGGATCAAGGAAAGAGCCAATCGTTGTGGCGTTCGCCGACACAACAATTTGTGTACCCGCTTCCAAATTCATTCGAACGAGATCTACGTCTCTATCCAAAGTGGGCGCCAAGGAAGCATTGTCGCCAATCGCTCCCCTACCGTTGAAGACAAAAAATTCACTTCGAACTCCTACATCGAGAGCCCTGCTCAATGTATCGGTTCCGCCAAGTGGCTCGTTAAAGGCAACAGCTCTATTGGTCTTAGAATATGTTGCTGCTCGTAGGGCGTCATGGATCTTGAGGGCTAGTTCTGTGGGTGTATCCCCAATGCTGAACCGGATCACGTTGCCAGCAGGTGCCGTTCCAGATCCATCCCAAAAAACAAAGCTTGTGCCGTTTACTGACAACAAATCCAGGTTTCGGATGCTGTTGCCGCTCGGAATGGTGAGCGTCGAACCCATTTCGATTTCGAATTGTCTTCCATTGACGTTAAACGTTTGGCCGTCGGTCAATTGATTACCTGCAACCACTCGCATTTCAGGTCCGCGACCTCCAGTAAAGGTATCTCCCATACCGCCGGCGGTGCTGAATTCGAAACGCAATCTTACGTCGCGATTGCCGGCGAGTTGTCCGATATCGACGCGAGCTTGTCGCCATGCAACACCAGGGGCGGTTTGTCCAGCAGACAAATCGTTATCCGTCGCACGCTCGACCGCAGACTCCTGTATCGAACTATTGTTGGTTACCAACAATCTCCATACGCCGTCGTCTCCCTGTCCATAGACGCGGAACGAATCACGAATTGGGTTGGTCAGCGAAGAATTCGCATCTTCGGTGCTCAAGAAATAATTGAAGTACAACGTAGGCTTGTCAGCGGAAGACATCCCGGCCAACGAGAATGGTTGACTCTCGAGAACACCTGCCGCACCTCCAGGGAAGTTATAGGTGTTCGCCAAAGGTGTACCTAAGGCGCGAGGTTGGGCGAGCGGATCTGAGAAATTGTTGAAATTTACATTATTGTTCGCAAACCGGTTCTCAAAACCAAAGTACCAGCTCAACCCGCCGGTTGTCGAAACATCGCTTTGATCCGTCGGGGCATTGATGTTGTGTCCAGCATCGCTCCCTCGTCGAGCTGATTGATGCCACAGGTTGTAATCCAGGTTCGAGAACGCAAGGCCTGAAAGAGAGACCAGACCAGTGGATACTTGCGATTCACCGTTGGCAAATACCCCCTGTGGGACCCCATTCGTATCGAACGCATGAATATTCCCGAATACGTCTGTACCAAAGAGAATATCTTCATATTGTCCACCACCGACGTGGCGTGGTCCCGCAGACAAGCCCGTGAATCGGATACCAGTCAAATTGTATGATGAGGAAACGTAATCTGCGATATTGCCAGCGAAGTTCGATGCCAATCGATCTGAGGAAACGCGATATAGTCCTCCCTGATCGCTTACCGCGAACATATCACCGTTTACCTGTGCAATTCCAGTAACTGTTCCACCGGGAGCAATGCCAACACGTCGAGCACTGCCGGTTGCAGCCGTTACTTGCGCGCTAACCAATTGCACTTCATTGTTGACTGCTACTGCCGAGAGCCCTGCAAAGCCTGCAGAATTCAGTGCCTGTGCTAAACGCAACGCGATTGTCTCAGCAGTATCTTCTGCCAAGAAATCCACTGCGATTCGCCCGCTACCGACATTGCCAGTCGATCCAAGATCTTGCGCAACTCCTCGCGTGCTCAAAATGTTGAAAGAACCTGTAATCGCTCCACTGAAGTTTACGCGATTGCCATCAAATCCGACTTGCACCGTCGAAGGCACCGCTTGTTTCAGAGAGGCAACAAACTGTGCGTTTGTCATCGTTGGGCTGTAGAATACAGTCGTTACTCCAGGAATAACACCTGGTGAAGCACTCGTCGTGATCTGATACGTAACGCCATCGATCATGAACTGATCCCCGTCCAAAAGTACCCGTGATGGGAAATTGACAGGATCGAGCTGCAACCTTAATTCAGGCCCTGAATTGAACTCAAACGTTACGTTGGTGCTTGGCAAAACGCGAATCGAAACCGTATCACCGTCGTTTACCAAATTTTGTGTTGTAGAGCGAACTTGAGTGGCCTCGGTGAGCGCGACTCTCGTCGATACCGCGCCAGCCGATGCCGTTGTTCGAATAAAGCCACGCTCTGTGACCGAAGTTCCCGAACCTTGAATGATGTCGTCAGGGTTGGGATTACCCGCTGTGACTATGTTGAATGTATTGTCAATGGCAGGGAAGCTGGTCCCGGCACCCGTCCCTGAATTAAAGCGGTAGAGAATGTTTTCTTCGTAGCTCACCCCATTGCTTGCCGGAACCAAAGGTCGATTCGCTACCGCAAATCCAATTTCCGTTCCTCCTAAATTCGCATACGTCAGAGCATTGAAGATAAGCCCTTCGTTTTGGTCGGCCAGTTGCCTGTCCGCCGGGTTCAACTGTCGAGTCGTCACACCAAAGTTACCGTCAACCTGTGCTGTCCCGGTGCCCGGATCGATCAAAATGTAGTTGGCATTTGCGTCGTTTCTGACGTTGTTCACTCGGCCGCTAAACGCTCGAATATCCCCGTTCGGACGTATCGCCAAGTCATTGATATCTACCAATACCGTCGTTCCAACGGAATTGGAAAGCTGTCCAGTCAGAGAGTTTGCAAGATAGATTTGAGAACTTCCGTTCGCAAGATCTTGTAACAAGTACATCGGTACATCACCGAGTACATACTCGACACGAGACGACTCGGGAAGAAACTGAGGAACAATTGGCCCTTGAGCCGACGCGCCGAGTCGCGTATCGACACGATCCTCAACAATGTAGCGACCGCTGTTTACAGGTTGTAATCGAATTCCACTATCATTATTACCCGTCGTACTAAGTCGATTCGCTAGCACCGAGGGAATCTGCGAGCGACTCGTCAACGCCAAGAAATAACGTCCAGCCGAAAGCTCCACCGAGCCAATGTATGGATCCAATGCGCCTGTCGAGCCACGGCTCAGATCAGAGTTGTCTGCGGACTTCAACGAGGTAGCCCGATCATCCAAGATATTACTGTCTTCGCCGACCTGGATTAGATTTCCATTTGAATTGAAAAGGTACATCGACATATCAGCTCGACCGATGCCGTCGGCGTAATCAATGTCGAAGATCGTCGAAAGGTAACGAGCCAACGGTGATAGAAGCTGTTGCTGATTGATATCGAAGGAATACCAATCGATGTCCGAAGGTGATGAAAGACTACCCGCGACGGAAATCGTACTTCGGTCGGTTTGGAGGATGTTACCTAAGTACTGTGCGGAAGCAAACGTATTATTGTTCGTGGTTGCCGTTTCTACTTCCGCTGTTTCACCGACCAACGGGGAATGGCGAGGAACACCAGAAAGCGTTACACCGTTCGCTGCAAAGCGGATGTCAGCAAACGAGACACTTGTTCCAGGATATTCTTGGGCTTCGCCCAATCGCACTTGCAATTGGTACGAGCCTTTCGATTTCCCTAGGCCTACCGAAGCTGGATTGGACAACGCTGGGGTGCTAGCTGGCTGACCCACCACCTGATTGCTGCTTCGAACTCGAATATGGTACAGGCTTGCTACGGATTCCTGACCCGGCAGCACCACTCGCATACCCGCATCTTTAGGGTTGGTTCCGTAATCGTCGCGAGCATCGCCCGCAGCCGTCTTTGGTACCTGAATCAACGAGCTCTTCCGAAGAGGATTCGCAGAGTTGCCTGAAAGCGTTGAGAAAATCGGGTTCGTCGCTTTTTCGGTTTCCTCCAAAAAGGAATCGTTAGACAACGCCAAAATCGTTCCGTCCGCTGCGATCAATTCGACGACCGTGTCTAATCCGAAGGTGGTTCGGTCGATATCCAACCAAACTTCAGTTCGACCGTTTGCAGTGAAACTGTAAACATCAACATCGGATGGTTTGTTGATGGTCCCTTGAATTTCAAAACCTAGGCGTGCGTTTTCATCCCCGCCTGAAGCTTGTCGCGATAATTGACCAAGGTATTGAGCACTGCTTGGAACGTCGTTTGAGGCTGGTGCACTTGCACGGGCTGACTCCCGCTCCGATGTAGCCGCTACATTACGGTCATTCGAATAGGTTTGCATCTCCAAACCAGACCACGAACCAGGGGCCGCTTGTCGTTCGATTTGCGTAGGAACCAGCTCGAGGAAACTCGTCATCACGGCACTGGTTGCGGTCGGTTCGACTCGCCACTGGAACGCGGTCGTGACGTCGGCACGTCCATAAACTTGACCGAGAGTTGGATCAATAAACGGTGGAATGTCGACGAGATCGATGTTACCGCCTAGCGTATAAGTCGTCCCTGTTGTCTCGATCGCATTCGCGAGATCTCTGAATTCGTCTGCCGCTAAGCCGATATAAGTGGCGTTCTGAAGCTCTGGTCCCGGCTGATAAAAGCCACCGTGGGAAAATCCTACACGCTCTGCGCTATCGATTGTGTAAGCCCGGAAGTCGGCTTGCCCTGGCGTACCTGCTAAGTATAAGAAATCGTCGTTAGGGAACTCGATATCTTCGTCTAAGTAATTGATGAAAGATACATCCCCCAACGGGACATCGCTATTAAGCGTCACTGTGTTGTAGAGCCGCGAGATGCCGTTATCAAAACGGGATTCAACTCGCCAACGAACCGAGGCACCATTGTTTCCAACGAACGTACCTTCGCTGGCTACTAAGTCCGGTGACACCAATGTCGGCGGTAGGGTAATCGTAGTGTTCGCAAGTTCAAACCCAGCACCTAACGCTCCTACATCGATGTAGTTCGCAAAGTCAAAGATCACATCTTCATTGGTAAACAGCTGGCTGGTTCCCTGAGCTGTAATCCCGGAGTTACCTCCAAAGCTGGAGTTACCACCTGGTCCAGCGAGAAAAGAGAAAAAGCCAGGAAGGTTTACGTTGACGTCATTGTCGATCAACGTTCCGTTGTTCACTTCTGGGCCAAAAGGTAACCGTGTCAGTGTAGAAGAGGAACCGTCCCCATTA
This sequence comes from uncultured Pirellula sp., assembly GCA_903858115.1. Lineage (GTDB taxonomy): Bacteria > Planctomycetota > Planctomycetia > Pirellulales > Pirellulaceae > JBKCUI01. The sequence continues at coordinate 55,274 of CAIOHR010000058.1, read as the reverse complement.
TTGTTCGTGTCAAAGTTGGAGCGACCATCGATGCCAAACCCTGCACCGACCGAATCGTCAGCAATACTAGTCATGATGACTGGGAAATTGGGTTGCCCCATAATCTGAATGCTTCCGCCGATACGCGACGAGAAGTCGGATGGCGTTCCAGTGGCGTTAAGGCCTGCGGATCCCGCTCCACCCCCAAACTTCACAACCAAACTCTCGGAGGCAGAACTCTTCAAGCGAAGCCCACCGTACGTATGGAAGTTATCCGAAGTTATCGTGTTCGGTACGACATGAACGATATCGGTATCATCCCAAACGCTTTGTGTCGTAATGGTTTGACCGCGAACGAACATTCCATTGATCGCGTTTCTCGATAACAAATTGCCCTTCACAAGCGGCCCTTGATTTTCCAAGAACTCGCCAACAAGTCCCAACTCCCCGGTCGATCGACCTCGGTCTGTTACATACTCATGGCTCAACGAGTTCACATCCACGTTAAGGGCTGCACCATCATTGTCGTAAATTCGATTGTTGACAATAATCGGCTGTGCACCTCGAACAAAAATAGCTGCCGCACCATTGGTACCACGTCCTGTTCTCGATGGCGAGGTCGAACTTTCGGTACCAGTCGCACTTTGCTCAATTCGCGAATTCGCCATACGGAAATCTGCTTGATGGACTTCGATCGGATTGAACGATGCGAAACCACCTTCGATTCGAGTCGAACCGCCTGCATAGGAAATGCGAACATTGTCAAGCGATGCGGAACTTGCGTGCCCAACAAACACACCACCCCAATCGCCACGATTCGGAGTGCGAGTGACACGCGAATTGGAGGTGTCCGATGTTCCACCAACACCGAACCGAGCATCGTTGATGCTCGTCATCACGATAGGCAAGGCAGAAGTACCTTCCGCTACAAAGTTTCCGCCATTTCGCACTTCGATTCGAGAGCCCTGCGACTTAAGAATCAAACCGGGATCAACGATCAAGCTGCCGTCTAACCTCGACCGAACCTTGGTTGTTAGTTCAACTAACGCTGAGCCAGTGACGTTACCATTGTCAACAAAGGTCGTTGTAACGGCATTGATTTGTGCAACAAACCGATAAGTCCCACCGCCAGTCGCTTCGCTGCGGTATATGCGTCTTGCCACATAAGGCAATCCTGGACCGATAGGTGGCAGATTGTCGAGAGCAATGGATCCATTCGCCGTTACAGTCACCGAGGATGTTGGCAACGATGCTAAGCTTTCACTTCCTGCTGCATCGACATAAACAAGCTTGTAATTGTAGGTTCCAGCCGATAACGAACCACCTGTAGATGCAACTAAAGTCACGACTGTAGTCGGGGGAGCTGCAACATCAATAATGCCGCCTCCTGGACGTCCATCAACAATCAAGTTTTCACCGACCACGTGAACGATATCCAAATCGTCAAATCGCGCAGCGACCGTAATGGTCTCTGGATTTTCTGCTGCACCTGTTCGCGTGCGGATGAACAATCCGTTGACTGTATTGTTAACAATTCGATTGCCTCGAATGTCAGGTCCGACTCTGTCGTAGTCGGCGACAAACAAACCATTGCCTTGCGATCGAGGATCATTGAAGTTGTCCTCGCGGAAGCTGTTCGGTGTCGCGGACATCGCCGCATCGGCGCTTCGAGTAATCAAATTGTTCGCAATAGAAGGTCGCGAGTCGACGATATGAATGGGGGTAATGACTTGCGAAACACCATCCACAAAAACTTGGCCACCGCCGAACCGCAAATCGGAGTGGACGACTGTGTTCAAGAACAATCCATCGCGCTCGCGATCTGTTCTCGTTTCATCTCCGCCGTCAATTCTGTTGCGAAATTCGATCCCGCCCCAGTCCCCTGGTCCGGGTGCAGGAGGCGTTCTGTCAGGATTCACCCCGACACCCACCGTGTCATGGATGGATGTGACGATCACTTTCGAATCAGGGATCCCTAGCAATTGAAGGGAACCACCGCTGCGATCCACGCTCACCGTGGAACTACCTGCGCTGATTCTCGCACGCCCCATCTTGATGATGGCGCCCGCATCGATCATCACAGTAACATTCTTGGGAACATCAAACGTTGTGCCGTCCGCCAAACTCTGTCCAAAACGATTGAAACCTATTTCGAAGGCTCGGTTTTGAGTATTCCCCAAAATTCGCACGACGACATTGCGTGTCGCCAGCGGATCCGATTGGGAGATGGTAGCTGCCTCTGTTAATGCTCGACTGATGGAGTTATACGGTGAAGCGAGCGTGCCCGAACCACCATTGGCTGCCGTCTTGTCAACCCAAATCGTATAGGCAGAAGCATCTGCAATTCCAGGAACAGGAGTTGCCCGGTCAGGTCTCGTAGGTACGAACCAATAATTGTGAACCCCACCAGGTCGACCATCCCCATCTCCATCCAACGGAGTCGGTAATCCATTGACGTCCACTAAGGATGCTGGAGCAGGTGGAAGATAATCGATGCGAAGCTGATACTTGCCCTCTGATTTTCCACCTAAACCCGAATCTTCGATCTCGGGATTGTAGCTCGTGTTGCCCTTCGCACTAACGCCGACGATGTAGTCACCACCTTTAACAAACTCGAGCTGCACTCTAGGATCTTTGCTAAAGTAATCGTCGTTCGCTGCGAGTTCCACCCAGCGAGGGGCCAAAGCTGTCCCCTCATTGCGGTACAGCCGAATCGCTGCGTCTAGCAAACTGGAATTTGCTTGCCTCTCAGCCACGATCTCCAGATTGAGCTGACCACCCACACTTGGCAGAGTGAAACGATAAAGGTCGATGTCTCTTCCTTCTGGTCGAAGAATATGCTGTCCGTGGACGACATCGTGATTGCCTGGGAAAACAGGTTCGGCATTGGCCGAAGTCGCCAGGGGCAAGTTGTTTTGAACCGTCGATTGCGGTAGTTCGTCCGCGCTTCCCATGCCGAGCAAAACGCCGATGCCGCGCATGAAAGATCGGAACAATTCCGTTCCGAACAAATTATCATCCGCCGAGTTGAAATCTTGGATGTCGATAATTGCAGCAGAGATCGCTGGATTCGAAGCCAATGGGCCGGCCGCGAACGTCAAACCACCTGCACGGTTGGCCTCAATCGGAGTCAGCGCAGTCAGCGGATTGATCGCCAGCATATCACCAACGGCTACGGTGAACCCTAACGAATCGCTCTCGAGAAATCGTACTCCCAAATACTTTTCATAAAGCGAAAAAATCTGGCGAACCAAATCCTTTTGAGGTTCAGTGATCGCGTTCAATTGAACGCTTTGATTTGCAGTGCCTAGCTCCAATGCAAAGTTGTAACTGATCACCGCGATGCCATCGGCATCTGTTCGAGTCACGTGGTGCTGATAACGACTGTCTCGGTTTCCAGCTTCATTGTTAGCACCAGGGAAATCTAATTCGTACGGTGTCTGGTTCAAAATTTGAGAATTCACGATAACCGATTTGGCACCGCTTCCGGCGGCCCAAGCGCCACCCAGGTTGGCTGCACTCGTAAAGCGACTGCCTGGATCCGTTGGCTGAGGTACTTCCGTTACGCCACCCGCAGCAGCTCCTTGATTGTTACCAATACGCAACCTCAAAGCCGTAATCGGTAAGGGTGTCCCGACAGAATCCACCAAAGCGTCTAGATTACGGCTGAACGTTAATGTCGATCGATTCAGTACGGAATCGTAATTGACAGACACTGGTAAAAACACGACATCGTCTGTGCCGCGAAGCGTGTTACCCGTATGCACCAATTGATAGTACTCAGGCTTCTGCGCCTCCACAGGATTCAAATCATCATCATTGAAGTAGACATGAATAACATTGCGCAATTGGCTCAAAGCGCCGTTCGCATTGCGAACGATCGGTTGGGGTACCACGGACTGAATGGTGGTACCAAGATCCAAATCGAACCGAACACTCTTGCTCACACCCGAATTGAATGCTTGTCCTGCAAGGTTTCGAAGCGCAAACGGTCCTGCGCCCAAGATATCGATAATGTAAAAATCGTCTGGCAGTGTCTCAGCAAATCGAATGACAACTTCGCGATTCGTGTCCCCAAAACCAATAAAGGATGGAGTAATCGCAACGTCGTCACCAGCCACCAATGTCAATGGCGAGTAAGTAGTTGGATTGGCACCAATTCGAGTAAATAAAGAGCCACTAACCAAGCGCGCTCGTACTAAACCATTGGAATCTAAGGATAGGTTGATTGCATCGATCAATTCTCCCACGGTCGTCGCAAAGCGTGCGTTGCTATTCACTTCGACTCGGATGGTTCGCCCCGAAACAGTTACGTTCGGCGTTCCTTCACCTCCGAAATCTCTTGAAACAACCTCGATGCGAGTCCCCCCGCCACTGGAACTTGGCAACAACGACAAGAATTCAACTTGAAGAGTATTCGTACCCGAGTTCAGGTTGCTCGATACTCGAGCTGCATCGGCACCTGCCAATGTGTAAACCGTTCCATTGGGGACAGTGTTTGCAATGACCTCGGATTCAATACCGCGAAGGCGCTTTACCAAGATCCTCGATCGGACCGCTTCGTTCTCAGTCATCGCTCGAATCAAATCCGATGCCGTCGTCTGAGAACCAGGCAATGTGTTCAACTGAACATTGATTCGGCTACCGGAAATAGACAGAATCGGCCAGCTAGCTGGCTTGCCAGGGATGCTCGAGTTTCTGGAAGTTGAGGTGAATGCAATCTCCACTCCGTTCCCCTGCTGGCCAGGCTCGGATGCGCTGAAGTCCAACACGACTCGACCGTTCGTCCCCAAATCAGTGCTTACATAGGCTGAAGAAAGAACTCCATCCGCGCCAGCACGCTTGACTTGAATTCCAGACGACAATGTCGCAGGATCTAACCCCGCAGTATCATCGAATCGAAGAACAATCTCTCTAGGACTCGTATTCAATACGGTCGCAGTAGACGTCGAGCCATCCAAAGAAATCAGTGCACCCTCGTTGGGCTGCGCACCGATCAATTGGGGACCAGCCGCCATAACTTGGCGGCTTTCGAGAGATTCCAACAATGAACGACGAACCAACTGCTGTTTACGCAGTTTGGTGCGATCTTTACGTGGATGATTGCTGGAGAAAGAACCACTTCCGGTACCGACGGTGGTCATCGACGAACCTCTTGAGGAGCCAAAAACAGGGCAATATCGAATAGGAACCCATTACGGGCCGCAATTCCGAGTCTAATTCGACCCGGTCGCATTGCAACGAATCACTCTCAGTTGATTGCGACTTCCTCGATTGCAAGTCGTTTTAATTCCTTTACTTGCACCCAAGAAGCTGCATAATCGTTAGAAACGACACGATACAATGCGGATCTTGGAGGACCTAATTCCTTCAAAAGTTCCAATCGTTAAAAGTCTCCTGTTCGACCTCATTTAAAAAACCTTACGGATTACGGATGTTTCAGTCACTCCAAGAAGGCCTCCAAACCGCGTTTCAAGTACTCCGCGGCAAAGGCAAACTCACCGAATCGAACATGCGAGAAGGCCTCGCCATGGTGGAAAAATCCATGGTCGAAGCAGATGTCAACGTCGATGTTGTCCGAAAATTCATGGCCGATGTCAGCGAAGCGGCGATCGGACGGCGCGTCATTCACTCGCTGCGACCGAACGAAGAATTAGTCAAAATTGTCTACGAACAATTAGTCGATCTTCTTGGGCCAGTGGATAACTCTATACCTCTACAGAGGGGTGCAGCTTCCAGCATCATGATGTGCGGCCTTCAAGGGGCTGGGAAAACTACAACTTGCGGAAAATTATCACAACTGATAAAGGAACAAGGCTTTAAGCCTTTCTTGATCGCTGCCGACTTACAACGTCCTGCCGCTATCGAGCAACTGCACGTCCTCGGACGACAACTAGGAGTCGGGGTATTCAGCAAAGAAGGCGCTCAAGATCCAGTAGCTGTTTGCCAAGAAGGTATGGCTGCAGCAAAAGCTGCTGGAGCCGATATCGTTATCTTGGATACCGCGGGCCGACTGGCGATCGACCAAGAGTTGATGGATCAACTCAAGCGAATCGACAAAGCTGTCCAACCCCAACAAGTCTACCTGGTTGTCGACGGCATGACCGGCCAAGATGCGGTGAACAGTGCCAAGGCATTCAACGAAGCACTATCCCTCGACGGTGTCATCATGACAAAACTCGATGGAGATGCGCGCGGCGGAGCCTTGCTAAGCGTCAAAGCGGTAACACAAGTTCCCATCAAATTCATAGGAACTGGAGAGCATCTCGATGCTCTAGAGCCTTTTCGCCCAGAAGGGATGGCTAGTCGTATTTTGGAAATGGGTGACATTTTGGAGGTTGCCCGTGAAGCCCATAAGCTTATCGACGAAAAAGAACGCCTCGCCATGGAAGAGCGGATGTCGAAAGGGGTTTTCAGCCTAGGCGACTTCCGCGACATGATGCAGAAACTTCGCAAACCCGGGCTGATGACGAAAATGGTATCTCTCATGCCTGGAATGGGAGAGTTTTCCAAAATGATGGCAAACGCCGACAGCGAAAAAGAAATGCGTCGGTTGACCGGTATTGTTGACTCGATGACGCCGTCAGAACGAAAAAACCCCAAAGCGATTGACTCCGCCAGACGGAATCGAATCGCAAAAGGTTGCGGTTGCCAACCGAGTCAAATCAGCGATTTGGTCAAACAGTTCGAAATGATCGGCCCCATGCTTCAAATGGCAACGTCAGGCTCGATGGCGGACAAAATGAAAATGCTTGGGCAAATGCAAGGGATGATGTCCAGAAATCCATTCAACCCAACGGAGGGAGTCAAGCTAAAGGGGAGCACGGGAAAACGACTAACTCCCAAAGAACGCGAGAAAATGCAACGGGAAAGAGATCGTGCGCTCCGCAAAAAGAAGCGAAACTAGCCGAGGTTGCTTCAAACCTCAATCATTTGCTATTGTCCCACAAGCACTGTAGGCCAGCAGTTTTGTTCAGGGACTAGGAAATGCAAAAGTTTGTCGGGTTACTTCTTGGCGTATCCGCGGTTTGTTTCGCGTCGTTCGGTCCGCTTCGCGGGTCGGAACCGGACAATCGATCCTTTGTCTTGATGAACAACGGTAGCGTATTTCACGGCGTGGTTCGGCCGGTTGGCGAGAAAATGGAAATTCGACTTGGGCAAGGCGCTACGATTCAAGTCGACTCAAAACAAGTCGGTCATATTGCTGCATCCAAGCTTGAACTGTACCAAGCTCAAATCAAGTCGGTACGCCTGTGGGGCACTGGGGAGCATTGGCACTTGACCCAGTGGTGCCTCCAGCAACAACTTCTGGAACAAGCGGTTTATCACTATGGTGAACTCGCAAAGAGCGTGGAGCCATCAGCAAAATTCAAACAACTCGAACAGCAACTCAAATCTGCACTTCTCAATAGCGAGGAGGTACGTTCTTCCATTGCAAAGAATGAAGTAAGAAGTGCCGTCGCAACCCAAGAATTAACGCCAACCCTCAAAGACATAACCCTCGCCAGCTCGTTCGAAAATGTCTCGAAATCGAGCGTTCAGCATCTTGCGATTCCTGGATATGTCAAGAAAGCCTTTCATACGTCAGTTGCCCCGATCCTAATCAACGGATGCGGCCAAGCGGGTTGTCATGGTTTACCTGGCAATTCAAGTTTTCATATCCACAAAGCAGCAGGCGATCAAGCTTCGACAATTGCAAACCAAAACTTGGAGAATGTACTGCGATATGTTAATCCCAAGGATCCGAGCGGCAGTCAACTCATCGCATACGCAACCAACGCGCACGGAATTCAAAAGTCACCTCGCTTCAATCCATTGCGAGAAGATGACCGAGCGCACATCGAGAGGATTGCCCAATGGATAAAGTCCGTGGAGTTTGCAAACGCCATTGAGGAAGACACCTCATTAGCTAACTCCAACGCAATTGTTCAAGCGATTGCAACAGAAGATCGCCAAACCGCAACCGCAACGCCCCCCACGGCACAACCCAAAAGCAGAATGGACTGGATTCGCGATGCACAGTCCCCGCCAGAGCAAGATCGGAACGTAAAACTTTCGAAACCAGTCGACAACTCGCAAAGCAATCCTCCCGGTGCCGGTGTCATCTCAGCCGGAGACATCGCTCTTCTAGAGTCAGCAATCGATAAACTGGAACGACAGAAAAAAGCTACCGGAAAAGACCCCTTTGATCCAAACCTATTTAATTCCAAATTTGGAACCAAAAAGTAAAGACTTGCCCCAGAGGCTCTAGCTGTGGACCCAACACGTGCTGCCTGCCTCTCTATGTCCCTACCCGCAGTATTCCCCTACCCGCAGTATTCCCCTACCCGCAGTATTCCCCTACTCGCAGTATTCCAGTACCTAGAGGGCTTTGGTAACCGTCCCTAGATAGAATGGCTCTTGAGAAACCAACTCAGTGCCGTCTGCGAAATAGAATCGGACTCGTATACACCACGAGATTTTGACAATGGTTCCCTCGTAGGATAACGGCGATTCAGGCAATGGCACATGAACGCGTTGCGCCTGATTCCATTGAATGGAACTCAAAGAGCTACCACTGAGACGCTGGAAGAAATGAACCCCCATGTCTTCAGTACCTTTGCCTTCCGTCAACCACAATACAGATACCTCGACCGCGGTGATGGTAGATTGATCAATATTGGAAACCGAATAATCGAACTCCAACTCGTCATTCGGCATGTAAGCCGGTTGCAATCCGAGCAAGCAGATCATTAATCTGCACTCGCTGGTTTTGGAGCGGCGCGCGGATATACCACTACGGGGAAACTTCGGGAGTACGATGGCCATCTATTCGCCTCTCCTTCGACGATGAGTTTCCAGTGGATTGCGTTGTGAAGACTTTGAAAGGAATGCATCGCATCATTTGGAATCGAGACGATCCCCTCCATCTCTAAGGGGCGTCCCCAGTCGATTCTCGATCTTCCTTGAACAATGATACTCTGCTCTCGAACAACAGATTTCTCGGTCCGGATGTCCGTGCCATAATGATAAGTGCTTTCCTCCTCACAAACCAGTCTCATTGTCAACTTCTTAATGACCAATCTGCCATACTGAACTAGCAAGACACGATAAGACTTACCTGGCACAAGCGGCAAATCTTCGATTTCAACAGTCGTAGACCCTATCCCAAGTGCCTGCACATACGACTTGAAAAACAATCGACCAGATCGCCAACCGACATAGATACCTGGTATTAAGAGAAGAATAAGCCTGTACTGAATATTTCCCTCAAACAAGCTTCGGATCGCTACAACAAGAAAGATGGCTAGCATTGCGTTCCATGACATTGCAAAGCCGCCGATTCCCAGCAATGCAAGAGTATCCTGTGAAGGACACGGCAACCGAAACGCCAGTTTTGCACCCGGACTATCCGTGAATGGATCAAGGAGTGGAATCATGGGTGGGGGAACGTACTTTGATTCCGCTTTCGGGCCAGGAATCAATCCGCTATGAGAGATTGCCTCCCGGTGCTCGTCGCTCGTAACAACCTTGAGAACGCGGTACCAAAAGCCAATCGCACCCAATACGATCAAAGCGTTTGACACCCAAACGAGAAGCCAAAAACCAGATCCAACCTGAAGCGAAGTAACGGAAATGCTCAAGCAAACCACGCCCACTAAAAAACAGGCCGCAAAGAATGATGCTTCTCCAAAAGACCCGATGATCCACCATCCGGTCATTCGGCCTCCTTTTTTCTTTCCCCATAATCTAAGTCTTGGCTTCATAACTACGAAGTGTATTCGGGTTGATAGGCTTGCCAAGCCGAAGAGTCGTTGCGATCGTTAAACTTAGCCTAGGCGTCACGCGTTATCTTGGTTTTCTCGATTTCTTGGGCTTCGAAATCACATTTGTCGGTCAAAATCCCTAGAGCCTTATTTTTCCAAACCGCCCGCTAACGCAAAGCATCGATCGAACGCCCAATGGCAGAAATCCTCCAAGCATTCCTTCAGGGTATTGTAGAAGGCCTTACCGAGTTCCTACCGGTAAGCTCGACAGCACATATCGTTCTGACTCAAGAACTCCTCGGAGTCAATCGAAGCGACCCATTCTGGAAGATGTTCGCTATTGTGATTCAGTTGGGGGCCATCCTATCGGTTATTGTTTACTTTCGAACACGCCTTGCCGACTTCGTCGGGACGTTTTTAGCCGACTTACCATCACGAAAGAGTGCGAAGGGATCGATCGCTCTCGAGGGAACGATCTCGTATAGTTGGTATCAACATCCACTATGTTTGGTCCTGATCAGTTTTGTCGTCACTGCAGTCCCTTGCTTACTGGTCGATAAACTGATCGGTGAGAATCTCGAAAGATTAGACATCATCGCTTGGGCTCTGATCATCGGTGGTATCGTGATGGTGGTAGTGGATCGTTTCTTTTCTAAGTCCAACACCGACAGCATGGAAAAAATGACCCTTCGTCAAGCGATCGCGATCGGCCTGTTTCAAATCCTTGCCGCAGCGTTCCCAGGGACGAGTCGATCGATGGCGACCATCGCGGGTGGGCAGATCTTCGGGTTAAGTCGAGCTGCTGCACTGGAGTTTAGCTTCTTCCTCGCCATCCCAGTTATGATCGCCGCTGCATCCTATAGACTGCTGAAGCATCTCCTGGATGAACCATTACCAACGTACACGCAATGGATGAGTCTAGCGGTCGGCTTCGTCACAAGCTTTGTTGTTGCTTATGTTGTTATCGCCTGGTTCATGAAGTGGGTTCGCTCGCGTGGATTCGTGCCGTTTGCCATCTATCGAGTGATCGCTGGAATCTTGCTGCTGTGGTGGCTCGCCCAATCCCCCCCCTCCATCCCTGCCATCGAAGCGGCCAGCCCATCCGTCGACTCTGCCGAAGAAAGACATGCTGAAACTGCTATTCGCTGAAACTGCTATTCAAGGTGCAGGTAGATAGAGATCTGTTTCCCACTCCGGTTTGTCGACCGTGACATCACAGCGATAAACAAAGTCCGTTTCTGCGATCTTTGGATTGAGAGTGGGCTCGCTATATTCAATTTTGGATACGGCTTCCAATCCGATTGCCCGGCCATCTTTGTCTTTCTTGATCCGAAAATACTCGATCAAATATGGAAAGTACTGCATGTTGGAGGTGCGTCCGAGGGTCAGTCGAACGTTGCTTGGCAAATTCTCCGTCGTAGCAGGCAAAGCCATTGTCTCCTTGTCGATCTTTGCCGTGCCAGACAACTTGGGTGGCTCGGTGCGTAATTTGCCAAGCAGTTGCCATACATCGACACCACCCACCTTGCCCTCTACGGAACGATACCAATGATACTTTTGATAGAGGCTCCGAAGTATTTCTGGCTGTCCGCCGATCGCCAAATGGATATAGACTTCTGGATGCTCGTCTATACGACGAATCTTGCTTGTCATCGCTTCGCGAACCTTCTCCACGTTGACGATTTTTGTCGGGCTCAGTTCTCCCATCTGGGTATGCATCAGTCGGCCATCTGAAACTTGAATGGTGTCAACCGTGGTTTCGCCTGACGAGATTCTCGCCGTGTATCGAAACTGCCCGGTTCCAGCACCCGCCGATTTGTATTCACCACTGAGGACGACTTGTTGATCGAAAGCAATACTTTGCTGATGAACTTTGCATGCAATCGGTGGTCCTGTGATCGATTGGCGGAGGGCAGCCAGCACAAGCGTATTCGGATCGATAACCGGCCGCGATGCACTAGGCGCTGCAGCTGACGTGAGCATGCCCGACGTTTGACCATACATGACTTTGCTAGCGAACCAATCGCCTGCGAATAAACAGGCAATGATCCCCGCAGTTCGCATAGTCCTAGAACCTCGAAAGCGAGGCTTTGGGATTGCACGACAAACACTTCCCAGCCGGCCGAGGTGCGAGATGTAAGTGCTAGCGTTTTTTAAATATAGCCGCATTGGCAACTTGTATGGGTTTTATCAAAGATTCGTAATCAGCTCTGCCGAACATAGCGATGAGGACATGTGGAGCGGATTGTAGGTCGATCGCTTGCGTAGTGTCCAGGTTGAAACGTCGGTCTATTGGACCCAAATGTCTAGCCGGCTTGACCCAATCAATTCCAGGGCCAAATTCCAGGGGTATTTCGAATGAAAATGCGTAGTAAATGGCAAACGATGGCCGTGTTCGGGTTGGGCGCTCCCTGCATGCTCTCCCAACTGGCTTATGTTTCGGACGCTGGTGAGCTTGCAAAGCGGCACAACATGCCACCTGCTTCTCGCTTAGCAGAACCAGGTCCCATGGTCGGAGGACCCGGTCCAGGTGTTCTAATGCCAGAAACCATTCCGGTTCCGGGATACGGTGCACCTGCCGTAGCTCCCACGATCCAAATTTTGTTCAATCAACCACAGTCGATGAACATCCTTTACGATGTCGTCGGCGATGGTACGTTCGGTAGCGAGCCTCTCGTGGTTCCTGGCCGAGTTGAATTCACTCAAGGCGGAATCTTTCGCTTGAAGCTAACCGATATTCCTGGTCGCGAAGGTGTCGAACTTTACCCGACGGTTGAGGTTGGTACTGCCAGCTATCGTACGGCTGCCTTCTTGGCACACAATGCACTGGCGATTCAGTTCACCGAAGAAGACCTCGACCAAGCGTTGTCGAGCAACTTTGTCACCAAAGTGATCTACCTGCCAGATCCTGAATTCCAAGGGGAAGCGATCTCCGGTATCGACACTCTCGTCAGCTCGCGATTGGAACCAGGTTTGGATCCGATCATCGAAGCTGATCGACGCGGTTCCATTTTGGCCATCGTGCGTCTTGGAAACAAAGACGTTGAGCTATCCGGTGCTGGCGGTGCTGGCTTGCCCTACGGAGGAATGCTCGACGGCAATGGAATGCCATGCGGTCCAAACGGAGCAGCGATCGGTCCTCAGAACAATCCGCCGAACATGGTGGCTGGTGTTACAGCTCCTCAATACGGTCTGCCTTATAGCGGAACACCGATTGGGCTGGCTGGTCCTCCCCATATTCCATTGGGACATCCTGCGGGGCTTCAAAAGCACATCATGGTGAATCGAACGCATCAACATATCCCAGATCCAGTGGAAAAGGTGAAGGGAACTGTTCGGCATCAACCAGGATATAGCTATCCACAACCACCAAGCCGGTTCCATATCAAAGAGCAGAACATTCATCCAGGATTTCCGTCCGGAGCACCAGGCTTCTACAATGCAAGCCGAGTGGTGGCACCGAACCAATTCAGTAGCCAGCCACCTGCTGGTGGGACTGGTGAATACTGCCCACCGGGTATGGTTCGCTAGTAGTGAAATACGGCAAATCAAATTGTCCCCAAGCCACGTCTTGGGGACAAATCGTTTACAGATGTTTGTATCTCGCATCCTATAGGATGGCACCATGCTAAAGCGAGTATCGTTCCCGACGCTCCTGGTCACCTGGATTGCGGCGGTTGCACTCTGTGTCGTTGCTGCATTCTCTGGTAGCGCACGAGCTCAAGAAGTAGGCGGTCGTTTGCCGAGTGGCACTCATCCGTTGCTACACGATTCGATGCCACCTGGTGAAATCGGAGCCATCCAACTTCATCGAAAGCCGGAACTACGAGGCGTTTGGCAAGCGGTTGAGATCAAAGGACCCAAGGGTTTGAAAGTGGCCATGGCCGATGCAGGTCAGTTCACAGACAATCTCTCCGAGTCTCGAATCGCTGTCGTTGTTGGCTATCCGTATCGCTTGCGAATCACAGGCATCCCGTTCGAAGAAGAAGTGGCTCTTTACCCCACACTTGAAGTGATCGACCGTATCCATCCACCCGCCGAACGTGAACATCGATTCCCGATCCCGATCGAACTCGATGAAGATGATTTGGCAGAAGCGATCAAAGGAGAGATGGTCATGAAAGTCATCTATTTGGAAGACAACGAGATTGCCGATCCCGTGGATACCGCAGGTCGTCCGCAACGAGTATTGGATGTTCGACCGGGGCAAGATGCACTGCGCACTGCGGATCGATTGGGACGGCCCGTTGCAATCCTTCGCATCGGCTCTCGCGTCCCGAATGTGTCAGAAGGCCAGGATTGGGACAACTTTCTCTACGGATGTCCTGCATGGACAACGATCAAGCCGATTCCCACCAAGCAAATGTTGATCGAACAAGGGAAATGGCCAGCCTCCGCAAAATCAGGCTCCATCAGCGATCGAAGATAGGTTTCCATTATGAACAATCCGATGCACAAAAGAGTCTTCGTTCGCGCTGTTATCCTGGGCCTGACTATCGTGCCATGGGTAGGTTGCCAAACGCAACAACTAACGAACCCCACAGCTCTTCACCAAACCGCACGGCAGCAGAGCTTGGCGCAAACGCCGCTCGCGAAAGCCAGTCAACCCAAGAGCAACCAACCAAGCAGTTTGGCAAACGCGCCTGCAATGCCGACCAAAGGACATGCGTCCCAGACCGTGCCCAATGAGATCGCTTTGGTTCAACACACCGAACCATCGAGTGATTCCTACGCCGTTCCTCGCGAACCGTTGCCACCTGTGTACTCTGCTCATGTGTACTCTGCTCATGACAATGGTCCCATGATGGCAGCGCCGATGATGTCTGGCCCCGTTGGACCGACGATGATGCCACCGAGATCGATGGCGGCGCATAGCTGCCCGAGTTGTAGTATGATCGGACAACGTTACCAACCGGTCTTCTCGCAGTTCGAGAACGGAGTGGATTGTTCGCCATCGACAACCGTTTCTTGTGGTCCTTGCAATCCAGTGGACTCGTTTGCGGTACCGCGACAGTCGGATCCACAAGAGTATTTGTTTGACGGAGGAGACCGCGGGCCGACAGTTCGACTGCGAAAAGATGATTCTCTGTCAGGACTCGACACCGAAGACACCGTCATTCAATATGAAACCGCAGATGGAAAGAGCGATGTCGTGAGTGGCTGCCGCGTCGCCATCTATGCACCTCGCTTCGCAAGTGTAAGGAAGCGGATGAGCACCGCGCAAAGCGATGTTGCTATGCGATTGCGAACGACAGATCAACCGAGTGGCCCTGGCCAATTCATCGATCGTCTCCCAAGTGTCAGCGTCTCCAAGCCAGAAAAACTCGTCAACCAAGGGAATGTGAACGTAATCGAGTCCGTGCGTGACCGCGACCAATTGGTACCCGCCGAAATGGTCCTTCCAATGTTGGTGGCTAGCGAAGCCTTCAAACCATACGAAGACTTCTCGCTGATGAGAAACGGCGACTTGAAGGGTACAGATCTAGCTCGATTTGCTAAAGCAGCAGCGGCCGCTCGCACATGGACGAATGTCGACGAACTCCACGTGCTAATCGATGGACAAGAAACAACCGAGATCACCTCGAAGAAGCAAGCGGAAGAGTTCCGATTGTATGAATACAAGGGAGCCAGAATCCGACTCTGCAAAGTTGCATCGGAACAGATGGCGAATCCTGGCGATATCATTTCGTTCACGATCCGCTTCGATAACGTCGGAGAACAACCTCTTTCTAAATTGGTGGTTACCGATTCGCTAACCCCTCGGCTCGAGTATGTCGAGGGAAGCGAGAAGTCGAGCGTCGCTGCGAAATTCTCAACGCAACCGAACGCCGCCGGTTCAGACGTGTTACGATGGGAGCTACAGGAGGGTCTCAAGCCTGGTGATGGCGGACTCATCCGATTCGATTGCAAGGTTCGATAGCAAGGTCGGGTAATGGGCATCCATCGGATGCTGAACGATCCGCTAATCAAGTTCCCATTTTTGTTGACAAGTATGCAACCAGCAAGATGCCTCTTTGTAGCAGGCACGGACACCGACGTTGGAAAGACGTATGTTAGTTGCATGCTACTGAAGCGGTTAGCATCGGAGCAGGTTCGAGTCGGCGCTTACAAACCCGTCGCGAGTGGGTTTCCTACCGTCGAAGGCTCCGATGGCCAACGACTGATGCATGCGATAGGGCAGTCTGATTCAATCGATCAGGTTTCACCCCAACGATTCCTTGCTCCCTTGGCACCGCCCGTCGCTGCCAAGTTGGAAGGACGCGTCGTAGATGAACAGTCGATCTTGTCCGGCTTTCATGAATGGCGATCACGGACAGATTTTCTTTTAGTCGAGGGAGCAGGCGGATTGATGTCGCCCGTCTCGGATCGGTGGACCAACGCGGACTTGATTCAGGCGTTGGACGTCCCGATTTTGTTGGTTTCCAGTTGGCGTTTAGGGGTGGTAAATCAAGTTTTGACGACGCTTGTCGCTTGTGACTCTCTTCAAATTCGAGTCCAGGCGATCGTCCTTAACGATGTCCAAAACGAAGGGGCGACGAGAAGCCATTTCCAGCTTCTTGCAGATTTTTTGACAGGGAAAAAACGTTGGCAGACGATTCCTGTTCTTCTCGTCAAGCACGGTGAAGCGACGATTGAGAGTGCGGTCTCGCTCGACGTTCTTTTTTCTTAATCTATTGCAAAATAACAACTTGCGCTAAAATCGCAGGCCCGTGACTGATGCGGTTCGTCACAGTTTTTGGTTTGCCTCTTGCCGAAACCGGCATGCGTTGGCTATTGTGTATTGCAGTCCGCGGAAGTTTAGCTGGCATCGTCTAGCTCCGCGGTTGTAATTTTCCCACGGTCTATATGTCCGCAACTGAAAACAAGTTCCAACGCAACCGAAGCTTGTTCCAAAACGCGAGCCCAGCCATTTTGCCGTCGCTCCTTCTTTGCGACTTCTCGAATTTAGAAAGAGAAGTCCGTCAATTGGAGGAGGCGGGGGTCGAGGTTTTGCATCTTGATGTGATGGACGGCCATTTCGTTCCCAACCTCAGTTACGGGATGCCGATCGTGGAGAGTTTACGTCGCATCACCGACTTGGCACTCGACGTTCATTTGATGATCAGCGAGCCCGCGAAGTATGCCATGCAGTTTGTCCAGGCTGGTGCCGATGCGATTACGTTCCACATCGAGGCGATGCCCGCTCCCCAAACGTTGCTGGAAGAAATCCGCGCAACCGGAGTTCTGTCGGGTTTAGCGATCAATCCGAGCACCGATATGGCACGGTTGAGGCCGTTCGCTGAGTATTGTGACATGATTTTGATCATGAGTGTGGAAGCGGGTTTTGGAGGCCAATCCTTCAATCCGACCGCGTTGGAACGCCTGAAAGAAATGAAATCCACCATCGGCGACCGAGTGCTGCTCGAAGTCGATGGTGGTGTGAACGATGCGACGATTCATTCGTGCGTCTCCGCTGGTGCGGATTTACTCGTTGTCGGCTCCGCTCTGTTTCGACAGGCCGACTACTGCCAAGCGATGACGCGACTTCAAGCGGCTATGCAATGAACAACAGCCGCGATTGTTTCCTCCTCGGAAGATTTGTATGTGTAATGTAGTTGTTGTACGTCCAGGTGCCACAGCGTTTGACGAGCAAGAACGTATCAAAGGAAGCCTAGACATGCCGCTATCCGAGAACGGCGTAGAGCAAGCGCATCGGGTAGCCAGCGCGATGGAGAAATTGTCGATTCGATTTGTCTACTCCGCTCCATGCGAGTCGGCACAATCCACCGCGAAAGAGATCGCTGAACATGTTCAATCAAAATGGAAAGTCTGCGATTGCTTTAGAAATTTAGACCACGGGCTCTGGGAAGGTAAGCTGATAGATGAAGTCAAACGTCAACAGCCGAAA
This sequence comes from uncultured Pirellula sp., assembly GCA_903858115.1. Taxonomy (GTDB): domain Bacteria; phylum Planctomycetota; class Planctomycetia; order Pirellulales; family Pirellulaceae; genus JBKCUI01. The sequence continues at coordinate 37,661 of CAIOHR010000058.1, read as the reverse complement.
CTATTCCGACAAGTCCAAGAGAATCCTCGGTCGTTTTGTCCCCCGGGTGGAGAGACGATTGCTGAGGCAGAAGCTCGCGTTGCGAAGTTTCTTGCCAAGTTATGTCGCAAACATGCCAACGAAACGATAGCCGTGGTCATTCCCGAACCATTGGCAACCCTCGTTTCCAATCGATTAACAGAAACGGATTTTGATGACATGTGGAAATCAGAACAAGACGACGGAACCTGGGAAATGATCGATGCGGATACGCACACCTATCTGGAATCAGATACCAGCGCTTCCGGCAGCTCCGCGAACAATGAAGCACAACCTATTCGGTAGGATTTCTGAAAATGTCCATTATGGAAAACGAAACTAAATCGGCAATCAAACGAGGTGTTCCTGAAGGGCTTTGGATCAAATGCCCCGGATGCGGCGAAACGATCTATCGAAAAGAACTAGATCGTAACCTCAACGTTTGCCCAAAGTGCTCTTATCACATGTATGTGTCGGCACAGGAACGTATCGAGCAGTTGCTCGATATCAATACGTTTGAGATTTGCGACGAAAACGTTTTACCGACCGACCCACTTACTTTTTCCGATAAGAAACCGTACGCGCAACGGTTGGTCGACGAACAAAAGAGAACAGGGCTTACCGATGCTGCTGTGTGCGGCACAGGGATGATTCGTGCGCGTCGTGTCGCGATCGCGATTACAGACTCCGCCTTTATCATGGGGAGCATGGGGTCTGTGGTTGGAGAACGTTTAACACGGCTGATCGAGCGAGCGACAGTGTATTCGTTACCTCTCATCATCGTTAGCGGTTCCGGCGGAGGAGCTCGCATGCACGAAGGTATTCTGTCCTTGATGCAGATGGCCAAGGTATCTGCTGCTCTTGCCAAGTATCACTCCAATGGTGGACTCTACATTAGTGTGCTAACCAATCCGACAATGGGAGGGGTTGCTGCAAGCTTCGCTAGTCTCGGTGATTTGATCTTCGCCGAGCCCAAGGCACTGATAGGCTTTGCAGGACCACGCACGATCAAGGCAACGATTCGGATCGAATTGCCCGAAGGATTTCAAACGAGTGAGTTTCTGCTGGATCATGGATACATCGACCGTATCGTCCAACGCAACCGACTCAAAACGGAGATCGCGACAGCGATCGATTACTGCGGAAAAGTGTAATCAACCTCGATCCAATTCCGCCCAACAAGAAAGATCGTTCCCGCTAATCGACTGTTGCGCCAGAGGAACGACCTCCCCCGACCTGAGCGGATAAGCCGTCATGCTACCGACCTCAAAGCATCTTCATCTGTGCCGTTTTGAGCCACTAAGGTATCACAGCACTCGGCATACCATTTAATCAGCGTACCCTACAAAAATATCTAACTCAAGTTGTTGGCGATTTCTCTCAGAATTGCTAACCCTATTTCTGCAAAGCGGCGCATTTAGTTACATAGGCGTGATACGATCACGTTTAGACGGTTGGTCGTTTGGGATCCGCGGTCAGATCACTGCACCAAACGGCGAGAGCGAGCGTGGATAGGCTGCTTTCATACGCAGGGAATTGGAGACCAAATGACAGATAGTTCGAACTTAGATCAGCCGCCCAAGACTCAGATCGTGGCGACGAAGTCTGCTACGCAGGCGGTGCATTGGACTGAGATTCCGGTTGTTGGGATCGGCGCTTCGGCAGGCGGGCTTGCGGCGTTTGAAGCGTTCCTTTCAGGCATGCCCGCTGATGCCGACATGGGAATCGCGTTTGTTTTAGTTCAGCATTTAGCGCCGGATCACAAGAGTATTCTGTCCGAAATCCTACGTCGCGCCACGCGATTGCAAATCATGGATATCGAAGAGGGGATGTTGGTTGAGCCGAACGTCGTGTATGTCATTCCACCTGGTTACGATCTTGCATTGAACAAGGGATCGTTTCAACTATTGGAGCCGACGTCGGCTCGCGGACATCGTTTGCCTATCGATTTTTTCTTTCGAACCTTGGCCGATTCTTTGCAGGAGCGGGCGATCGGCATCATTTTATCTGGTACAGGCAGCGATGGTTCTCAAGGTGTGCGTGAGATCAAGGCAGCGGGTGGGATGGTCATGGCACAGGATTCCTCGTCGACCGATTTTGATGGAATGCCACGCAGTGCAATCGCGACAGGAGTGGTTGATTTCGTTCTGTCACCAGTCAAGATGGCTGCCCAGCTTTTGGCCTATATTTCGCAAAAGTTTGAAAAACTTCCTAAGCATACTTCGGAGCTGACCCCCGTTTTGGAGGTCGCGATGAAGAAGATCTTTCAATTGCTTCGTTCGCAGACTGGACATGACTTTTCACTTTACAAACCGAGCACCATCTACCGCCGAATCGAGCGGCGCATGGCCGTCAACGAGATCGAGGATATCACGAACTATGTAAAGCACATGAAGCAGAATCCGATCGAAGTAGAGGCATTGTTTCGAGATCTGCTGATTGGTGTCACCCATTTTTTTCGCGACACAGACGCTTTCCGAATGCTGGAGAAGCAAACGATTCCGGCTATTTTTGCTTCGCGGTCTCCTGGAGAAGCAATCCGTGTTTGGGTTACTGGCTGCTCCACGGGCGAGGAGGCCTACTCGATCGCAATGCTCCTGGTCGAACACATGGAAGCTGAAAATTCGCACTTTAACCTGCAGATGTTTGCTACCGATATTAGCAGTGAGTCGATTGCAATCGCTCGAGCTGGCATCTATCCCGCTAGCATTTCGGCGGATGTTTCACCGGAACGACTCGCTCGTTTTTTTACGGTAGAGCCTGACGGTTCTTCCTACCGTGTTCGAAAGTCGATTCGCGATTTGCTGATCTTTTCGGAACAAGATTTGATCAAAGACCCACCTTTCTCAAAACTCGATTTGATCAGTTGTCGAAATTTGCTGATCTATATGAGCTCAGAACTGCAGAAAAGGATCATTCCGCTTTTCCACTACTCCCTCAAACCAAACGGATGGTTGCTTCTGGGTACCTCCGAAGGAATTGGTGAGTTCGAAGAGTTGTTTCAAGTGTTCGACCGAAAAGCAAAAGTGTATCGCCGCAAAGAGTTGACGAAGGGTCATGCTAGGCCGGTGTTAGGCCGTTTCATTCCCCCTTTGTTTGAAGCGGAGAACGATATCCCAGTTACCGCCAGGAAGCTCGAACCGTTTCTTCGGCCAACCCAACAATCTCTTCGTGAAATGACGGAACAAACCTTGCTATCGCAGCTCTTCGCTGCAGGCGCGCTGGTCAACGCTCAGGGGGATATTCTTTATTTGCATGGTCGCACGGGAATGTTTTTGGAAATGCCTCCAGGGGTATCAAGCGTCAATAACATCATCAAGATGGCACGCGAAGGACTGCGGTACAAATTGAGTTCGGCTCTGGAGAGTGCCGTCTCCACACGCGAAGCGGTGACGACGCTGGGAGTGCTTGTGAAAACGAACGGACACTATACCAAAGTGAACCTGACTGTTTGCCCGGTGATTAACGCGCCCTATTCGATAACCGCCGATGCCAAAATCGCAAACAATGCCGAGGAATCGTCGCTGTACGTGGTTATCTTGAAGGAAGCCGTATTCGATTCCTACAGCGGATCTCCTGAATGGAACCGCGAAGAATTATTGGCAATTCCACAGATAGTCAACCCAACGTTGGCAATAAGCGTAACTCCCGAATTTCACCCACAAAACGCATCGTCGGATCAGATCTTGTTGGCGGAAGCAAACGCTAAAATCGCTGCGCTGCAAGAGGAATTACAAGCCAAGGAGGAATATCTGCAGAGCACCTACGAGGAACTTGAAAGCTCGTCCGAAGAACTCAAATCTTCTAACGAAGAGATGCAGTCGGTGAACGAAGAGCTTCAATCCACCAATGAAGAATTGGAAACCTCCAAGGAGGAGTTACAGTCGGTCAATGAAGAATTGGCTACCGTGAATACCGAATTGCAAACCAAAGTAAACGATTTGTCGAGACTCAATAATGACATGAACAATTTATTGGCGGGAACGGACGTCGGTACTGTTTTCGTCGACCATCAATTGCGCATTTTGAGGTTCACACCCGCAGCCAGTTCGATCATCAACTTGATCCCGAGTGATGTCGGACGCCCGGTAGCGCATCTCGTATCCAATTTGGTTGGATATAATAGTCTTGTCAGTGACACCCAGTCTGTCCTGGATACTTTGGTCCGGAAGGAATTGGAGGTGCAGACGATCGATGGCAGAAATTACAATTTGCGAATCCATCCCTATCGAACGTTAGAAAACATTATCGAGGGGGCGGTGATCACCTTTGTCGACATCACCGCGATCGTCCGTGCCCGAACGGCGTTACGAGACTCGAACGAACTATTGCGGTTGGCCATCGTCATACGGGACGCACGCGATGCGGTTATCGTAAGAAACCTGGAGGGGCGAATCATTGCCTGGAATCCCGGTGCCACACGAATGTATGGTTGGAACGAATCGGAAGCGCTCGCTATGAATGTCCGCGATTGCATACCACCCGCTGAAAGCGAGTTGGAGTTTGCAAGAATGAAGCAACTCTGCTTGGACCGAGTTCTTCAGCCTTACCAAACCAAGCGGCTAACCAAATCGGGTGAAGTGGTACCGATTTCCATGATTGCTACCGCTCTCGTTGACGAGAGTGATCAAATCTACGCGATTTCGACCACAGAACGTACAATCCATGGAGATGGACTATGAGCCATTCCGGAGAGTCCAATGACGAGCTAACACTGCGGCAGCGGGCCGAAAAATCTTTTGAAAACAGTGCTACAAAAACACCGGACCAGTTTTTATCGCTGTCCGATGAAGCAACTCGAAAAATACTGCACGAGTTGCAAGTGCACAAAATCGAACTGGAGATGCAAAACGATGAGCTCCGCCAAACGCAGCAGCGACTGGATTTTTCGCTTGCACGTTACCTGGATCTCTACGATCGTGCACCCGTTGGCTATTGCAGCATTAGTCAACATGGGTTGATATTTGAATCCAATCACACTCTTTCCTTGATGCTGGGAATCGCTGCTGGTGACTTGCTCCAACAACCACTGTCTCGTTTTATCACAAAAGAAGATCAGGATCGATTTTATCTGTTGAGGAAGTATATCCTCAATTCGAATGAAACTCACACGAGCGAGTTTAGGGTGATATGCCGCGATGACTCGACGATTTGGGTGGAAGTTACGGGTAGCAAAGGTTTCAATGACGGAAATGAAAACAGTTTGCGCTTGGTGCTGTCGAACATTTCGGATCGAAAGTTAGCAGATGATGAGCTGAAACAGAATCGAAATCTTCTCCAATGCATATTGGCAGGTACGTCGGATGCCATCTATGTGAAGGATCGGAAAGGAAACTATTTGATTTATAACGCGGCAGCATGCGATTACGCTGGGAAGCCGGTCGAAGAAGTTTTGGGCCGTAACGATAGAAACTTGTTCTCGGCAGAGCAGGCCACTCAAATTGAAAACCTGGATCGTCAGATCGTAGAGTCGGGGAAAACGCAAACCTATGAGGAATTTCTATCGACTCAAAATGGTGCCAGGACGTTTCTAACCACCAAAGGCCCGATCCGTGATTCGCACGGCGGGATCATCGGGTTGTTTGGGATCGCTCGCGATATCACGGAACGAAAAAAAGCGGAATCGAATCTGATCGAGGCGAGGCTGAATGCAGATTCTGCCAATCAAGCTAAGAGCGCTTTCTTGGCAAACATGAGCCATGAAATTCGCACACCTTTGACCGCCATGCTCGGTTTCATCGATATTCTTGCGGATGATTCTGTTGATTGTTCACCCGAGGTAAGGGCGCAGAACGTCCAAACCATCAAGTACGCGGGAAAACACTTGCTAACGATCCTCAACGACATTCTCGATTTGTGCAAGATCGAATCCAACAAACTGACCTTGGAACAGATTGACACAGCGTTGGTTGAAACCCTGCGCGAAATCAAGAGCCTGATGCACCCCAACGCACTCGGAAAAGGGGTAGATCTAAGCATTACGTTTCTGACGCCGGTGCCGAACCGAATTCAAACGGATCCAAAACGACTTCGTCAGATCTTGCTCAATTTGGTTGGCAATGCCACAAAGTTCACAGAATCGGGTAGCATTCAAGTTACCGTCGAGAGTGTGTCAACGGATGATCGTAACATCCTGATTTTCGAAATCATCGACACAGGACCTGGCATGGATTCCGAGCAGATTAAAAATCTTTTCACTCTCTTCGGCCAAGTGGACGTGTCTCTCACTCGCAAACACGGTGGCACCGGTCTAGGATTAAGTTTAAGTAAACGGCTCGCAAACGAATTGGCGGGGGATGTTGCTTTAGTGCGCAGCGAACCGGGAAAGGGCTCCTGCTTTCGGTTCACATTGCCGTATCAAAAAACATCGGGGAGTTCTTACTGCGAGAGCCTCGATGATTGTCGAAATTCGGTCGCACCCAATACGGGTGCAGTTTTGCCAAAACTTCCCGGCCGTATCCTTTTAGCAGAAGACGGAATCGACAACCAACGATTGATCGCATTTATCCTCCGTAAGGCCGAAGCAACCGTTGAGATTGCTGATAACGGACTGATCGCTTTGGGCTTGATCGAGCAAGCCGCGTCGAGCGGTAAACCCTTTGACTTGCTGGTGACAGATATCCAAATGCCCGTGATGGACGGATACGAATTGGTAAGAACACTAAGGGAACGCGGTTCGCCTATACCTATTATCGCGTTGACCGCGCATGCCTTGAATGAAGATCGAGCGTATTGTCTTGAATTGGGTTGCAATGACTACACAACCAAGCCAATCGACAAAGCAGCTTTTATTTTAAAATGCTCCGACTGGATGACTAAAGGAAGCGGTTAGCATCAGAGGCAGTTACCTCGGAACCCTTTAGCGGCTGCCACGGTGAGTTAGATGTTGTCCTCGCCCACTTTTGAAATGATCGTTCGTTCTTGAGCAGGATCGAAAAGACTTAGTGTTTCCTCGGACGTACGAACGAGGTAGAAACCTGTCTGGCTCTTATGGGTTCCGAGATACTCGGACCATTTGGACACGGTCGACTTTGGTTCATTCTTCCTTTTCAAGCGACTGGCGAACCGCATCCGTAAGCTTCGCATCGATGAGCTTCTCAACGGAGAGAACCGCTTCGGAGTTTGGATCGGCCGATTTCATTTTTCGGATAGACTTGAAGCAAGCGACGAGAGCTTGATGACCATGGTCAAATGCCACCGAAAGAGCGATTACGCCATATTCGGTCTTGGCTTTGAGATCTTCCCCAGCACTCCCTGTGGCTTCACAGTAGTCACGATGCGGTAGAAACACCCAATCAGCAGAAATATGTCGCCCAAACGCTGAAGTTCACGAACAAAAATCGCTTTCCTACCCTAGGTATTGTCGAGTAAAGTAGGGCTTCCATGAAATGCCTATCCTCGCGAATTTTGAAATGCAACTTATTGAAGAACTCCGCTGGCTCCGTAGTCCCGAAGGCTTGTCCGTCTGGGAGGAGCTCGTTGCATTGCAAGAAAAGGAGCGGCTGAAGTCTCTTCCCCTTCAAGTCAAACTACCCGATCGCAGACGCCATTTCTTGATGGAGCAATTGTCGTATGCGAGATTGGCGCGAGAGAAATTCCCCAATCCAGAACATTGGTTCTGGACCAAACGACTCCTCGAACAAGCGAGTGACTATTGGTGCGCCCTAGAAACAGCCGCTGACTTTCCTGATCAATCCAAAGTGCTGGATATCTGTTCGGGAGCGGGAGCGGATGCCGTAGCACTTGCTCGACGATGCGCCGAGGTTATCGCAGTCGATCAAGATCCAGTCGCGTGCAATCTTACCGAACTCAACGCAGCTCGAAACCATGTGCATGTCGTAACCAAATGTTGCCTGGCGGAGTCATTGACACTTGAGGATTCTCCGTACGTGCATTTGGATCCAGATCGGCGAAGCACAGGCGCAAGAGTGTCTGCTCTTCGCGAGTTTCAACCAAGCTGGGAAACAATATCCACTTTTCTGAATCAATGCCAAGGGCTGTCCATGAAGGTAGCCCCTGCGACGACGCCTGCGGAATTGCCGAATCCACCAAGTGTTGTGCGGTTTCTGTCTCGCAATCGATCCGTACGCCAGCAGCGTTGGATCTGGGGACTCGATCGATGGCCCCAAGACTCTCTGGTGATAAGCGCTTGCCTTCGCAATGAATGGCATCATGAAATTTTGCCCATGTCGGCTTATGGTCGAATCAAGTCGGGGGACTACACCCATTCGCGAGATGTGATTCAAGATTCCATAAAAGAGTTCATCGCGGATTATGAACCTGCTATCCGAGCTGCCAACTGTTCGCTCGCGATGGCCCAAAGACTCGAGTGCCAGTTATTGCACCAAGAAGGTGGTTATCTCCTTCGTTCGCAACCCATCGAACATCCGATGTTGCGTTGGTTCCGTGTTGTCGAGGTTCTTCCTTTGGATCGCAAGAAGCTGATTGCTTATTGCCGTAAATTTCCCGCCAGACAATGGGAGTTTAAGAGCCGAGGCGTGGAAGTCAACTTGCAAGAACTAAGTCGATCGATTCCTACTTCGGCGGACGAAGATCGCGTTCGAACCATTCTCTTTGCGAAAGTGGAGAACCGACATCGAGCCATCATTGCCGATCCGCTCGCCAGCGATATCCTCAACGCAACCTCTCTACCTACCTCAAACTAACCGTGGAGCACCACCATGACCTATCAATCTCATGCATCTAGTCTTCTAACGAAGATCGCTTTCTCCTTCGTATTCCTTGCAGCAATCGGTCTATGCCTTGAGAATGTCAGCCCATATTGCCATGCAGACGACCCCAAACCGCTCATGGCGTATGTCGGCACATTCAGCTCGCCACTGAAAGATACACTGCCCACACAAGTGGACCTGCCACCTGGCAACGGACGGGGCATCCACTTGTTTCGAATCGACAGAAAGTCAGGCGCATTAGAACCTGCTGGCATCTACGAAATGGGGAACAGTCCCAGTTGCTTGGCTGTCAACTTCGATGGTACTCGATTGTATTCCGCCAACGAGACAGACCGTGTTGGAAGTCAAAAGCATGGAACCGTTAGTTCTTTCTCGATCGATCCCATCGATGGAAAGCTTACATTGCTGAACACCGTGCCATCAGGCGGTGAAGGCCCTACCTACGTCAGTATCCATCCGAGCAAACAATTCTTACTCGTAGCCAACTACTTCGGTGGCTCGGTTTCCGTACTACCCATACTTCCGGATGGCAAACTGGGTGAGGCGACGGATGTCAAAATAGATGCTGGCACAATAGGTCCGACCAAGGCAACCAATGCGCCGCCTGGCAGTTTCGCCTTTAGTGGACACGATCGTACGCACGCGCACATGATTCAATCGGATCCGACCGGTCGACATGTCCTTCATGTCGATCTTGGTCTCGACAAGATATTCGTTTGGAAGTTCGATGCAACACAAGGAAAACTATCCCCGAACAACCCCGCATCTGTCTCACTCCCACCAGGCGATGGCCCGCGACATTTCTACTTCCATCCCAACGGTCGAATCTTCTATTCCATTCAAGAAGAAGGTTCTACTCTTGCCACTTTCGATTACAACGCACAGCAAGGAACGCTGACGCACAAGCAAACACTCTCTACGCTTCCTCCTAAGTTTGAAGGGAGCAATTTTTGCTCGGAAGTCTTGGTCTCGAAGGATGGCAAGTTTCTCTACGCTGGCAATCGGCTTCACGATAGCATTGCAATCTTTTCGATCGGGAACGATGGCACGCTAACGTACATCGGCGAAGAATGGACTCGCGGCAACTATCCCAGAAGCTTCAACATCGAACCGTCTGGCAAGTATCTGTATTGCTGCAATCAACGAGCCGACAATGTAGCTGTCTTTCAAGTGGACTCCGAACGAGGGACACTCCGTTTCACCGGCCACTACGCCGGCGTTGGTAACCCATCCATCATCGAGTTTGTGGATCTTGAGAAGAAATGAATCGCACAAAACATTGATAGCCGACGAAGACATTCAACTGGCTCATATGCCCGAGCAGTTAGAACCAAACCATAATTCATTGAGCAAAACGCTCAACTAGTACAATGCGGTCCGCAGTTTTCGCCTGATCGATGGTAACTGAATGTCCTGCCTGCATGTCAGCGACTCCTTCTCGAATAGCCTCCAAATCGGAGTGGCGTTCCAATTCGGCTAACAGTCCACCATCGATCACATAGTAAACGCGACGAGTAGCTGGATCGACAATCTGCATCGGGGCGTTTCCGCCTGCATGCAGGGCTAACGATTGTTCTGGAGTTAGGTAAGAAATCATGTAGTAAAGTATAAAGCACCGGAAGATCAGATGCAAACATTGTCAGCGATGTTTGCATCTGTTGTTCTAGATAACGAAAAAACGACGAGACAGTTGTTCCGACCCGGCACAACAGCTCGTCGTTCGTTACCGCGTGGCCGCGCGATAGTCTATTGATTTACGTCCGGTTCACCACCTCGAGCCGTCATCAATGCTCGAAGAACAGATTCTGCAATGGTCTTCGATATAAACCGTACGGAACCATCTCCAAACGCCGCATGAAATCCTTCATCCGAGAAACCACCTATGGCTGGCAAAGGTTTATCGCTTGCATAAGCGAGATCCTCTGGTTTGGTCCAAGGTATTGTCGACTTCGATTCGACGACCATGAGCGTTCTCGCCAATCCATCTCGCACATCGGATAGAGGAGTATCTTTCGACTGCTGAAACATGGCCTCTTCCCCGGTGATCGCCAAATAGGGCGTGTTGGTTGAACCTGCTGGAGCACCAGGGTGACGATATGGTACAGGCACCATCGAAAGTAGCTTCGAATTGTTTGGACCATCCCATGGTTCGTCAAACCGGTATAAATTGTACAACGCCTTTTGTTCCATAAAGGGCAAGATCATCACTCGCCAGCTTACTGGATGTTTATGACTAGGATCCGGTGACTTTGTCGGATGGGGGAACTTCTTGTGAATGGATTCGAACTGGTGAAACGCTATGGCGATTTGATTGAGATTGTTCGCGCTCTGCGAGCGATCCACCGCTTTTCGAGTTGCCATGAGTGCACTCACGATGGAACTGATGGGGACTTCTGACAACGGAATGCTCGTTGTCACGCTAACCGTTCCTCCATCCGTTTGAACTTTTGCTGCTTCCGCAAGCTTCGTGCCAGCGGACAGCAACACTTCCATCGCATTATTAGACTCAGACGGCACACTTGGTGTTTGTGGTTGCGATTTCAACGTCCACTTCAGCTCACGCAATCCAGTCTTCATGAGTACAAGACTCGCTTGGCTTGTTTCTTGAATGATCGCGGCCCCTTTGGCATCTTTACTCTTCGCAAGGGCAACAAAGCTCCATTCCTTGTCCATGGACGCGGCAAGCCCCAAAGCTCCGGCTTCATCCAGAATTGGTGAGAGAATAGAAGAAATGAGCATCGGCGCTGCGCCGTTCGGACGCGGTTGTATTGGCAACCCAACGTTCCCTAGCAATTTCCCTTCGCCAAGAACCAACAAAGGACGATCTTTGAGCTTTTTCCAAAGTTCGGATTCGGTTAAATTGCGTTCAACCTGTTGCCCTTGAATCCACCGTTCTACATTGCGTTTACTGCCGAAAACAAGCGTGCGATCGTCCGGTTTCCAAAGGCACGTCCCACCTTGCGGCGGAACCTCCAACGTTTCTGCGCCTGCAAGTGAGAATGACCGTCCGCCTGGAACGATATCGCTTAGTTTGCCAATCGGCTTTAGAGCACGGACGCAAAAGGACGTGGGCATAGGGGGCATGCGTTCAAAACTCTCGAATGCCACTAGCACTTGTTGAATGTCTTGAATTTCTACGCCAAGTGACTCCGTCATTTTTGACATCGCGGGCAATTCCTGAATCAACTTCAACTTCGCAATCTCCGACATAGATTCACTTGCAAGCAACTCCGAAGGGCGAGCTGCAATCAGCATTCCTCCCTCGTCGCTGAAGTAACGCAAATCGTATTCAACTTGAGTCGTACTAAACTGTGCACCAGGTTTCGCGGTGGTGTCCTGCGCTATGGCTCGATTCGGCGGCGGCTTCAATCCAACCAATGCAACCGAAGCCACCATAATTGCCACCATCGCCGCCCATTTTCCGACGGGAGTACGCCCCGACGGAGTCAACTGAACGTCTCTCAACATTTCAAGTCTCCTCAAAAAGGTTTGTCGGGTCGGAAGGAAAGCACGGGCCGGCCAGCCCACAAATCGATCTTGATGTTCCAATGCTAATTTCGCCAAAACTCTGACATACCGTACCTGCCCTCCGGCGATTCGGGCAGCAACAGAATCCGCAGCCAACTCTTGCTCTAATCGCAAACGACTAGCAAGCCAATGGACCAGCGGATGATAAAAGTGAACCACGACACTTAACTGAGTGGCCATCACAGCAGCAAAATCGCCATGCGCAATGTGCGCAAGTTCGTGCGCCAAGACTGCACTCAGTTCCTCGTCGGTCCATTCTCGCCAATGCACCGGAAGCAAAATTCGAGGCTGCACCACTCCTAAGGTTGCGGCCGTCGATAGCCTGTCTGTTTCGTACAGCAAAACGGAAGTTTTCATTCCAAGCTTTGCCTGAAGCACAGCCATAGCTTCGGCGAGTTGTTGGTCCTGAAGCAAACTGCAAGTTCGAATTAATCGTCGTGTTGCAACCAGTCCTGCGATGAGCCTAAGTGTTCCAATGATGATTCCCGTGCCAAACAATCCAAGTACGATTGTTGAGATAGGGTTCCGCAGCCAACCTGTTTGCGTCTTTTCGGTCGAGGCAAGCAGCCCCTCCTTAAAGGCCGTAACATACGCCAATCCGTTGTCCAGCTCTTCGGCGTTCAAAGGGAGTTGCCCTTGATCAGCGGACGAAGACGTTGTGTATGTTGCTGCGACCTTTCGCTCGCTCCCGGATGGAGTCGTCAAAGATGTCGCGCTCTGCCGATCGAATAGGCCAGTCGTCCAACACCAGGGAATGGGAAGAAATGCAAAAAGCGTAATCAGCGATACCCCGATCAGTCCGAATAGCGGTGCAGACGCACCACCAAATCGCCACGGTCGAGATCCAAGTACCAAAGCCAACAGCGATAGCAACGTTGTCTGCAATGCACACCAAAGCAATGTCGAACTTAGTGTGCTCATGATTTGTCCTCACGAAGAAGATTCTCTAGAGCCTGTCTTTCTTTGCGAGTCATCTTGCCATCATCAAACATTCGCAAAAGCAACTGCTCTCTAGATCCTCCAAACAGTCGTTCTACCATATCGCCAATCATGCTCTTCGAAACGTCCTCAAACGGTCGCGCTGGCTTGAATTTGAATGGTCGTTGATCGTTCGTCTGAATAAGAAATTCCTTCTCGAACAAAATACGAATCAAGGTGGCAACGGTTGTGTAAGCCAACTCCCGCCCCTGCGCTGACAAGCAGTCCCGAATTTCGGCCGCAGTCAGTTCTCCTCGCTCCCAAAACACGTGCATCACTTCCAACTCGCGTTCCGTAAGTTCTTTTGCGGGTGGTCTAGCCACGATCTGCTCCTTTTTTGGTTCTTTAGATTTGGTTTCATAGTAGTGGCTTACAAAAAGCAAGTCAAGTAAGAATTTCCCATTTTTTAACCAGCATCCGTACTGGCTCTACGATTAACCAACGAATCGAAAGAGACGACGAATCGCATCCACGTCGCTATAACCCACCGACCCAAAGGACCTTCCATGCTGAGACATATTGGTCGGGAACAAATCGACGAATCCCCAAATTGCCTTTGATCGACTTATAAATTCTAACAACGCAATCTGGATAGAACGTTGACTCCATCCGTCAGTACTTGGTTGGTACTGCTAACTCGCCGGTCTCCAAATGGCATCCATAGCAATCGCGGCCCTAAGGTTCGACTAAGACCTTTCGCAATTCATCGAAACTGCAGGATCTAATCATTGGAATTAGTCTAGTTATCAATGGGAGAATCGCATTCGCAGACAGAGCGGAGGATGTATGCCTCAAACCTGTGTTGATATCCACGATTGTAATACAATACTTGTCGTCGCCGAACGTTCGATCCGGTCGAAATCGATCGGGGATTCGGGCAGCTTGATGAAGTAGTATTTCCAAAGATCCAATCGCAATTGCTTTACTGCAAGTTACGGCATCGTGCCCTTCTGGACAACGTGTATCCATTTCCAGTTCAGAGGCATCACTCGGACAATATTTCTCCCAACTGTGCCCGTAATCGCATTGGTAAGCACGGAATTCATTCAAGCTATGCATTTGGTTCATAGATCAGGCCCGCTAAATTGCAATCTCCTGTACGGCAGTGTCGTCCCACGGACCGTGGCGAAGAAAGACCGATGGCTTCGTCGGCCATTCCAACGAGTTCAACCATGGCTCAAGCTTCTTGACCAAGACCTTGCAATCGGGGCAGCTTAGTACCAATCGCGTTTTGCCCTTCTTGGTACTCCTGCCTTCCAAGCTCCCAAAGTACACTTCATCGAGTGATTGGATCATGAGTTGGGCATCGAGTTCATCTTGGAATCGAGCAATAGCCTTCTTCTCTTCAGCGGTTATCTTTCCGTCACTGAGAGCAAACTCGATAACCAAGGATTCTCCTTTGACTTCCTTCAAACCGGTTGGAGATACGACTTTCTGCCCTCTCTCTCGGCGCCGTTTGGCGTTTTCCATTCGGTAGTCAACACCCTCTGGAAAGGGCCAGACTTTGACAAATTCGAAACCGTTGAGACCTAAGCTCCTTACGCGATCAACAAAGATGTCGGTAACGAACACAAAGTTGCACAGTTCTCGCATGCGAAAGATGGATAATCCGTCAAGCAATTCGGGCCTAACGGCAAACCAATGAATCCAGAGAGCTGGAGCCGGTAAGTCCTCTCGAAACCACTTAGCATCGCACTTTCCTTGGTCGAGGATTTCAACGATCTTGGTGCAATTGTATGCGAAGTACTCTCCTGCCGGACGAACCAACGGCAACAACTCTCCATTCGGGGTAAGCAAATCTCTTAGACCTTCCGCAGCCCGTTTGCTAAACGCTGGAATCGCAAGATTGATGAAAGGGCCATCGTTGAAGGAGCGAACTCGACCGGTTGTTTGAAGTGGTTGCCAAATTGGCGACAGTTTTTCAATTTCCCAATTCCAATCATCTCTACTTTCGGGAAAGAAATCGGCAGTTATGTTTCGACGCCCGAGCAGCGATGGATCGTACTCTAGTGTTGCAAGTCCCTCGAAGTTCGGATTGTCAGTGACCGGCTCAAGTTTGTAAATTGTTGTTATGTTCATCAATACATACCCGCAAACAATGCTTCACGCAGTTCCTCGAGCGCATCTTGAACCAATCCCTTGTCTTTCAAATGCCGAAGGGCCTCACCCATATCCAAAAGATACTTGTCGGTATGTGAACCGAGTGCCGTGAACTGTTCGTCCAAAAACCATTTGCTGCATCGTTGATGTCGTTTGGGATAGGCAGGATGTTATGGGACCTCGAAAAACTGCTAAGTGCATTTGATCAGCGTTCCTGGTCCTTGTTACTTCGCGCCGCTCCTCTCGGTGCTGCGAAACGGTCTCGGTGTTTGTCTCCCAGTCCGAGATAAGGCTTCTCTCCGTCTTTCGAAAAGAACCATCCAATCCCCAATTGCGTCAATGCATCATTCCAAGTGCCCTTGGGGTCATCTTTCCAGTCCGATGGAATCTCTGATAGTCGAATTCGAACACCATTCGAGAGTTCATTGAGAATCGGACCCGGCAAACCTCGCCAATCCATGCCGGCTGCTTCATAGGCGCTACCGAGATAGTTCACCCAATAGATTCCCGGTAGATACAATGGCCAATCTATGCCAACTGCTTGTTCTCTCAAGATCTTGCCACCGTCGACTAAAGTCTCCATCATGTTTTTGTACCAGTACTCAGAATTGAGGCAGAGATACCCATAGTCAAACTTCAATAACTCGAATAACCGATCAGTCACTTCAAGGAGTTGCTGGTATGCGTCCTTTTGATGTGTTTTGGAATTCGGGATCGAAATGGTAAGGTTATGCCAAGAGGATCGTGGTCCATAAGGCATCATTATTCCAATGGAGGCTGGGTGTGGCTTTGAGCACTTGATCCAAACCATCCCAAACCATTCTTGCAATTCGTTGTTCCAGTCATTTTGAAACTCTTCCTTTCCGCCCCAAAGCGTTCGAAGAGGCTCACAATTCCCATAACGTAATGGGACAAGACAACTGGAATTGAGGTAGTCAAACAACCGTTCGCCGTCAACCTCGCAAAAAGGCAGTGATCGATACATGCAGCAAGTTAAGTGGTCTGTCATCGGAGCAACTTTTGATAGGTATGTGACTAAGACTAGAGAGATCTATCGATTACGATTTGTCCAACCTTTTCAAGAGCTAAAAGTTTTCGTGACAACGTCGTGTTGCTGCGCACCACTAATACGACTTGTCTACCAGTTTGTGCCGCGATTTTCAAATAATCTCGAATCTGAGTGGACAGATGCTGATACGCAACATTCTTGACCTCGCGCAGAACAGAGCCTGTTAACTCGTCCGGAAATCGAAGTGTGCCTGGCTTCAATACCGAAGCAATTCCCTTCTTGGCCGCCGTAATACCAGCTGCCGCCTCCCCAGCAAGTCCAGTGGCGCGATTTGCCGCAATATTGCACGCATTGTGCACTAACAGTCCAAGCTCGCCGATTTGGTACACGTGCTCGCCATGGACTTCTATATTGTAGACTGCCGTCGGCTTGTTGTGAACTCGACGTTTTGTTACCGCGATTGGACCGAACTCGGATTGGAGTAACTCGCCATCTTGCAGGTCTCCAAATGGCGTCCAGTCGTTGCGATCCAGTGACCAAACTGGGTGAATGGGAGTACCTTCGATTGTTGATCCGTCTTCAAGCTCTAACTCAATCGTCTGCTCCACGCGACGAGTCACGAATCGCCCCGTGACAAAACTCCCCTCGCCGACAGCAAGTGTTGGGCAGGATTCCACCGAGTGTACCGTTGCCAATCCGCTGACTTCTAGTTCAGGGATATGGATCGGCAGTCTTTGATTGGCTGTCAGTCCGTTTTGCTCGATCCACGTCGACGGGCGCAATAGCTCCACGTCCACCGTGGCGCCGTCGTCTCTCTCGATCGTTAGCGTTACATGTTGCCAAGTTGACTCGTTGGGCTCAGGAAGGGAATCATCGTACTCCCACGGTTTCGGATTCTTCGTGGGAACAAGTGATCCAAGCGGCACGCTCTCAATCGAAACCTTCAATGAGCAACTTGTTGCGATTGCCGATTGTGGTTCTGTTCCTCCGACAATCGCGTCGATGTAGGATTCGCTCGGATCATTCCAATTGGTCCAAACCGCCTTTCTGATCGAATCAGTTTGTGGCAATGCCGTTAGTGTGACTTGCGTTCCTCCGACAAAGCACCCAAGTAACCCAAGCCACTTACCAATCAGCCCTCCAGCTGCTCCGGTCAAAGCCGCAGTGGCAGTTCCCTCAATCGTTGGATCCTTTGCCGAAGGATTGATGCCGTTCGCCAAGGCCGATATTGCAAGGTATTCGCCTGCCCCACCAATAGCTCCACCAAGAAGTGCTCCCGTTACGGAACAGCCGGCAATCGCCGATCCCGCGTAAGCCCCTGCACCACCCGAGATGACCGTAATCGCCGCCGCACCAACAGTGAAGCCGACTAGTGCCTCCCCGCTCGTTTCTCTGAGAAAATCTTCGCCGACCATGCTCGTCACCATCGGTGCGAGAACTAGATTAGTCAGTCCGGTGATGTTGCCATAAATCGGAACGCTGTTGATACCGTTCGCAAGCCAGTCCAATAGATCTTCACGAGAACTATTGTTCGAAGAACCTCCTCCGCCACCAGAGGAATAAGTCAAAGTGTAGTTTACCGAGCCTGAAACATTTGGTTCCGTATCGCCGCTGATGCTAGTTGGTATGATCGCCAACGAAGGAGTGTTTGCACTGTTAAAAGTAACGCCACCTTTGGCAGTTTGCTGAAAAGTTTCGATAATTGAACCGACATTTGCATGCCGTAACCAGCTAGCCAAATCAGCGACATAGCCGTCCGTCCCATAGTAGTAGATGTAAGTGTCAAACGTGCTGGTCAAGTTGGAATCGACACTTTCCTCCCAATCCGAATTAGCCGTTCCCGTTTCGTTGATAGTTCCGTCGGCAGTTAAGCTTAGAGTAATGTCCCCTTCGGATTTGCTCTTCGAGATCGTGGTATTGGAATAGCTTTCATCGAGGTACTGATACTGGAAAATCGGTTCTGTTGATACTTCATCCCGTTCGTCGTGATTTCGCGTCCACTCAGTATCGTAAATCTCCGTCTGAATGGAGAGACCATTATCTTTCCATTTCACCCAACCGCTTCCAGTTATCGGTTGGTTTTGGGATGCATCAATATCCAAATCTCCGTCGCCGCTCGAAATGAAGACGTTGGCGATTTCGAGCGTACCATTAAAAGTAGAGACAAGAACAGGTGCATCGGAAATTGTTTCGCCCAACGAGATCGTAAGCCCAATGAAGTCTAAGTCTGCGGATCCGCCGTCTGCGTCGATATCGGCAAATTCACCGATAGTAGAGGTAACGAGTTGGCCAGATGGTGACGCTGAAAGGCCAATCTTATTTTCGGCATTCAGCGATCCTGCCACGGTCGGAGCCAAGTTCCAACCGTAGCCAATTGTGGCTTTGATTGTGGTTGTGGTCGTCGCATTCGTTTCGCTGACATTGTTTTGATATATGTAAATTTTGTTATCTTGAAAATCATCTCCGATCTGATCCTGTAGTCCGGATGTCAAATTGCCTGCGATCGACGCTAGCTGATTGTTTCGGATTTTTCCACCAACGTCGAAAGTGACTCCACCACCAGAACGAAGCTGCGTATTGATGCCACCAGAGGCCGCAGTTGCATGACCGCTTCCTTCGAATGTCGGAAGTGGATCAAACCCGCCCCCTTCTTCTGTTCTCATAGCTGCGTCGGCACCATCGAAGTCAACGTTGAGATTACCTCCGCTTGGAACCGTAGAGTTATTTGGCCACGAAATGAGAGGTGAAATCGATCCGGGGTTAACCGTCAAATTGCCCGAGCTCGACGACATTGCCCAGCTTCCACCTACACCTACCTCGATCCCACGTTGAACATTGCCAACAGCAGAAAAATCGCGTTCCAATACACCCGACACAATCGAGGGTGTACTAGACAGCGTGAAGTGACCTGACACCGTTGCTATGATGGAAGCAGAGCTATTCCAGCTCGATGTTCCTGAATAAGAAGAGGGAAGACCGGTCCCATCCCATGGCTCACTACTATCTCCAGCAGGCCCCGCTGTGCGTATAGTATTAGCCGTCGTAGCTAAGTTGCCTGGTTGAGCCGATGAACTTCCACTCGTCGAGAAACTGAAAGCAAGTGATTCAATGAAGTTGACTGTCAACGCCCATTTGACCCCTGCATTGGATGGTCCGAATACCCCACTTGATGCTTTGAAGGAAACAACGATTGTTCCTAAATGAGCAAAACCGGAATTCCCCCCATTTGCGTCGGAGCCAGTAGTTGTTTCATTGAATCCCATAACTAGGGATTCCGTAAACTGCCATACGTCCGAACTAGTTACTTGCTGGTCAACGATGTGGACCCAATGTGTTCCAGGGGTGCTCGAGTTTGGTTGTACTGTCGATTCCGTGTAAATGCCCTTCGTATCGACTTGACGAAATGATGTTCCAGAACCGACCGGTGTGAAATAGTCATACGATAAACTACCTATTCCAAATTGAAGATTTGGATACAAGGTAGCCGGAGGTGTGACTGGAAGCTGATATCCAGGGGAATCGCCTTCACCCTCTGCCGAATAATCAGATTCAAAGGGCATAGGTTCAAGAGGCTTAAAGATGTTTCCATGGATGTCGCATGACCATCCAAGGCCGAATTGGCTTTGAAGTTGAACTACTGACTCGGGTTCGATGGAACTCGAATCTAGAAACCGGGATTTCAACGAGTTCAAGAAAGATTCGTTTTGTCGTTTTGCGGCATCTGTGGGTGAAACTGCACGACTTTCCTGCATACCAACGTTAAGGCCAACTATGTTCGAAAATCCCGCCCAGTCTTCAATAGCTTTCAGCCCTGTAACTGATGCATCCGAGTTCTGAATAAGGTGAGGAGATCTGGACGCAGAACTTGCGAGAACCCAATCAGTGGAGAGTGTTCCATCCGAGAGCATTTGCTTCAGTTCATCTTGATCCGATATCAAATCATGAGCTAAGCCCTCTCTCGCAACGATGCTCTTTCCGCTCTCACCATCTAACTGTTTGCTCAGTTGACTCCTTGCCTTTACGTCTGGGATAGCAGATAGATAATGCTCCGCCGTGTTTAACAAAACGTCACTTCGGCTTGATTCTGACATGTCGACATCAGACGCTAATAGCTGCCTCGCCTCTAACTGTTCGAGCAGAGACTTTCGAAAGAAGTTTCTTTTTTCCCTATCCTTGGATGGGATCCGTCTGTACTTGACAATCGAAGTTGACATTGCGTTCCTTTCGGGTACTGAATCGATGCTCAAACGTTTTCAAATGACAACCACTTTTATAGGAAATGCTCTCTCCGAGCGTAAACTTTTGATGAATAAATGTTAAGCATGGAATGAATTTCTAGCCCTGGTGGCAACGAACGTTGAAGACAAATAAGGGTGTGACCGGTGTATCTGTCAGAACGTTTTCCCTTAAGCCAAAATACGTGCTATCTGATCTTGCCCTGCAATCCCAGCCAAATACAAGGTCAACTACGCAAGAATGCAGTTCTTATTGCGTCATTCGAAATACCATTGTCAGTCAAAACTAACAGAACTGTTGGAAATCGGGAAAAGGTGATTTCGGAATGCCCAAATGCTGTGCAAGCATTTCGAGCATCTACTACAGGTAGACGATCCTCTACAAGATAGCCGGTCACACCCGACAGATAATCAATTGTCTCGGATTGCTGTAAGGTACGCAGAAGCCAACAGCAAAGTACTTTGCTGTCCATTTCTTCTGGTGTTTCGGCTAGTCGCGCTGATAGCCGTGTCACCGTGAAACAGCGGTGGTGTCCCGGTTCCTATCGCCTCAAGGCAGTACACCAATTATCCATGTGCCGCCTTTAGACCTATGCTACCGAGTCAACCGATCCGATCATACATCGAAGAGTGCGGTGATTGGTTTACCCATGTCGGTGATCGGTACTGGGCGGTCGCCGTCGTAGAGGTTCTTTGCATAGTTCACCCCTAACGCTGCATGGATCGTTGCGAAGAAATCGGGGACACTGACTGGATTGTTGACGATCTTCTTGCCTGACTCGTCCGTCTCTCCATACGCTCCCCGGTGCTTGAGACCGCCGCCCGCCAATACACATGTAAAAGCGCTCCCTTGGTGGCCACGTCCACCGCCGCTATCGAACTCCGGTGGTCGACCGAATTCCGTCGTTATAACAATCAAGGTCTTTTCCAACAGTCTCTTCGATTCTAGATCTTGGATCAAACTCGATAGCGCCGTGTCCATCTCTTGGATCAGTGCATGTTGTTGCAAAATCCCCTCATTGTGCACATCCCAACCCGCGCCATTGAGAAAGTTCAAATTGTGTGACACCTCGATAAAGCGGACTCCCCGTTCGATGAGCCTTCGCGCGAGCAAACATCGTTGACCAAACTCGCCCCCGTAACGATTGCGAAGCTCACTCGGTTCCTTATCCAACGCGAAACTGGACATAAACTCAGGCCCACTCCATTTCAAACTTTGGACGATCGCTTCGTCGTAATCCTTCTCGTTGGTATTCCCCGGAGGAGACTGTGCCTTGCGCATTTGCGCGAGCAAGGCTTCACGACGATTGTGCCTTTCGCTCGTGATTCCATCTGGACGCGATAGTCCAGCGGGACCTTGGCTGGTATCGGTCAAATAGAGATAACTATCTTTGGCACCGAGAAATCCAGGTCCGCGAGAGACATTGGGATAACCTATCAATACATACGCCGGAGCACCTTCATGAAAAGCGCCCCGCTCGTGGGCGATGACAGACCCTAGCGATGGGTAAACAACCGTACCACTGACAGGCCGGCCTGTGTGCATGCGATTCGTTGCGGCAGCATGTTCGTCGATCACATCGTGATGCACGGTCCGCACCGCAGTGACATGATCCATCAAGGGTGCCAGTTTCGACAAGTGCTCGCACAATCGAACCCCGGGAACGGCCGTTTCAATACTCTCGTAATACGAGCCGGCTATCTTCTTGGCAGGATCTCCTTTCTTCTTGGGATCGAACGTATCCCCTTGCCCCATACCACCACCCAACCAAATCGAGATAACGTGTTCCGCTTGTCCTCGAATAGCAGTGGCCTCCGAGCGAGCTATGCTCGCGAAACTTGCCAACGAAGCTGCAGAAACAGAGGCTTGGACGAAATGGCGTCGGTGCATCATTTTGCTAATAATCCTTATCTAGGGCAACCAAACAAATTCTCGTGTGTTGATCAATGTCCAGAGAGCGTCCTCGTAGACTTCGCGCCATTGGGGATCGAGTCGCGGATCGGCCGGTGGCCCTCCACGCGCGCGTCGCTCCAATTCGAGCGATATCTCATTGGCTTCGGATCTCAAATGGTTTGACCATGTTACTCGTGGTAGCTTCGCCAAGGGATTTGGCTGTTCTACTTTCTCCTTTTCTGTCAATCGACTCGCGAAGCCAACGCTCAACAAACTGGACATGGCTTGCTTCTCTTCTGCACGTGGCAATCGACCGAGATATCGTAAGAAAAGCTCTTCGACCAAGGTTTCAGGAGACTGTGCTTCCACCGCTAGGCGTGCAAGCTCACTGCGGTCGGCGGCTCGAGTGAACAAAAGAGATGCTGCGCTGTTGGCTAGCACGCCTGGTTGCAGCGCGTTCGGAGCGGTCTCGCGATCCGTCCGAGGATTCTGTCTCGCTCCGCTCCAACCGAACGCGAGTAGTATGTCCGCTATTCCTTGGGCTCGCGGTAGGTTCAGGGATGGCCTATCTCGTTCGTTTGCTAAATCTGCAAACATCCATGCTCGCCGGGGAACACCGAGCGTCAATCGGTTGCTGGAAGCACGCCTCGCATCTGGATCGAACGTCAATTCTTCCACATCCATCGGACGCCCCGAGGTTGCCACCAACGTATCCACGATCTGTTCGGCCGACAGGCGGCGAGGGTCTGGACCTGCGAAGAATCGAAGCTCAGGCTCTCTGCGAAGATTCGTCCCGGTCGCCGCGCGAGCATACGCTTCGGAGGTGAGTATCCACCGAGACAATCGTTTCAAATCATAACCATGAGCAACAAAATCATTCGCTAGCCATTGCATCAGCTCAGGATGACTAGGAGCATTCCCCTCCCAATCATGCGGAGGTTCGACAAACCCTGCCCCCATGAATAATCGCCAAACACGATTCACCAACACATGAGCAAATCGCTTATTGGAAGGTGACGTTACATAAGCAGCCAACTGTTCGCGCGAATCGGCTGGGTCTAGCAACAGCTCTGGTATGGAGCGACCTCCATCACTTAACTGGGATGCGAATGGCCATGAGGGAGCGACCGGGCTATCGTGCTTGAGCGTTACCTTGATCAAGGACTCCCTAGCTTTGTTCTCGAAGAACGCGGCTGGTACCCGGCTCGTTTTGGGAACGGTGATTGCTTTTTGGCTGAGCATTGCAGCCATCGAATAGAGATCGCTTTGCGAGATGCTGTGATAGGGCGCATCATGACATCGTGCACATTGCATTTCCATTCCCAAGAACGCGCTAGCAATGATCTGAGCCTTGGCTGCCATCGGAGCATCGTTGTCTCCAGCCAATCCGAACCCGGCACTACCTCCTTCGTGTGGACTGCCTCGCATGAGAATCAACTCCGTGACCATTCGATCTACGGGCTTGTTGTCTTGCAACGCGTCATACAAAAACCATCGGAACGGTCCCGTCGTATTCAAGCTAGAATTGATCAACGTTGGATTCTCGGCCAGCACATCTTGCCAATAACTCATCCAATGGTCGGCCCATCTCGGATCCTCCAGCAAACCATCTACAATACGAACGCGTTTATCCTGAGATGGGTCTTCCACAAAGGCTCGCACTTCATCTGCTGTCGGTGGCAGCCCGATCGTGTCGTAGAAGACTCGTCGTAGGAACGATTCGTCGTTTAACATCGCAGAGGGTGTCACGAGTTCAGGCGTCAGGATTGGGGCTGGCCATTTCGCACCTGCGTTGATCCAATCTCGCAGGATCGCGATCTTGTCCGATGGCAGCGGACTGCCACCGGGTGGCATTCGCTCTTCGGAATCCTCAGACGTAATCCTTCGTATCAACTCGCTCGCATCCGCATGTCCGGGTACAATCGCCAACGAGTCGGAATCGCCGGCTTTCAATGCTGTTTCGCGCGAGTCTAATCGAAGTCCTCCTTGCTCTTTCTCGCCATGGCATCGGATACAACTCGACTTCAATACCGGCAATACTCGCTCATGAAAATCCCTGGCCTCTGCATCGTTCGAATGGGAGGCGGCTTCTTTGGCCATCCGAATCTTGTCAGCCAAAAATGCATCGACGGGATGGCGTTTCTCCGAATCTCCCGTTGAAACATTTGGAATATCGATCTGCTGGACGGTGCTTCGAGCTATCTCATGACGTTTCTTCCAATACTGATTTTGGCTTTCTGCAAGCTCTCGACGTCGCTGCATATCGGTGCTTTGCAAATCCGATTCCAATCGTTGCAGGGCTGCCTCGACTTCCGCATCGGTGAGCATCACCATAGACTCGGCTGCATCCGCAGGCTTCAATAATACAAAGGGGCCGTCGCTGGCGAGTTGCACTGCGACGCACGTTTCACCTGGGTCCGTTCGAAACCCTTTGCCGCCAAGAACCATTTCTAGAACCACTCGACATCGCCGCGCTTCGGTGAAGTCCACTTGACCAAAAAGCTCTTGCTGTCGATGTTCCGCAATTCGCATGCCTGGAGAAGGTGGCAATGCGATCGGTGTCATCGGCTCTTCTCCACTCGGTGAACCGGGTATCGGTTTGCCTCTGGCTATCAACTGACCATCGACCCAAAGTCGACTCAGCCCACGCACCCGCGTCAAAAGCTTCTGGTATTCCGGTTTCCAATCGACATCGGCGGTAAATCGAATAAGGACTGGTTCTTTCCAGTTGGCTCGAATACCCCATGCATCGAAACGTTGAGGCAATCGATCGAGCAAAAAATGATCAAGCGGTAACCGCAATGTCTCTTCAGGAAACGACTCCCCTTCTTGAAGCCAACGAGTATGGCTCGGCATACCCTCGTGCAAAGAAAGAAGCACCTTTCCGCGAGGTACGTCCTGGATATCGGGCATAGTTTCAGGCAACGGTTTGGCAACCTTCTCCACGGCCGTCGACTTGTAGCGAAGCTTCATGACAGAATCTGCAATCACTTGTCGATGAATAGCAATTGCGTCCATGGAACCTCGAAAACTATTCGCCGCCGCGCCGCCACGCGAAGAACCGATCCAAATGGCATCGTCATCGACCACCGGCGTTTGAGTGGTGGCACCACCCATGTCCCATTTGCCTGGTTTGGCTTTACCATCGATCCAACATTGAATGCTGGTTGGTTCGCCAAATCGATACGATACCGCGATATGGTGCCACAGTTTTCCAGGCTTGAATCCGTCGTCCGAAGTCCAGCGATGCCAATGCGAATCCGGCGCAGTGCTTCCGCTTTCGCGTGGAGTCGCAAAGAGAAAACTGACGCAACCTTTTTCTTTATCTTCTTTTATCCGCAATGCCCAGTTCTGATTGTCAGCGACGAATCCACGATTGCCCGTTCGCCCTTTGCTGATCACATAAACATGTTCATTTTTGCGAAGCTCTTCTACCTGTACCCACGCCTCCAACGTGATGGCATCCCCAGTCGTGAAATCGAACTCACTATTGGGACCGGGATCGTCGAATACATAGTGCGCGCCTTGACCATCGAACTTGACCGCGTGATTGTTCGATTCAAAGTCCGGATACTCGGGTGCTCGAGGGCCAGGAACGTCGCGTTGCACTCCACCCACCGCTTGGAGTCGCGAAGTTTCTTCTTCGCGGAAGTCCCATCGAATGATAGGCTTGTCGTCCGCAAACGCCAGAACGACGCTACAAGTTACCAACGCGAAAAAAGGAATGGGGAGGGTTGTCTTTTTCATTCGGCGGGATCGGCGCAGGAGGGGAGCGGTAAGAACACTTGCTCGAACTACACCCAATTATAACGCGAATCTACGACCGCAAGGAAAAACCTGGAAACGAAAAACGCTAATCACCGTGAAAAGGACATAGAATCACCATCGAAAGACTGAAGAAACTTGAGTTTTGCTTTCGCTCGATCCACTTTTCTCTGAAGCGAATAATGGTCAGCAAACCAGCCAATCAATAGGCCAATCACCGCCATAATCTAAAAATAGGTTGCAAGTCGAATTTTCACTTGTCGTTTTCGCGGGCTAGGGCAAGTTCCATTTTTTGCGAAGGGCCCACTGCAATAGCATCAACATACCCAAACACAGAAAAGCTACCCAACTATCGAGAACTCCCTCGCCAAGTTTTCGGTTCTCGATCGTCGTTTCTGTCGATTGCTTGCGTCGCTCCTGAAGCAGCGTCAGGATATCATTTGTCTGGTC
This sequence comes from uncultured Pirellula sp., assembly GCA_903858115.1. GTDB lineage: Bacteria > Planctomycetota > Planctomycetia > Pirellulales > Pirellulaceae > JBKCUI01. The sequence goes on along the minus strand of CAIOHR010000058.1, from coordinate 10,991 downwards.
TGGAGCGATCAATGTGCCCCCCGCACTTGCATTCAACCGGGCCATCTGTTCCATCAATTGCCAATCGGGGATCGGTTGCAAACTTTCGACCGATTGATCCACGACAACGAACGGCAGTTTTGCTTCAATCGACTTTCCGTTCGAAGCGGTCGTCTGAGCACGCCATTCGAATCGGCCTGCTTCTTTAGCACCCGCAAAACTTGCCCGCATCGACCCATTGTCTCTCTTCGCGAGAGGGATCAGCCCCAAATCTTGACCATAGCTGCCGTCAGGATTTTTCACATCCATCTTCCATAAGTGCATCGAGATATTCGCTGGCATCTCGGCCTCGCTGGATCCAGCAATCCACTCTAGAACGACTTCCTCTGGACGCTGCAACAAAACACGACGCTGCGTCATACGAAGCTGCATTCCTTCATCGACCGCCTCGCGCCGCATACAGTAGTAGATCAATTTTCGCCAAAAAGCCTTATGCTCAACAGACTTCCCTTGCCGAACCCAAAGGTAACTACTATCGAACGCCAGTGATATGACTCGGCCATTGCCGAAAGTGCCAGCAACAATCAATGGATCCCCCCGTTGGCTTTCCGCCAACAGAACGGTTCCAGGCCGATTTTTGATTCCCGACCAGCGACTGGCACCAGGGAGCTTCTTGAGACTCGCCCATGTCTTTGCATTGTTCTCGGGTGTATCAATTTGCAATAACTCTGAATTCCCTTTTGGAACGACCTGAATCGGTTCCGTTATATGATCCTGCAAATTGACCTTGGCATCGAACGCTTTTCCTGGATTGCCGCCTAACTGAACAGGTAGCACATCATTCAATGCAGACTGCCCCCAGCCACCTGGACCATACGAGTTATAGCCGCCCAAGGTTATTAGGCCCGCACCTTTGCGAACTTGGTCTGCGATCGCTGCCGCCCCTGCAACGTCGATCGCTTTGTAATTCACATCTCCAAGAACGATGCAGTCAAATGCGCTTCCTGAAAGTGTTTGCGATAGATCGACGGGCCACTTTTGAACTGGGGGTTTGTAGATACCAAGAACGGACACGTTTAGATCCGAACTTTCACCGATGGAGCGCCGAATAAACTGCATTTCAAAGCGTGCTTCCCCTTCGATATAAAGGATTCGAGCCCCTCCATCGCGAACGTTGAGATACACCGTCGACTGGTTGTTTTGTGCTACGGCTTCTCGGTCCACCGGGTCTGCAACTACCACCAATTCGTACGCCCCTGGATCAGGCGCAATGATGGAAAGCTGAAAGGGAAGCGACTCATCACTTCGACTGGGTTTCAAGCGCGTTCTAGCTAACTCTTGATTGGATTGCCCCTCACGATACAACAGCAGTCGGACATTGACCTCTGTATTCGCAACGCCTCTGCAACGCAACGTACCAAGTATGTTGAGCTTGTTCTTGGTAAACACATCGAGCTGTTCTGGAACACCTTCGACGCTCAAGTCTCGCGAGTTCTCATTGTCAGCACGTGGACCAATCCCTATCACATAGAGAGGGACATCTAACTGAGCGAGTCTACGGGCGAAGTGCAGCGGATCACCTCCAGATGGAGTTTGCGTCTGGGCTCCATCTCCCATCCAAACCACCGCCGATAAGGGAGAGTCTAGAGTTGTACCCATGAGCTGTCCAAGCGGCCCACCGATATCGGTCATCGTTCCGGACGGTTCGGACGGAAGCACGAGCTTTGTTTCGTCTGTCGACTCGGAAGCTTTTGCACCACCCAAAGGACGAATGGTGTTGCTGTACAAGAATGTCGACCAGGTGTTGTCTTTTCCTAATTGGCTGCGTCGATCCCAAATCTTTTGCAGAATCTCGACCTGTTGTTCCCATCTGGATATCTTTCCGTCACCTGACGGTAACAACATACTCGTCGATTCGTCCATCAGGATCGCGATGCTACCGGATGGACTATTTTGCTTGGTAAAGGTGACGCCCGGTCGCAAAAGAAACAACAGCAGCACCATGCACATGCCCAACCGCAGTCCCCAAAGGACAATGGACTGCTTGCGTGTCAAGCGACCTGCCTCCTGGACCAGGATCAAAACAATCATCAACCCCAATGCAGAGAGGATCACCAGGAAATAGCTACCGAACAATGGATTGAGCGACCAGTCCATCACGCCGCTCCTCGCGATGGAGCTTTACTTGCATTCCTGTTGCTACTCGATCGCATGGTTGAACTGTAGAACCGACTCGCCATAGTTTGCTCAGCCATGAATAGCATGACCAACAGTACCATAAAGTAAGGTGTTAAATCGCGGCCGCTTCTACCTTCGCCCAACGAAGACTCGATCTCATTCCGCTCTTTGGCGATGCGAATATTATCCTTGCCCAAGGCGGCATCCAATGTTTCGACGGACGCGCGATCGAGCCGAATCTCCTTCGGGTCGACATTGACGGAGAACCCGCGCACCACTGGACCTTGCGTTCGAAGCCCCTTAAGTCGATAGGGGCCTGCGTACCGCGTATAGTTGACCAACAGCGATTCTTCACCCGAATCAACGGAAGATTGTTCCCCATTGGGATCGAACAACAAATACTTCTGTGGCATCGTTTTGGTATTGTTTTCCAACGCCGCTGGCTGATCCACAGAGTAATTTAGCTGTTGATCACTCCACGAGGCTAGGTATCGAACCGAACCATCAAAGAGCGCGAAGCCGGGCCATATATCGGAAGTCGTTCGAAAGAGTTCGCTCCATTCCTCACCTTGCTTGTGCACGATAGGCTCTGGATAGGGCAACGACCAAGTTACAATTCGCCCTTGCTTTCGAATCTCTTCCGTCAGCGCAGGTAGTTCACTTTGCGTGAATCGCATCAACGCGAAGGCTGTAGGTTTGAGATCCTCGATATCCCAATGCCTGAATACGGGGTATCCGACCCATGGAATTTCTTCCACGGGTCGCTCAAAGATACTCCAAATCGGATGATTCTTGACCGCAGGTGTGAGGACCGTTTGACGATTGTCGAGCGAACGCCGAGTGATTCGCTTGACGACACCTGGGAGCAACGTTTGGATCGGACTATCCATCAGACTCTCAGCCGACTTGTAGGCAGACCCGAGCACGATCATCAATCCGCCACCTTGCTCCACCCAAGCTTGAAGTTTGTCGCATGTGTTCGCATCGATATCGACAGGATCATACAAAACAACGTTCGAGTAATCGCTGAGTGGGACAATAGCAAGCTTGGCAAACGTCTCTATTTTTGCTGTTGGAAAGCTCGTGTCCGGACCACTCTCGGAAAGTACGGCATCCGGATCGATCATCGATACGATCAACTTCGCATCCTGCAAATCGTTCGCCACAATCAACGATCTCCCTTGAGCCTTCGCTTCCACCGAGAGATACACAATATTGTCTACTTCGAGTGGATCGGGTCGAGTGATCTTGATCTGGGCATGGTTGATACCTTCTGCAAGCCCTTTCCATGCGAACTGTACAGGAACACTACCACCATCCGGTACCTCAATCAACTGGCGATCTACCGTTTCGAGTTCAGGTTTGATCAATATGCCGTTTCGCACGACCAAGTCACGGTCTACTTTTTCTTTGAGCAACTCTACGGTCATCTGCTCTTGTCCACTTCCTGGAAAGCCCTCCACTTCCACTCCGACCGTTACTTGAGAGCCTGGCACAGTTGATTGTTGGCTCAAGCGAAATTTCTTGATTCCCCAATTCTTGATTTCTTCTGCTGGGACGCTGACGTCAACCAATTGGATGAGAACGTTTGGGCCTTCCACTCCGGTGCCGTCAGGGTTCTTCGCCAACATGGTTCCGATGGATGACGTATCTGCATCTTGCCAGCCAGCGGCGTTCATGTCAGACAACACATAAATCTCACGCCGTTCCAGTTCCGATTTTCTCAAGGCTTCGATCGCGTTGGTGATTCTCTGCACCAACCCGGACGCGCGTCCCTCTACGATTGTCTTGTCAAGAATTCGATTTGCCGACGCGCGATCTGCTAACAATCGTACCGTTGCATCCGAATTTACAATCGCGATCTGACTACCATTAGGAAGTCGATCCATGAGCCAGCCTGCCGTTTCCTTGGCTGCAGCGAGTCGAGTCTCGTTTTTGTAGAGATAACTCATCGAGGGAGAAGTGTCGATGATGATCGCCGCGGCAATCGGTCCCGTATTGGTTGGCAAGATAGAGGATGCATTCCCAGTACTGGCCAATAGCAACCAACTACCACTGGCCAACCAAAGCAGTATCGCAACAAAGGAGGTGATGCCGATAATCATCCTGGATTTGCGGGTTGCCAAAGCGGTTGCCGCGGCAGCGGTCGCTAGCAGTGCCAAGACACCTAACAATCCCATCAAAAGATACGTCGCGAACATTTGACTTGGGACGCGTGGTGAAGCGAGTGCAAACGCAGCAAACAATATCAAAAGGACACGGAGCGACAACAAGAGCCATCGCTTGATCGCCCACCCTTTCTGCGCTTGAATCGCCGTTTGTCGAACGAACCGAATCGCAGGAAAGGTCAATGCCTTCGGTTGCCTGCGACCCAACATATGAAAAGCGATAGGTACGAGTGCCAGCAATCCACCCGCAAGTAGCGATACATGGAGAAAGGTCATGAAGAAGCCTTCTCGCAACGCATAAAGATTCAGCTTTCGGGACGATTCAATCCGTGGTCAATCACAATTTCGCAAGACTCGCCGCTCTTTATTTTCACCACACAGATGAATGTGTCAATCCGCTCGCTAACTTAGTTGGAGCGCCCGCTCAGGCGAACGGCAAATAATGCCTTAGTTGAAGTTGCGTTCCTCGCAACAGTAGATCTAACGGATATCCAATTCACTCCGCCAAAGCGCTTTGCCTAAACTTGCTCGACTTACTCTTCTAGACTTCGTACTCTCTCCTACGTGCGATAACTCGATCACGCGGAACTCAGAATAGCTTAAATCGATTTCTGGAACACCGTTTGGAAGCAATCGTACAACAGGTTGTAAAGGTTTTTTTCGGTTGCTGTTGACCACAACTGCATCGGATTTGTCATCCAGTTTGACCACGGTTCCCACAGGATAGATAGAAACACTATCCAGAAATATCTGGAAGATATCCCTCGAAAACGCTCCTCGCGTCGTGTGATGACAGAGAACCGCCATTGCATCGGAAGCTACGATGGGGGGGCCTGAAATTGGGCTAATCAAGGAGATAAATGCGTCTGCTAGATTCAGAATAAGCGAGCCAGAGTGCAATTCCTCGCGAGACTTCCCAAACGGGAACCCGGAACCATCGAATTGTTCATGTACTTCACGAATCATCTTTATTACAGACTCTGACACACCCGGCAAACCTTCAAAAAGGGATGCACTAGCCAGTGAGTGAGACCGAAATTGCTTCCTAGCTGTCTCCGTACGCGAAACCGGGTCTAGTACAAACCAGTCTGGCTGAAACAGAATCGAGGTATCATGCAAAAGTCCAGCTAATCCTATTTCACTTATCGTCCGATCATCGTCACCGCGGAGGATGCTCATCATGATCCCGAGTGTTGATACATTCGTGGAATGGCGAGCGATCTTTTGGAGAAGATGGGTGTCGCTTACATGGGAATGTGTTGCTAAAACACTAAAAACCGCCATCAAGTTATCGCTCACTTCCTTGGCGAGATGACTCACCGCCGATGTGACTCGAGAGACTTGAAATCCCATTCTTCGTTGAAGCGACGAAACGGACTCCATCAAGCAATCTTGCGTTTCCGTTATGGTCTGCTTGATCGATTCAATCGTCTCCACGGGAAAGCTTTTCAATACGATCTGATCCGCTTCTGTTAGCTCCTTCGGTGCATTTTCGAGGATGGCGGGCTGATTTCCAAACTTGATAAAGGACTTGTTGGAAGCCGTGTCGCCGAGCAATGGCGAAAGAACATCGTCAGGACGCATAGGGGCATTAACGTTTGCAAATGTGCTGTTTGTCGATTGGGGCAATCGGTGTTAAGGGGCCTTAACACTGTGGTGATCGGCAAAATCGAAAGACACCAATAGATTTTCGCTTCTGATTTACTGCTACCCACAGGTCGCGAAATCAACGAATCATTTGTAGGGATTGAAACACCCGCGAAAGATCCCTAAGACCTATCGAGAGCGTCCGTGATCGAGGACAAATCGATCGACTGGTACTCCTGAGCTTCTCGACTTAATTTCGCTCCGGCCTTGGTAAGAGCAGCGACGACCAGCACTCGCAGCACATTTGCCATTGGGCTATCGATTCCGTGAATCATGGCCTTCTTTACAACATTGTGATGCCTGTTCAGAATCACTTCATTCTTACCAGCGGGTTGACGTTCGAAATGTTGCTGAATGATTCGTTCAAATCCCTTCGGCAAATCACCGTTTTCTCGAATCTCATCAAAAGTCTTCGACAACTCGTACCGCTCATTGATAAATGCAAGTACTGGAGGGCAGGTTTTTGAACTCGCGACGAATACATTCACATTGAGCTTGCTCAGATACTCCTGCCATTCCGATTCAGCATCTCTGCGGTCCGTAATGCCTAGGATTGACTCGCTAAAATTCAATGACGATGGACTAGCCGTCCGCAATTCAGAACGACTTCCTTCGGATTGCCCAAGCATCGTTGCCAGAAGCGTTTCTTCGAAACTTCGAAGCGTATGGACGCACGGGGACTCCGTCGCAGAAAAGAACTCGTTTAACCACACTTCTTGTCGCCGATCCGCGTTATACCACACAACGTAATCGGCACTCGACTCGACAAGCGGATCTGCATTGCTTCGAGATAGAATTTCGCTAACGGTCAACTCACCATGCGAGGTCAAAAAACGATAAGTACTCCGAAGCAACTCTCGCAAACGATCATCGTAGACGGCCATTCCGGCAAACGTATACCGATGCCATTGGAGTATGGCTTGCCATCGCGATGGTGACTTCATTGCCAACGTTTCAAAATGTCGATAAATCGACTCTTCGAGCGAGTCACAGACGGCAGCAAAGACAGGATCACGAACCAAATCTTCCCTGTTCGATGTTGGAGAACAATCCGGCAACTCAAGCACGCCGCGAAGAAACGGTGCCCAGCCAGGTATCAATTCTCGGATATGGCGAGAAATAATCATGCGCCGGACACTCACCGCAATCGTTGCCTCGTCAGCAAAGCCGGGCGTTCGCTGTGGAGTCACATAAACAGCGCCACGCACCGCGACAGGCGACTCAATGGCGATCGGGATTGTCTCGAGTGGTGTTTCACCGAAATACGAAGACAACTCTTCTACAATCGTATCGTTGTCAGGGGTCGGTTCCAACCAAGCGGCTTGGATCAAATTCACGCGGGCTTTCGACTCGTTCAGAAAAATCGGTATCGGCAGAAAATCCGCATACTGCTTGATACTCTCTTCTAACAACTCTTCGTCTTCGGCAAAAATCCCATAATTGGACTTCAGGTACAGCGTGACCGAAGTGCCGATCGTTGTACGAGTCGATTCGGATAGTTCGATGTCGGTTCCAGCACCCGCTTCCCAACGGATCGCTTGCTCTCCTTCGAATCGCAAACTGTCGACTACGATTCGATCCGCCAACATAAAGCCCGAGAATAAACCGATCCCAAACTGACCGATCAGGGTGCTGCCATCTTTCTTGCTCGCTGGCGTGGCCGCTTCTAGATTCTCCGGAGTGAACCCCTTTTTGATCAATCCCGTAAGGCCGATCCCGAGCGTTCCGAGATAGTCCTCTGCTTCGGCAGGAGAAAGCCCTATGCCGTTGTCATGAAAACTAAGAGTTCGATTCGCAGCGTCTTGGACGACATCGATGCGTCCATGGTAACTAAGGTCTTTCGCTCGTCGCCGCATGATTGCATCATGCGCATTCTGCAACAACTCTCGAACGGGGGTGTTCGGATTCGAGTACAACGATGTACCCATAATCTCAATCACGCCCGCAATATCGACTTTGAAAGGAATACGTTTGGGAAGAGATGACCGGGCAGGGGATGGTGATTCCGACATGCGGTTTTATTCAGGCTTTCCAGACACTCGATCGAGCACTTCTTCTGCGACATAAATTGGAAGCGGTGGTTGAAAGGTCACCGCGATTGCGATCGCATCGGAAGGGCGGCAATCGATTTCAAAAAACTCTTCTCCACGTTTGATCCGGATGTGAGCAAAATAAGTCTGCTCTTTCAAGTCAGAGATCACGACACTTTCCATCTCACCACCAAGTGCCTCGGCCACTTGGACCACCAGGTCATGTGTCAACGGCCGAGGTGGACGCGCTCCATTCTTCACGCGGCGGTCAATACTGGTCGCTTCAAAGATGCCTATCAAGATCGGAAATTGCCGTTCGCCTTCGATCTCTTTGAGATAGATCACTTGGTTGTCGCTAATTTCGCTGATGATGATCCGCGAAAGCTGCATTGGAATGGTCGTGGACATAAGCCTAGGTCCTGAGGAGTATTTGTCTCAGCTCATTATAGCGAGACAACCTCAAAAGAGTAATCGCTGAAATCAACTCGAATCGAGACGGACACTATGTCAAGTCATCAGCCCGTTCCGTAACTTTTTCAAGAATGTCCAGTAGAACACGATCCACTTCGATCCCTTCGGCTTGTGCTTCGAAATTGAGCAACACGCGGTGACGCATCGCGGGCAAATAAACACGACGAATATCTTCGAAGCTCACATTGTATCGCCCATCAAGCAATGCTCTCACCTTGGACGCCAACGCAATAGTTTGTGCTCCCCGAGGACTTGAACCCCAGCGGATGTACTGATTGGTGACTTCCGGTGCAAGCTTGCCGCCCGGATGTGTTGCCAATATAAGTCGAGCCGCATAGTCCTGAACATGCTTCGCTAGCACCACTTGACGCACTAGCTTTTGCCAATGCTGAATCTCGGTGCCGTCCATTACTTTCTCGGGTCGAATGATCTCGCCACGCGTCGTCCGATCAATGATGGTGTTGAGCTCTTCTCGCGTCGAATACCCCACTACCAACTTGAACAGGAATCGATCCAACTGCGCCTCGGGCAATGGATACGTCCCTTCTTGCTCAATAGGATTCTGTGTCGCCAACACAAAAAAAGGTTTCGTCAATTCATACCGATTGCCGGATACCGTGACGGTCCCTTCCTGCATCGTTTCTAACAAAGCGGATTGCGTCTTCGGCGTCGCTCGGTTGATTTCATCTGCCAAACAGATCTGGGTGAAAATCGGCCCCTTTTGAAACTGAAACTGGCGCCGCCCTTCGTTCTCGACAATCATGTTCGTTCCGAGAATATCCGATGGCATCAAGTCTGGGGTAAACTGAATACGATTGAAATCCAAAGACAACGTCTCCGACAATGTCTTGATCAACATCGTCTTCCCCAACCCAGGCACACCTTCGAGCAAACAGTGGCCACCTACAAACATCGCCGTCAACACGCCGTTCACAATGTCGTCATGGCCGACGATGACTCTGCCTATCTGCTCCTTGACAGCAGCATAGCGAGATCGAAATCGTTCGGCTTCTTGTTGCATCGACTCGGCGACATTACTCATGTAGTTCCTCGGACGAGAATTTTGATCTAACGGGCAAAGGGTGAACCAAGGTGCATATCATAACACGAAAATCCTGCCGCCATATCAACTTTCGAGAAATCCACACGCCAATTTGCCTGAGCCGCATTTACACTTCCAAGATCGAATTGACCAAGGACGAACTCAGAACAGATCTAGCTAGTACATGAGGTGACACTAGAGCTTATGAAGCACTAGGATACTCGATGGCAGACTCCTATTCTGGCAACATATCGGTCGCCTTCCGATCGACGACAATCAAGGCCCAGAGGCTTTGCTTTTGCGATGGGCGTGGGGGGCCTCAATTCAAATACAAGGTCTTCTTTTCATCAGGATAATTCAATCAGATTCAGCAAAGCGAATCTGAAGATTCTCGAGAGGAAGGAAGAGCATAGTACTTCCACGCCCTTCGAAGACTCAGGGAAGTGCCACCCATGAACTCGCCTGAATGGTCGTGCCAACCCGGCCGTTTCCATGTCGATTCATTTGGGTCTTGGGTCGCGACGGCGTGGAGAAAGAGTGACCATTGAGTTTGGTCGCGAAGCGACGCGAGAGTCCTGAAAGGGACGGCATTCCTCTAGCCTGGGGTAAGCACGCGATAGCGGCGCAACCCCAGGTTCAGAAATCCACATCAAAGCGGGCGATCGGTCGGTCTACAACGAAGAGACATCAACATTCGCCCGCAATGTCCGTGATTTGGGCGGGACTTCACTGTTCCAATACCACGATCGGATTGATCGAATTGCGTCTTGGTGTCTCTGCGCTAGGAAGTCCAAGGTTGTCGGGCATCAGCCAAAAAGCCCACTAACAAAGTGCGAGAATGTTGTCAAAATTGCAAACACGGTGCCTGTCACCTTTGTCTCTCTCCAGGGACGTGCCACCCATGCACTCGCCTGCTGAATGGTCGTGCCAACCCGGCCGTTTTCATGTCGATTCATTTGGGTCTTGGTCGCGACGGCGTGGAGAAAGAGCGACCGTTGAGTTTGGTCGCGAAGCGACGCGAGAGTCCTGAAGGGACGGCATTCATTAGCCTGGGGTAAGCACGCGATAGCGGCGCAACCCCAGGTTCAGAAATCCACATCAAGGCGGGCGAACGGATGTTCTTCAACGAAGAGATATCAACATTCGCCCGCAATGTTAGTGAGGTTGGGCGGAACTTATCGTTCCAATGTCTCGATTGGATTGATCGAAATGATTTGGACACATCCGAAACACTAACTGTTCTTGGGCTAGGCCACCAAATGCCTAGTATCTAGCGTGAACGACGCATTAGTCGTGTTGATTAGAATCAAGCTTGGAATCTGATGTTTCCAAATGTCAACGACCTTTGCAAGAAGTTGAAATCTAAGAAATTGCTTGTTGCAATGGAAGCGAGATTCGCAACTTGCGAAGATGCTTGAAAAGGACACGGCGAACGAGCGAACGATTGAGATCCTTCAATCGGTCAAAGGGATTGGG